>CAXTEO010000062.1:0-24935 GCA_964243205.1 uncultured Sphingomonas sp.
GGGGATCGTCGAGCAGTTCGAGATGCGCGCGGGCGATGTCGCGCTGGGCGGCAGGCCCGCTCGCGGTGCGTGTCGCGAGGGCGGCGCGCACCGACGCCAGGGCGGCGTCGAGCGCTTGCGTTTCGGCGGCGCGCCCTTGTCCGGTCGCAGGCGGTTCGCGGCGAAGCGTAGCGACATGCACGATCGTCCCGAGCGCGATGCCGGGGACGGCGGTGGTGCCGCCGTTTCGCGCAGGCGCGGGCGGCGGCGCGTGCGGCGTGCGCGCGCCGGTTTCCAGGCCGTGCTCGATCAGGCGTGCCAGTGCTGTCAGGGCCGCGTCGGCGTCACGACCGTGCGCGCTGAGCGTGACCGTTTCCCCCGCCGCGACTCCCAGCGTCATCAGCGCCACCGGGCTCGTCGCGCTGGCGCGGGTACGCGTCGTGACCAGTTCGACCACGGCGTCGAAGCCGCGCGCGCAGGCGGCGATCGCCGCCGCGGGGCGGGCGTGGATGCCGTGGCCGGGGGGCAGCGTGATCGTGCGCGTGCTGGCGGGCGTGTCGGTCGCGCTCGCCGCGGTGGTCGTCGCACCGGTCGCCGCGACCTCCATCAGCCAGTCGCCGACCGCGACGCGCAGATCCTGCGCGCGGCGCGTGATGCGATAGGCGTCGGGGTCGATCAGCAGGATCGGCGAGGCGAGGCTCTTCGCGTCGTTCGCCAATATGTCGAGATCGAAGCGGATCAGCGGTGCGCCCACCGCCACTCGGTCGCCATCCGCGACCAGGACGGTGAAGCCGTCCCCACCCAGGCCGACCGTCTCGATGCCGATATGGCAGAGGAGCTCCGCGCCATTTTCGGCGCGCAGCGTCACTGCGTGGCGCGCGCGGTGGACGCCGACCACGATGCCGGCGCAAGGCGCGTGCAGCGTGTCGCCGGTCGGATCGATCGCGACGCCATCGCCGACCATGCCTTGCGCGAACGCCGCGTCGGGCAGTTCGGCGAGCGAGCAGACCCAGCCCCGCAGCGGGGAGACCAGCGTGAGGGTCATGGCCGCAGCTCCACCGCGTCGAGCGCCCAGAGCGGAGAGCGCGTTGCCAGCGGCAGCCGGATACACAGGTCCTGCCGCCCCGCTTGCGGCGCGATGCTCGCGACGAGCGTATGGGGCTTACCGTCGCGGGCGACCGGCGCGAGGGGGACCGTGGCGAGCACCGGCCCGTCGCAGCCGCGACGCAGCACGAGTTCGGCCGGCTCCGGCGGGGCAGGGCGCGCGGGAGCCCCGTCGGCGAACTGATAGTTGAACGGCAGCGCGACGACATCGACCGCGACATGGCCGCCGCGCGACAGGTCGACCGCGCGATCGATCCAGCACGGATTGCGGATGTCGACGAGATAGGCCGGCGTCGCGCTCGCGCCCGGCGCGGTATGGCCCGGCAAGTTGAGCACGATGGCGTTCCCGCACAGTTCGAGCTGCTGGCTGGTCTTGCGCGTCGCGGAGACCGAGTCGAGCGGAAGGTCGATCGCACGCGACACTTGCTGCGGCCCGGCAAAGCTCGCCGCGCGCACATGGCTCGGCAAGGATACGAGCAGCGGGGCGGTATAGCGGGGCGAGGATGCGGTCGGCATGGTGCCGTCGATCGTGTAGCGAATCTCGCCGAGCGCGATCTGGCGGTCGAGCGTCACCTGTGCCGTCGCGCGATCGCCGACGATCTTCGCCTGCACCGCGACCGCGCCGTCGTCCGCGCGCAGGCCCAGCGCCCGATACTCAGCGAACAGTGCCGGCAGCCGAGCGACGAAGTCCGGCCAGTCGCGCCGCGCCGCAGCGGTCCAGCCGATTTCGGCGAGCGCGGCGGCGCGCGGCAGCGCCATCGCCTCGAAATCGGTATCGGCCACGATATGCTCGCTCCAGAGCTGCGCCTGGACGCCGAGCACATGCCGTGCCGCCGCCGCATCGAGCCCCGGCGTGCCGGCGGCATGCGGCGGATCGCCCGGATCATAGGCGTAGACGTCGCCGAGCGTGACGAGGAAACCGCGTCCCGGCGGTTCGCTCGGACCGGTCGCCTGGCGATTGTCGAAATACAGTGTCGGCGCGGTCGCCATCACCACGTCGTGCCCGGCGCGTGCCGCCGCGATCGCGCCGTCGGCGCCGTGCCAGGACAGCACGATGTCGTTCCTGGACAAAGCAGGGTCGGCGAGGATCTCGTCCCATCCGACCAGCCGGCGGCCATGCGCATTGAGGTACGCGCCGATCTGGCCGACGAACCAGCCCTGAAGCGCGGCTTCGTCCTTCAGCCCGAGCGCGTGCATCCGCGCCTGCACTGCGGGCGAGGCGTGCCACAGCGTGTGCACGGCCTCGTCGCCGCCGATCGCGATCTCGCGTGACGGAAAGAGCGTCATCACCTGGTCGAGCACGCTGTGCAGGAAGGCGAAGGTCTTCGCATCGACGCCATAGAGTGACGAGAACACCCCCCAGTCGCCGAGATTTGCCGCGGTCATCGTGGTCATGCCGATGTCGGGATAGGCAAGGATCGCCGCGGTGGCGTGGCCGGGTAGTTCGATCTCGGGCACGACGGTGATGTTGCGCGCCGCCGCAAGCGCGACGATGCGCCGGATTTCGGCCGGCGTGTAGAAGCCGCCATGGCGCCCCGGCGTCAGCCCGGCCGCAGGCGGCGTGGTGCGCCACGCCGCCACGCTGGTCAGCCGCGGATAATCCGGGACGGCGATCCGCCAGCCCTGGTCGTCGGCGAGATGCCATTGCAGCCGGTTGAGTTTGTGGAGCGCCATCCAATCGAGCATCCGCGCGCTCGCGGCGGTCGAGCGGACGTGCCGCACGCTGTCGAGCAACATGCCGCGCCAGGCGAAGCGCGGCGAATCGGTGATCTTCACGGGCATCAGCCGGTGGTCGCGCGCGGTGGCGAGCAATTGCCACAGGCTGACCGCGCCATAGAGCAAGCCGGCATGCGTCGAGGCGGTGATCGTCGCGCCCGTCGCGGCGATGTCGAGCGCATAGCCCTCGGGCGCGAATCCCGCATGCCGGACCAGGCGAATCGCGGGGGCGGCACCGGCGGACACGCCCGGCACCAAGCGCACGCCGCCCGAACGGTGGGCGAGATCGGCGAGGTAGCGCGCCACCGCTTCTGCCTCGGCGTCGCCCGCCGGGGCCAGCACGCCGGTGCCGTCCCCCAGCATGACGCCCGGGCCGGCCTGCTCGGCCACCTGCAGCGGCCGCGGCGTGATCGCCGGTTCGGCGTGAAGCGCGGGCGCTGCGAACAGCGCGAGCGTGGCGAGCATGCGGCCGAGGCCGCTACGCATGCGCCGCTTCGCGTGCGCGTGCGGTGTCGATACCGGCAATCCAGCTCTCCTGCACATGAAGGTCGTCGTCGAGCAGCACCAGATCGGCGCGCAGGCCGGGCGCGATCGACCCGGTCTCGTCCGCGAGGCCGAGAAAGGCGGCAGGGGCGCCGCTCGCCATGTACGACGCTTCGGCGAGCTCGAGACCGAGCAGCCGCACTGCGTTGCGCACCGCGCTCGCCATGTCGAGATCCGACCCGGCGAGCCGGCCGTCGGCATCGTAGCACGAGCCGTCGCGCACCTGGATCGTCTTGCCCTGCAGCCGGAAGCTGTGGCGATCGCCGCCGACGCACGGCATCGCGTCGCTGACCAGCATGAAACGGTCGCGCCGGTGGCAGGCGAGCCCGAGCTTCAGCACCACCGGATCGACATGGCGGCCATCGACGATGATGCCGCAATAAGCGTCGCTCTCCAGCGCCGCGCCGACCACGCCGGGTTCGCGGCTGACCAGTGGCGACATGGCGTTGAACAGATGCGTCACGCCGGTGAAGCCGTCGGCGAAGCCGTCGCGCATTTGCGCATAGGTCGCATTGGTGTGTCCCGCAGCGACGACCACGCCCGCTGCGGCCAGCTGGCGGACGGCGGCGCGATCGACCATTTCGGGCGCCAGCGTGGCGAGCACGCGGCCGCCCCAGTCGTGCGTCAGCAGCTCGATGCCCTGCGCATCGAGCGTGCGGAAATGCTCCGGATCGTGGATGCCCTGGCGTTCATGGCTGAGGAACGGGCCTTCGATATGCGCGCCGAGCACGCCCGGCACGCCGGCGGCGCGCGCATCGCGCATCGCGCCCAAGGCGGTTTCGACCACGCTCAACGTATCGCTGATCAGCGTCGGCAGGAAGCCGGTGGTGCCGAACCGGCGATGCGCCGCGCCGATCCGCGCGATCGCCGCGACGCTCGGCGAATCGTTGAACAGCACGTCGCCGCCGCCATTGACCTGCGTGTCGATGAAGCCGGGCAGCAGCAGCCCGCCGGCGAGGTCGCGCGTCGGCATGTCCGCCGCCAGCGCGGCGACCGGCGTCAGCGCGGCGATCCGGCCGTCGGCGATCTCGACCGCCAGGCCATCCTGCAGACCCGCGGCGGTCATCACGCGACCGCCGACCAAAGCGACACGGGTCATAAAGTTTCCGTAACCTTGGCGAGATGCGGCGGCGCATCGGGATCGTGGCCGCGCGCCGCCGAAAGCGCGTCCATCATGCGGTACACAGCCTGGGTCTGCGCGATCGGCAGCAGCAGCGGGTGGCACTCGACGATCGGCAGCGCGTCGCCCCCGCTGCCGCCGACCGTCAGCACGGTCGCGCCTTGCGCGCGCAACGCGGCGACCGTTTCGTCCATTCCGGCGCGGCTCGCGTCGCTCGGCAGGAAGGCGAGCACCGGGAAATCGGCGCCGACCAGCGCCATCGGGCCATGCCGCACTTCGGCCGCGCTGAACGCTTCGGCGTGCAACCCGCAGGTTTCCTTGAACTTCAGCGCCGCCTCCTGCGCGACCGCGAAACCGGGGCCGCGGCCGAGCACGTAGAGATGGTCAGCCTTGGCGAGGAGCGGCGTGGCCGCGGACCAGTCGAGCTGCCACGCGGCATCGAGCGTGGCGGGCAGGGCATCGAGTCCGGCGCGCAACGACTCGTCCTCGGACCAGTCGGCGACCAGCTGCGCGATCGCGCTGAGCGCGGTGATGAACGATTTGGTCGCCGCGACGCTGCGCTCGGGCCCGGCGGCGAGCGGGATCGTCACTTCGGCCAAAGCGGCGAGCGGGGCGGTCTCGTCATTGACCAGCGCGACGACTCGCCCGCCGGCGCGCGCCGCGGCTTCGGCGGCGGCCAGCAGATCGGGACTGCGCCCCGATTGCGACAGCGCCAGCACCAGCGTGTCGGCCATGTCCAGCGCCGCGCCATAGACCGAGCTGACCGACGGCGGCGCCGAGGCGGTCAGCACGCCGAGCCGCGTCTCGCACAGATAGCGTGCATAGGTCGCGGCATTGTCCGAGCTGCCGCGCGCGATCGTCACCACGGTCCGCGGCGGCTGGGCGCGCAGGCTGGCGGCGAGGGTGCCGATCACGGGGGCGTTGCGCACCAATTGCGCGGCGACCGCGGCGGGCGCCTCGGCGGCTTCGGCGAACATCCGCGTGCTCATCGGCTGGCACCGACCTGCAGCTCGGCGACGAAATCATAGCTGTCGCCGCGATAGAAGGAACGGGTGAATTCGACCGCCTGCCCGTCGGCGAGGAAACCGCGCCGCTCGATCAGCAGCCCGGGATCCTTGGGCTCGATTCCGAGCAGATCGGCCTGTTCGGCGGTGAACAGCACCGCGCGCAGCCGTTGCAGCGCGCGCACCGGGCGGCTGCTGGTCTTTTCGAGCGCAGCGTAGAGCGATTCGTCGACCGCCTTTTCGGATGCGAGATACTGGCCGGGGATCGAGGTATATTCGAGCGCCATCGGGCAATCGTCGGCAAAGCGGATGCGGCTGAAGCGCAGCACCGGGCTGCCCGGGCTCAGCCCCAGCACCATCGATTCCTCCGGCGTCACCGTCCCCGCCGAACGCCGCAGCCACTGCGTCCGCGCAGTGCGGCCGCGCGACTCCATGTCCTCCGAGAAGGAGGACAGCATCGAGAAGCTCTTTTCGACGCGCGCCGCGACGAAGGTGCCGGCACCGTGCTGGCGGCGGATCAGCCCTTCATCCGCCAGCGCATCAAGCGCCTTGCGTACGGTGATGCGCGAAATGCCGAAATCGGTCGCGATGTCGCGCTCCGCCGGCAGCGCAGTGTCGCTCGCCAGCCGTTTGTCCTCGATCGCATCGCGCAACGCGCGCTGCAGCTGCTGATACAGCGGGGCGCGTGCCTGTTCCTCCAGCCCCCCAATCAGACTCGAAAGCTCCACCGCATCCCTCCACCCGCTCCGGGCAGCGTCGACCACGGATAGTCGTGCAACGCAACCGGTAGGCCATGCATACCAACAAAGCAGTGGTATTAGAAAGTGTATTTTTTGGTATTGCATTCGTGTTGCAGTTTATGTCACCTTCCGAGTCGTAAGGGGTCGGAAGGGTTGCTACCCATCTCGAGAACATGATGGGAGTGGCGCTAAACTGGTATTGTGCCAGGTCCGACGGCATCAGGGGTTCGGGGAATGCGCAAGTCCTTCTACATCGGGTCGGCAAGCTTGCTGGCGATCGCCACGCCCGCCGCCGCACAGACCACGCCGCCGCCACCTGCCGATACCGAAACGGGCAACGACATCGTCGTCACCGGCATTCGCGCTTCGCTGGAAAAGGCGATCGAAATCAAGCGCGCCTCGGACAATCACGTCGAAGTCATCTCGGCCGAAGATATCGGCAAGCTCCCCGACAAGAACGTCGCCGACGCGCTCCAGCGCCTGCCCGGCCTCAATACATCCTCGGCGGCGAGCGGCGAGGGCGGCTTCGACGAGAATGATCGCGTCAGCATTCGCGGCACGTCGCCCAGCCTGACGCAGGTGACGATCGACGGCCACGCCGTGTCGACCGGCGACTGGTTCATCCTCGACCAGTTCTCGACAGTCGGGCGCAGCACCAGCTTCGCCTTGCTGCCGTCGGAAATGGTCAGCGCGGTGGTGGTCAGCAAGACGCAGGACGCCTCGATGCTCGAAGGCGGCGTCGCCGGCTCGGTCGATCTGCGGCTGCGCAGCGCGCTCGACCAGAAGAGCAATTGGGTCTTCCAGGCGTCGGGCCAGGGCGCCTACAATACGCAGAGCGCCGAAACCAAGCCGCAGTTCAGCGGTTTGCTCGGCTGGCGCAACGACGCCGCGACCTTCGGCGTGGTGCTGCAGGGCTTCTACGAACAGCGCAGCCTGCGCCGCTACGGGCAGGAAACGCTGGGTTATTCGGCGATCACCGCGGCCAACGCGACCGGCGCGGCGATCCCCGCACTGATCGGGGTGCAGGCGCCGACGCTGATCGGCTCGGCCTATTTCGAGCAGAAGCGCACGCGCGAAGGCGGCGTCACCACGGTCAATTGGAAACCGAGCGAGAAGTTCGAAGTCTCGGCGAGCGGCTTCTATTCGCATCTCAACGCCAGCAACGTGAACGACAATTACCTGTACTGGGGCTCGCGTGAGCTCGATCGCAACGTGCCGACCAGCTACACCGTCAAGAACAACACTTTGGTCGCGGCGAGCTTCCCGCTGGTCGCGCCGTCGGGCCCCTTTGCCGGACAGCAGATCGAGGGCATCGTCGCCGACAATATCGTCCGGCCCGATGCGAGCGGCGAAAGCTGGTTCGCCAATCTCGACGCGACCTGGCACGCCACCGACCGGCTGACCTTCAAGGGGCAGATCGGCTACACGCGCGGCGTCGGCGATACGCCGTCGTCACCCTTCTTCGAAGTCGATGCGCCGACCGGCGTGTCGTACCAGCCCTCGGGCAACGGCTTTGCGGTGCAGACCGCCAACATCGACCCCGCCAATACCGCGGGCGTCTCGAACGATTTCGCGATCAACGAGACCTTCCAGTCGATCGACCACGAATTCTACGGCAAGGTCGATGGCAGCTACGATATCGGCGACGGGCCGATCAGGAAGGTCGATTTCGGCGTCCGCATCGCCGATCACGAGCGCAAGGTGGTCGGCTGGGATCGCGGCTGTACGCTCGGCGCGAACGGCGATTGCTATGGTGCCGGACTGCTCAATTTCTCGGCGGTGAACCCGAGCCTCTATCCGAGCGGTTTCAACGCGAACACGCTCGGCATTCCCGGCCTGCTGGTGCCGCTCGCCGGCAATCCGCAGACGATCACCGACGTCATCAACAACATCAAGAATCCGTTCCGCGGGCCGATCGCCAACATCGTCCAGCCGGCCAACGAATATTGGCCGGGCGAATTCAAGGTCAAGGAGACCGATATCGAGGGCTATGCGCTGGCGCATGTCGGCGGCGACAAATGGCGCGGCAATTTCGGCCTGCGCGTGGTCAGCACCAAGGAAGACGCGTTCGTCAACGTGCCGGTCACCTGCACGCCGGGCGGGGCGGGGGCGACGGCGTGCGCGCCCAACGTCATCACCACCTCGGCTTATGGCCCGTTCGTCATCCAGGAGGTCAAGCACACCTATGTCGACTTCCTGCCGAGCCTCAACCTGACCTTCGACCTCGGCAACAAGGTGTTGCTGCGCATCGCCGCGGCCGAGACGATGTCGCGCCCCGATTTCAGCGCGCTCGGCGGCACGGTGTCGCTGACCGACACCAATTTCACCGGCAGCGGCGGCAACCCCAATCTCAAGCCGATCAAGGCGGCGGTGTTCGACGGGGCGCTCGAATGGTATTACGGCCCGGCGTCGCTCGCCTCGATCAGCGTGTTCCACGACGAACTCCAATCGTACGTGACCTTCGGCACCTCGGTCGGCACCTATTTCACCCAGCTCGACAATCAGTTCCACCAGTACAACATCTCGTCGCCGACCAACACGACCGGACAGCTCTCGGGCGTCGAGCTGCAGGTACAGCAGCCGATCGCCTACGGCTTCGGCTTCCAGGCGAACGGCACCTATGTCGACGGGCATGACGCCGACGGCAATCCGCTCGTCGGCACGTCGAAATTCACCTACAATCTGGTCGGCTATTACGACAAGGGCCCGCTCAACACGCGGCTCGCCTACACCTATCGCTCGCATTATTTCGTCGGGCTCGATCGCAGCTCGGCGGAAAATCAGGACAATTACGGCCAGCTCGACGGGTCGATCAATCTCGCCATCACGAAGAACATCACGCTGACGGCGGATGCGCTCAACATCACCAATTCGAAGCTGAAATATTATGCGCAGAACAAGGATCAGCCGCGCGCAATCTATTCGAACGGCACGCAGGTGTTCTTCGGCGCGCGCGTGAAGTTCTAGACGGTGTAGCCGAAGCGCTCCACCCACGGTGCCAGCGTCGGCATCACGGGGGCGAGCGCTTCGCGATACGCTTCCCACCGCCCCAGTCCGCGCCGGTTGAGCCCGGCGCGGACTTGTGGCGCGCTTGGGGTGCGGATCGTGCGCTTGTGCGCTGCCCGCGCAAAATCGCTCATCGCTGGATCGGCCTCCAGCCCGAGAAAGCCGGTGATGCGGGCGAGTTCGCCCTCGAAATCCTCGACCAGCGCCTCGTGGCGCACGTCGCACCACGCCAGCGGCAGGCGTGCGCGGGCCTGCTGCGCGAGCCTCATGCACGCATCGTAACAGGCTGCGGTTTCCGTCAGATCGGTGAAGGCATAGGTCATCGCGTTCATCTGGAACGCCTGGCGGAAGCAGCTCAGCACGACGTCGCGCGGATCGCGCAGCGCGAAGAGGATTTTCGCGTGCGGGAACAAGCGCGCGATGATCGGCAAGGAGAGCGTTCCGGCCGGCTGTTTGTCGACGAACAGCCGGCCGGCGACGTCCACGCCGCGTTGGGCGATCTCGCGCCAGTAATGCTCGGCCCAGGCGGTCGCTTCCTCGTCTCCGAGGCGCAGCAGCGCCGCGCACGCGTCCGCGTCGGACAGGAAGGCCTGATACGCCGCGGCGAGCGTCGGCGCCTCCTCGAGCGTGGCGACGCGCGGGTGCGCCGCCAGCACCTGTTCGAGCAGGGTCGTCCCCGAGCGCGGAAAGCCCAGCAGGAAGACGTGGGTCGCCGCGGCGCGCGCCGCCGGCGGGCGGGGCGAGGGCGCGCAGCGTGATGGCGTGCCCCGCATCCACGTCGCCAGCCGCTCGAGCTTGGCGACTTCGCTTTCCCGGCTCTCCGCCTGTGCGGCATGCAGCGCGCGCTGGATCTGCTTGCCGGCGCGTGCGGCGGCGAACGCCTCGGTGGTCCGCCCCAGATCGTCCAGCGCTATGCCGCGTTGCAGGAACGCCTCCGCCCGCTGTTCCGGACCGAGCGTCGCGCTCGCCAGCAGCCGGCCCAGCAGGTCGCAGGCGAGGCCCGGATCGCCCCGCGCGACCGCCACGCGCACTTGCAGCCACGCGGTGTCGGGCCGGCCCGCGGCGTCGGCCGCCATCCGTTCCACGATCGCCGCGGCGCCGGCCACGTCGCCATCGTCGAGCATGGTCGAGGCCAGCCCGAAGCGCGCGGGAAAGCAACCGGGGTCGATCGCCAGCGCGGCGCGGAAGCCCGCTTTGGCGCGCTCGGTCCGCCCCATCTGCCGCGCAGCGTTCGCCTGGGCACACCAGTCTGCGGCGGAGCTGGGGACGCGCTGCATTCGGTGCCTTGCCGTTGAGAATGGCCGCCCTGGTTGGACGGATGGCGAGCGTAAGCGACCGCCGGCGGGGCGACAAGCGCGGAGACGCCTGACATCGCGCGACCCACTGCTGTCATCCGGGTCGCGTCAACCGCGCCTCGATAGCAGACAGCTGGGGCCGCTATCCATCAATCGCCGATCTCTCTTCGCGGCTTCGTGCCCTTGTGTGAGAATCGGTCTCCTTCCTTTCCGGCCGGCAGAAGGAAGAAGAAGGGTGGCTCGCACAAAGACACAAAGGCACGAAAAGGAACAAGGAGGCTGTTGGGCCGCTGCGTGCCGCGAACCCGCCCCAGGCGCAAAGCTGCCCGGCAAAAATCGACCAAAGCTGGTCGCTCTGCCGACCGCATCGCGATCCTAAAAGCAGACGTCCATAAGCCTCAATCAGTTATGGCAAGATCAGCAACCTTAAGGGTTTGCAGGTCAAGTTTGCTTGACGAATACGGGTAACCTGTTCGCAGAGCGCCAGTTTTTCGATCCCGCCATATTTTTCGACAGTGCTGTCCTGGATACGAGCTTTCGTAGGAAGTACCTGCCTTGGCGGTGACACATATCTCGTTGTCGGTGATCAACCACCGTCCGGAAAATTGCCATGGACCACGTCCGGATCGCGCCCCACTCCATACACCATTGGAGTGAAACTCTTCGTACATTCCCATGTCTGAACCATTGGATAGGCGATATCTTATACTTTTACCTACTAGGGCTTTTCGTATTTCGGTCGAGTTAAGTGACATACCTTCGGATACTTTTGCCTGAGCAGAAAAACCACCCGCGCCAAGTGCCATAAGCGCTGCGATCAATGATGTACTCTGCGGCTTCATGACCTTCTCCGATCTAGAACGGACGCGTGCTTTCAGGCGATCTTACACGAAAGCTGACAGTCGCAAAAACCACCAATAGCGGCATGGCCCCTCTCCCGTCGGGAGAGGGGTGCGCAGACTTGCGTCCGCTTCTTCAGCGGGCCCAAGTCGGAATTGGGAGAGGGGATCACCCTCTCTAACTGAGGGCGTCCCCCCATCCAACCTCCGCTAGGCAGCACGCTGCCAAGCTACGGTATCCCTTCTCCCGCTGGAGAAGGTTTAACGGCAGATAACCACCCATAATCGACGATCGACAGATGTCCGAAGTGGGAGAACCGAAAAAACCACCAGCGAATGTACGGGGCTGGGTCGTCCTCGGGGCGCGGCAAAGCCGATCCAGATCAGCATTGAATTGCAGGGCCACCGCCGTCGCCGCAGTTCAGTGTTGCTTTTGCAGATAGGCGATCACGTCGGCGCGATCGAGCGGATCGGCCAGCCCGGGGAACCCCATCGCCGTGCCGGGCACGACGCGCTTCGGGTTGGCGAGCCAGGCATCCATCCGTTCCGCCGTCCAGCGTCCGCCGAACGAGGCCAGAGCCGACGTATAGGCAAAGCGCGGCCTGCGTTGGCCGATTTCGGCGCCCATCACGCCGAACAGGTTCGGCCCGCTTCGATCCGCAGCGTCGCGTCTGATCGAATGGCAGGCGAAGCATTGATAGAAGACCCTTTCGCCGGCGGACGCGCTGGCCACGCGCAACAGCGCGGCGGCCGAGGGTGCAGGCCCCGCCGAGCGGCGCCGCGCCTCCTTGTCGTCGCTCGACGAACAGGCGACCAGCAGGAGTGCGGTGGCGGCGGCGACGAGGGTCGGGCGGAACGGCCCGCCCGGCCTCCGCACCCTCCCTCGGTCACTTCGCGTCATTGATCTCGATGTCGTAGCCATCCGGATCACGCACGAAGATTTGCCGCACGTGATCGGGTCGGGTCTGGATGCCGCGTTTGCCGTCCATGTCGGTCCAGGCGACGTTGAGCGCGTCGAGTCGCTTGGTCATCATGTTGAGGTCCGCGCAGGCCAACGCGAAATGGTCCCAAGGGTTGTGCGGAGCGCCGCGCGTGCCGTGCGCAACGATATGCAGCATGCGGCCGCCGCCGAGCGCAAGCCAGCGCGCAGCGGCAGGCGGGAAGGGCGCTGGCACCTCCCGCAGGCCGAGCACCTGCGTATAAAAAGCGACGCTGCGGTCGAGGTCGGCCGCCTGTATGCCGACATGGTCGAGCGACAGCGACGGTACCTCTGGCGCCGCCGGCCGGGCCTCGGCCGGAAATGATAGCGCCAGGGATGCGGCAATAACGAGCACGAAGCGCATCATTCTCTCCTGAAGTTTGACCCGCACGAATTCCGGCTGTCGCCATCTCGGTCGACGAGCAGCCGATCTCGGGACGCGGTCATGCCGTTGCAGGGTCGCGTTGCTGGTCTGGACCGGGTCACAGCTTCCTACAGTCGCTGGGCGGCGGCCGACCGGCGAACCGGTCGCGGATCCACGCCACGGCGTCGGGCGCGGCGGTCTTGCCGGCACTTACATGATCGCCCGCAGGCGTGACGATGTAGCGGACATTGCGGTTGCGACGGCACAAGCGGGCCACGAAGGCTTCGGTCACCGCTGGCGCGACGATGACATCCTTGCCACCCTGCTGCACGAACACCGGCAGCGCCACGGCGGACGGATTGACCGAATTCTGCTCCATCAGCGCGGCCCAGCGCGGCGATGCGGCGAGATCGACGTTCTTCAACTGGATCGCGAGCCGCAGCATGCCAAGCTTGGTCCGCAGCTTGAAGCCGTCCAGGCTCACACAGTTCCTGGCGAGGTTGCGGATCAGCACCGCCGTGTGCGGCCTGACCACCGTCGTCAGCGGAAGGCCGTAGACCTGTTCCCAGCTGCTGGCGGTATAGGCCGTAAGGAAGGCGCGCACCGCGACGTTGGAACCACCGGTGAGGTTTGCCTTGAGATCCGTCGGCGGGGCGGCAGCGGCGACTCCGACCAGTGTCAGCTCGGGCGCATAGCGCGCCGATTCTATCCCGGACCATAATGCCGAGAACGCGCCGAGCGATTCGCCGAATATCGCATAGCGCGCGGTCGCCCGGACCGCGCGCATGTCACGGACGGCACGGACCGCATCGATCACCGAATGCGCAGCGGCGGTGCCCACCAGCATGGGGTGCGGCCCCGGATTTCCCAGCCCCTGATAGTCCGGCGCCACGACGACATAGCCGGCCGCCAGCAACGGGCGCAGGCCGGCGATCAGGTCGTAGAGGCCGGGCTTGTCGGACAGGCCGCACGTCTCCGCAATGCCCGACGCGCCATGCGCCCATACCACCACGTCGCGACCGCTGGCGGGCGACCCACCGCCGGGCACGATCACCGCGCCGGAGACGATGATGGGCTTGCCGAAGGTATCGGCGGAACGGTAGCGGATACGGTAGGCCGAGGCGCCGGCCGGTGCGCCCGCCATCGGCGTCGCGCTGACGATCCGCCCCGCACGATTGTCCTGCGCCGCTGCCGGCATCGATGCCAGGAGCGCGACCGCAACGGCCACCAACGCCATCCGCACCTTACGCAGCATCGCCATTCTCCCAGCGCCTTGCCGCTCAGGATGGCCGCCGAACCGCAGTTTGCCAAGCCCTGCCAGGCAGGCACCCATCGGCGCCGCCAGGCGGCCGGTGAATCTCGCGTAAAGTCGATCGGCAGCAACGCGTTGCGACGAACCGCCCGTTTTTGGCCGCAGGCCGAACGAACCGTCGATTCCATGCAAGACCGGCTGCGCAAGCCGGTTCTAGCCTCGCCGGCAAGGGGGGATGGGCATGGCCGCTTCCATCAGCGATCTCGCGGATATCAAACGCAAGAGCGGCATTATCGGCAGCGCGCCGACCTTCCTCGCCGCGCTCGAGGATCTGCGCCGCTATGCGGCCGCCGACGTCCCGCTGGTCATTACGGGCGAGACCGGTACGGGCAAGGAGCTGGCAGCACGCGCAGCGCATTACGCCAGTGCCCGCTCGATCGCCCCCTTCGTCCCGGTCAATTGCGGGGCCCTTCCGGAGCGGTTGCTCGAAAACGAGCTGTTCGGCCATCGCAAGGGGGCGTTCACCGATGCGCGCGAGGCCCGTGGCGGGCTGATCGCCCAGGCGGAGGGGGGCACCCTGCTGCTGGACGAGGTGGACAGTCTCGATCCGCATGCGCAAGTCGCCTTGCTCCGGTTCTTGCAGGACCAGCGCTACCGGCCGCTCGGCTGCGACGAGGAGCGGCAAGCCGATGTCCGGATCGTCGCGGCGACCAACGCCCCGCTCGAGCGGCTGGTGGCTGAGGGGCGGTTCCGCCGCGACCTGCTATTCCGGCTGGATGTTGCGAGAGTCGAGCTGCCGCCGCTGCGCGAGCGCAGCGAGGACATCCTGCCGCTCGCGAATTTCTGTGCCGACCGGGCGGCGGCGCGCCTGCGCCTGCCGCGGCCGCGTTTCGACGAAGCGGTCAAACGCCGCCTGCTCGACCATGACTGGCCGGGCAACATCCGCGAACTCGAAAACGTGATGCAGCGCGCCGTCCTGCTGGCGGAAGATGGATGTATCCGTCGCTGTCCCGGGATCGAACGCACGCCCAGGCCGGAGCCGACCGCGGCCGCCGAACCGCTGCGCGGATCGCTGCGCGAGGCGCGCGAGCGCTGCAATTTCGCGTTCGAACGGGCGTATCTCACGATGCTGCTCGCGCGTACGGGCGGCAACATTACCGCCGCATCGCGGATGGCGTGCACCGAGCGGCGTCATCTCGGGCGGATGATCCAGCGCCACGGCATCGATCCGAGCGGCTTCCGTCTGGCGATCAGGGCCGCTAGCGACCAGCCGAGCCCCTTCTAGGCGCGATTTCGTAATTCGCCAGGATATCGTCGATATTGCCCGGGAGATTTTCATAGGCCGAGAGGTTGTCGAACGGAAAGCGCCAGGCGCGCATCGGCTGCCCGTCCGCACCGTATTGCGTGATCGTCTCCGCCACCGGCACGGTGAAACCGCCCTGGGTCACCCGCGCCGTGTCGCCGAGCTCGTCATACGCCGACCAGAAAAAGCCGTCTTTGCGCAGGCGCGCTTCGAGCGTGCGGCGGATCCGTTCGTTATATTTGCGCGGATGGCCGACATAATTTTCGGGGTCTCTTGTCGACGACATTCCGCCCGGCAGCACGATCTTGGTGTCGGCGTGCGGGCCGAGATGGCTTCGCGCCAGCACGATGCTGCCATAGCGCATCGCGGCGGTGGTCATCGGATAGCCCCGCCCGCCGGCGAAATTGAGGTCGTTGGGCTGCACCAGGGCGCCTTGCAGCCCCGGGATCCTGAGGATCAGGTCCTGCGCGTCACCGGCGCCGTAATTGGTGATGCCACCGGGCGCATCGGCCGGTGAACCGGGATAGGCGACATATCGCCAGAGCCCGCTGCCATCGAGGATCCATTGCCCGCCGAGCGCCGTCTGCGGCAGCTGCATCATATTGACCGGCCGTCCACCGCGGATCATGCCGAGCGGATTGCGAAAGGTGTTCGGCGTGATCGGGCCGATATATTGGACGCCCGAGGCCAGCATCGGCGCGCCGGGCATCCCCGGAAAATAGGCCCCGCCGCCGCCGGTCGGATCGAGCCCGGGCAGATAGGCCGGGCCGCTCGTCGCCTGTCCCGGCAGATCGACGAACGGCGCGAACGGCTCCGCGCCCGGCAGCACCGCGGGCGGCCGTGCGACGCCCGGCAGGTCCAGGAACGGCACGGGCATGTCGGCCGATGGCATGATCATCGGCATGGCCTCGCCCGGGCCCGCCATCGCCATCCCGCCGCTTGCGCCGGGTATCATGCGCGAACCGCCGCCCGACGGGATGACGATCATTCCCCTGGGACCGCCGCTCACACCGCCGATAGGGTCGGTGACCCATGGGGTGCTCGCGCCGGTGCCGAAGCGGAAGGGCGTCGAGCCGGTTCCGCCGGTCGTGTTGCCGAACAGATTGGTCGAACCCGGCGCGGTCGCCCCTCCGGTCGCCGCTGCGACATCGCTCAGCTCATCGGCGCGGAAGCTCGACAGCAGGACCCGCTTGGCGTTGCCGGCCGGGCCATAGACGCGGACCATGCCGTCCGCGCGCTGGATCGTGATTCCCTCGCTGGCGATGGTCAGCTCGCTGCCCCCGCCCGGCAAGCTGCGCGATGCCACGCCCTTGAGCGAGGTCAGCTCGGATTCGGCGGCAAGTCCGGCCGCGACCGGCGCTGCGCCGCGCCCGCCGATCAGCGACAGCGCCTTGCCGGCGATCGGAAAGCCGGCGCCGATCCCGCCGCCGATCAGCCCGGCCTTGACGATGTCGCTGGTCGAATAGGCAGACCCCTTCCACCACGCCTGCATCTGCGGATCCGACAGGTTGGTCGACGTGGTGTAGAGATTGCTCGCGATCATCGGCGTGACCGCGCTGACGATACCGACCCCGCCGCCGAGCGCGACCGAGGCACCGAAGCCGATCTCGCCGATCCCGCCGAGGCCCAGCGTCGCGATCATCAGCGCGGCATTGATGCCGCCGACGATCCACCCCCGATGCTCGACCGCGGTCGCGGCTTCGTCGAACTGCTTGTACGTGATCGTGCCTTCGCGAAAGGCCTTGGTCAGCTCGTGGCGCTTGAGATCGGCACCGCCTTTCAGCCCGACATCGGCGCCGAAGCTGTGCGAGGCGGCGTCGAGCAGCATCATCGTTTCGAAGGATGTCTTATCCTTCTTCCACGATTCCTCGAGCATGTCGGCGGTCGTGCCGACGACCGTGTTCCTGGGTTCGTTATCGGCGACCCATTTGGTGTGCGCTGCCCGTCGCTGGGCAAAGGCGCCGTCGGCATAGCCGCGCAACTCGCCGGCAAGCGCCCCGATCAGTCCGGCATAGGGCGCTTCGCTGATCTTGGCGGCGTCGGCGGCGCGGAGGCGCAGCGCGGCGTCGATTTCATCGAGTGTCTTGCCGGCCAGATCGTCGTCGCCCTTGGCGGCGAATGCCTTCGCGGTGTCCAATACCGCCTTCGCGCCGACTGCGGCGTTGATCGCAGCCTCGGCGCCCTCGACTTCGGACTGGATCATCGTGACGATGCCCGACAGATAGCCGTTCAGCGCCTTGTCCACCGCCGCCATCGCCAGACTGCCATCGGCGCTGGGCACGGGATTGCCGCGCAGGGTGAAGACGAGGCTGGCGCTGCCTTTGCCCTTGGCCTCGGGATCGATCAGCGCGATCGTCACCGGCTCGAGCAGCAGGCCGATATCGCCCTCGACCCAGAGCGCGATGATCTCCCGCTGGATCCGCATCCCAAGCGAGCCCGGGCCGGCGCCGGCGACGCCCAGCTGATAGAGATCGCGCTTCAGCGCATCGCTGCCGGTCTTCTGGCTGGCCAGGGGAATGGTGGGCCGGAGCAGGCGATGGAGCGGTACGGTGACCTCGTTCCTGACCGCTTCGTCCTTCGCCTTGTCCGGCTTTTCGCCGGCGATGCTCTCACCGCGTCGGCGAGCAGCCGCCGACAGCGCGTTCCACTCGGCAGGATCGAGCGCATTGCGAAGCATCGGATAGGCCGCGAGCGACCCTTGATTGGCCCCGACCGGGACGATCACCATTTCCGGATCGGTCTTCTTGCCCTTCGCCGGCTCGCGGTGTGTCCGTGCGTCGCGCGGCCGGGAGACCGGTGCTGGTTCGCCGCGCAGGACGGCGGAGGCCAGGCGGTCCGCCTCGCTTTCCGCCCCGGAGCCGGGCGTGTCGGTCGGTGGCGCTCCGGCCAGCGTGCCGTGCCGTGCGCCCTGCGCGACGTGGACCAGTTCGTGCGCGAGCGTCGCTTCGTCGGCACCGGGCGCGAGCAGGATCTGCTGGCCGCGACTCACGCCCGCCGCGCCCATGGCATGGGCCTCCCGGTTCTCGCGGTGCACGCGAACCGCGGAAAGCGGCACGCCCAACGATCGCTCCGCACGTGCGCGAAGCGGCGCGGGTACCGACTGACCGCCCGCGAGATTGCCCGGGCTCCTGGCCTTTGCGCCGCTCATGGCAGGCACATCTCCTGCTCGTCGGCGCGCAGCCCGAAGCCCGGCAGCATCGCGCCGTCGTTAATCCCCCCGGCCAGCGCACTGCCGTTGCGGTAGAGATCCTGTTCGGCGCGGGTCGTCTCGGCCATCGAGCGGATGCGCTCGTGCAGGCCTGACGTTCGCGCGCTGGGCTCGGGCGATTGATGGTCCCACGACTCGCGTCCGCCGGGGACGCCCGCGTCCAGCAGCGAATAGGCGACGATGCCGACGCCAAGGCCCACGATGAAGCCGATCGCCGTGCCGATGACGGGTGCGGCCGACCCTGCCGCGGCGCCGTACCCCGCGGACGTGAGAATGAACAATGCCCCGGCCGTCGCGGGCGCAACCGACGCGGCGCCGATGTAGAAACCGGCCTCGGTCGATGCGAGCCCGATGGCGCCCGCGCGCACCGGCCGGACGATGCGTTCGGCGTCGCTGTGGTAGAAAGCTTCGTTGGTTTCGATGTCGTAGGATTCCATCGCGGCCGAGACGAAGAATGCGCCGAAACGCCGCCCGAACGCGCGAACCGCGGCATTGGCGGCACCGGGCGCGATTGCGGCACCGCTGCGGATCACGCCCTGCTCGATCGCCGTCTGGCTGAGGCTGGCGATCGTCCCGCGGCCGCCTTGCGCCGCCAGCTCGTTCGCCCAGTCGGGATGGTCGGCGGCATCGAACAGCATCGTCGTACCCGATATCGTGACGGCGATGACGCCACCGGCAAGGCCGCTGACTCCCATTTCCCCGGCCGGCGTAAGGGCCGGGCGGGCGGCTCCCGGGGTCGCTTCGGGCGATCCTGGCGGCCGACCCTGCCAGGCGGTCACCCGCGCGGAAACTTGCGGCGGGAGGTCGGCCGCCATGCCCGAATTGAGGATCGCGCCATTGGCGGCGAGTTGCAGTTGCGGCACGCGGCTCGCCGCCGATTCCTGCACCAGGATGTGGATCACTGCGGAATCGGGGTTGGCTTCGTTCATCCGCCAGAAGAATCCCGGCTCGACTTCGACTGGATCGCGCCGCCCGCCACGCTTGTTGACCATGTTTTCCAGCGCATTCGTGACGACGGAGTCGATATGGTCTGGGGTGGCGTTGTGATCGTCCATCACGGTCTTGATGCTGATCCATTCGCCGCCCACGATCGTCTGGTTGACGACGCCGGCGCGTTGGCCGCCGATCCGTTCGAACCCGAGGTCGAAACTGTGTGCCCCGTCGCGCACCGCGTCGTACGCCGGATAGGCGCGGGGGAGGGTGACGGCGCGGGGGTAGAAGACTGCAGTGATCGGCCCCTCGGCAGCGGTTCCGTAGGGGAAGGGCCGGGCGTCGGGCAATGGCGTCGTCAGCAACGGTCCATGGGCTGGCGGGCTCGATCCGCGGCCGCCGGTGGTCGACGGGATGCCGCCGCTCCCTGTGCCGGCGCCGGACAGATACGGTCGTGCCGCTGCGGCATCGGCGCCGACCGTCTCGACGCCGTGCGCCGCCAGATACTGGCTGAATTGCGCGGGCGTCATGATCGGTTCGTTCAGCGAGGTGTCCGGCACGCCGAACGCGGCGGCGAGATCGGCGACCATGACGTTGACGCGGTCTCCGCCGAGGTGAAGCCGGTACAGGACGGTGGGCAGCGAACGGCCGGCTTGCGCCATCCAGAAGTGGCCGGCGCCGACCCGTCGCTCGCGCTCGGCGCGCAGGCGACGGGCGAGACGAAGATATTCGGGCTTGTCTGGGTCGAGATTGTAACCGTGACCGCGAAGCCAGTCGTCGACCCGAAGCGCTTCGCCGTTGAGGAACTCGTTCGACATGGTCGCCGTCTCGACCGCATCGGCCGAGAAGCTCGGTGGCCCCGCCGCGACCGGCCCCTGATCGCCTGCTGCCGGCAGAACGCTTTGCCCAGCGCCCGTTTCCTGGCGCTGGACCTGCGCGGCGGCGCGCGCGCGCGGCGGGCCGGGGGATCGTCCCGCCGACAAAGCGGCGCCCGATCGTTCCGCCTCCTGCTCGGCCGCGTCCGACGGATTGCTGACGCCGCCCGCCGCCGCACCGAACAGCCGGTTCTGCGCGGCATGGACCAGTTCGTGGTCGAGCGCGCGGTGATCGGCGTCGGTGCCGAGATGGATCGCCGCCCCGATCGTCACCGCCCGGGCGCGATGGGATCGCGCGAGCGCGGCGGCGGCCGGGCCGCGATGCAGGCGCACTTCAGACATCGGCACGCCCAGGCCGTGTTCGGCGCGGCGCCGCTTCTCGGCCGGGAGCGGCGTGGCGTCTCGCGCCATCGCGGATTCGGGCGCCGGCATCGGCGCGCGCGGGGCTTTCGCGCGGGCGCCTGGCGCGCTCATCCCGTGTCGGCGCCGGACATGGCGGCGGCCTCCTGCCATATGCCGAAGTCGCCGCGCGTCGGGAGGCGGCCTTGCTTGAGCATCTGTCGCGAAACCGCGCGAACGATGTGCGTCATGCGCAGGCTGGCGCTATCGCCGTCGCCGGCGGCCAGGAACGCCGCGTCGAGCGCCGCAGCCCTGATATCGCCGCCGGAAAAGGTGAATTGCCGCGCGATGAACGCGAAATCGATATCGTTTCCGAGTGGCAGGCCCGGTGCGAACGTCTTGCGCCACAATTGCTCGCGCAAGCTGGCGTCGGGGAGCGGAAACTCGATGATGTAGTGCAGCCGTCGGATGAAAGCCTGATCGACGTTTTTCGCGAAATTCGACGACAATATCGCGATTCCGTCGAAATCCTCCAGACGCTGGAGGAGATAGGCGACTTCGATATTGGCATAGCGATCATGGGCGTCGCTGACTTCGCTGCGACGGCCGAACAAGGCGTCGGCTTCGTCGAACAGCAAGATCGCGTCCCCGGCGCGGGCTGCGGTGAAGATCTTCTCCAAATTCTTCTCGGTCTCGCCGATATATTTGGAAACCACGGCGGAAAGGTCGATGCGCCACAAGTCCAGTCCGGTGGCGGCGGCGATCGCCGCCGCGCTCATCGTCTTGCCGGTACCCGATGCCCCGGCGAACAACGCCGCGACGCCCTGGCCGCCGCTGCCTCCGGCACGGGCCATGCCCCACTCGTTGAACACGCGGTCGCGTTGCGCGGCGGCGTTTGCGAGATCGAGCAATTGGCGGCGTACGCCATCCGTGAGGACCAGATCGCCCCAGTTCGGCCGCGCCCGCACACGCGTGGCCAGCTCGCCGAGGTCGAGCGAAGACTGACGACGCGCGGCGGATACCAGGGCGTCCAGCGAGATGTTGGCCCGTTCTTCCCAATCGATATGCCTGGCGAGCCGGACGTCGCGCGCGGCGTGCCGGATTGCCGTGCCGGCGATGCGGAAGCGCCCGGCCGCCGCGGCGACCGCGGCGGGGGTGGCACGAACGCCTTCGGCGCGCAGCGCTTCGCGCCACGCGTCACGGCGGCGATCGAACGGCGGCATCGCGCACTGGTGAGTCACCACCGGCAAACCGGCAAGCGCGCGCTCCCACGCCGCGGGGTCGTCCGCCCGTACGAACACCGGTAGCGCAGACCGAGCTAAATGATCCGCGATGTCGGGCGACGGCAGGTCGCCGGACACGATCAGGGCGGTTCCCGTCAACTCGGCAGCGAGCAGGGCGTCGGAAAAATTGCCCGGGCCTGCGAAGTCGAACGCCGCCAACGCATGGCCGAGCGATGCCGCGATCGCGTCGGCGAGCCGCGTGCGTCCCGCGCCGCGTCTGCCGGCGAGGATGACGGTCGGCCGCTCCGCCATCTTCATCATCGTGGCAAAGCGCCCGGCGAGCGCCAGGTCGACGGCGGGCCGCGTCGGTACGATCGCGAGATGCGCGCCATCGATGGCATCGAACCCGAGCAGGTGGCGCGCCGCCAGGGGGGCGATCGAGAAACCCTGGCCCGACAGGCTCGGTGGATCGGGTTCGAGCCGAAGCAGCCCGCGCCGGACCAGCGGTGCATTGGCCGCCAGCCGCGCCCGGCACGCTCCGCGCGCCTCCCAGGAATCGCCGAACAGCCGCATTGCGAGGTCGATCGTCGGTATCCGGCGCGCCGCATCGTCGTTCAGATAGGCGAAGAAGGTCGGAAAACGGGTATCGATTTCGGGTGCGAGCGCCAGCGCGAGCAGATCCTGCTCGATCGTGTCCAGCCCGAACGCGGCGCAGAGCAGCGCCCATGCGGGCGGGGGCGCGATGGGCGGCAGCAGCTGGCTGCTCGGGCAAAAGCCGGCACTCCGCAGCAAGGCGTCGATCTGCTCGTCGGTGACGTAGAGCCCGCGAAACTCGTCGAGCGACAGCTGATAGCGCGCGCGCAGCCGCATCACCTCGCGCTCGATCGCGGCATTGAGTCGCGGCAGCAGCCCGCGCAGGCCCTGTTCCGGCGTCACGAGGCGCGCGCCAGCACGAGCCGGCGCCCGTCGGGCAGCAGGTCGGTCCGATCGGCCAGTCCGCTCATGCCGAGCAGGACGTCGAGCGGGGGGCGGTGGATTCGGGCCCGGATCATGCCCTCGCCGATCGTGACGTTCGCGTTGATGTCGAGCAGATTGGCGACGAGGAACGGCAAGCTCGATCGCGTGAAGCCGGGCAGGCGTCGCGCGAAGGTCGCGGCGGCGGCAACCCCGAGCGCCACGATCGCCGGATCGTGCAGATCCTCCGGAAGCCTGGCGGTCGAGCCGCCCCGCATTCGCCGCCGCCGCCAACCCGATCGCGGCCAGCGATCGGCGCCCAGGTCCGCGCGGCGCGTGTGGGACGGGATGCCGAACGCCGCGCGCAACACCGGGTCGCCGATCGCGAATTCGGCTCGGCGCGGGCCCAGCACGGCCGCAAGCGCGAGCAACGCGATGCCGGGCGGCAAGGGCTCGGGGGTCTCCGGCAAGTGCGGCCACAGCAACAGGATGCCGCCAAAGGGGGTATGGCCACCGGCACTGTCGTCGTCGGGCCGGCGGGGATCGCGCGCCGCGGCGGCGACGGTTTCCGGCGGCAGCGCCAAGAGATGGGCGATGTCGCGCTGGTCCAGATCGGGCAGCAACGAGGCCAGCTCCGTGACCGCGCCGCGTTCGCAGAGCTCGGTCAGGGTCTCGGGGGCGATCGTCGCCAGCTTTTCCCGCACGCGAAGCGCCGCGAACGCGCCGCGCGCCGCGCGGCCCGAACCGCCGGGCGTCGTGAATGCCAGCAGCCACAGGCGCGCCGCGGCGGGCTGAAGTGTCGCTGGCGGCGCCGGCGCAGCGAACAGGTCGGCCCAGGCCGCCGCTTCGCCACCGACCGTCGCATCGGCTTCCAGGCCAGCCGCCATCGCGGCGGCGTCCGCCTCGTTCAAGCCGCCGAGCACGTCGCCGAGCGTGGCAGGCGCCAGGCTGCGCAAGGCGGCAAAGCCCTGAACGCGGTCGCGTCCGAATACCGTCCGGATCGCCGCGGAGACGGACAGCATCCGAACGCCGTCGAAATCGCGAAACCACCAGCCCCGCCAGGCCTCGCCCCGCACCAAAGCCGCGAGAAAGGCGCCCAGCTGATGCGCGGCGCTGGGAAAGACGATCAGCTCGCCTGCGGCGGGCTCGTGCGCGAGCCGGACGATCGCCGCGGCAACGCCTTCGGCGATCGTCGCGATCAATGCGTCGCGATCGTCGATCCGGGCCTGGTCGTGGCGCAGCTCCAGCCGCCGCAGCACGATGACCCGGGGATCGTCGTTCCCGAAATCGCCCAGGGCATTCTCGACCGCGGCGCCCAGTCGGTCGGTGCCGATCGTAGCGAGCGCGGTCGACAGCCGGCCGCGATCGGCATGCTCGCCGGCGGCGACGCCGGTCACCGCGAAGCGATGGATGGCGAGGCGGCTGGACATCGTCAACCGCCCGTCAGGGCAGCGACGCGGGCTTCGAGCCGGGCAATCGCGGTCTGCTGCGCGGCGATCGCCAGCGCGAACGCATCGGCGCGGCGCGTGCCGTCGATGCCGACAGCGGTCAGCACGCGCTTGATCCCGGCATCGTCCGACGTTTGCCAGGCTCGCCCGACCACGCGTTCGTCGCCCCGCAGCGCCGTCTCCGCGCGCGCCAGGCCGACGCCGTCGCCACGGCCCGATGCGATGATGAAATCGCCCGAGGCGACGCGCCCTTCCACCGCGACCGGGACCTGGCCGATCATCGCGACTCGCTCCCAATCCTGCTCGCCATCCGGCGGCGCGTTGCCCAGGACGATGGCGCGATCGGTGGTGACCAGGATGCTTTCGGCGCCATCGGTCGACAGCGAGACCCGGCCGGCACGAACGCCGACGATACGGCCGGGGCCGATCGGCGCGACATCGTCGCGACGCAGGCATTCGGCGAAGTCGGCGCCGCCGGAGACCATGGTTACATTGTTGCCGCCATTCCCCTCGATCCGGCCGACCGCGCCGCCCGACCCGAAAAAGGTGATGAAGTTGTTCCCCGAATCGGGGTTGGCGACATTGACCTTGAGCGCGAGCACATCGGCACCGCCACCTGCGCTGTTCTCGATAAAGGCGACGTGCGCGTTGATGTTGGATGCGTCGCCGTCGATGCTCCCGCGCACGTGCAGGTTCGTCACCGGTTGGCTCTCC
>CAXTEO010000063.1:0-24408 GCA_964243205.1 uncultured Sphingomonas sp.
TCATCCCGCCGAGCGCGGTGAAGCTGTCATGCATCGCATTGACCGCGCCGCACGATGCGTCGGTGGTGACTACCGCGAACAGGCTGGAGGCGGCCACGCCGAAGCGGACTTCCTTGCCCTCCATATTGCCGCCGGCAATGCCCATCGCATGATGGATCGGGTTGCCCGCGCCTTCCGCCGCATAGGTGACCGCGATGCCGGCGAGGAACAGGATCAGCATTGCGCCGAAGATCGCCCAGCCCTGCCTGGTATTGCCGACCGCCTTGCCGAAACACCAGGTGAGGCCGGCGCCGAACGCGAAGATCGACAGCATCTGCAGCAGGTTGATGAAGGCGTTGGGGTTTTCGAACGGATGCGCCGAATTGGCATTGAAGATGCCGCCCCCGTTTGTGCCGACCATCTTGATCGCTTCCTGGCTCGCCACCGGCCCGAGCACGATCGTCTGCTTGGCGCCTTCCAGCGTGGTCGCGACGACCGAACCGTCGAACGTCTGCGGCACGCCGGCTGCGATCAGCACCACCGCGTAGACGATGCATAGCGGCAGCAGCAGATAGAGCGTGATGCGCACGATATCGGCCCAGAAATTGCCGAGCCCGTTCGCTTCCTTGCGCGCAAAGCCACGGATGAAGGCGAAGGCGAGCGCGATGCCGGTCGCCGCCGAGGTGAAATTGTGCAGCGTCAGGCCGAGCATCTGGCTGAACTGCGACATCGTCGCCTCGCCGCTATAGCTTTGCCAGTTGGTATTGGTGGCAAAGCTGATCGCGGTGTTCCACGCGAGGTGATCGGGCACGGCCGGCAGACCGAGCGGATTGAGCGGCAGGACGTTCTGCAACCGCAGCACCGCATAGGTGAGCAACAGCCCGGCCGTGTTGAACAACAGCATATGCACGCCGAAACGGCGCCAGCTCTGCTCCTGCTTGGGGTCGATTCCCGAGAGGGCGTAGAAGCCGCGCTCGACCGGCCCGAGCACCGGATGGAGCCAGCCACGCCGCCCCTCCATCACCGCGAACAGCCCCATGCCGACGGGCCTGGTCATCGCCACCAGCAAAGCGGTGAAGACGGCAATCAATATCCAACCTTGTAGGGTCATCATCCAGATCCGATTCAGAACCGTTCGGGGTGAACGAGCACCGCGACGAGATAAGCGAGCAAACCAGCGGCGGTCAGGCCGCCGAGCCACAGGTCGATGGTCATGGGAAAATCCTCAGGCCCGGGATCAGGCGTTGTCGCACAGGCGGAAATAGGCGAGCGTCAGCGCGACCAGCCCAGCGAGCAGCAGCAACCAGACAATGTCCGACATGATCGTCTCCAGTTTTCAGAACGAGGCGGTGAGCGCCGCGACGAGCGTGCCGCGCGTGATCTTGTGGCCGCTGAGCGAGCCGCCGGTGTAGAAAGCGTCCGCCGCGCGGCGCCCGACATCGCTGCCGACGTAGCTCAGGTTGAGCGTCAGCATCCTGTAGGTGACGTCGCTGCCGACCGCATAATCGGTATAGCTGCCGGTCGGGCCGGCGGGCGTCGCGCCGTCGCCATCGGTGTGGCCGACATGCGCGCGCAGCGTGAACGGCGTGTGCGCGATCGGCGCGGACGCCTCGCCATAGACGTAGACGCTGTCCTTGTTGCCGATCGCGCGCTGCTTGGGCGCATAGGCGACGCCGGCCTTGAGCGCGCCCGGGCCGACCGACTCGGTCACGCTGAAATAGGGCTCGGCATAATCATGCCCGTTGGTGCCGGGATAGACGTAATAGAGCAGCCCGCCGTCGACCGCGGTATGGCCGAAACTGTGCTTGTAGCCGCCGATCAGGTCGAGTTCGAGATTGGCGCCGCCATATGTGCCGAACCCGCCGAGATTCGAGCCCCAGGTGCTGACATAGAAGCCCGATTCAAGCGTCGCGGCGAGCCCGCCCTGGATCGCGATCTTGCCGTCCGACTGCGAGATGCCGCGGAAGCGATATTCGGAAACGAGCGACGCGCTGCCTGCAAGGGTGATTGCCGGCGCGGCGGCGGGCGCGGCGATATCGGGCGTCGTCTGCGCGGCGCCAGCCGGCGCGGCCTCCTGCGCGGCGGCGGGCGCGGCAAGCACGAGCGCGGCGAGCAACGGGACCGGCGCGAAGAGCGATAAGCGTGTCATTGGCATCCCCGATCGCGCTGTGCGGCCAGCGGGGATCGCCAGCACGGTTCAGCGTGAGGCTAGCCAAATAGGCGCCGTCGCAGTGCACAATCGAGATCGGAAACAACGGCATCGCATATGTTTTGCGTAAGGAAAGCGCGAACGCCGCGGCGGCGCCCTAGAACGCGCCGTGCAGGCGCAGCGCCAGGACGTTGGCCGGGCCGCGGTCGCGATTATAGCCGGGGTCGACGATATGCTGGCCATCGACCGTCACGTCGACGCCGCGCATCACATGGCAGTCGTAATACAGCTCGGCGATCTGCTCGGTGCCGGGATGCGGCAGCGTGCCGTCGCCGACCAGCACGCCGACGGCGCCTACCGCGAGATAGCGCTGGTGTTCGGCCGAAATGCCGTTGGCGATCAGAGCAAGCCCGATCCGGTCGTCGCCGCGCCCCCAGCCCTTGCCTTGCAACGCCGCGCCGATCTGCACGGTTCGGTCGATATCGGTGAAATCATACGGTTCGATCGCCCCATCGGCGAAGCCGGCGCGCGCGAACAGGCCGAGCGTGCCGGTCAGCGCTTGCTCGGCGTTGAGGTGGACGCCGATCCGCGTCATGCGGCGCCGCGTGAGCGCGGGGTCGATCGGCTGGCCGGTCGCCAGCGCCTGCGCGATCGCATCGTCGAAGCGGCTGAACCGCCCGCGATTGCGGAACACGGTGACGCGCAGCGCGCCCGCTTTGCCGGCAAAGCTGTGGCGATGCTCGAGTTCGAGATCGAGCTGCGACTGGCCGAAGCCGCGTTCGAGCGTCTCGCCATTGGGCACGGTCGAGAGGTTGAACGCGCCGGCACGCACGGTCCACGCGCCGCGATAGCCCTCGATCGCGACACCCGAGGAATAGCCCCAGGCGTCGGCGGCATAATCGAAGCTGCCGGCATCGACCGCCGACCAATTGAGGAAATCGACGCGCGGATCGTGTGCATAGCTGTTGGTGTCGAACACGTCGCCCACGCCGAACTTGCCGATCGTGACGACCAGCCGGTTCGTATCGCGCCGCCCGCCGAGCTGATTGGCCAGCGGCGCGACCGCTTCGCTCGCCCCGCCAAGCCCGATCGTCTGGCGCAGGAACAGCCGCTGCAGCCGCAGATAGGGCGACGCCTTGCCGACCTTATAGGCCTCGGCGCTCGGGAAGCCCGCGACGCCGAGCGTATTGGACAGGCCGAACCCCTGGTCGAGTTCGGGGTTGATCCAGATTTCAGCGCCCCGCCACGGCCGCACGCCGATGAACGCCGTGACGTCGGCGGTTTCCTTGACTTGATGCGCCGCGAGACTGTTGGGCCCCGAATACGGATCGTCGAACCCGCCGACGCCCTGGACGACGAAGGTCGCCTGGGCATGGATCGCGACGTCCTGCCGCGCGGCATCGTCGGCCTGCGCGAACGCCGGTCCAGCGGCCACGGCCGCGTAGAGGCTCGCGAGCGCGCGGGCGCTCGGTCGGGGCGAGGCGTTGCTGTGGCGTCGGCGCGTCATGTCCGCGCCATACCCGGGCGAAGTGGGAGATCAAGCGCGAACGTCTCGCAGCGCGGTCGCGCGCTAGCCGAGTTCGTCGCTCTTGCCCAAATCATAGCGGATACGATTGCCCTCGATCTGTTCGAGATGCGCGCTCGCCCACACACCCAAAGCGCGCAACGGCTCGGCCAGCGAATAACCCAGGTCGGTCAATGCATATTCGACTCGTGGCGGCACGGTCGGATGGACCGTGCGGCGCACCATGCCGTCGCGACCGAGCGCCTTCAGCGTGCGCGTCAGCATCTGCTGCGAAATGCCGCCGATCGTCCGCTTGATGTCGTTGAAGCGCCGCGGCCGCTCCATCAGCACCATCACGATCATCACCGTCCATTTGTCGCCGACGATGGTGAGCACGCTGCTCATCTTGCGGCAATGCGCGCTCACGCCGGGGGAGGCAGGCATATCCATGTGACTTGGTCCTAAAAATATGCGTCCTTGGCGCGGCGTCTTTGGTCACATAGCTGGTCCTGGTCACAAATCCAGACTGGAGACCTTCAGTGAAGTTACTGCATCTCGATTCGAGCATCATGGGCGAGGGCTCGGCGAGTCGCGCCATTTCCGCGGCGGTGGTCGAGCGCCTGCGCGAAACGCAGCCGGGCCTCGACGTCAGCTATCGTGATCTCGCCGCCGAGCCGCTCGCGCACATGACGCTGGAGACCTTCCTGGCGCTGGATACGGGCGAAGACGTGCAGCAATTCCTCGACGCCGATATCGTCGTGATCGGCGCCGGATTCTACAATTTCTCGATTCCGAGCCAGCTCAAGGCGTGGGTCGATCGCATTGCAGTGCGCGGCAAGACCTTCTCTTACGGCGAGACCGGCCCGGTCGGCCTCGCCACCGGCAAGCGCGTGATCATCGCGCTCGCGCGCGGCAACGTCTACGGCGCCGACTCGCCTTATGCGGCGTACGAGCATGCCGAGACGCTGCTGCGGTCGATCTTCACCTTCGTCGGCGCGGATGTGGAATTCGTCGTCGCCGAAGGGCTGGGCCGGGGTGAAGACGCGCGCCGCATCGCGATCGACGGCGCGCTCGCGCAGGCCGGGCGGCTTTCGCAAAATGCCGCCGCGCCGGCAGCAGCCAGCGTCTGATCGAGTCGGCGGCGCGCTCGCTCCGGGCGCGCCGCGACCAGCGACATCGCGTGTAGCAATTGGCCGGCACGAAGCGCAAAGTCGCGCGATGCGGCCCGCCAATCCCCCTCCAACGCCCGCGGCGGCTCGGCGTATCGACCGGCTGCGCGAGACGCTGGGGCCATTGCTCGTCGCGGCGGAGACGACGCTGCTGGCGACGATCTTCACCGATGGACGCGATGCCGACAATCCGATCGTCTTTGCCAACCGCGCCTTCCTGTCGCTCACCGGCTTCGCCTCCGACGCCATCATTGGAACGCCGCTCCGGCATTTCCTGGCCTGCGTGACCGACACGGGGACGATATCCTCGTTTCAGGACGCGCTGGAGGAAGGCCGCAGCGCATCGTGCGAGGCGCAATGCCGCCGCGCGGATGAAAGCGAATTCCTCGCCGCCGTGTTCCTCAGCCCGGTGCCCGGGCCGGGCGGCGGGACGTTGCACAACACCTTGTCGATCGTCGAGCTTGGCGGACATGTCGAGCGCCTGCTCGACGCGCGCAACGAATTCCACGCAATCTACGAACAGGCCCCCGGGTTCATCGCACTGTCGGCGGGGCCTGAGCATCGCTTCACCTTCGCCAATGCATCGTACCGGAAATTCGTTTGTCGCGAAGAGCTGGTCGGGCTGACCGTCGCCGAGGCGCTGCCGGAAATCGCCGCGCAGGGCTTCGTCGCATTGCTCGATACGGTGTACCGCTCGGGCGAGCCCTATGTTGGCCGTCGCACGCCGATGCGCATCTTCGACCCGGCCACCGGCGACTATCGTGTCCGCTATTGCGACTTCGTCTACCAGGCGGTGCGCGACGCGAAAAACGTCATTACCGGCCTGTTCTGCGAAGGGTATGACGTCAGCGAGCAGCATTATACCGCCGCGGCCCTGGCGGATCTGCAGTCCGATCTGATCCACGTATCGCGCGTCAACGCGATGGGCACGATGGCGACGACCCTAGCGCACGAACTCAACCAGCCGCTGAGCGCGATCGCCAATTATACTGCCGGCGCGCGGTATTTGATCGAAGGCGGGGCATCGGGCGACGCCCGCCTGATCGCGGCGCTGCAAGGGATCGAGGAGGCGTCGCAACGGGCCGCCGACATCATCAGAAACCTGCGAGACCTCACGCGACGCCGCGAACCCGCCCGCGCCGCCTTCAACCTCACGGTCGCCGTGAGCGAATGCGTCCGGCTGATCCGCGCCACCGCCCCGGCGGGAATCGACATCATCGAACGGATTCCCGACGATGCGATGATGGCGGCGGACCGCGTGCAGATCCAGCAGGTGCTGATCAACCTCCTGCGCAACGCCTGCGATGCCGTCGCGCACCGTGCGCAGCAGTGCATCACGATCGCCGCGTGCCACCGCGACGATGCGTGGGTAATATGCGTCGGCGATACCGGGCCGGGCGTCCCACGTGAGGCGGCGCAAAGCATCTTTTCCTGGTCGGGCACGTCGAAGGAAGGCGGGATGGGGCTCGGTCTGGCGATCAGCCGGACGATCATGGAGGCGCATCGCGGGCGGATTTGGCTCGAGAATAGCGGGTCCGAAGGCGCCGAATTCTGCTTCTCCGTACCGCTCGATCCGCCCGAGCTCTTGCCGGAAACGTCGAAAATCTAGTCCGTCGGGCAGAAAGACCTTCTCACGTCGTCGCGAATTCGGCCATCAGCGCGGTCAGCCATTCCGCGCCGCGGCGCTGCTCGGACGGGGATGGATCGCTCAGCAAGCGAGTCACGTGGCGCGAAACGAATTGCGACGGGCCGAAATATGCCATGCTCCAGCGTGCGAACCGACGCGCCGGTATTCCCGAACGATCCACCACCACCAAAGCGGCGTGCCGCGGATCGACGCGGAGGCAGTCCATCAGCGTATCGATCGAGTCGGCGCCGCCCTCGAGCACTTGCGCAAAATGCGTGCCGGTGAAGAGCAAGGCACCGGTCAGTCCGAGCAGTGGATTGCGCACCAGCGAAGCGGCCACGATCTCGCCCACCGCGGCCTGCGCACTTTCCGGCGTGATCGTGCTGCGACTGACATAGAGCAGGGACGCAAGTGTCATTCGGTCATGCGACCTTGCGCCGGCCGAAGCGCGCGATCATCGCTGGCACGCAGTCGGGCGATCGGGCGGCGCTGAACAGGAATCCCTGGCCGACGTCGCAGCCGTGCAGGCGGACGAACTCGGCCTGCGCCGGCGTCTCGATTCCTTCGGCGACGGTCTCGACCCCCAAACTGTTGCCGAGCCCGATCACCGCGCGGACGATCGCCGTGTCGTCGGAATTCTTGCCGATGCCATCGACGAACGAACGGTCGATCTTCAGCACGTCGACTGGAAACTGTTTCAAATGCGTCAGTGACGCAAAACCGGTGCCGAAATCGTCGAGCGCAATGCGCATGCCGCGCGCGCTCAGCATGGCCAATGCGCGCGCAACATGGTGCGCGCCACGCCCGAGAAACACACCCTCGGTGATTTCGAGCTCGACCATGCCCGGGCGCAGGCCGCGCGATTCGATTTCGGAGAGCAAGCGTTCGGCAAAGTCGTCGGCCTGAAAATCGGCAGCGCAGGCGTTGATCGCGATGTGACCGAAGACGAGGCCGCGATCGACCCAGCGCCGCATGTCGTCCAGCACGCGCGCCAGCATTTGCTGCGAAATGGCGAGCGCCAGGTCGCGATCGATGAAGGCCAGCGCGAACATTTCGGGCAGGATCGGCAGATCGCCCGTCCGGTCGCAGCGCACCAGCGCCTCGAAACCGACCAGCGCGCCCGATTTCAGATCGATCTTCGGCTGGTAATGCGCGACGATGCGCTGCTCTTCGATGCCGGAACGAGCGACCGCGAGCATGCGCCTGTCGCGCTCGAACTCTTCGGCCATGCTCGGCCGAAACGTCTCGGCGCAGCCGCGAGTCCGCTTGGCATCGGCGAGCGCCAGATCGGCGCACTTCGTGAGCCGCTTGGGCGTGGCGGCATGGTCCGGATAGATCGCGACGCCGATGCTGGCGCGGCATTCGATCGAACGGCCGTCATGTTCGACCGGTTCGTGCAGCCGCGCGTTCAGCGATCGCACGATCGCCGCGAGCTGGGCGGTGCGCCGGATGCCGGGCAGGACGACGCCGAATTCGTCGCCGCCCAGCCGCGCGACGGTGTCGGTCTTGCGCATCACCCCGCGCAGCCGCCTGGCGAAGCTGCACAACATGGCATCGCCGACGTCATGGCCGAGCGAATCGTTGATCTGCTTGAAATGGTCGACATCGACCAGCATCACCGCCACGCGCGTGTCGTGCTTCTCCGCGTCGCGGATCGCCGCGGCGAGCCTGCGTTGGAAGACGCCGCGATGCGGCAGGCCGGTCAACACGTCGTGATCGGCCGCGCGGCGCAATTCCTTCGACATCGCCGTCTTTTCCGCCGCCTGGGCCCGACGCTCGATATTCGACCGCCGCAATTCCAGCAGCGACTGCACTTGCCACGCCAGCACGCGCAAGGTGGTCGCCTGCGTCTCGGTCAGTCCCTGGGGACGTGGCACGGAATCGAACACGCACAAAGTGGCGATCGGCGTGCCATCGGAGGCGAGCACCGGCATGCCCGCATAGAAGCGGATGTATGGCGCGCCGACGACCAGCGGGTTGCCGGCGAAGAGCGGATCGCATGTGGCGTCCTTGACCAGGAAGATGTCGCTCGCCTCGATCGCATGCGCGCAGAACGACACGGCAGTCGGAGTCTCTGATTGATCGATCCCGCAGCGCGCCTTGAACCATTGCCGGTCGCCGTCGATGAACGTGATCGCCGCCGATGGCGTGCCGCATATGCGCGCGGCGAGCATCGCCATATTGTCGAAATCGCTCTCCGGCGCGCTGTCCAATATCTTGTAGCGCGCGATCGCCGTGCGTCGGCGGGATCGCGTGCGGTTCGCCGGAAGCGCTGCGACGCGGCGCGCGCGTGCGGGGCTTGCGCCGGACATCATGATGGATCGCCAGGCAGGGACGTGGACCGGCCGGTGCGATGCACGCGTTGCGCAGATGCCGGGTCGCGGGGGAGGCCGCCGCTGTAACGCGCCGCTTTGCGGTCGCTGGCAAAGCGCGTAGAGTCGGCACCGCGGCTGCTCCGGCGCGCCGCCAAAGGACCACCGATATGGCGCGGAGAGCGACACCGGAGGCAGGGAAAGACGCAGTCGACGATGCTGTGCAACCGTTGCGCCGCGTCTACATCGTCGATGACGATATCGACGTCCGCAAGTCGCTGCATTTTCTGCTCGCCGCCGCGTCGATTACGGCATGGCCGTTCGCTGAAGCGGCGGATTTCCTCGACCAGCTGCCGACTTTGATCCCCGCACCGATCCTGCTCGATATCCGGATGCCGGGCATCGACGGCCTGCAACTGCTCGGCTTGCTCGAGGCGCGCCACGTCGACTGGCCGGTGATCGTGATGAGCGCGCATGGCGACGTGCCGATCGCCGTGCGCGCGATGAAGCTCGGCGCGATCGAGTTTCTTGAAAAGCCGTTCGAGCCGGGCCTGCTCAACCACGCGCTCGGCCACGGCTTCGCCGTGCTCGACCGGATCGTCGGCGCGCAGCACGAGCGCGACCGCGCGCGCCGGCTGATCGGCCTGCTGTCGCCGCGCGAGCGGGAAATCGTCAGTCTCCTGATCGAAGGCGCGTCGAACAAGGTCGCCGCCCAGCGCCTCGCCTTGAGCGCGCGCACGGTGGAGATGCACCGCGGCAATGCGCTGGCCAAGTTGAAGGTCAAGAGCGTCGCCGAGGCGATGGCGCTGATGATGGCGACAAACGACGTGCATTAGCCCGCATCCGTCCGGCGCGCGACGGTGTTCGAGGAGGTTCGTGTCCATGGCTCAGTCCGTCGGACAGGTCAGCGCGAATGCCGAGAATGCGTCCTCCGCCTTGACTCCGACGCGCCCTTGGCTGCTCCACTGGACCCGACCATAGATTGGCGGGGCCTTGCCGACCTGGATCACGAGATGCTGGCCGGGGGCGATGCCGGGGCCGGTGTCGAGCAACATGCCGAACTGCGACACGTTGCGGACGATCGCAGGGCGCGGCGGTCTGCCGCCCACCATGCGCGCGGCAACGTCGACCTTTACGCGCGGCGACCGCGGATGGTGCCCTTCGCTGCTGCCATGGTCGATCTCGGCCGGAGCTGCGCCGAAAATGCGGGCGGCGTCAGCGAGATCGAGGCCGAATTGTCGGTTGAGCGTCCATTTGACCTTGCCGGTATGGTAGGATTTCTGATCGAGCGTGAGGTGCAGCGTCTGGCCGATCGCGAGTTCGACGTCCGCTTCTCCCCGCGCTCCGGTGGCCGACACATCCCGAATGCGCGCGTCCGAAAACACATCGATCGGATAGATGGTGGCGCGCAGATAGACCGCCTTGCGCGCGGCCCGACGGCGCTCGGCGGCGCGCTGATTCGTGCTGGTCGCTCGAGGCGTGAAATAGCCGCGAATTCGCTCCAGCAACATGGCGTGTCCCTTCCCGGATCTTTTCTACCCGGGGTCTGCGCCTACCTTCCTTACCACCGCGTGGTCGGCAACACCGTAATAATACGCGCGTGGACGACACCCGCTTCGACCGGTCGCTTCGTCGCCCGGCCGAATTGCGCTCAGGCGGCCAGTGCCGCCATGCGCGCGGCGCGTTTTTCTTCCTCGGTCCAGACCTTGCGCTCGCGCGGCTCCTTCGGCGGCTTGACCTGCTTGACGGGCCCGCCGCCCAGCACCGGCGCGCGCTTGGTCGAATGACGCGCCACTTCGCAATGCCATGGATGATCGTCCTGGACCGTCAAAGACCGGCCGATCTCGCGCTCCACATCGTGCAGCCAGGCGCGCTGCTCGGCGTCGCACAGCGTGATCGCGAAGCCGCTGCGCCCGGCGCGGCCGGTGCGCCCGATCCGGTGGACATAGCTTTCCGGCAGGCTCGGCAAATCGTGGTTGAAGACATGCGTTACCGTGTCGACGTCGATGCCGCGCGCGGCGATATCGGTCGCCACCAGCACCTGCACGGTGCCGGCGCGGAACGCGTCCAGCGCGCGCTCGCGCTGGCCTTGCGACTTGTTGCCGTGCAGCGCCTCGGCGGTGATGCCCGCTTCGCTGATGAAGGCGCAGACTTCGTTGGCGATGTTCTTCTGCAGCGTGAACACCACCGCCTGGCCGATCTCCGGCGTCCGCAGCAGCTCCAGCAGCGCCGCTTTCTTGTCGGTCGCGTCGAGGAACATCACCGACTGCTCGATCCGCTCGACGGTGGTCGAGGGCGGTGCGATCTCGACGCCCGCCGGATCGGTCAGCAGGCTCTCGGCCAGCGCGACGATCGATTTCGGCATCGTCGCCGAGAACAGCAGCGTCTGGCGATCCTTCGGCAGCGTCGCGACCAGCTTCTCGATCGGCTTGGCGAAGCCCATGTCGAGCATCTGGTCGGCCTCGTCGAGCACCAGCGCCTCGAGCGCCGACAGGTCGCACAGCCCCTGTTCGATCAGGTCCAGCAGCCGCCCCGGCGCAGCGACGAGGATGTCGACGCCGGCCTCGAGCGCCTTGACCTGGTGGAACTGGCTGACCCCGCCGAAGATCGTCGTCACGCTGAGCGGCAGATGGCGGCCGAAGCTCTCGAAACCGGCGGCGATCTGCGACACCAGTTCGCGCGTCGGTGCGAGCACCAGCACACGGGCGCCGCCTTTGGGCGCCGGGCGCGGATCGGCGGCGAGGCGATGCAGCAGCGGCAGCGCGAAGGCGGCGGTCTTGCCGGTGCCGGTCTGCGCCATGCCGAGCATGTCGCGGCCCTGCAGCAGCAGCGGGATCGACTGCGCCTGGATCGGGGTCGGGCTGGCATAGCCTTGCTCGGCCAGCGCCTTCAGCAGGGACGGCGCCAAAGCGAGATCGGCGAAAGTCATAGTCATGGTCACGCGGCGCCTCCAGCGCTGGCAAGGCTGCGCCTGATCGGGCTTAGCGTCGTAAGAAGAGCGCGGGCTGGTAGGTTTTATGCTGCACTGCGTCAACGCGGAAAGCGGGGATCGCCGCTCTCCCCGACCGGACTGTCGCGGCCACGTCTGCGGTAGTGCGCGGCACGCGGCGGAAACGCGACCGAAAGATGACCGCGCGCTTCATCGACACCGTTACGCCCCTGGCGCATACCGCGCCTGCCCAATCAGTAAGCGGAAGCGAGGATATCCGAATGAGCGAGCCGCAGATTGCCTCCGCGCTGGCGATCGTGATCGATCGCACCCGGTCGCTTCCGATTGCCGAACAGATCACCACCAATTTGCGCGATGCGATCGTCGAGGGCCGGCTCGAGGCAGGGGCGCGGCTTCCGTCCTGGCTCGACATGGCGACGCAACTCGGCGTCGCGCGCGGCACCGTGAAGACGGCGTATGAGCGGCTGATCGACGAAGCTTTGGTCATCTCCGCCGGTGCCGCGGGGACGCGCGTCGCCGAGCTGCCGATCGGCCCTCCGCCAGCCACGCCCGTCGAGATCGCGCGTCCGATGCAAGGCCTCGAGCGCGGCTTCTATCTGAAACCGCTGCCCTTTCAGATGGGCGTGCCCGCGCAGGATGCGTTTCCCGCCAAGCTCTGGTCGCGGATGCGCACGCGGGCCGTTCGCGACGATGCGATGGCGCCGGTCGGCCCGCCCGATCCGCGCGGCCATCCCGATCTGCGCGCGCAGATCGCCAGCTATCTGGCGATCGCGCGTGGCATTCGCTGCCTTCCCGACCAGATCATCCTGACCAGCGGTTACAAGAACGGCCTCAGCCTCGCGATCCTGACGCTGCAGGCGCAGGGACGGACGGCATGGATGGAAGATCCGGGCTTTCCGATGGCACGGCGCGCGCTCGAACTGGCCGGGCTGAAGGTCGCGAACGTGCCGGTCGATGCCGAGGGGATCCAGGTCGCGCGTGGCGTCGAACTCGCCCCCGATGCGGCTATCGCTGTCGTCACCCCCGGCCAGCAGGCGCCGACCGGCGTAGCACTGTCGCCGCAGCGACGCCGCGAGCTGGTCGCCTGGGCCGAACGCGAGGATGGCTGGATCATCGAGGACGATTATCTGAGCGAATTGCAGCTGTCCGGACGCGCCGCGCCCGCGCTTGCCGGGGCCAATCCGAATGGCCGCGTGATCCATGTCGGCAGCTTCGGCAAGACGCTCAGTCCGGCGCTCGGGCTCGGCTTCGTCGTTGCGCCGCTGTCGCTGGCCGAACGCTTCGGCGAGGTGGCGGCGTTCCTCAATCCGGCGCCCAACCCCACGACGCAATTGGCGCTGGCGGGGTTCCTCGCCGAAGGCCATTACCTGCGCCACCTGCGCCATATGAAGAGCCTCTATCGCGAACGGCGCGACGCGCTGGTCGGGTGCCTCGGCCCCGGGGTCGGGATCGAGGCCTTTGCCGGGCTCGCGCTGCTGATGCGCTTGCCCGACGGGGCCGACGATGTCGCGCTGGCCGCGCGTGCGGTCGATCTGGGCATCGCGCCGATTCCGCTCTCGATCTGGAGCTGGGAGAGCGCGCGCACGCCCGGCTTCCTGCTCGGCGTCACCAATTTGCGCCCGGGGCACCTCGAAAAGGCGTGCGACGCGCTCCGGCAGCTGGTGCAGGAGGTCGGGTCCGCACAGCGTGTCAGCCGGTAGCGGCAATCCGTCGCAGCGCGATCGGGCTCCGGCCGAAATAGCGTCCCTGGATATCGGGCGCCCGCGCCGTCAGCGAATGCCCTCCGCCAGCAACGTGGCCTGAACCGCCGGCCGCGCCGCAAGCGCTTCGCGCACCGGCAGGAGGGCGGCGGGGATCGCGACGTCGAAGCGGCGTGCCCACAGCAGCATGACGAACAGATAGAAATCGGCGACGGTCGGCTGGTCGCCGAGGAGATAGGTGCCGCCGACGCGATCCGCGAGATAGGTCAGCCGCTTGGTGATATAGGCGCTCGCCGCCGCCTTGTCGGCCTCGCTGCCGCCGCGCCAGAACGGCTTGTAGCTCTTGTGGATCTCGGTCGAGATGAAGGCGAGCGTTTCGAGCAGCCGTGTCCGGCCGCGCGGACCGGCGAGCCCGAGATGCGGATAGAGCCCAGCGAGATAATCGAGCACAGCGATATTCTCGCTCACCACTTCGCCATCGTCGAGCACGAGCGCGGGCACATAGCCCTTGGGCGCGATCGCATCGAAATCCGCGCCCGACCGAGTCAGCTTGGACTTCAGATCGACGCTTTCGCTGTCGAACGCCGCGCCCCCCTCGGCGAGCGTGATATGGGCGGCAAGGCTGCAGGTGGCGGGGCAGTAATAGAGTTTCATCGTCAGTCTCCCAATAGTCTTGGCGGTCAGGCCGCGATGGCGGTGGCATTGCTGGTGCCGCGATCCCGGATTGCCCAGAGCGCGAGCACCGTACCGAGCAGGGCCGGAAGCGTCACCGCGGGAAAGTCGCGCGCCAGCGCCGCGGGACTGCAGATGCCGACCGCCACTTCCCAGAAATGGAACAGCGCATGACCCCAGAGCCATACGGTCGGCGCGGTCCACAGCACGACGCGATAGTCGGGGCGGGCGACCCCGACCAGGAACGCCGCGCCGAGGAACAGGAAGATCAGCCCGATATCGCGAATGAAATGCTGGTTGAACGGGCCGGTCGACGTCACGCCCGGCACCGCGAAATACCAGTCGCCCGGCGCGTACAGCATGGAAAGGCCGTTCAGGATGGCGGCCACGCCGAGCACCAGCCCCGCGCCGAGACACAGCTTTTTCATGTAGGATATCCCGTTGGAAGAGAATGGGCTGGCATGCGCCGTGATCATTTCTTCGCCGGAGGTGCGACGTTCGCGATCCACCAGTCGAAATCGGTCGCGCCGAGTTTCGCGCCGACGCCCGGAATCAGCGAATTCTCTTCCAGCGTCACGCCGAAATACGGGGCGTCGGGGTCGATCACGATCGTGCGCGGGTCCTTGTCGAAGGCGAGCACGCGCGCGATCAGTTCGTCGAGATGGAATTTCTCGGGCCCGCCGACTTCGATCGTCCCGTTCGCCGCGGGCGCGAGCGCGGCCTCGACCACCGCATCGGCGACGTCCTCGGCGGCCATCGGCTGGATGAAAGCGTGCGACAGCCGCACCGTATCACCCACGGTCGCCGCCTGGGCGATGCCGCGCAGGAATTCCATGAATTGCGTCGCATGGAGCAAGGTGTAGGGGATCGGCGCGCTCCTGATCAAAGTCTCCTGCGCCAGCTTCGCGCGGAAATAGCCGCTGGCCTGCAGACACTCGGTGCCGACGACCGACAGCGCGACGTGGAGCTTCACCCCGGCCGCTGTCTCGGCTGCGATCAGGTTCTTGCCCGCGGTGGTGAAGAAATCGAGCGCGGCCTGGTCCTCGAACGACGGCGAATTCGCCATGTCGATGACGACGTCGGCGCCCGCGAGCGCGGCCGCCAGCCCTTCGCCGGTGATCGTATCCACGCCCGTGCTCGGCGCGGCCGCCAGCGCCGCATGCCCCAGCTTGGTGAGTTTGCCGACGACCTTGGAGCCGATCAAGCCGGTGCCTCCGATGACTACGATCTTCATGGAAATTCGCCTTTCGCTGGATTTCAACACCATGACGGGGATGCCGTCCTGCCGAACCCTGCTACTCCCCGCCCCGCCCCGCCACGAGCACCGAGACCTGCGAAATACAGTGTACCAAGACGCCGCCGCGGCCAGCATTGGCAACCAGGTCGACGTCTCGGTGCGCGATCGTCAGTGCGGGCGAGCAGGCCCCGGTCGTGCAGCCTGCAGCATCTGCCGGATCCGCTCCGTCGGCAGCGCCTCGACCGTCGCGCGATCTCCGGCGACGCGGTGCGCCGCAAGCAGCGCGTTGAGCACGCTTTCCTCGCTGGCTTCGGCGACCGCCTGGAACAGCGGGCTCATCGCGTCATTGTCGAGCGTGGCGAGGGTGGCGACGCCACGGCGGCGCTCGGGCGTCCGGCGGACGTCCGCGTGAGTCGAGAAGGCGACGGCATAATCGCCCGAGCCGTTCGAAAAGGCCGAGCCGGTCCGCGCGATGCCGACAAAGGCGCGCGCGGCGAGACGCTGGAGATTGCGGTCCGACAGCGGCGCGTCGGTCGCGATGACGATCACGACCGACCCGTCGGCACGCTTCCCGGCCAGCTCGCGCTCATACGGGAAACGGCCGAGCTTCAGGCCGACGGGAACCCCGGCGATCGTCAGGACGCCACCGTAATTGGCCTGGACGAGCACGCCGATCGTCCATCCGCCGAGCGACGCCGGCAACCGGCGCGACGCGGAGCCGATCCCGCCCTTCCAGCCGAACGCCACCGTGCCCGTCCCGGCGCCGACCGCGCCTTCGACGACCGGGTCGGCGGTCGCGATGTCGATCGCGCGGCGGGCATCGGCGATCGTCACGTGGCGGCCGCGAATGTCGTTGAGCTGGCCGTCATTGGTCTCGCCGACCACGGGATTGACGGTGCGGACGTCTTCGTTGCCCGGCTGCGCGAGCGTCCATTCGATCGCGGCGGCGCTCGCCTCGGGGACATTGAGCGTGTTGGTCAGCAGGATCGGCGTCTCGATCTCGCCCAGTTCGACGATCTGGGTCGATCCGGCGAACTTGCCGAAGCCGTTGGCGACGAAAATGCCGGCCGGCACCTTGTCCTGGTAGAGATTGCCGCCGTGCGGCAGGATCGCGGTGACGCCGGTATGGACGGCGGTGCCCTTTTCCAGCGTCACTTGCCCGACCCGCACCCCGGCCACATCGGTAATATCATCGCGCGGGCCCGGCGGCAGCACGCCGATGGTCACCCCCAGCGCCTTCGTGCGCGCCTCCACCGGCAGCGCGCACGCCATGCCGGCGATCAGCGCGAGCGTGCGTAAGGCGCGACGTTGCGGCGGATGATGCTCCATTCGGCCTCCGATAACGGCAAACTGGGATAGGTGTGCCCGTAATAGGCCACCAGATCGCCAGCGAAAGGCCAGTCGGATGCTGCGAGGAAATGTTTCGGCCCGATGCGGCGGATCAGCGCCACCAATTTGGCCTTGTCCGCGGCGGGGGTGTCGTCCTTCCACACCTCGGCGAGATCGAACCACACATGCGTGCCGAGCCGGGGGTTCGCTTCGAACGCGTCGGCCCAGGCGCCGAGCGCGGAGAGCGTGTTCGCGTCGATCCCGCCCCAGCCGGAGGCATGCGCGATCTGCACCGGGTCGTTCCCGGCGGCGGGCAGCACGTCGGCGATGAACGCGCGCACGTCGGCCGCGCCATAATCGGTCGCGCGAGTGCGGATGTGGATCATGATCGGCAGATGCGCGGCGGCGCCGGCGCGGAACACGTCGGCAAGCATCCTGCGCTGGCCCGCGTCGCGCAGGTCGACGCCCGAATTGGTGAGGTGCAGCTTGATCCCACCGACGCCCGGCCGGCCCTTCCAGCGCGCGATCTCGGGCAGCGCCGTCGGGGTGATCGGATCGACGCCGATGAAGGTGGTGAAGCGATCGGGATGCGCCAGCGCGAGCGCGACGGTCCAGTCGTTCGCCGCGCGCAGGATCGCGGCATGGTCGGGCCGCTCGGGCACCATCATCGGGCTTTCCGCCAGATAGGCGGTCGACATCAGCAGCCCGCGCCGGATCCCGGCCTTGTCCATCGCGCTCAGCAGATCGTCGGGAGTCAGCGGCGCGGTGAAGGCCGGATCGCATTTGCCGATCCGCCCCGCACTGCCGCAATAGCCCGGCAGGAACGCCAGGATCGCGGGCGAGTGGACATGCATGTGATGGTCCACCCGCACCGGCACCGGCACCGGCACCGGCGCGGGATCGGCCTGCGCGATGCTGGCCCAGGCCGCCATGGCGAGGCCGATCCCGAGGCGCTTCACTTGGCCGCGCCGCCCAGCAGCATGTCCCGCCAGAACACCATGCTCGCCCAGAAATAATAGTCCTCATTTTCCTTCTTGTGGAAAATATGGCCCTCATTCTGCGCCAGCACCTTCCAGGCGGTGCCGCCATTGGCGCGCACGGCCTTCATGATCTGCTCGGCCTCGCTCGCCGGCACGCGCGGATCGTTGCCGCCGGCCGCGATCAGCAGCGGCACGGTGATCTTGTCGACGCTGGTCAGCGGCGAGATCTTGAGCAGCTGCGCACGCTGCGCCGGGATGCGCTCGTCGCCATATTCGACGCGACGCAGATCGCGGCGATAGCTTTGCGTGTTCTGCAGGAAGGTGACGAAGTTGGAGATGCCGACATAGCAATTCGCGCCCTTCAGCACCGCCGAATAATGCGTCGCGGTGGCATAGCACATATAGCCGCCGTACGAGACGCCCTGCACCGCGAAGTGCGTCGGATCGAGCGCATCGTCCTTGGTCAAGGTCTCGAGGAACGCGCCGATGTCCTTGACCGAATTCTCGCGCAGGAACGGCCCGTTGTCGAGATTGATGAAGCGCTTGCCGTAGCCCGACGAGCCGCGGACATTGGGGTAGAACACCGCGATGCCGAGCTCGTTGATCAGGTAATTGCTCGCGCCGAGGAAATCGGGGCGCGTCTGGCCTTCGGGTCCGCCGTGGATGTCGAAGATCAGCGGGCGCTTGCCCGGGAACTTCGCCGGATCTGGCCGGTAGAGGAAGCCCGAGACCGTCTCGCCGTCGAAGCTCTTGGTCTCGACCAGCACCGGCTCGACATTCTTCGCCGGATCGAGCCCGCCGGTCTCGCTCTGCGTCCAGCGCGTCACGTCGAGCGTCTTGGGATCGACCGCGAAGGCGTCGCCCGCGACCTTGGCCGAGGACATGCTGAGCCCGATCGCGCCCCACGGCGCGACCTGGATCGCCGGGCCGATGCTCCACTGGATCACGCCGGCGGGAAGCCCGGTGATCAGCCGCGACGCGCCGGTCGCGGTGTCGAGCACATGCACGCGGCTGACGCCGGCTTCATTGGTGGCATAGACGGCGAAGCTGCCGTCGGGCGCCAGCGCAAAGTCGCTGACGCCCCATTTGGGCTCCTTCGAGACCGGCACGAACACGCCCCTGGCGCCGAGCGTCCCGAGCCGCAGGAAGTCGGAACCGGCATCCGAAATCGTCCAGATCGCGCCATTGGCGGCATAATGCGGCGCCTCGTACGCGACCTGCTTCTTCAGGTCGTTGAGCGCATGCATCTTGCCCGTCGCAAGGTCCATTTCATAGACGTCGGCCTTGTTGACCGATTGCCGGTTGAGCACCAGCGCGGTCTTGCCGTCGGCCGAAATGTCGGCGATGTTCCAGCCGCCGCCATTGACCTCGGCGACCTTGCGTTCGCTGCCGGGCTGGCGCGGGTTCATCACATAAAGATCGGAATCGGTGCCGTTGCGCCGCGTCGAGGAATAGCCGAGCAGCGCGCCGTCATGGCTCCACGCGCCGTACCAGTTGCGGCTCTTGCCGTCAGTCAGCAGCTGGAGGCGACCGTCGACGAGGCGATAGAGCTGGTAGAATTCGCCGCCACCGATATCCTTCTGCACCAGCGTCACGTCGCCCTTGCCGGGCGACAGCGAGGCGGTGAGGATCGGCTCGCTCTCGAAGCTCAATTGCTGGCGCGCGGCGTTTGGCGCTGCGACGCGGTGGATCTGGTCGGTGTTGCTGAAGCGCGTCTTGATCAGCATCGAATGATCGGTGGCGTTCCAGCCGAGGAACGCCGCCTTGCGCGCCTGCAGATAGGGCTGCGTCGCCGAGACCAGCGTATCGGGAATGGCAGGGACGCCATCGGAGACGATCGCCGCCGGCTTGGGGGCATCGGCCAGTGCCGCGGCGGGCACGGTGACGGAAGAGACGAGCGCAAGCAGGAGCGCGACGCGGCGGCTGATCATCGGGAATTTCCTTCTAAAACGACCGTGCCGCCGCTTCGCAGCGACGGCACGGGAGAGGCCTGAGCGTTAGATTTTGATGCGCGCACCAACCGTAATGTAACGCCCGATCACGTCGTAATAGGGCGAGTAGAGCGAGCTGATCGGCGGATCCTTGTCGAACAGGTTGGTAACATTCATGTAGATTTCCATGCTGCGACCCTCCAGCGTCGGGATCTTGGTCGATGCCTGCAAGTCGAAATATGTATAGGCATCGATGTGGTTGTTCACGATGTTGACCGTGCTGTTGTAATTGCCCGGCGAAATGTAGCGCGCCCGCACCTGCAACGCATAGGTTGGGCCATCATAACCGATCGAGCCGTTGACCCGCCACTTCGGCACGCCGAGCCCGAATGAATAACCCTGCGAGCGGACATATTCGATCGTGCTGACACCATCATTGGTGCTCATGCTATCGACCCAGGTGCCGATTGCGCGGAAGCGGAAATTGCCGGGCGACCCTGCAAACACGCTTGCGACCGGCAGGACATAGGACATTTCCGCGTCGATGCCGTCGGTCTTATACTGCGACAGATTGACGTAGGTCGCACGCGTGCGGATCAGCGTGCCGCTCGCATCGCGATCGATCTGCGCGCAGAGCGCGGTGTTGCCGTTGTAACACCGCGTCACCAGATCCTGCGCCGCGATCGTGGTGATCACGTCCTTGATCTTGATGTCGTAATAATCGACCGACATGTTCAGACGCGGAATGGCCGGCGGCGAATAGCTGAAGCCGCCGGTCCAGGTGGTGCCGATTTCCGGACGCAGATTGACGTTGCCGCCCCCGATGCTCTGGACATAGACGCTCTGGCCGGTTTGCGGATCGGTCAGCGTGTTATAGCCGGTGGTCGACTGGGTGTAGAGCTCGGTCAGGTTCGCCGACCGGATGTCGCGCGAACGCATGATGCGGCCGCGGAAACCCGGGAAGAACTCGTTGGTCGCGCCGACCTTCCACGACCAGATCGAACCGGTCGTGCTATAGTCGCTGACACGGATCGCTGCGTTGATGTCGAGCTGGCGAAGCAGCGGGGTGTTGTGGATCAGCGGGATCGACAGCTCGCCGAATGCTTCCTTGACGGTGAAGCCCCCTTCGAGCGGTGCGAAGCTGAAGGTGGTGAACGCCTTGGCGGCATCCAGCGCACCGACGGTGGTGTTGATATATTCGTGCCGCGCTTCGATGCCGACCGCGAACGACACGTCGCCGGCGGGCAGCGTAATCGGCTCACCGCGCAAGCTGATGCCGCCGACGTCGAGCGTCTGGCGCGAACGGCTCTCGGGCGTGCCGGTGACATAGGCCTTGGCGGCCGCCGAAGGCGAACCGTCGCCGAACAGGTTGATCGGCACGCAGTTGGTGGTCGGGTTGGTCAGCGCGATGCGGCACACCGCCTGGCCGGTGGTCGGGCTGATCACCGAATCGACCGCATTGGCGTAATTGCTGGTCAGGATGAAGCCCGGCGTCTTGATGTCGGTGTCGAGCTCGCCGTGCGAATAATAGCCGCTCCAGCGCAGGTGGTTGCCGATCGTGCCGTCGAGCGCGAAGGTGCCCTGCCACGTCTTGCGCTGGAAATCGATCGTCGAATAGGCGAAGTCGTCGTTGAAGCGACCGAAGGTGAAGCTGCTCTGTCCGGCCGCCGCCATCTGTGCCTTGATGGCGGGCGACAGGAACGCATTGTCGCTGCTGATCGTCAGATTGCCGCGGTTGTTGTCGCCGAACCAGGTGTAATTGTTGTACATTCGCGAATAGCGACCCTCGACCGTCGCCTTGATCGTCGGAGTGACGTCATAGGTAACTCGCGCTAGGCCGCTATAGCGGCGCTGCGGCGTGACGAGCGGGCTGAGATCGTCGTTCGACGGACCTTCGCCGCCGATCGAGTTGGTGCCGCTGATCGTGCCGCCGTCGAAGGTGCGCAGCGAGCCGTCGGTGTTGAACGCCTTGCCGCTGTTCACGCCCGAAAGAATCAGGCCACCATAGGCCGCGTTGGCGAAGCCGACGTCGGGGACGAGCTTGAAGAGGGCCTTGCCGTTGGCATCCAGACCATCCGACACGGTCGCCCAGCGGCCGACGTTCGGGCGGCTGGTCTTGGGCACGACGCCGTCATTGTCGAGATATTCGCCGCCGATCACGAAATGGCCGCGGCCACCCGCGAACGCAGTGCCGAATTCGCCTTCCGCGCGACGCTCGCCGGCGTCCTTGTACGACGAGATGCCGCCCTGCACGCCGAGCTTCAGGCCGGTGAATTTCTCATCGACGCCGATGTTGACGACGCCGGCCACCGCGCCCGAACCCCAGGCGGCGGAAGCGCCGCCGGTGACGACGTCGACGCTGCGCACCATCACGGTCGGCACGGCGTTGAGATCGTTGTCGCCGACGAAGCGGCGGCCGTCGATCAGCACCAGCGTGCGCGCGATGCCGAGGCCGCGCAGATCGACCGGGGCATTGCCCGCGCCGGTGTTGGTGCCGGTGGTCTGCGCCGAGCTGGTCGCGCGGAACTGCGGCAGATCGTTGAGCGCGGCGCCGATGTTCGAACGCCCGCCGACCGAGAGATCGGCCGCGGTCACGCGCAACGTCGGCGACGGCGCGGTGAAGCCGGCGCGATCGATGCGCGAGCCGGTGACGACGATGTCGCTCGGCGCATCGGCGGCATCCGCAGCCGCCTGACCGTCCGGCGCGGCGGCGACGGGTGTCGCCGCATCAGGCGCTGCGGTCTGTGCCAGCACCGGGGTGGAGAGAAGTGCTAGGCCGACTGCCAGCGCGCTGGCGCCCCCCGTGAGGGTCGCGTGCGAAGTCCGAAAACGCATAAGAAGAATCCCTTTATCGAGCCGACCCGTCGTCGGTCTCCTTTTTGGTTCCTCTCCCGATTTCGGCTTTGGTCGGTGTGCGGGGCATGGTCGCGGTATCGCGATCGGGCTGGGGGAACCCCACATGCGGCGCAAACGTCATATTGTTTCGCGAGAAACAAACTGCCTGTCTTCTTGTTGCAGCAATTGCGGTTTAACGGCGCGAATGGAAAGAGTTGGATCCATCGCAATCGTTCCGCAGGCTATAGCCTAAGGCTATAAGACCATTGCGGCACTACGTGAAAAACGCGGTCAATGCGGCCCGATCGGCGCGATTCCGGCCTCTCCAGACGGCGCGAGTGCAGCAGGCATTCCATACGGCTATGGAGTCTGGAGCTTGCGCGACAGATGCTTCAGGAACGCCAGCGCGCGCCGCGACGGCGGGCGATTTTCGAGATAGACTGCGAAGACGTCGAAGCGGAGCGGCGGGTCGAGCGGACGCGTGGCAAGGCCCGGGGTCATCGCCGCCTGCGCCGTGAAGCTGTCGACGATCGTCATTCCCGCCCCGGCCCGCACCAAGGCCGCTGCGACGAAAAAGGTCTGCGACGACGCCACGTCGTTCAGCACGAGATCGCGGCGGGTGAGTTCGTTCGACAGCATGCGCCCCTGTGGCCCGCTGGTGGTGGTGTTGACGAAGGGCCGCTCCTGCAACAGCTCGAGGCCGATCCGCAGCGGCGCCTGCGGCCAGTCGACCTCGCGATACAATGCCAGCAATTCGCCCGAGCCGAGCACGCGACTCGCGACCGGTGCGGCACGCGGGACTTCGAAGCTGACGATGATATCGACTTCGCGCTCGTACAGCTTGCGCACCATATCGTCGGTGTGGACGGTGTGCAGGTCGAACGAGACGTCGCGGTGAAGCGTCAGGAATTCGGCGACGGCATCGGGCAGCACGCGGAGACCGAGCGACGGCAAGGCCGAGATCTTGATGATGCTCGCCTGGCCCTGCCGCAGGCTGCGGCTCGAGCGATGCAGCTGATGGACTCGCTCCTGGATCTCGGACACTTCGCCGAACAGCGCATGCGCCTCCGGCGTCGCGACGAGGCGCCCCCGCGTGCGTTCGAACAAGGCAAAGCCGAGCTGCTGCTCGGCGTGCCGCAAGACCTTGGTCACGGACGGTTGCGAGACGTTGAGCATCCGCGCCGCGGCACTCACCGAACCGTTCACGAAGACCGCGTGGAAGATCTCGATATGGCGTAAATTCACGGCCAATCCTCACGCCGCCTTTCGGTCGCGGCGACGGCGCGCTCCTGACACGCCCCGCGCCGTCTGCCAAGCGACACGCGCGATCCGGCGGGACGGCAGCGGCCCCGCATGGCGGGGCTGCTGCCGTCAGTCCGCCGCCAGAGCGCGAATGATCGCGGAGAAATCGAGCTGGCCGTTCCCCGCCTCGGCGAATGCGCGATAGAGTTCGGCGGCCTTGGCGCCCATCGGCGTGTTGGCGCCGCTTCCGGCGGCCGCTTCCGCCGCGAGATTGAGGTCCTTCAGCATCAGCGCGCTCGCAAAACCGCCGCGATACTCGTGATCGGCGGGGGTATCCGGCCCGACGCCGGGGACCGGGCAATAGCTGGTCATCGACCAGCTCTGCCCCGAGGCCACGCTCGAAATGTCGTAGAAGGTCTGCGCGTCGAGCCCGAGTTTTTCGGCGAGCAGGAAAGCTTCGCACGTCGCGACCATCGTCGCGCCGAGCAGCATGTTGTTGGCGATCTTGGCGGCCTGGCCAGTGCCGCCCGCGCCGGCATGGATCACCGCCTTGCCCATCTGCGCGAGGATCGGCTGCGCGCGCGCGAAGCCTTCGTCGCTGCCACCGACCATGAAGGTGAGCGTGCCGGCATTGGCCGCGCCGATCCCGCCCGATACCGGCGCGTCGACCGCGGCGAGCCCTTGCGCCTGCGCCGCAGCCGCGACGCGCTTGGCGGTGGCGACGTCGATCGTCGAGCAGTCGATGAGCAACGTGTCGGCGGCGAGGTTCGCGGTGAACAGTTCGGCATAGAC
>CAXTEO010000064.1:0-24334 GCA_964243205.1 uncultured Sphingomonas sp.
CCCATATGGATCGACCAGGGCGGGCTGATCACCGCTTCCTCGTTGCCCATCACGATGTGGCGAGTCGCCTCGCCCTCGCCCATGTAGTGGAACACGCGGTCCTTCGCGAGATCGTCGAGCTCGAAGTAGAAATAGATCTCGCTGCGCCGCTCGTGGATGTGCGGCGGCATCGTGTTCCACACCGAGCCGGGCTTGAGCACGGTGAGGCCCATCACCAGTTGCGCGCTGTCGCAAATGCCGGGGATGACCATCTGGTAGATCGTGCGTTCGTTCGATTCCGCCAGGCTGCCGCGCTCGAGCGCGGTCGCGTCGGCGACCGACACCAGGCGCGTCGTGAACGCCTTGTGCGCCGGGCATGATGCCAGATAGAAGCGCGCGCCCTCGCCCGAAAATTGCACGTCCTCCGCGCCCATCGTGACGTACAGGCAGTCCTTGTTGCCAAGCGTGAAGGTCTCGCCATCGACCGTGACGGTGCCCTGGATCGACCCGACATTGACCACCGCGAGCTCGCGCCGTTCGAGGAACGGATGACCCGCCGCCGAGGCGGGCTCGACCTGATCGGGCAGCTTCACCGCTTCGCCGGCCACCGCCACGCCGCCGATCACGAAGCGATCGGCATGCGTGTAATTGAGCACGACCTCGCCGGCGCGGAACAGGTCCTGGATCAGGTAGCGATCGCGCAACTCGTCATTGGAGACGCATTCCATCATGTCGGGATGGGTGGCGTAATAGGTGCGGTCGAACATGGAGAGCTCCTGGATCAGGCTGCCTTGGCAGCAATGGCGGTCGTGTCGATACGGTACGCGCGGCGGACGAGGCCGCTGGTCAGTTCGTGCGCGAGCTCGGCCGCTTCCCAATCCGCGAGGCGATGCTCGGCGACGAGCCGCGCGAGGAAACCACAATCGACTCGGCGCGCGACGTCGTGGCGCGCGGGGATCGACAGGAACGCGCGCGTGTCGTCGTTGAAGCCGACCGTATTGTAGAAACCGGCGGTCTCGGTCGTCGCCTCGCGGAAGCGGCGCATCCCCTCGGGGCTGTCGTGGAACCACCAGGAAGGCCCGAGCTTGAGGCACGGATAATGGCCGGCGAGCGGCGCCAATTCTCTCGCATAGACGCTCTCGTCGAGCGTGAAGAGGATGACCGACAATTCGGTCGAGGTGCCGAAGCGGTCGAGCAACGGCTTCAGCGCATGGACATAATCGGTGCGCGTCGGGATGTCGGCGCCCTTGTCGCGACCGTGGCTGGCGAACAGGCCGGCATTGTGGTTGCGGAACGAGCCGGGGTGGATCTGCATCACCATCCCGTCCTCGACCGACATCGCCGCCATTTCGGTCAGCATCTGCGCGCGGAACAGTTCGGCATCGGCCGGCGTCCAACTGCCGCCGACGATCCTGGCGAAAAGGGTTTCGGCTTCCACGGCGGAGAGATTGGCGGTGGCGGCGGTCGGATGGCCGTGGTCGGTCGCGGTGGCGCCGGCCGCGCGGAAGTCGGCGCGGCGCTTGCGGTGCGCCGCGAGATACCCCCGCCAGCTATGGACGTCCTCGCCGGTCAGCTCGGCGAAACGCGTCATCGCGCCGGCAAACTGCTCATGCTCGACGTCGATCACGCCGTCGGGGCGATAAGTGGTGACGACGCGCCCCTGCCATCCCGAGGCGCGGATCCGGTGGTGCGCGCCGAGATCGTCCTGCGGGCCTTCGGTCGTGGCGAGGAAATCGATGCGAAAACGATCGAACAGTGCGCGCGGGCGGAATGCCTCGCTTGCCAGCTTCTCCGCGATCGTGTCGAAATACCGGTCGGCGGTCGCGCCATCGAGCGCGACGTCGAAGCCGAACACGTCGGCAAAGACATGGTCGAGCCACAGTCGCGACGGCGTGCCGCGGAACAGCGCGTACTTCTGCGCGAACAGCCGCCACGCGGCGCGCGGGTCGGTCGCCGGCGTGCCGTCGCGGCGCGGGATCGCCAGCGCGTCGAGGTCGATCCCCTGGCTGTAGAGCATGCGGAAGATGTAGTGATCGGGGGCGAGCAGCAGCGCCGTCGCGTCAGTCCACGGCGTGTCGTCGGCGAACCAGCGGGCGTCAGTATGGCCGTGCGGGCTGACGATCGGCAGATCGGCCACTTCGGCATAGAGCGCGCGCGCGATGGCGCGCGTCGCGGGGTCGCTCGGCAACAGGCGGTCGGGGTGCAGGTCGAGTGGCCGTGTCATCATCATCTCCCTTCCGCTTTGCTTTTGCGGGCTTGGTAACCGGTGTCAGCAAGTCTCGCAAGCCGCTTAGTGGCTCGGCGGGGCGACCGACGCGCGCCGGATCAATGTCGACAGGAACAGCGACGGCTCCTTGACGATGTCCTCGCCGTCGAGCCCTGCGGTCAGCTTCAACGCGGCCGACCGCGCCATCGACGCGATCGGCCAGCGCACCGTCGTCAGCGGCGGCCAGACATGCGCCGCGACCGGCGTATCGTCGAACCCGACGATCGACAGGTCGTGCGGAATATCGAGCCCGCGCTGCCGCGCGGCGTGCATCACTCCCGCCGCCATCTCGTCGTTGCACGAGAAGATCGCGGTCGGGCGCGGCATCAGGTCGAGCAAGCGCTCGGCCGCGGTCAGCCCGGACTCGAAGGTATAATTGCCATCGGCGATCATGCTGCGCGGCAAGGCGATCCCGGCATTGGCGAGCGCCTGCTCGAACCCCAGGCGGCGCTCGCGCGCCGAGCGGAAGCCGTGCGGCCCCGAAATCAGCCCGATCCGCCGGTGCCCCTGCGCGATCAGGAATTCGGTCGCGCCGCGCACCGCCTCGCAATCGTTCGAGGCGACCATATGATCGTCGTCGTCGAGCGGCGCCGAGCCCATCCGCACGTAGCGGCAGCCGATCTCGGCGCACAATTGCGCGATCGTGTCGTTTTCGCTGATCGGCGGGAGCAGGACGAGCCCGAACAGCCGCTGCCGCTCGAGGAAATGCCGCAGATCGACCAGCATCGTCGCCGATCCGCGATCGACCGGGCGCACCACCAGCTCGAATTCGGTGCCGTGCAGCGCTTCGAGGATGCCCTGCTGGACGTTCATCACCATCTGCGCATTGGGGTTGTCGTGAACCAGCCCGATCAGGAAATTGCGCCGGAGCGCCAGCGCGCGTGCCTGCGGGTTGGGGATGTACGCGAGTTCGGCGATGACCTGCTCGACGCGGCGCCGCGTATCGTCGTTGAGCAAAGGCGAGCGGTTGATCACGCGGCTGACCGTCTTCTTGGAAACGCCCGCGATCCGCGCGACATCGTTGATCGTCGGTTGCCCGCTGCTCTTCATGGCGACCGGCATAACCGCGCCGGGGCCGACTTGGCTAGTGGCCTGACCAGCTTGCGCGCAGGCGCGACGCGACGCTAGGGCGTGGCGCACGCACCGCCTGGTCCGATCGGGCGGTGCGGGCGGCGGATGCTATCGTGACGGGAGAGACGTGGATGGACAGGTTCGATTATGGTGCGCTCGGCACGCTGCCCGCCGCCATCGGACGCCCGCAGCGCAGCGCGCCGCCCGTCACCGGCATCGTCCATTTCGGCCCCGGCGCGTTCCACCGCGCGCATCAGGCAGCCTATATCGACACATTGCTCGACTCCGATCCCGGCTGGGGCATCGCCGCGGTGTCGCTGCGCAGCGCGGGCACGGTCGCCGCGCTCGCGGCGCAGCAGGGACTGTACACGCTGGCGATTCGCGATGCCGAACCGAGCCTGCGCGTGATCGGCGCGCACAGCCGTTTCCTGGGGCCGGACGATGCGGGCGAAACGCAGGCCCTGCTCGCCGATGCGGGCGTGAAACTGGTGACGACGACGGTGACGGAAAAAGGCTATTGCCTCGCCGCCGACGGCACGCTCGATATGGCGCATCCCGATATTGTGCGGGATCTCGCCGGAGCGGCGGTGCCGCGCAGCGTGATCGGCTGGATCGTCGGCGGGCTCGCCGCGCGACGTGCGAGCGGCGTCGCGCCGTTCGTGGTGATGCCGTGCGACAATCTCGCCGGCAATGGCGCCAAGGTGAAGGCGGCGCTGGTGGCATTCGCCGCAATGCAGGACGCCGATCTCGCGGCATGGATCCACGCGCACGTCCACGTTCCCGGCACGATGGTCGATTCGATCACGCCGGCCGCCGACGATGCGCTCTATGCCAGCGTCGCCGCGGCGCTCGGCGTCGAGGATTGCGCCGCGGTGCAGCGCGAGGCGTTCGCGCAATGGGTGATCGAGGATGTCGGCTCGCCGGTCTGCGCCGCGCTGGCGCGCGCCGGGGCGACGCTGACCGACAATGTCGCGGGCTATGAGCAAGCCAAGTTGCGCATGCTCAACGGCGCGCATTCGACGCTGGCTTATGCCGGCTTGCTGCGCGGGCATGTCAGCGTGGCCGAGGCGATGGGCGATGCCGCGCTCGCCGGCTTCGTCGACACGATGATCCGCGTCGATATCGTGCCGACCTTGCAGGCCGTCGCCGGACTCGATCACGATGCCTATCGCGCGGCGGTGCTCGCGCGCTTCCGCAATCCCGCGATCGTCCACCGGCTCGACCAGATCGCTGCCGACGGCAGCCAGAAGATTCCGTATCGGCTCGGCGATACGCTGGCGGCGCGGCGACGCGCCGGGGTGATGCCGCAGCATGTCGTGACGGCGCTCGGCTGCTGGGTCGCCTTCCTGATGCGGCGCGCGCGCGCCAACGTCGCGATCGTCGACCCCGCCGGCGCCGCGCTCGCGACGGCGGCGGCGCAGGGCGACGCCGCGAGCGTGCTCGATCGGTTGATCGCGGCTCGGCTCGGCTTTTCCGGCGATCTGGCGGCGGACCGCGACGCCGCGACCGCGATCGCCACCGCCGCGCAGGCCGCCTTCGACGGCGATTGGGCGACGCTCCTGCCCGCCTGATCGGCACCCGCCTGCCCGACCAAGCGGGCAGCCTCTTGCCAATGACACCGGTTTCCCATACCGAGTCGGAAGCCGCTCGGACGGCAATGGGGGGATAGCGGCACGTGCAGCCCGAAGGTCAGGACAATATCGCGCGGATCGCGACCGAATTCGTCAAGGCGCGCCGCAGCGCCACCGCGTTGGTCGATTATCCCGGCACGATGCCCGCCGCGCTCGCCGAAGCCTATGCGATGCAGGATGCCGCGATCGCGCTGACCGACAAGACGATCGCCGGCTGGAAGGTCGGGCGGATCAACCCGCCGTTCGAAGGCGCCGACCGTCTCGCCGGGCCGATCTTCGCCGACCAGACCTTCGACGCGGGCGACACGCCGCGCGCTATGCCAGTCTTCGCGGGCGGATTCGCCGCGGCGGAAGCCGAATTCCTGCTGCGTATCGGCACCGCGCCCGACCCGGCCAGACAGGCCTATACATTGGCGGAGGCGACCGCGCTGATCGACCGCGTCTGTATCGGGATCGAGATTGCGAGTTCGCCGTTCGGCGGGATCAACGACCATGGCGCGGGCGTCACCATCTCCGATTTCGGCAACAATAACGGGCTGGTGATCGGCGCGGACATTGCCGACTGGCGCGAGCTCGACCTCAACGGCTGGCCGGTCGAATTGCTGATCGACGGCGCGACGACTGGCGTGGCGACCGCCGCGACGATGCTCGACGGCCCGTTCGGCGCGGCGCGCTTCCTGTTCGAGCTGATGGCGGCGCGCGGCATCGCTTTGTCCGCGGGACAATGGATTTCGACCGGCGCGGTCAGCGGCGTGCATCCGGTCGCGGTCGGGGCGCATGTCGCCGCGACCTTCGACCACCGGCTGACGGTGGAGTGCGGCATTTCCGCGCAGTAGAGACGGCCCACATATCCGGACAAGGCCCAGCATAGGGCCGCCGACAGGAGAGAAAGCATGGCGACGGCCGAATTTCCGATCGACACCGGGCCCGCCACCGCCGCGGTGGCGGGGGCTGCCGGACGCTATCGCTGGCTGATCTGCGGGCTGCTGTTCGCCGCCACCGCGATCAATTATGTCGACCGGCAGATGATCGGGCTGCTCAAGCCCAACATTTCGGGGGAGTTCGGCTGGGACGAGAATGCCTATGCCGATGTCGTGTTCTGGTTCCAGGCCGCCTATGCGATCGGCTATGTCAGCTTCGGGTCGATCGTCGACCGGCTCGGCGCGCGCGTCGGCTATGCCATCGCCTTCATCATCTGGACGCTGGGGCACACCTTGTGCGGCTTTGCCGGGTCGACGCTGCAATTCGCCGGCGCGCGCTTCGTGCTGGGGCTGGGCGAATCGGGCAATTTCCCGGCGGGGATCAAGGCGGTGTCGGAATGGTTTCCGGCACGCGAGCGCGCGTTCGCGACCGGCGTGTTCAACGCCGGCGCCAATATCGGCGCGGTGATCACGCCCCTCATCGTCCCCGCGATCACGCTCGCCTTCGGGTGGCGGATGGCGTTCATCGTCACAGGCGTGGCGAGCCTCGTCTGGCTCGTCGCCTGGATCGCGATCTATCGCCGCCCGCGCGAGCAGCCGCGCGTCTCGGCCGCCGAGCTCGCTTATATCGAGAGCGACCCGGCCGACACCGCCGAGAAGATCAAATGGACTCGACTGCTCGGCTATCGCGAGACATGGGCCTATGCGCTGGGCAAGTTCCTGATCGACCCGATCTGGTGGCTGTTCCTGTTCTGGACGCCCGACTTCCTGTCCAAGGCCTATCATCTCGATTTGAAGAGCTTCGGGCCGCCGCTCGTCGTGATCTACCTGATCTCCGATTTCGGCAGCATCGCCGGCGGATGGTCGTCCTCGACGCTGATGAAGCGCGGCTGGAGCGCCAATGCTGCGCGAAAAACGACGATGCTGGTCTGCGCGTTCCTCGTCATGCCGATCTTCCTTGCACAATATGTCGCCAATCTGTGGGCGGCGGTGGCGATCGTTGGGCTGGCGACCGCGGCGCACCAGGCCTTCTCGGCCAACCTTTACACCATCCCGTCGGACATGTTTCCACGCAAGGCGGTCGGGTCGGTGGTCGGGATCGGCGGGATGGTCGGCGCGATCGGCGGGATGGGGATGGCCAAGTTCACCGGCTACGTCCTGCAGACGACGGGCAGCTACACGTTGATCTTCGCAGTCGCCGGCAGCGTCTATCTGATCGCGGTCGGCGTGATCCACTTCCTCTCGCCGCGACTGGCGCGTGTCGATGCGCTGTAAGCTCGGCCTCGCGAGCCTGATCGCGATCGGCGTCGCCGCACCCGCATCGGCACAGGATGCCACCGGCCTGCTATTTCGCGCGTCGGCCGACACCAGCTTGACCGCCGATGTGGCGGTCGGCGATCCGGTGCCCAATTTCCGCAGCAACGTGACCGTCGTCCCCGATGGCGCGATCGGCGGCGCGGCGCGCTGGGCCGATGACGGCTATGTCGCGTGGAAGGCGCCGGGCAACATGCGGAGCCAACGCGGGACGCTGAGCTTCTTCTGGCGGCCACGCGAACCGCTGGGCGTCGCGCCGTTCGCCATCTTCCGCGCAGGGTTCGCCGATCACACCAGCTGGGACATGGCATTCCTGCGGATCGACTGGAACGGCCACGGCTTCGACGCCTTCGTCACCGACGCGAACCTGTCGCGGATCCGCGTATCGTGGAAGATCGACGCGATCCCCGCCGCCGATGCATGGCGGCACATCGCCTTTGCGTGGGACGAGACCAGGGGCGTTCGCCTGTACGTCGATGGCACGGAAGTGGCGCGCAGGGACCAGGTCGCCGATCTCGACTCGGGGCTCGACCAGTTCGGGCTCGCCGGGCGCGTGATGTCGCCGCACCAGGTGCAGAGCCGCTATCATTTCATGCGCGGCAGCGATCTCGACGAGATCCGCGTCTATGATCACATGCTCCCCGCCGTCGACATGAGCGCGCTCGCCGCCAAGCGCGAACCCGCCGCCACGCCGCCGCCCGACGTGGCGGCGCAACGCACCGCCTGGCTCCACCGCTACGGCTGGGACAAGGGCGCGCCGCCGTTGCTCGACGCGCCCGTCACCGTCGTGCGCAAGGTCGAGTTCGCCGATGCCAGGGATCTCAAAGAATGGATGTGGAAGGGCGTCGACGGCATCGCCGAGACGACCTGGCCCGGCGTCTATAATCGCTCGAAGCTCCCCGGCCGCGACGATTATTTCGAGCTGCCCGACTGGAACGTCTATGTCGAAGGCGGCAAGCGTTACGATCTGACCGTGCCGCCGGGCGAGCGCTTCAACCGCGTCGAGATCCGCGGTGCGGCGTATGGGTCGTTGCTGTGGAACGGCAAGCCGGTCGCGACGCGCACGAAGGGCGTGGTGCGCAGCGTCGCTGCGCTGGCCGAGCGTCAAAGCGGCGTGCTGAGCTTCGTCAACACGATGCAGGAGCAGCCGATCCAGGAAATCTGGGCGTATGACGTGCATGCCGGCGTCGAACCGGCGGGCAGCTTCAAACTGTCCTACACGGTCGATTCGACTGCCTCGACCAGAATCGCGTCGCTCGGCGCGCTCGAGCGCTTCATCGCCGGCCGCTACGCGCCGGACGAACGCACCACGGTCGTCGCCTTGCCGAGTGCGGGCATCAAGGCCGCGGTCGGCGCGGCCGCCGCCGCTGCCGGCGCGCCGATCCAGGCGCGCGCCGCGGGGCTGCCGATCGTCCATATCCTGATCCCGGCGAGCCTCGGCGATGCCTATCCCGACCAGCCGCTGGCGCGCGCGTTCGATTATGGCTGGCAGAACCTGCATGACGGGCTCGACGGCATCGCGATCGATCTGCCGCCACTGAAGGGACGCGGGCCGATCCCGCTCGACATCCGCGTGAAGGACCCGCTCTGGCCGGGGCGCGACATGATCGATGTGTCGGTCTCGGTCCGCCCGGGCGAGGCGCGTACAATGTGGCTCGACTTGCGCGACCGCATCCTGTCGAACGACAGCCTGTATATCAGCATCGCTTCGGGCGAGCCGAGCTTCGACGCCGCTGCGCTCGACGGCGCCAGGATTCGACTGGTGTTCAAGGACCGCGCCGCCGCACTGCCCGAGCATGTCGCCGACCGGCTCAACCAGGTGAAGGACAATTGGGGCTTCCTGGTCGAGGAGCACACCGCCTCGAAGCGCGAGGCGCTCTACGCGCGCGTCTTCGGCGACATTACCGATCTGCTCCGCGTCGATCCCGACAATGTCGCCGCGCACCAATATTGGGCGGACATCGACTACCGCCCGGAAAACCTCCCCGCTTTCACCCAGCCGACCCCGCCGCCCGGCGTGCCGCTCTGGGCATTCCGCCAACTCGAGGACCTCAAGCTCACGCGCCAGTTCGTCGACTGGTGGATCGACCATCGCCAGGTCCCCTACGGCGATTTCGGCGGCGGCATATCCGACGATACCGACCTCACCCAGCAATGGCCCGGGCTCGCTTTGATGGGAGTCGAGCCCGACAAGATCAACGCGTCGCTCCGCGCGCTGTCCGACGCGGTCTACAAGAACGGCATGCGGGTGAACGGGCTCGGCTACATCACCACCGACGAGCTCCATGCCTATGAAGAAGGCCTCAATTCCGACGCCGAGCGACTCTATCTCAATTGGGGCGAGCCGAAGGCGATCGAGCGGCTGATGGCGACCGTCAAGGCGTTGCAAGGCGTGATCCTGCGCAACCCCGCCGGCCACATGCATTTCGCCAGCAATTGGTATGGCGGTCGCACGCTGTACCGCGAGGGCGCGTGGGAATGGCAGAAACCGTATAGCTGGACGGTGCTGCACGCGCCGATCCTGCTCGGCCTCTATAACGGCGATGCCGCCGCGCGCGGACTGGTGACGGGCACGGTCGACGGCTGGATGGCGCATGGCAAGCAAGGCGCCGACGGCCTCTGGGCCTATCCCAACGAGATCAACTGGCGCAGCGATGCCGAGCGGGTCGGTGACGGCGGCGGGGTGACGACCCCGCTGCAATCGGCCTGGGCGGCGTGGCGCTTCACCGGCGATGCGAAATATCTTCGACCGATCGAAGCGCGCGCCGCCAAGGGCGCGAACGGGCTGGCCGAGTTCAACGAGAATGCCTTTACCGCGCTGCCCGGCGGCACCGCCTTGCTGCGGCGCGCCGCCAAAGGCGACGAGGCGTTCGCGCGCTATGCCGCATGGAGCGCGAGCGGCGATCTCGCCACGCTGGCGGCACTCCACGGCGACGCGATCGCCGACAAGAGCCGGCATATGATGCTCTACACCGAGGGACATTGGTGGTCCGATCGCGTCGAACAGCCGAGCGAGATCCTGCAGCGCGAGCGGCTCGGCGGAATCGCGCTGAAGCGCAACCAGACCTGGCCGGGCAACACGGTCAGCTGGCGCTTCGAACGGCGGGATGCGGCGGAACAAGTCGCGATCCTGCTGCCCGGCGCGACACCGACTCGTTTCCGCGTGATCGGCTACAATGTTAGTAAGACGCCGCAGGCCGCGACGATGACGACGTGGAGCGTCACCGCAGGGCGCTGGTCGATGCTTGCGGGCACCTCGCGCGACGGTGGCAAGACCGTGACCGCTGCGGCGCCCGCCGCCACGCTCGATCTCGAGCGCAGCGCGAGCGTGCCGGTGTCGTTCGCGCCGGACGTCGCCACCGTCTACGACTTCGCCTTAGTCACCCCGACCGCACCGGTCGAGACACGCCCCGATCTCGGCATCGGGCGCGACGACGTGGTGGTGCAGGGGCGCAGAGTTCGCATCACCGTCCACAGCCTGGGGTCGGTCGCGGCGCCAAGCGGCCGCGTATCGCTCTGGCAGGACAAGATGATAACCAGCGCGCCGGTCCCGCCGCTCGCCGCGCCGAGCGATCTTGCGCCGCGCACCACCACCATCACGCTGACGCTTCCCGCTGGGGTCGATCCGGACACGCTCATCGCGCGAGTCGCGTTAGCGGACGGAGCGCCCGAGGTGACCCGGCAGAACAACGCCGTGGCGCTTGCCGACCGCGCTCGATGACGACGCGGCGCGCAGTGCTCGCCGGCGGTGCGGCGCTCGTCATGCTGCCCTGGCCCGCGCGCGCCGCCGCGCAGGATGCGCATGCCGCGCTCGATGCCGCACGCGCCGAGCGCGACCCGGCCACGGCGCTGCGTCTGCTCGCCGCGCTCGATGTTGCGCGGCTGGCGCCCTCGGCACGGCTCGACGTCGTGACCGCACGCGCCGGGCTGGCGGTCGATCGCGCGATCGTCGCACGCGGCATCGACCCGCGCGCCAAGCCGGCGGGGTCGCCCAATGCGGCGCTGCTCGCGTTGCTGCTGCGCCGCAAGCTCGGCGACGGGCTCGATTTCGGCGCGATCACCACGCGGCTCGAGCGCGAGCATGCGCAGTGCGATCGGCGCGCCGCGGTGCTGTTCGACGCGATCGGCGTGACCGGTGCGACCATCGGCGCGCGCTTCACCGCTCTGTGGCGCGATCCGCGCTATCTTTGCCCCGACAGCGATGCCGGCCGCGCCGCTGCGATCGTCGAGATGAACCGCTGGCTGGCGCGCTTCGCCGCGCTCGTCCCCGCTTTGGTCGGCGCGGTGCCGGCTTATTGCCGTGACGTCGCCGCGCTGCAGCCGACGCCGGCCGATCTCGCCGCCGGCCGGGTCGGCGTCCGCACCCTGCCGGAGCCGGGCAAGGCCGGCAGCTATGTCGTCGACCTCACCCATGTCCGGGACCGTCCGCGCTGGAGCCTGCCAAGCGTCGTCGCGCACGAACTGCTCCCCGGGCACATGCTCCAGCTCCCGATCGAAGCGGCAGCCGCTCCGCACCCGCTGCGGCTCGATTATGCTCCCGCTTTCGCCGAGGGATGGGGCATCCATGCCGAGCGCTTGATCGCCCGGAGCGGCGCCTATGCCGACGATCCGCGCACCGAGCTCGGCCAGCTCCACTGGCGGCTGTTCCGGATCGGGCGGGCACGCGTCGACCTCGCCATCCATCTGCACGGTTTGTCGCGCGACGCGGCGCGCGCGCGGCTGGTGGCGTGGCAGGGCGAGCCGGTCGCCTTCGCGCCGTTCGACGCCGACCTCGCGCGGATCGCGCAGGAGCCGATGATTCGTGCCGCCGAGATGCTCGCCGCGCTGGCGATCGAGGATGGCGCGCGCGGACGGACCGGCGCCGCGCTGCGCCGCTATCATCACATGGTCCTGGATCATGGCCGGATGCGCAGCGACGAGCTTGCGCGACGCGCCCGGAGGCTGACATGAGGATCACGCGACGCGACACCTTCGCCCTCGCCGGCAGCGGCGCGGCCTTGCTGCTGCCCCCTGCCGCCGCGGCGGCCGCGGTCGAACCGGCGCACGGTCGCGGGCTCGACAACCAGCGCATCGCCGATCTCGGCGACGGCCGGTTCCTCAACCCGATCCTGTCGGGCGACCGGCCGGATCCCGCGATCCTCAAAGACGGGCGCGACTATTATTTGACCTTTTCGAGCTTCGATTCCTATCCCGGCCTGCTGTTATGGCATTCGCGCGATCTGGTGAACTGGCGGCCGATCGGCCCGGCGCTCCATCGCAATATCGGTTCGGTCTGGGCGGTGAGCCTGGCCAAGCATGACGGCCGCTATTTCCTCTACATCCCGACCAAGGGAAGTCCGAATTCGATCTGGGTGATCCATGCCGAGCGGATCGAAGGGCCGTGGAGCGAACCGATCGACCTCGGCCTGCACGCGCATATCGATCCGTGCCATGCGGTCGGCGAGGATGGGTCGCGCTGGCTGTTCCTGTCGGGTGGCGACCGCGTGCGATTGAGCGCCGACGGACTGTCGACGCTCGGCGCGCCGGAGCACGTCTATGATCCGTGGCACTATCCGAGCGATTGGGTGGTCGAGGGGTTCTCGCCAGAGGGGCCCAAGATCGTCGCGCATGGCGGCTATTTCTATCTGATCTCGGCGGTCGGCGGCACGGCGGGGCCACCGACCGGGCATATGGTGATCGCGGCGCGCGCGCGCTCGATCCATGGGCCGTGGGAGCAATGCCCGGCCAACCCGCTGGTTCGCACGCGCGACCAGACCGAACGCTGGTGGTCGCGCGGCCACGCCTCGCTGGTCGAGGGGCCGGCGGGCGATTGGTGGGCGCTGTATCACGGTTACGAGAATGGCTATTGGACGCTCGGGCGCCAGGCCTTGCTCGATCCGGTCGCATGGACTGCCGATGGCTGGTTCAGGATGACCGGCGGCGACCTGTCGCATCCGCTCGCCAAGCCGCGCGGGGGAACGAAGGGGCCGCACGGCCTCGCATTGTCGGACGATTTCACGACGCGCACGCTCGGGACGCGGTGGAGCTTCTTTCGTCCGCGGCCCGACGAAGCGAAGCGCCTTGCTATCGCCGATGGCACGCTGACGCTCACCGCGAGCGGCACCGCGCCAGTCGATTCGTCGCCCTTGCTGTTGACCGCCGGCGACACCGCCTATCGCTTCGAATGCGATATCGAGATCGATCCCGGCACCACCGCGGGATTGCTGCTGTTCTACGACGACACGCTCTATTGCGGGCTCGGCTTCGATTCGCGCCGCTTCGTCACGCACCAATATGGCCAGGAACGCGGCCGCCCGGCCAATCCGTACGGCACGCGGATGCGGCTGCGCGTGACCAACGACCGCCACATCGTCACCTACGATACGAGCGGCGATGGCGGACGCAGCTGGAAGCGTTTCGACCGCGGGATGGAGGTGTCGGGCTATCACCACAATGTCCGGGGCGGTTTCCTAATGCTGCGCCCCGGCCTTTATGCTGCCGGCAGCGGCACCGCGCGCTTCCGGGATTTCCGCTTTTCCGCCCTTTGATGTCGCAAGGGTGGTCTCAGGAAGTGTCAAATAGTGTGGACAGTTGCGCCGTGATAGTATCGAATGTCCGCCACGGGAGAGTCGTCGAAGACCCATAGGAGCAGGATGATGCGGACAGGATCGATCAATCGCTTTGGCCAGATCGGCCTCGGTGTGGCGTGCGCAGCGCTTGCGCTGGCGGCGTGCGCCAAGAAGGCCGAGACCGACGACACCAGCACCACGACGACGAGCACGACCGCCACCACGGCGAGCGCGCCGGCCGCGCCCGCCGCCGCGCCGACCACCGCAGCAGTGGCCGCCGTCGCCGCCGACAATACCGACACGATCGCCGGGGTGAAGCTCGCTTCCTATACGGGCGACGCCACCAAGGGCGAGGCGGATTTCATCACCTGCAAGACCTGCCACACGATCCAGGCGGGCGTGAACCGGATCGGCCCGTCGCTGCACGGCGTGGTTGGGCGCAAGGCCGGGATCATTCCGGGCTTCGTCTATTCGACCGCCAACAAGACCAGCGGCATCACCTGGACGCCGGAGAAACTGTTCCAATATCTCGAAAATCCGCAGCGTGTCGTACCGGGCACGAAGATGACCTTCGCCGGCTGGCCGAACGACCCGCAGAAGCGCGCCGACGTGATCGCCTATCTCAAGGCGAATTCGTAATAACCCCGTCGCCCCGGCGCAGGCCGGGGCGGCCTGGCCGGGGACGGCACGCGGCCCGTCAGCGCCGCCGCGCCAGATCGGCGAGATGCGCCGGAAACGATGCCGCCAGCGCGAGCGCGATCCACGGCCATGCCAGTCCCGTCAACGCCGCACGCAACGCCAGCAGCAGCAGCGCGCCGGGCAGCAGCCGTAGTGCCGCTGCATCCGGCCGCCAGCCCCGCGCTCGCGTAAGCCACCCCCACTCCGCCAGCATCACCACGAGGATCAGGTCGACCGCATGCCCGTGCGCGAACAGCCAGGCCGCCGCGCCGTTCAGCCGAACGGACCGTTCAGGCGCACGATCGCCATGTTGAGATAGCCGGCAAAGGTCACCCAGCCGAGATAGGGCAGCAGCAGCAAGCCCGCGCCGAGCGAGCGCGGCCACACGACATAGATCCACGCCGCGATCGACACCCACAGCGCCACCACCTCGACCACTGCCCAATCGGGCCGATGCAAGCGGAAGAACAGCAGGCTCCACACGATGTTGAGGAAGCCGTTGAGCGCGAACAGGCCGATCATCCAGTCGGCGCCGCGCGCATCGGGCATCGCGCGCCAGCCGATCACCGCGGCGAGCGCGGTGCACAGATAGATGACGGTCCACGCCACGCTATAGGCCGCGTCGGGCGGTGCCCAGCGCGGCTGGACCAGGCTGTGATACCACGGCCCGATCTCGGTGATCGTCGCCCCCATCACCGCGACCGCGAGCGCGGCCAGCGCGGCGATCGCCACCGGCAGGCCCCAGGCGCGGTGGATTGCGGGGGCGCGCTGTCTCATGCCGGTGCCAGCCCGAGCAAATGGCGCAAATCCTTCACGAAGATGCGGACATGCGCGAGCGGCCGGGCACGCACCAGCCGCTTGTTCATATAGGCGTCCCAGGTCAGGCGTTGCACATCGGGATCCGCGCACATCGTGACGAAGCGCTCGCGCCGTTTGTCGCTCGCATACCAGAAATATTGCATCATCCCGAGGATCCAGAATACGCGGCCATGCGCCCGCAGGAAGCGTTTGCGCGCGAGGCCCAACGCCGCGGCGTTGCCGGTCGCCAGGAACAGATCGACCGCTTCGGCGGCGTGGCGCCCCCCGGCCATCGCATAATATATTCCCTCGCCCGACGCCGGCGCGACCACCCCCGCGGCATCACCCGCGACGACGACGTCGCGGCGATTGTCCCAACGCTTGAGCGGCTTGAGCGGGATCGGCGCGCCTTCGCAGCGCAATGTCGCGCACGCGTCCAACCCGGTCTGCGCGCGCAGCGCCGCAACCGAGTCGCGCAAGGCGAAGCCCTTGCGCGCGCTGCCCACGCCGATGCTGACCGTATCGCCATGCGGGAAGACCCAGGCATAGAAATCGGGCGAATGCTTGCCCTGATAGAAGACGTCGCAGCGCGATGCGTCGAAATCGGCGCTGCCCGCAGCCGGCGCGGCGACGATCTCGTGATAGGCGAACACGCACGGCACTTGCGGCACGCCTTTCAATTCGGCGCGCGCGACGGCCGAGCGCGCGCCGTCCGCGCCGATGACGCAGCGCGTGGCGACGCGCTGCTCGGCGCTGCCGCGCGCGCAGCGATAGACCAGCATCGTCCCGTCGCACGTTCGCTCGATCCGGACGAAGCTGCCGGTGCGGCGCTCCGCCCCGGCCAGCGCGGCGCGGGCGCGCAGCCATTCGTCGAACATTTCGCGATCGACCAGCCCGACGAAACCGTCGCCGACCGGCATGTCGACCGTCTTGGCCGAAGGCGCGACCATCCGCGCCGCCGTCGCCTTGGCGACCAGCAAATGCTCGGGAATCGCGAAATCCGCGATTGCGCGCGGCGGGATCGCGCCGCCGCACGGCTTGATCCGCCCGGCCCGGTCGAGCAGCAGCACGCGGCGCCCGGCGCGCGCGAGGTCGGTCGCCGCGGTCGCCCCGGCCGGTCCGCCGCCGACCACGACGCAATCGAACGCCGGCGTCATAGCAGCACCGCGCGTCGTGCCGTCGCGCCGCGCGGCGCCGCGCGCAGCGACAGCGCGGCGGCGACGAGGAACAGCAGCGCCTCCGCCCCGAACACGAGCATGAAGGTTTCGGGCAGCGAACCGAGCAACGCGCGTCCGGCATCGACCGCCACCGCGCCGGTCAAGCCGCCGAGCCCGAACGCGATCGCTTGCGCCGCGCCCCACACCCCCATGCGCAGGCCGGCCGTCGCGTCGCCATCGGCGCCCGCCAGCGCCATCATCGCGCCGATCGCCGCGACCGCGAACACGCCATTGGCGAAGCCCAGCGCGAAGATATTGGCAAGGATCGGCCAGCCCGGCCCGAACCGCGCCGCCAGCGCAAGGCCGGTCAGCGCCAGCGCCGAGCCGATACACCCGCCGACGATCCAGCGCGTCAGCCCGGCCGCGCCGCGCGCGCCGAACGCGCTGCCGCCGACCCCGACCACGATCATGCCGAGCAGCACGCCGCCATGCTGGACGCCCGAGACTTGCGTCGACTGGCCAGGCGTGAGGCCGAAGCGCAAGCCGGTGAACGGCTCGAGGATGAGATCCTGCATCGAATACGCCAGCATCGACAGGAAGACGAAGACGGTGAAACGGCGCGCATCGCGACCCGCCCACAAAGCGGCGAGCGCCGCGCCGAAGGCGGGCGTGGCCGCCGCGCGCGCCGCCGGATCGGCGACCGTCATGCCCTCGATCCGCCATACCGCCAGCGTAGCGGTGAGGAACGCCACGCTCGCCACTCCCGCGACCACCGCCTGCAACCGCGCGAAAGTGAAAGGATCGACCAGCCGCCCCGCCACGCCGGCCGACACGGCGATCCCGGCGACCATCATGATCCAGGTGATCGATGCCGCCGCAGCGCGCCGTTCGGGCGCGACGCGTGTGGCCAGCAGCGCCAGCAGCGAGGTTCCCGCCGCGCCGACCCCGGCGCCGATCGCGCTGAAGGAAAGGACCGCCACGCCATAACCGAGCCAGCGCGCGCCCGCGATCAGCGCGAGCGCTTGCACCGCCAGCATCGCCCCGCCGGCGAGCAAAGCCATCCCGCCCACGATCCACGGCGTCCGCCGCCGTCCGCCGTCCGAGCCATGCCCCCAGATCGGCCGCGACAGCTGCACCGCATAATGCCACGCGACCAGCCCGGCCGGCAGCGCCGCGGGCAGCGCATATTCGACCACCATCACGCGGTTGAGCAAGGAGGTCGCAAGCATCACGATCGCGCCGATCGCGCTTTGCACCAGTCCGAGCCGGACGATGGCGATCCAGCCGAGCGCGCCCCCCGTCCGCACGCCGCTCACAGCCACGACACGCCGCCCAGACCGATCGCCGCCGCCAGCATGCCGAACACGTACAGGCTGGTGCCGGTCGCATTGTACCACGGCGTATGGCGCACGGGATCGCGCAGCAGCCGCGGCATCAGCGCGCATTGCCCGGCGAGCAGCGCCGCGACGACGCCCGCTGCCAGCCCATGCCCCCAGTGCAGCAACAGCGCCACCACCACGATCTGCGGAACCGCCATCACCACGCAGGCGATTCGCGCCGCGCGCGCGATCCCGAGCGTCGCGGGCAATGAGCGGATGCCCATTGCGCGGTCGCCCGCCACCGCCTTGAAATCGTTGAGCGTCATGATGCCAAACGCGCCGGCGCTATACAAAGCGAGGATGGTCAGGATCTGCAGCGACGGCAGCGCCCCAGCCATCACGCTGGCGCCGGTGAACCAGGTCAGCCCCTCATAGGTCAGCGCGACCGCGGCCGGGCCCCACACCCCGCTCTGCTTCAGCCGGAACGGCGGTGCGCTATACGCCCAGGCGAAGGCGAGCCCGACACAGGTCGCGGCGAACACCCACCCCCCGGTTGCTGCCGCGACGCCAAGCGCGAGCACGGTGCCGAACAGCGCGATCCACAAGCCCCATTGCCCGGCGATGCGCCCCGAGGGAATCGGGCGGCGGGGCTCGTTGATCGCATCGACGTGGCGGTCGAACCAGTCGTTGACCGCCTGGCTGGTGCCGCACACCAGCGGCCCGACCAGCAGCACCCCTGCGATCAGGAACGGCCAGCGGCTCGCCACCGGCACGCCCGACGAAACCACGCCGCACATGAAGGCCCAGATCGGCGGAAACCAGGTGATCGGCTTGAGCAACTCGACCACGTCGCGCGCATGGGGGACGGGGATCGAAGCCAGCGAAGGAGTCGTCGCACGCGCCATCCCCGAAGGCTAAGATGGACACTGCCAAGCGTCAAATACTATTGACAGTTCGAGGCGTTAATTGTCGCCCGATACCAGATTGCCGAGCCCGTGCCGGTGCAGCTTCGAATAGAGGCTCTGCCGGCTGACCCCGAGGATCTCGGCCGCCGAGGCGCGATTGTCCGACGTGTAGACGAGCGCCGCCTCGATGCAGAGCCGTTCGATCAGGTCGGTCGATTCGCGCACGATGTCCTTGAGCGACATGCGCCCGACCAATTCGGTCAATTGCTCGACCGACCGCGGCACGTCGCGCTCGGCGATCGGTGCGCTGCGCACGCGCCGTCCGACATTGCGGATCGTGAAGCCGTAGCAGTCGCCCGACGCGACCACGCCGGAAAGCTCTATCTCTTCCTGCCCGCCGCCCTGCCCGCGTAAAATCGTCGCGACGTTGCGCACCGCGCCATGCTCGCGCAATTGCGCGACGATCAGGTCGAGGTCGATTCCCGGGCGGCCCAGCCAGGTCGCGAGCGGCGCGCCAGTGACGCGCTCGGCCGAGGCGACGCCCGCCAGTTCGACGAACGCGGCATTGGCGACCAGCACGTCGAGCTTGGCGTCGACCAGCACGAACGCGTCGGGCATGTGCTCGATCACATCGTCGATCGCCGCGTCGTGCGCGGTGGCGGCGGCCGGAGCCGTGGTGACGAGGCGCACCAGCAGCATCGTGCTGCGCCCCTGACGGAACATGCGTGCCGAAACCGTCGCCGGGGCGTGTTGCCCCGCCAGCCGCACTGTGATCGGCGGCACATCGTCGCTGGCGCTGGCGGCGCCGAGATGCGCGATGAAGCCGTCGCGATCCTCGGCCGCGACGATCATGCCGGCCGGCTGATCGGCAAAGGCACCGTCCCTTGCGCCGAGCACCCGCAACGCCGCCGGATTGATTTCACGAATGCGGCGCGTGGCCGCATCGACGATCAGCACCGGCTCGGCGCCGAGGTCGAACAGCAAGCGGTAGCGCGCCTCGGCCTGGCGCAGCTTGATATAGTCGCGCTCGAGCGATTGCTGGGTCTGCAACAGCCGCTGCTGCAGCGCCGCCGCCGCGCGCATGTCGCGCCCGACCGCGATCGCGCTGCCGTCCGCCCCGGTCCGCATCACCAGATAGCGGATCGGCACATCGCCAGTGGCGGTCGGATGATTGATCTGGCGCCAGCGCGCCGGGCCGGCGGCGGCGCTGTCGGCGAGCATTTCGGCGACCTTGGGCCTGCTTTCGATCGTGACGGTGTCGGTCCAGTCGCGGCCGACCCAATCGCCCAGCCCCTGCGTGCCGAGTTCGGCATTGGGCACCGCCATGTCGCGGATCACGCCATCGGCATCGATCACCAGGGCGATGTCGCCGGCCGACGCCAGCAACGCCGTGGCGACGTGCGGCACGAGCCCGCGCGCCACCTTTTCCGGATCGGCAAAGGCGTTGGGGGCGAGAAGGGGGGGACGATCGTTCATCGACGAGCCGTTCATACTCCTGAGGTCCTACGCCGCGCGGTCCGCACCCGTGCCCCGCGCGACCCCCGTCGGGATCAACCGGTCAACGGTGCTACCGCCTCCCGCGCCACGGCATCGACCAGTTCCCCGGCGACGCGCAACGCGACCCTTGCGTCCGGCGCCGTCCCGTCCGCGCCGACCGTTGCGGCAAGGTCTGCGTTGCGCGCAAACACTCGTCCGCCGACCATCACGCACATCCGTGGATTACGCGATGCCGCGCGCAACGCGCGCACGATCGAAGGCAAGGGCGCGATATGGCAGTCGCAGGTGATCGTCAATCCGGCCAGGTCGAACCAGTCGTCGCCGACGCGCGCCAGCAGATCGACCGTGCTCGCCTCGCGCAGCCGATCGGTGCTCCAGCCATTGGCGCCGAACAGTTCGTCGATCACGATCGTGCCGAAGCTGTGCTGGTCGCCTGCGAGCGAGGCGAACAGCGCCCGGCGGACAGGACCGCCGCCGAGCGACGCCTTGGGCAAGTGGCCGCAAAGCTCGTGCACGACCTCCTGCAAGCGCCACAAGCCCATCGTCACATCGACGAAATCGCAGCGGTCGTCTTCCCAGAACTGCCCGAGCAAGCGTGCCGCGGGCGCCAGCAGATCGACCAGGACGGTTTCCAGCGCCACGCCGCGCGCGACGATCGCGGCGACATGATCGAGCAGTTCGTCGGCCTCGACCTGCACCGCGAGCGGCGCGAATGCCGCGACTTCGGCCGGCGTTACGGCGGCGCCGGTCGCCACTGCCGTCAGCATCGGCGGCGCGGCGGCGTGCGCGACGAGCAGGCGCGGAATGATTTCGCGTTCGATCAGCTGGTTCAGCGACCGCGCGTTTTCCGCATCGCTGCGAGGTTGGACGAGCCGCTGCGGCTCGCTGCGAAGCCGATCCCGCGCCCTGTGATCCGATCGGCCCCCGCCGCGTTGGTCGAACTGTTCGATCCTGATCACCGAAGCCATCCCGACCCTCCCGGTCTGGTTGAACGCGGTCGAGCGGCCACGTTTGGCTGGCCCGGCGAGTCGCAACCTATGCCCGTCGAAACGGTCTGGCAACGTCGTATTGATGCCGCATCGCAGCATCTGTCCATTTAGATAGACGTCAATTGTTATTGACACTTCTGCGATCGCCGCCTTAGTCTTTGCCATTGAGAGGCGGACGGAAAGATGCGGCTAAGCGACCCTTCCGATGCGACAAAAGCGCGACCGACCGCCGGTGCGCTCTATACGCCTGAACAACGCCGGCGGCGCGATGCGACCCGCTGGACCCTGGTCCAGGCGGTGCTCGCACCGCTGCAGTTCGCGGTGTTTCTCGTCAGCACCGCGTTAGTCGTCCGCTATCTCGTAACGGGCGACGGCGCGTTGGCGGCGACCGTCTCGATCGTGCTCAAGACGCTCACGCTCTACACGATCATGGTCACCGGCTCGATCTGGGAAAAGATCGTCTTCGGCCGCTGGCTGTTCGCGCATGCCTTCTTCTGGGAGGACGTGTTCAGCTTCCTCGTGCTCGCCTTGCACACTGCGTATCTCGTGCTGCTGATCGGCGATATCGGCACCGAGCGCGCACGGATGCTGCTCGCCCTGGCGGCGTATGCGACCTATGCGATCAACGCGACGCAGTTCGTGCTCAAGCTGCGCGCGGCGCGGCTGCAAGCGGCACGCGAAACCGCCCCGTTGCGAGTCGTCGCAGCATGAATGCGGACTTGCGGCCCGTTGTCCCAGCGGGAGCCGATTGCGCGCCGATCCTGCGCGAGCGCGGCCAGCGCGAAGTGTTTTGCGGCCTGACCGGGATCATCTGGCTGCACCGCAAGCTGCAGGATGCGTTCTTCCTGGTGGTCGGATCGCGCACCTGCGCGCATCTGCTGCAATCGGCGGCGGGGGTGATGGTGTTCGCCGAACCGCGCTTCGGCACCGCGATCATCGAGGAACGCGACCTGGCCGGCATGGCGGATTGCAATGTCGAGCTTGACCGCGTGGTCGATCGCCTGCTCGCGCGCCGCCCCGAGATCAAATTGCTGTTCCTGGTCGGATCGTGCCCGTCGGAAGTGATCAAGCTCGATCTCGCGCGCGCCGCGCAACGGCTGTCGGGCAAGCATGCCGCCACGCGCATCCTGCATTATTCGGGCAGCGGGATCGAGACGACCTTCACCGAGGGCGAGGATGCCTGCCTCGCCGCGCTGGTGCCCGAGCTTCCCGCTGCCGCCGACGATGCGGCGCCCGCGCTGATGATCGTCGGCGCGCTGCCCGACATGGTCGAGGACCAGTTCCTGCGGCTGTTCGCGCAGATCGGGATCGCCACGGTGCATACGTTGCCGGCGCGCCGCGCGAGCGACTTGCCGCCGGTCGGCCCGAACACGCGCTTTCTGCTCGCGCAGCCGTTCCTCGGCGAGACGGCGCGCGCCTTGGAGGAGCGCGGCGCGGTGCGGCTCGATGCGCTGTTCCCGTTCGGGGCGGAAGGTACCGCGAACTGGCTGCACGCCGCCGCTGTCGCCTTCGGGATCGACGAAATGCAGTTCCGCGCGGCGATCGCGCCGGGGCGCGAGCGTGCAAAGCGCGCGATCGCGCATTGCCGCGATCGGCTGGCGGGCAAGCGCATCTTCTTCCTGCCCGATTCGCAATTGGAAGTGCCGCTCGCGCGCTTTCTCGCGAGCGAACTCGGCATGGTGCCGCTCGAAGTCGGCACGCCCTATCTCCATCGCCGCCACCTGGCGCAGGAGCTTGCCTTGCTCCCGCCCGAAACGGTGATCAGCGAGGGGCAGGATGTCGAGCGCCAGCTCGATCGCGTTCGCGCGCTCAAGCCCGATTTGACCGTCTGCGGGCTCGGCCTCGCCAACCCGCTCGAGGCGGAGGGCCTGACCACCAAATGGGCGATCGAACTGGTGTTCTCGCCGATCCATGGTTTCGACCAGGCGGGGGATCTCGCCGAACTGTTCGCGCGACCGCTGCGGCGGCGCGACGTGTTGAAGGTCTAGCGCGATGCAGCTGACCGTATGGACCTACGAAGGCCCGCCGCATGTCGGCGCGATGCGGATCGCGACCGCGATGAAGGGCGTGCATTACGTGCTCCACGCGCCGCAGGGCGACACCTATGCCGACCTGCTGTTCACGATGATCGAGCGGCGCGGCCAGCGCCCGCCGGTCAGCTACACCACCTTCCAGGCGCGCGACCTCGGCAAGGACACCGCCGAACTGTTCCAGCGCGCGGCACGCGACGCCGTCGCGCGCTTCGCGCCGCAAGCCTTGCTGGTCGGCGCGTCGTGTACCGCCGAACTGATCCAGGACGATCCGGCCGGTCTCGCCGCGGCGCTGCGGCTGCCGATCCCGGTCGTCGCGCTCGAATTGCCGAGCTATCAGCGCAAGGAGAATTGGGGCGCGGCCGAAACGTTCTACCAATTGGTCCGCACGATGTGCGCTGCTCCTCCCCCGTCGGAGGAGGCGTCGAACAGACGCCCCTCCGTCAATCTCCTCGGCCCGACCGCGCTCGGCTTCCGCCACCGCGACGATGTCGTCGAAATCACCCGGTTGCTCGAAACGCTCGGCATCGCGATCAACGTCACCGCCCCGCTCGGCGCCACGCCAGCCGATTTGGCGCGTTTGCCGCACGCCGATTTCAACATCTGCCTCTATCCCGAAATCGCCGACACGACCTGCCGCTGGCTCGAACGCCAGTACGGCCAGAAAACAGTGCGCACCGTGCCGATCGGCCACGGCGCGACCCGCGACTTCATCGCCGAGGTCGCCGCGCTCGCCGGGGTCGATCCGGCCCCCGCGCTCGACCGCTCGAACCTCCCCTGGTGGAGCCGCTCGGTCGACTCCACCTATCTCACCGGCAAGCGCGTCTTCATCTTCGGCGACGCCACGCACGCGATCGCTGCGGCGCGCGTCGCGCAGGACGAACTCGGCTTTGAGGTCGTCGGGCTCGGCTGCTACAATCGCGAATTCGCGCGCGACCTGCGCGAGGCGGCGAAGCGGTACGGCGTCGAGCCGCTGATCACCGACGACGATCTCGAGGTCGAGGACGCGATCCAGGCGCTTCAGCCCGAGCTGGTGCTCGGCACGCAGATGGAGCGGCACATCGCCAAGCGGCTGCGCATCCCGTGCGCGGTGATCTCCGCGCCGGTACACGTACAGGATTTCCCCGCGCGCTATTCGCCGCAAATGGGGTTCGAGGGCGCCAACGTGCTGTTCGATACCTGGGTCCACCCGCTGGTGATGGGGCTGGAGGAGCATCTGCTGACGATGTTCC
>CAXTEO010000065.1:0-23830 GCA_964243205.1 uncultured Sphingomonas sp.
TGATGCGTACCGCCAAGAAGATGGGGATCGCCACCGTCGCGGTCTATTCCGACGCAGACGCCCGCGCGCCGCATGTGCTGATGGCCGACGAAAGCGTCCGGCTCGGGCCGCCGCCGGCGGGCGAGAGCTATCTGCTCGCTGACCTGATCCTGCTCGCCGCCAAGGAGACCGGCGCCGACTGCATCCATCCCGGCTACGGCTTCCTGTCCGAGCGCGAGAGCTTCGCGCGCGCCTGCGCCGAGGCCGGGATCGCCTTTGTCGGGCCTCCCCCGAAGGCGATCGCCGCGATGGGCGACAAGATCGAATCGAAGAAGCTCGCCAAGGCGGCCGGCGTCAACGTCGTGCCGGGCTTTCTCGGCGAGATCGACAGCACCGATCATGCCGTCGAGATCGCTTCCGGCATCGGCTATCCGGTGATGATGAAGGCCTCGGCCGGCGGCGGCGGCAAGGGCATGCGCCTCGCTTACTCCGAGCAGGACGTGCGCGAAGGCTTCGAGGCGACCAAGCGCGAAGGCCTCGCCAGCTTCGGCGACGACCGCGTGTTCATCGAGAAATTCATCGAAAGCCCGCGCCACATCGAAATCCAGGTGATGGGTGACCAGCACGGCAATATCGTCTATTTGGGCGAGCGCGAATGCTCGATCCAGCGCCGCCACCAGAAGGTGGTCGAGGAAGCGCCGTCGCCGTTCGTCACGCCGAAGATGCGCAAGGCGATGGGCGAGCAGGCGGTCGCGCTCGCGGCAGCCGTGGGGTATTTTTCGGCGGGCACGGTCGAATTGATCGTGTCGGGCGCCGACACCACCGGCGAGGGGTTTTACTTCCTCGAGATGAACACGCGCCTCCAAGTCGAGCATCCGGTGACCGAGTGCATCACCGGGCTCGATCTGGTCGAGCTGATGATCCGCGTCGCCGCCGGCGAGCCGCTCGGCTTCTCGCAGGACGACGTCACGCTCAACGGCTGGTCGATCGAGAACCGCGTCTATGCCGAGGATCCGTATCGCGGCTTCCTGCCGAGCATCGGCCGGCTGGTGCGCTACGGCCCGCCCGAGAGCGGCGAGACGCCGTACGGTGCGGAGGCGAGCGAAGCCTATACCCGCGTCGATGACGGCGTGCGCGAGGGCGGTGAAGTGTCGATGTTCTACGACCCGATGATCGCCAAGCTGATCACCTGGGCGCCGACGCGCGAAGCAGCGATCGACGCGCAGATCGACGCGCTCGATGCCTTCGAGATCGAAGGTCCCGGCAACAATATCGATTTCGTCTCGGCGCTGATGCAGCACCCGCGTTTCCGCTCCGGCAACATCACGACGGGGTTCATTGCGGAAGAATATCCCGACGGCTTTCACGGCGCCCCTGCCGCGCCCGAGCTGATCGAGGCGCTCGCCGCGATCGCCGCCTTCGCCGCCACCGCCGAGGCCGACCGCGCGCGTCGCATCGACGGCCAGCTCGGCAAGCGGTTGCGCCCGCCGTCGGAATGGTCGGTGCGGATCGGCGATGCCGACCATCTCGTGTCGATCTCGACCGACGGCATCACCGTCGACGATGCCGATCTCGACATCGCGCTCGAATATACCCCGGGCGACCGCGTGGTGGAGGCCGAGCTCGACGACGCGCCGCTCACCGTCAAGATCGCGCGCACGCGCACCGGCTTCAAGCTCACCACGCGTGGCGCGAGCCACGTCGCGCGCGTGCTGCCGGCGCATGTCGCGCCGTACGCGCAGTACATGATCACCAAGATCCCGCCCGATCTCTCGAAATTCCTGCTGTGCCCGATGCCGGGTCTGCTGATGCGGCTCGACGTCGGCGCCGGCGACACGGTCGAGGCGGGCCAGCCGCTCGCAGTGGTCGAGGCGATGAAGATGGAGAATATCCTGCGCGCCGAGAAAGCGGGGACGGTCAAGTCGGTCAACGCCGCGCCGGGGGACAGCCTCGCGGTCGATGCGGTCATTCTGGAGATGGAATAGTCGCAACCCGAGCATTGCTATTGCGACAGTTGCAACGCGCGGCGACCGCCACGAATTGCCGGCCTAGATGTTACGAGCCGGTGCGAGCAAATTCATCAAAACCGCGTGAGATCTAGCAGATTGCCGATAAGGTCTTGCAGAACTGCCGATGCCAATTTCTTAATAGAACTCGCTGACGCCCATTTCCCCGCTACTTGGTTGCCTGGAAGCCATCGGCACAGCGCAAGCCGATAGAGCAGAGCTTTGACGACGAGCATTACTGATTAGGGAGCGTACCCGCCTCTCCAGAGAATGGCGTGCATCCGTCGTTAGAATCAGAGTTCAATACGCCTAGCACACGCCACTTCACCGCTTTTGTCGTTCACACATAGCTACATAAAGATATGAGCTAATTCAGCTTCAGCGGCTAGCATTCCAGCAAAAGCAACTGACCTTGCTGATGGCGCAGCCCAGGCCGGACCGGGGCGACTTTTCTTAGAAGGCGACCGTTTGCGCGACCCTTTGCGGGAGCGTGACGGTGGAAATGCCCGGCTGAGTAACGTTGCCGAAACAGTACACCCGGCACCACATTCCCGATTTGCCGTCTAAGAGCCTTTGCAGTTCCGAATCACGGCGCGCTGGTACTCACAATTGAGTCTGACAGCTCGCCCGGCCGCTACTGGGCCGACGAAATGTCGGGGCGATCAGCAGTGCCTCTGCTGCTGATCGTCCGACAATAGTGCTTTCCCGGAGTGAGCGAGCTGGTTTCCCGATTGACACCGAATAACAATCGGCAAAGAATGCACATCAATCGGTGCATTAGATGTCGGTGAGGATGAGGAAGCCATGGATACCGCACATTTTGGCAAAGAATCGTTGAGCAGCAGCATTGCGCAGGTTTCAACGGGGCGACTCAATGTCGGGCTCCGGCACGAGATTACCATTGCGCGACAGCGACTGCAGCGGCTTGAGGCGGAGCTTGCCACGCGCGAACGGGCGGCGCTACACACACCCGTCGTGCCGCCATCTAAGCCAGACTCACGCACGCTTACGATGGTCTGTAACGCGCTCATCTGTACGATTTTAGTCCTGCCGATCCTGCTAGGGATCGGGGCGTTAATACGGCGCCTGCTATGAACTTGGCCCCGGCGATTAGTCGAAAAAACGATCAAGACTTAACCGCAATGGTGCCATATCGGCCATCGTGCGATGCGCTCGATGCTGCGACTATGCTTGCTTGCTGTCAAGTAGCTGTCGCTCCGCTTTCCAGCCCCGCCGCTGAGCGGGAATCGCCGGACAATATCTTACTTGTATTGGCGATTTATTTGATAATAATTATTGTATCGCTATTCGCTATATAGATTTTCACGCAATTCATTGTAATTTTATTGGTTCTATTATTTTAGGTCACGTGCCGAACGACTTCGGCCCCTCGATTTCCGTCGTTTGACCGAAATCGACGCACTGACCGCGCGCCGCGTTGGCGTGCGAAGGTCGCTCGCGGCCTATCCGATGCCTCTTAGCCCTCCACCGTCCCATCCGGTGACGGATTTTTAGCAAAGCGGGCCGGGGGGGGCGTCGAGGTATGTGAGAGATCACCCGCCGTCTGCCTGGGTGCGATTTTGAGACCGGTTGACCAAGGTAACAACCCTCAACAAGTGCATCGTCGGTGGATAGCGGCCTGGGACTTTCGCAAGGCAATCGGCGGTAATCCTCCGCTTGTTCAGGCGGGAGGGCGGTGGCTTGATCGGCCGTTTCTTGGTGGAACGCGACCGGCCGGCTTTGGGAAGAGTTTGGCGCCCGTCATGGGACCCACTAGTCACAGTAGGAAGATGACGGTCGCTCTGATAGCGACAGCTGAGATGAATACGGTTGGGCAGCGAATGTAGCAAGTGGCGACGCGGCGCTGGTTCTTAAGGCGGCCGAACATGATCTTGATGCGGCCGACCCGGCTATACACCCTTTGGCCGCCTACCGAGTTTGCGCAAATGAACGAACGAAACGATCGAGGGCCGTGCAAATCATGATCGAACAGCATGTGGCGACGCTCGATGTGCCGGTCGACCTTTCGGGCAGGACCGCGCTCGTCACCGGTGCAACCGCCGGGATCGGTCGGGCGGTCGCCGAGCAGTGCGCGCGCGCTGGCGCAACGACGATCCTTGCCGGGCGGGACGCGGTAAAACTGGCCGCGGTGGCGGTCGAACTGGAGGCGATCGCGCCCGGACGCCTCTTTCTCCAACTGGTGGATCTGGCAGATCTCAGCTCGATCCGGGCCGCTGCTACGGCATTGTGCGCCCAATTCCGAACGCTCGATATCGTGATCGCCAACGCGTCGATCATGGTGCCGGGCAAGCAGCGAACGTTCACGCGCGACGGGTTCGAGGCGACGTTTGGCGTCAACCATGTCGGCAATGCAGCGTTACTGCTGGGGCTGGAGAAACCGATCCGGGCGGCCGCATCGTCGAGGGTGGTGATCGTCGCCTCTGAAGCGCATCGGCGCTCGGGCGGCCTGCCGCTCGACGATCTGATGGGCGATCACAGTTTCGGCGGAACGCGCGCCTATGCTCGATCGAAGCTGGCGAATATCCTGTTCGCGCGTCAGCTTGCCGAGCGCTGGCCGGGCACCACCGTCTACGCCGCGCATCCTGGCGCCGTGCTGACCGCCATGATGCGTACCGCGACGGCGCAAAACGCGCTGTTCCGCCTGGCCTTTCGCCTCATGCGATCGCTGTTGCTAAGTCCCGCACAGGCGGCGGCCGGGCTGGTACGGATCGCGACAGATCCGGCCTTGGCGGACCCGAGCGGCACCTACTTCGAGATCGGACGGCGCGATACGCCCGGTGCATTGGCGGACGACCGTGCACTTGGACGAGCATTGTTTGACCGGACGCTCGCGCTGATCGACGATCCGCCCGCGTCGGCGCCGGCGGGAGTTGAGCAAGCTCCGCTGCGCGCGACCATGGCCGCAACCGTAGCGACCGGTGCTGCGACGACCGCGGTGGGTGGGATCGCGATGGCGATCGCTGCACGACGCGCTGGCGTCAGCGTGCGGGCATGGCTCTTGTTGAAGCTCGTTCCGCTGATGGCGGGCGAGTTCCGCGATGCAGCGGGCCTGGAGGCGGCGATCCGCAAGAACCGCGAGTGCGGTCCGACCTTGCCGTCCGCAACGAGCCGGAAGCGGTTCGGCTTTGCCGACGAGATGTGGGGCGAGGCCCGCGTGTTGCGGCTCGGCGAGCGGGAACCTGCGACGCCGCTGACGTTCCTCTATCTCCATGGCGGCGCCTATGTGCTGCACATCCAGGCGGGGCAATGGGGTCTGCCGGTGGCGATGCTCCACCGGCTCGGCGGCGAGGTGGTAGCGCCGCTTTATCCGCTCGCGCCCGAGCGGGATTGGCGCGCCGGGAACGCCGCGGTCCGTGAGGTCTATCTGCGGTTGGTCGCAGAGCGCGGCGCAGACACCATCGTCGTCGTTGGCGATTCGGCGGGCGGGGGCCTCGCGCTGGCGTTGGCACAAGCGTTGCGCGATGGAGGATCGCCGTTGCCCGCGGCGCTCGTGCTGTTCTCGCCTTGGCTCGACATCTCGCTTGCGGGCGAGGACCAGCCAGCGATCGAGCGTCTTGATCCTGCGCTGTCGATCGCCTTCCTGCGTGCAGCGGGTGCGATGTGGGCGTCCGGCACGCCTGCCGACGACCCGCGGATCAGCCCGCTGTTCGGAGATCCCACCGGGCTGCCCCCGATCCTCGTCTTGAGCGGAACCCGCGACATCCTCGATTCCGACGCCTTGCGGCTGAAGGCGCGCGCGCCAGAGGTGACGCTCAAACGTTATCCGGGAATGTTCCACGTCTGGGCAGCCGCCCCGATCCCGGAGGGCCGCCGCGCGCTCGACGAAGCGGCGACGTTCGTCCGCGAGACGCTGGAGCGATAACCCTTCCGCAGGCGGCCCCTATTTGACGCGGATCGGCCGCGTCACCAGGAGCAGCGAGGAGAGGAACGAGACCGCCACGAACAGCGTCAACACCCAGAAGGCGTTGTGGTAGCTCCCGAGGACATCGCGCAGCCACCCGGTGCCGGCACCGGAAAACGCGCTCAGCATCAAGAACGGCCCGACGAGCCCGACGACCGGCGCATAGCCCGCCTTACCGAAGTAGCGCCGCACCGCGACGTTAAGCGTCGGGGCAACACCGGCAAGGCTGCCCATCATGATCACGAAGATTGGCGCTGGCGGCACGATCTGCAAACTGAGCAAGGTCATGCCGATCACGGCGATTCCGGCAACCGCTGCCATGACGACAGCGGGATGCACGCGATCGACGATAAATCCAACTGCGATCGCGCCCACCGCGGCACCTGCACCTACGCCGGCTAGGACGTAGCTTGCCTGTTCGAGGCTAACCCCGCGTTCGGCGTAAAAGGGGATGATATTCACGGCGAGCGCCTGCGCTAGGATCGCGATCGGAATGATAGCAAGCATGAGGATCCAGAACGCCGGATTACCGAGGATCTCGAACGTCGTTGGGATGGCATCGCCGTCCGGCACAGCGGTTTCCGCGGTCGCCGCCATCGGTTCCGATGCCGCTGCGGGAGCGACGCGAAGAAAGGCCAGAATGAGAACGGGCAGTACGATCAGTTCGCCGATCCCGCACCACGCGACGGTGGCGCGCCACCCGGCCTCGACGATTTGCGGCGCGACGATCAGGGGCAGCGCGACGCCTGTGAGCGCCAGCGCGACAGTCTGCGCACCCGACACTACGCCTTGGCGCTCTGGCGCGCGCCGGACGACGATCGTCTGACTCGCGATCAGCCCGCACAGCCCGAGCCCGAGCGACTGCGCCACGATGAAGCCCGTCGCCGCCAGCCCCAGCGTCGGCGCGTCGCTGAGGCCCAGCAACGAGGCGCCGGCGATCAGCGCGCCGACCAGCATGATGATCCACGGCGCGACGAACGTCAGTAACCGGCCGACCGCCGCGATGGTCAGGTACATGCCGAGTGTGCCGATCTCGATCAGGAAGATCACCGTCCCGCGCGGCGCCGCGAACTCCGTCATTAGCGGCAGGACAAGGAAATTGCCGAGTCCTTGAACGGCCCCGAGCAGCCCGGGCACCAGGATCGCGGCAGCGAGCGTCGCGCGGTCGGACCAACGCAATCGGGGCCGCGTGGCGTGGGTCAGGCAAGTATCGGTTTCGGTTGTCATGGATCCATCCGTGGTTGCGGCCGCGAAGCGCTGTGGTCAGCCGTCACGCGTGATCGTCCGGCGCAACGCCGACCTGCTGCGCCAGCCAGCCCCTCGCGTCGGCGAGATAGGTGCGCGCCATGTTGGTCTTGCTTGCCCAACTTTCGAACCCGTGCGGTGCCCCGGGCACCGTCACGAAGCGCGTGTCGACCTCCGCCGCGCACAGCCTGTCGGCATAGGCACGATCCTCGTCGAAGAAGAGATCGATATCGCCGACGCCGATCCACGCCGGCGGCAGTCCCCTCAGATGGTCACGGCGCGCCGGCGCGGCATAAGGCGGCGGATCGGCAGCGCCGGGCTCGCGGCCGAGATAGGCGCGCCAGCCGATGCGGTTGGAGCCATTGTTCCAAATGCGGTGGCCGACCGTGTCCAGTTCGTGCCGGTCGACCGTCCGGTCGTCGAGCATCGGGGAGAACAGCCATTGCGCCAGGGCGGAGACGCCGCCGGTATCGTGGATGCGCTGGATCAGGCCCGCGGCAAGCCCACCGCCCGCGCTCTGTCCGCCGACCGCGATGCGGTCCGCGTCGATGCCGAGGCTGTCGGCCGAAGCCTGCAGCCAGTTCCAGGCGGCATGGGCATCGTTCATCGCCGCAGGGACGGGGTGTTCGGGCGCGAAGCGGTATTCGATCGACGCCACGACGATGCCCAGCGACTGGCACGTCTCCGCGCAGAAGCGGTCGTCCATCGCCGGCGCGCCCATCATGAAGCCGCCGCCGTGCATCCACAGCAATGCAGCGCGAGTCCGCTGCTTTCGCGGTCGATAAAGCCGCATTTTCGGCGCGACCCGACGATGCTCGACCAAGACGCCATCGACCCGCGCGCTCGGGATTAGGCGGGTGAGCCGCCGGCCCATCCAACGCGAGAACCGGTTGTCCGAAGTCATCGTCGGCATCCAGCGCGCCGCACTGCGGAGTTCCGGGGCGATAAGCGCGCTGTCCATCGTCAATGCGCTCCCGCCTCGCCCCAGACCGCCGCATGGGTATCATCGCGCATCAGCGACGCGGGCTCGGGACTGGCCTGCGCCGCGCAGATGCGCCAGTCACCCGACCTGCGTGACCAGCGGTGCGTGTCGGGATCGCGCGTGTGCAGCGGCGTCAGGACGAGCGCGATCTCTATATCCGCGGTATCGCCTTTCGCAAGCGCGAGACGCTGGAAGCCGATCAATTGCGCGATCGGTCGAGTTGCCGCCGCATCAAACGCATAGACCTGAACGACGGTGGCCCCGTCGCGGGCGCCGATATTGCGCACGCGGACGACGGCGGTCTGCGCGGTGTCGTCAACGCGATGCGTCATGCACTCGGTTTCGAACCGAGTATAGCCGAGGCCGTGGCCAAGCCGGAAGGCGGCGGCATGGCCGTCGCGGTCGAGCAGCCGCTGCCCCCACCATGCATCATAGGTGATGCTGGCCGCCGCCGCATCGAAGAACGGGAGATGCGCGGCATTGGTCGGAATCGCGAATGGTAGGCGCCCGCCCGGTTCCCGCCGCCCCAGCAGGACATCGGCGATCGCGTGCCCGCCTTCCATGCCGGGATACCAGGCCAACAGGATCGCAGGCACGGCGTGACGCCAGGCCTCTGTCAGGATCGCGCTGCCGCCGATGATCACGACAGCCGTCCGCGGATTGGCAGCGGCGACGACGGCGATCAACGCCTCCTCGTCGGGCTTGAGCGTCAGCGACGCGCGGTCGCCGCCGCGGCCGAACTGGTTGCCGGAGTTGTCGGTCAGTTTTTTTAAAAGCCACTGCACTGGGCGCAACGAGAACGGGAAACCGAAGATCGCGGTCCCGTCGATATTGTCGTTGATGACACGCTCGCCTTCGTCGTCGTGGGTCATCCCCGCGATCACTACTACCGCGTCGGCTTGCGCGGCGAGCCGACACGCGGCGGCAACGTCGGACCCGTCGGCGTGGAGGATCTCCACGTCCGGCAAGGCATCGCGCAGGCCCTCGAGCGGCGAGCAGGTCGAGGGCGGGGCGACCAGCGACGAGCCATGGTCGCCGGTGTTGGCCTCGCTCGCCAGCCGACCGATGATCGCGAGCCGCGTCAGCGCGCTAGCGTCGAGGGGTAGCAGCGGCGTCCCCGCAACCGCGTCGTTCTTTAGTAGCACTGCGCCGCGCCCTGCGACCAGCCGTGCCAGCGCGCGATGCTCCGCGCACGCGAGGACTGACCGGGATGGCTCGGCAGGTTTGCGCTGCGCGGCGTGGCGCAAGTGCGTTGCGATGATGCGGTGCGCCGCCTTCGCGACCAGACCGCGCGATATGACACCGTCGCGTAGCGCCTTCGGCAGCGTCCGCGCGCGCAACAGCCGGAGCGGCATCTCTACATCAAGGCCCGCCTCGAGCGATTTCACCGGATCGTGCAAACCCCACACCCAGTCGCTCGTCACCGTCCCGCGAAAACCCCATTCGTCGCGCAGGATATGCGAGAGGAGCGGCGTATTCTCGCCCGCCCATTCGCCGTTGACCGAGTTGTAGGCGCTCATCACCGAATCGACCCCGGCGTCGACGACCGTCTTGAAATGCGGCAAATAAACTTCGTGAAGCGCGCGCGGATCGACCTTCACGTCGACCGTGAAGCGGGCGTTCTCCATCGAGTTGAGTGCGAAATGCTTGACGCAAGCCATTACGTTCTCGCGCAGGCCGAGCGTAAGGGCGGCACCCATCCGGCCGATCAGCACCGGGTCCTCACCATAGCATTCCTGCGCGCGGCCCCAGGCGGGGTGGCGCAGCAGATTGACGCACACCGCGCCCGAGTAATTGGCGCCCTGCGCGCGCCCCTCTAACCCCATCGCCCGACCGACTTGTTGTTCGAGCTCCGGGTCCCAGCTCGCGGCGCGCGCCATCGTCACCGGGAACGCGGTGGATGCGCCCATCACCACGCCGCGTGGCCCGTCGCTGAACAGCAGGCCGGGCATCCCCAGCCGGGGAATAGCGCCCGATGCGATCGGTCCTGCCTTGATCATCTTCGGTAGTGTGACGACCTTGAGCTTCGGGACGTCGCCGTCGAGCAGCCAGAGACGTTCATCGTCGTCGAGTTGCGCGACTAGGCGATCCGCCGCCTCGGACGCATCGGTCGTCCCAGCACGGACCGCCTCGACCGCTTGGCCGAAGTTGAACGGCGTCGCATCGTTATTTTGCATTGCCGCTCCGCTGGTCATTGATGTTTGGCGGCAGGATAGGGGCCGCGTTCCCGGGCGCCAGAGGCGGATTCAAGTATCGCCCGCACGTTGCTTCGTGGTGCGCCTGTATCTTCCGAAACGTCGGTGCAAGGATCGAGCACGATGATGTCCTCCTTCAACACCGACTGGCATGTCCGGCGCGACTCGGATGGCTCGGAACGAGACGTGACGCTTCCGCATGACGCGATGATGTGGGAGGGGCGCAGCGCTTATGCGCCGTCGGGGTCGCACGAAGCCTTCTTCCTTGGCGGGACCTATCGCTATGCCAGAACTTGGTTCGCGCCGCCCGATCTGGCTGGCAAAGTCGTCAGCCTGGTGTTCGAGGCGATCTATCGTCACGCCAAAGTGTATCTGAACGGCCGTGAGATCGGAAGGGTGGTCAGTGGATATACCGAATTCGAAGTGCGGCTCGATTTGGCGCTTACTCTGGGGGGGCACAATCTCATCGAAGTGGTGGTGGAAAACGCCGCGTTGCCGAACGCTCGCTGGTATACAGGATCAGGGATCTACCGTCCGGTATGGCTGCGCGTCGTTGACCGTGTTCATGTCGAACATCAGGGCGTCCGGTATCACACTCTGTCGATCGGCGACGTCGCGCGCGTGTCCTTCACCGTCGATCTCGCCAAGCCGGAGGACGAACCGGTCGAGGTCGGCGTTGTCCTCGATTACGATGGCGTGGCGGCGGCGCAGGCAAGTGTGCAGGGCACGGCTTCGACGCACGTCATGCTCGAGGTCCCCGTGCCGCGGCTATGGTCGGCGGAAAGTCCCTCGCTGTACGATTGCACCGTCCAGGTCCGAGCGGGCGGCGTGGTCCGCGACGAGCGGACGCTCAAGGTGGGACTGCGCACCATCGCGGTCGACGGGCGGGACGGCCTGCGCGTGAACGGACAGCCCACGCTGCTGCGCGGAGCGAACGTGCATCACGATAATGGCGTGCTCGGCGCCGCGACGTTCCGCGACGCTGAATTCCGGCGCATTCGCATCCTCAAGGAGACCGGCTTCAACGCGGTCCGCAGTGCACATAATCCGGCGTCGCGCGACCTGCTCGACGCGTGCGACGCGCTCGGTATGTACGTGATGGATGAGCTCTTCGACCATTGGTACGACCGTAAGACCGATCACGATGACGCGCCGTGCTTCGGGGAGATCTGGCGCAACGACACCGATGCGATGGTCAGGCGCGACCGCGCGCACTGCAGCGTCATCATGTACTCCGTCGGCAACGAGAATTCGGAGCCGGTGTCGGCCTATGGGATCGAGACCGCGCGGCGATTGGTGGAGCGTGTTCGCGCGCTCGATCCCAACCGCCCGGTCACCGCAGGCGTGAACCTAATGTCGGCCGCGCTCGGCTGGCCTGCCACGCGCAAGGGCGGAACGACCGAACAGCCTGAAACCAAGATCGCGCCGAACATGAACAGCACGATGGTCAACGCGGTGACCAACCAGTTTACCCGGCTGATGAAATGGGTGCCGCGGCTCAAGCGCACGGATGCGGTGACGCGCGACCTGTTCGCGTTACTCGACGTTGCGGGATATAACTATGGTTCGGTGCGCTACGTCCGCGATGCGGCGCTGCACCCGGACCGTGCGATCGTCGGGACCGAGACGGTACCGGGCGACATCGTCGAGACCTGGGCGTTGGTCGAACGTGTATCGAACGTGATCGGTGACTTTACGTGGGCGGGCTGGGACTATCTTGGCGAGGCGGGCATCGGGACCTGGGAATATGGCAAGGTCCGCGCCCGGTTGCTCAAACCTTATCCGCAGATCATAGCCGGGTGCGGCGCGATCGACCTGATCGGTGTTCCGGGGGCGCCCGCATTGCTGGCGCAGGCGGCCTGGGGATTGCTCGAAAAACCGGCGATCACCGTGCGGCCACTTGACGTGGCCGGCAAAAAGGCCAGGCGAACTGCGTGGCGCAGCACCGATGCGGTCGCGAGTTTGGCGTGGAAGGGCTGCGCGGGGCGTAAGGCGGAGATCGAGGTCGTGAGCTGCGACGACGAGGTCGAGGTCGTAGTGAACGGCAAGTCGCTTGGACGCCGTCCGGCGGGGCTCGCAAACGGTCATGTCGCTCGGTTCGACGGCGTCTATGCGCCGGGAGAGATGATCGCCATCGGCTATCGCAGCGGTGTCGAAACCGGCCGGTCGACGTTGCGATCGGCGGGCGCGGTGAGCCTCCGGCTCGTCGCCGAACGCGAAACGCTGCAGGCCAACGAACAGGATCTGGCGTTCCTGAGGGTCGAACTGGCGGATGCGCACGGCGTAATCGAGATGCTCGACGACGATCAGGTGGACATTTGCATCGACGGCCCCGCGACGCTAGCGGGATTCGGTAGCGCGGCACCTGCGACTGAAGAGCGTTATGATGACGCGACACACCGGACCTACCAAGGCCGCGCCCTAGCGGTGATCCGTGCGGGGTCCGTCGCCGGATCGGTCGAAGTTACCGCAACGAGCGACAGGCACGGCACCGCGACGGTCAGGTTAGTTCAACGCCGGGTATCGCAATAGTGGGCTCTGTCGATCAACCGCACCGTCTGGTAATCGGGGGAAGGTAGAGGTGTGCAATGAGTCGTCCTCACAAGTCCGCCGGTCCGTTTCGCTACTTCAATTTATCGCCCGACGTGATCCGGCTGGTGCTGCTGCTGTACGTGTATCTCGCTATCACCTCGGACGTGGAAGACCTGCTTTTCGAGCGCGAATTTAACATCCGCCATCTGACTGACCGAATCTAACAGAGCGGGTCGCCCCGCTGTAGCAGGCAGAGCCCGCCGGTAGATTGGCAAATGAAGACGGTTCGCAGCGCGTGGGCGGCGGGTGCGGCTAAGGGCGGGGTGGTCGCGGCGCTATGCAGAGTTTGTCGCGGGGCTTACAGCCCTTCGCACCTCATCGGCAGGCCGTAGAGGCTCAGCGTGATGCGAGCGGGACCGCCGCAAGGCCTGCGGTTTTGCCCGCGGACGTGGTCGTTTGCGACCCCGTCGTCGGCAGCGGCGGGTCGTCGCGGCCGAGCCACACCTCGATGTACCCGCGCGCGGCAGGATCGAGCAGCCGGGGCATGTATTGAATGCGGACCTCGCGCCCCAAAACCGTCTCTAACTGGGCCGCGGTGTCGAATACCGTGTCGCGGTCCTCGTCGCCGTAGAAGCGAATCTCTGTCTTCAGCGGCCCGTCGGCGCGAGTCTCAACGCCGCTAATGACAGTCAGCGAGGGTACCTTCCGTGCCACCTCCTTCATCAGCAGCCGGGCGGGAACCTTCTGGTCGTCAGTCGGGACCTGCAAGTAGGCCAACGTCGGCGCGGCCGACATCCGGGGAGCGCGGCAGACGAATACGCTCATGTAGCCCGGCGTACGGCCAGGGTCCGCGCGCGCCGCGATTCCACCGGCCGCCGCTTGGCTCACCAGCTTGGTCCAGGCGAGCTCTCTCGCATCATCGACGTCGTAGACAGCCACATCGTCGCTGTAGCGGTAGCCCTCATTCACGTTGGCCCCTGGCGAGAGTCGGCGAACGCGAACGGAGGTGATCACCTGCTCCTTCGGGTCGACCCCCGGCTGCGCCTCCCGCAGCACACCGCCGAGCCGGCCTTCGGCGAAGCGGCCGAGCCACTCTGCAATGGCAGACGCCCGTGTCTGCCGGTCGTCTGTCCCAGCGCCGCCGTCGCACCAGAAGACATCGAACCGCATTGGCGACGCCGGTCTTAAGGCGGACGCGCCCGCATGCGACTGGACGTCGAACACCACCCTCGTCGACACCGGTGAGGTCAACACCATGGGAACTGGTCCCGGACGGCCGCTGCGCGGTCTTGGTTCGCCCTCTTGAGAAACGGTGTAGGAAGCCTTGAGCACCGCTAGGCTGCCGCCGCGGTAGCTACCGAGCGACAAGCCAGGAACTGCCGCCGCTGCAGCCGCCCCGCGGGTGACAGGGTTCGGTTCCGCCCGCCGGGGGCAGGCCCAGATGCACCACGTGCCGCTGGTGTGCCCAGTGGACTCTGAAATTTGGGAAGGGGTGCCCGCGGTCCCCACCGCCCGGTAGTGCGCGATTAGCGCGGCGTCGAGATTGTTGAGGATGTCGTCGATGGTGCGCTCCGGCTGGATCAGGCTTGCCCAAGCAGAGCTGTAGGGACTGTGCGTCCCAGGACCGTCGCTGGAGAACCCCCCGGGTGTGGTCGAGTAGGCGACTACCACGCCCCTAAACTTCACATTCGAGGTCAGTGGCCCGACCGGCGGCGCCTCGTCGAGCTCCGAGATATCCCCATAGAGCGGATTGTTGCGGCACGCGTCGAGGATCACAAGGACGGCGTTTTCGGTCTGGAGACCCAGATTGCCGACGAGCTCATCCAGGTCGAGAGCCTGGTTGGCAATTAAGGACGTGTTTTTATGGGTCGTCCTGAGACTTGCTGCCATGGCATCAAGATCGATCCGCGCCTTCGTGCCGAAGAGAAAGCTGTGTGAGGTCTCCGCGTCGGAGAATTGCGCCCCATGGCCTGAGTAGAAGAATACCGCCACGGTGTCCGACGAGTTTGCCAGCTTTTCCCGAAAGTCGGTGATCAGCTGCCGCATTGTGGAGGTCATCGAGTTGCATCGAAAGACGATCTCTTCTGGGCGCCACCTGGATGCGAGCAGGCGGTCCCGGATCATCCGCGCGTCGCGACAGGGGTTCTCCAGATCCTTAAGCATGCCGGGGGACGGGCGATCGGTCGGCTTTGCCTTGATCTTGCCGTCACCGTCATAGTCCTCGTTCGCGATAATGAGGGCCATGTGCTTAACCCCGGGCATCACGCCGTTCTCGGCGGAAGCGGCCGAAGAGGACACAAGGAAAAGAATCGAGACGAGCGCCGCGAGACATGTGCGGAACGCGCTGATGGATCGCAGGGTCATTACAAATGCTCCACGCTCGATGGTGGCACTCGACTCACTTTACTAATATCGCAACGAATAATACCCTTCCTGCTGCCGGATAGAAAGGGATAGCAATGGGTCCTAGAGTTACAATCGCAGCCGCTTTAGCAATTGGACTGGCCCTGACCGCGTGGCAGGTGGAGGCACAGGGCAGTGGCGATTCCCCCGCCTCGGGGCTCGCCGCGGGGAAGCTGGACCGCATTCCGGTCGCGACCCTCCGCGAGATGACCGACGCGACCAAGGCGATCGGCTTCCCCGGGTTGGCATGGCGTGCTCCCGTCGTGAAAGTCGCCTTCAATGGCGGCGATACGCGACTCTACCCCCTCGTCGAAGCCGCAGCATCGGAATGGACGTCGCAGGGCGGCCGGCTCTCGTTCTCATTCCGTGGCCCGAGTGGAGCCTACCGAACCTGGAGGGAAAACGATACCGCCCCCGCCGCCGACGTGAGGATCAGCTTCTTCACCGATAAGGAGCGCGGCGGTTACTGGTCGTCGGTTGGGGTCCTCGCGCGCAGGCTGCCGGCAGCTCAGCCCACCATGAACCTCGGCGACCTCGGCACGACGCTCTCTCGCTACTACGGCGGCGCGAATGCGGCGGAGTGGGGTGGTAGCTACGCGCACAGCGTCATCCTACACGAGTTCGGACACGCGCTGGGGCTGAATCACGAGCACTTCCACCCTCAGTGCCAAGCAGACCTGAAGATGCAGCAGGTTCTCGACTACCTCACTGGACCTGAAATAGGGTGGAAACTGGAGCAGGCAAAGTTCAACATGGAAGCGGCCAATTACTTCAGCGAGATGAGCGACCAGACCAACTCAATGCCGGTCAGCATGCCGCCCAACATCGATCGCGCGTCGGTGATGCTGTATTCGTTTCCCGACGACGACTTCAAGTCGGGGAGTCGGTCGCCCTGCCGGCCGAGCGGCGCTTCCGGCTACGCAACCGTCCTGTCCAGTGGCGACCGGGCATATTTCAAAAGAAACTATCCCGCCACGCCCCGGAGGTGAGGTTGCTGCGCCGCGGAAGGGCGGCCTGTCAGCGCGAAGTCAGGGCGGCGTTGGAGGCCGAAGCCGTTGCCTCGCTCGACCGTGCACCCTAGGTCAGCCGAGCACGTCGCAGCGACTGGACGCGTTGCCGGCCCGCTTGCGCCACGCGCCCGTCTGCACGCGCCGCAGCGACGTCAGCGTCGAACGGCAGGAGATTACACCGCCCGCGACGACCGCTCCGGAGGTCGGTGTGGTGACCAGGTAGCTGACGATAACGCCACCGCTGACCTTGACCGGGTCCACTCCGAGCGTGGTCGCCAGGTTTTTGGAGTTAACAAGCGAACCCCCGGCCTGCTCGACGTAGACGCGAAGGACCGCGTCAGTCGATTTTGCGAGCGCCTCGGACTTGGCAGCCGCGACGATCGGCACGACCCCCTTGTCGTCGGACGCCGTCGCCTTGTCATAGAAGGTCTTGTAGCGCGTGAGCGCGCGGTCGAGGAGGTCCGCCGTGTCCTTGTCCGGTTTAGGGGTGGATTGCTGCTGCGCGCGGGCAGCCTCCGCCTCCGAGACCAGCTGCGAGAATGCAGCCGCGACTGGCAAATCCTTCCACGCCGCGTTCACGGGGAAATCCAACTCCGGCGACCGCAGGATCGCAGCCGATAGGCGGGCTCTGCCCGCCAGCTTGCCCGCCACCGTAAGAGCGAGGACCCGGCTCGGCAAAACGCTGGTCAGGTCCAATGACGTGACCTCGGTTGTCGAGGAAAACAGCCCCGCAACCGCCTTCACCCCGGCGACCGCGGCGATCGCAGGCAGCATTGACGCGTGAGCGCCGCCCGACGGCCGGGCCTGCACGAACAGAGCGTGGATCGCATCCATCTCCGCTCTGAGCGATTCGAAACGCCAGAAGTCTACGGCTTCATCGCCCGCCAAGACCAAGTAAGTATTCGTTCCGTCGAGCTTGTCGGTTATCACGCTCGCCGCGCCGCCCAGCGCGTCGGATGCCAGCGTGGCCTCCTCGAGCTTCCCCGCGCCGTCGTTCAGCTTGGTCGTATTCTCGAAGGACGGTAGGCCCAGCGCGGTGATCCTCGCACGCTCCGCGTCGGCCTGCGCATTAAGGCGATCTTTCTCCGCGGTGTCTCGCGTCGCCTCGGCCCTAAGTCGGTCGGCCTCTGCGTTGATCACGTCTACCGACTGGGCCGCTTGTTGCGCTGCGGCGCAGGTCGCGGAAACGAAAACGCCGATCGCAATGACAAGACGTAGCATGGTGTCCTCCCGTTAACTTGGCCTAACGCGACGCCCTGACTGAAGGCATCTTAATCAACGACTCGAAAGATCGCAATTGCGTCGGCATACCACGCGAACTTCCACATCCTTCGATTTCTGGGGACGGCTCGCTTTGGGTGCACGGGGTTACAGGATGATCGAGCGGCGGCACCTAAACGAATGGCCAAAGTTGGCGAGCGCTCAGGCTTAGCTGAATGGCCGGAACTGGGTCATGCCGACCTGTGAGCAGGCTGCAAACTATGGTCCCTCACGATCGCTTGGCGCGCGACTCATCTTTTGCTAGACTCCCCAACGCGTTGCGCAAAGGGCAGCGCCGGGACTGGTAATCCTGCTTGTCAAACTCACTCGGAAGCCTCGGTTTCCGGGGTGCCGCCGCGTATGTCCAGACCCTCGGGTTAAAGGCGGCGGCGCATGTGACAAGCATGTTACCAGCTCCGGCGGCTCTCGCGCGCAAGCGCGGGAGTTCGGGACCTTTTGCCGCATCCACCCGACACTTTCGCTAACCGCCAGGGACGCGGACCGGAGGTGTGTATGGGCGAGATCGTCCCCATTCGATCGCACGCTATCCTCGATCTTCTGTACGACGGCTTCGGCGACGTGCCCGCCACGCTCGTTCGAACCCGAGCAGGGCGCGAACTGAGCCGCGCACGCTACCATACCGCCGAAACCTTCTTCGCTCCGATCGAGCACCAGTTCCCGCAACCGCTCGAAGACACGCTCTACCGCGCCGGGATCGTCGCCCAGCTGGGGCTCAGCTCGCACCTGATCGACGTGGGCTTTGCCGACGCGTGGTGCGCCCGCCATGTCGGCCTGTGTGTTGCGGACGCGCTGGCCTATTCGAATGCGACCGGCCTCGGCCATGACTCCCCCGACATGGCGCGTTTGGCCGAGGTGCTGACACCATATTGGAAATGGAATTCCGTCCATTTGTGGGATGCCCCGACGCCCGACGACGGTGGCTTCACCGAGGAGCAGATCCGCGCGCTGCTTCGCGCGCTTCTCGACCGCGTGTACGATGTGACGGGCCATCCTCGGCCGAAGAAATGGGCTGCATCTTCCAACCAGGGAGGCCGGTCATGAACGCTCCCATCTCCCGCTTGGCGCGCGTTCCATCGCCATCGCAGCGCGCGATCGGCGGATGCGCCGACGACGGTTGGTCGGCACCTTTCGCAACGCCTGCGCCGCATGGCCCATGCGCGGTGGCGCAGGGGAGGGCGGGCTTCCGCTTCGCGTCATGCGCATGATCGCCAGTCCCTTCGACGGCGGGGCGTCCTACGGCATAGCGGAGGACCAGCCGCTCCCGCCCGAGGACCGCGTGGTGTCCGCCGGGCCCCGCGCGGTCTCGATGGAGGATTTGTATCGGGCGCAGGCTCCGCGGCTGCTGCGCTATTTCCGGCGCAGCACGGGTAACGCGCAAACCGCCGCCGACCTCGTGCAGGATGCCTTCACCCGCCTCGCCGACAGCGGTCGGTTGCCTGATCTTCTCAATCCTGCGGGCTATCTCCAGCGCATCGCGCGCAATCTGCTGATCGACCGGTCGCGCGCGCCGATGCTGCGCGAAAGCTTCGTTCCGCTCGAGGAATGGGACGCGAAAACCTTGCCGGATCAGGAGGATGGACTACTCGCGCAGGATCTCCTGCGGTGTTATGAGGCAGCTATCGCCACCTTACCGGAGCGAACGCGCATGGTCTTCCTGCTTCATCGTGCCGACGACCTTACCTACCGCCAGATCGCAAGCCGCCTCGAGATGCGCTTCTGCACCGTTCAATATCATATGAAGCAGGCGCTCGCGCATCTCGACCGGACGCTCGACCACCGATGACCGAGATCGATCCGGACGCGGAGCGAATCCGCGAGGAAGCCGCTGCGTGGATCACGCGCCTGGAGGCTGGCACTTCCGTGCGGTTGACCCGCCAGATCGACCGCTGGCGCGCCCAGGATCCGCGGCACGAGGCTGCCTATGCCCGCATGACCCAGCGGTTCGACGAGGCGAAGGTGCTGCGCGGTTCTCAGATCTACGCCGCTCGGCCGCGCCCGGTTCGGCGCACCGGGCGCGTAGCCATGGCGGCGACCGCGCTGTGCGCCGCGACGCTCGCCCTGGTTTTCCTGACGCCCGAGGGACGGCATGTCCTGCCGGACGGTTCGATCGATCCGTCCGCTTCCGCAGGCTCGACGGGCAGCGCCTCGCGTGACCGACACATCGCCGCGCCGGCCGCGGGTATCGGCGCCGTCGGTCTCGACGACGGTTCGGTCGTCACGCTCGACACGGGCAGCACGATCGACGTGGCCTTCACCCGGGGCGAACGCGGCGTTACGCTGCGCCACGGACGCGCGCGTTTCGCCGTCGCGCACGATGGCCGGCCGTTCACGGTTTTCGCGGGCACCGGGTCGGTGACCGCGCGCGGCACCGTGTTCGACGTAGCGCTGGGTACGGACGGCCGGGTCGGCGTCCTGCTGCTGCGCGGCGGCGTCGATGTCACGGCGGCCGTCGGTCGGACCGCCGGTCCCGCCGTGCCGATCGTCCGGCGGCTCAAGCGCGGGGAGGAGGCCGCCTATGCCGGCGGCGCCCTGCTTGCTGCATCCGAGCCGCTCGGCCGGGATGCGCGTTGGGCCGATGCCGCGATCGACTTCGACAGCGTGACGCTCGGCTATCTGCTCGATCGGGCCAATCAGCAGGGCGCAGCGCCCCTGCGGCTTGGCGATCCATCGCTCGCGCAGCTGAGGGTTTCAGGCCGTTTCAGTCTCGCGGATCACGATCGCCTCGCGCAGAACTTGGCGGCCCTGCTCCACCTGACGGTTCGGCGTCATCCCGAGGCGATCGACCTTAGCCGCTGAAAGGCCGCTTTTTTCACGCCGTCCTACTCGGCACCCGACGCGCTCCGTTACCCCCCGGCACGACAAAAACAGGGGGGAATATGCTTTCGAAAATCTACGCGTCGGGACTGGCCGGGGTCGCTGTCATCGCGCTGTGTACGCCCGCCGCGGCGCAGCCGCGCGCCAGCGCGCAGTATGACGTGCCGGCCCAGGACCTCGCGACCACGCTCCGCCGCGTTGCCCAGATCGGCCGGGTTGAGATCCTTTTTGCGCCCAGCGATGTCGCGGGCCTCACTGCCCCCGCGATCCAGGGCGAGCTGACGCTTTCCGAAGCGATCGAACGCGCGCTTGCCGGATCCGGACTGAGCGCGAATTATGGTCCGGGAGCGGTCATCATCCGGGGGCGATCGTCACCCCAGCGCGTGGATGCCGCCGATGAAACGGGCGCGAACCGCGACATCGTCGTGACCGGAAGCCGCATCCGCGGGGCGCCGGTGGCGTCGCCGGTGATCACGCTGACCGCCGAAAGCGCCGAGAACGCCGGTCAGCACTCGCTCGGCGAGGTGGTCCGCAGCTTGCCCCAGAGTTTCGGGGGCGGTCAGAACCCCGGCATCGGCATCACCGTGCCGTCGACCAGCGGCGTGAATGTCGGGGGCGCATCCACGATCAATCTTCGCGGCCTCGGCAGCGACGCCACGCTCACTTTGCTCGATGGCCATCGGCTCAGCTACAACGGCTCGCGGCAGGGAATCGACGTTTCGTCAATCCCGCTCGGCGCGGTCGAGCGGATCGAGATTGTCGCCGATGGCGCATCGGCGCTCTACGGTTCCGATGCCGTCGCCGGTGTCGCCAACATCATCCTCAAGCGCACGTTCGACGGCGTCGAGACCAGCGTGCGCTACGGTTCTGCCACCGAAGGCGCCTATAGCGAGCAGCAATATGGTGCCGTCGCCGGAACCCACTGGCGCTCGGGCGGCGTCGTCGCGGCTTATGAATATGCAAGCAATTCGCGGCTTCTCTCGTCGGACCGGTCGTTCGCGACATCGCGCCCGGGGGTCACGCTCTACCCCGAACAATGGCGTCACGTGGCCACCCTGGTCGGCCATCAAGCCCTGTCCGACACGCTGACCTTCGAAGTCGACGCTTTGTACAACAGGCGCTGGAACAACAGCGGTTTCCCGCTGAATCTCGCGGGCGATTTGAGCGTCAGCCGGAGCGAACGCGACGCGACCAGCACCTCCTGGGCAGTGACCCCGTCGCTCAAGCTCGACGTGCCCGGTGGGTGGCGTGCGTCCTTGTCCGGTACCTATGGGAAGGAAACGGTGTTCACCGACATCTACCAGTTCCTCGGGGCGACCCAGGCCAGCCACACCTTCATCTGCTACTGCAACAACGGAAAGTCGGTCGAGCTGGCGGCTGACGGTGCGCTGTTCCGCATGCCCGGCGGCGAAGCCAAGATCGCGCTCGGCACGGGCTACCGCTACAATCTGCTCGATGCCTTCCAGGGCGCCGGCAACCCGCAGAACATCCATCAGGCGCAAGATAGCTATTACGCCTTCGGCGAACTCAGCCTGCCGCTGGTTTCGGCGGCCCAGGCAATCCCGTTCATCCATCGCCTCAACCTGAGCGGCGCGGTCCGCTATGAGCGCTATCCGGGCATTTCGAGCGTGGCCACGCCCAAGTTCGGCCTAATCTACGCGCCGTCGCCGGACCTCGACGTCAAGGCGAGCTGGGGCGAGTCGTTCCGCGCCCCGACCCTGTTCCAGCAATATAACGAGCAGGTGGTCGTCCTCTACCCCGCGGCGAGCCTCGGGGGCGCAGGCTATGGCGCGAATGCCACGGCCTTGCTGATCGCCGGAGGCAATCCGGCCTTGACCCCGGAACGGGCGACGACCTGGACTACCAGCCTCGACCTGCACCCACGCGCGCTGCCCGGCGCTCGGCTTCAACTGAGCTATTTCTCGACCCGCTATGACGACCGGATCGTCACGCCGATCTCGTTCACGACACAGTCGCTCAGCAACGGTGGCTATGGTCGGTTGGTGACGCTCAATCCGAGCGCCGCGGCAAGCGCCGCAATCGTTGCCGGCGCCGACTTCGTCAACATCACCGGCGGCGCTTTCAACCCTGCCACGGTCATCGCGATCGTCGACAATCGCAGCGTCAATGCCGGGCGTCAGGCGATCCACGGGGTCGATGCGATTGCCGAATATCGGGTCGCCACCGGCGCGTCGGGCACCCTGAAACTCGATCTCGACATCAGCTATCTCGACAGCAATCAGCAGCTGTTTCCCGGACAACAGATCGACCAAAAGGCCGGCATCCTGTTCAATCCGCCGCATTGGCATGGCCGCGGTGGCGCGACCTGGCAGGGCGGACCGCTCACGCTCAACGCCACGGTGAGTTATATCGGTGGCGTCGACGACACGCGCTTCACGCCGGTGGCGCGGGTGGGATCGGTCACCACGCTCGATGTCACCGGTCGCTTCGCCTTTCCCAAGCCGACAGGCCCGTTGCGCGGTGCGGCGTTCAGCGTCTCGGTCCAGAACGCGTTCGACGCGCGGCCGACGACGATCGCCTCGACCACGATCCAGGACTCCACGTACGACTCCACGAACTACTCGCCGATCGGTCGTTTCATCAGCCTGGGGGTCACCAAGACATGGTGACGCACCTGCAGAATGCGCGCCGCTCCCTCTCGCGCGGGCTCTGCCTGCTGCTGATTGTCGGGCTCGGTTCGACGCTCGGGGCGGGCCACGCGCTTGCGGCGTGCGGCGATCTCATCCCGAGCCTGCCGCCCGCGTCTCGGCTGCAGCGCTCGATCACCGTCGAGGATCTCGCCCGATTGCGCGACATCGGACAGCCCGATATCTCGGGCGCCTCCGCCCCGCGCAGTCCGCTCGCCCTCTCGCCCGATGGTCAGCATGTCGCCTTCGTCCTCAGCCGCGCCGATCCCGATACGAATCGGTATTGCCGCGCGCTGGTGGTGCTGTCGCTTCAGCACCCCGGCGTTCCGCGCATCGTCGATCGCGGCGGCGACATGATCATCAACAGCGGGCCGCGCAACGGCGTGATCGTCGAGATCGGCTATCCCGTGCTGGTCACCCCGGTCTGGTCTCCCGATGGCCGATGGATCGCCTATCTCCGTCGCGACGACGGGGTCACCCAGATATGGCGCGCCCGTGCGGACGGTACGCACAGCGACGTCGTTACCCACTCTCGAACCAACGTGGACGCGCTGGCATGGCGGCGGGATGGCGATGCCCTCGTCTATTCGACCGCCGCTGGACGAAGCGAGGCGGATCTGGCGATCGACCGGGAAGGGCGGGGCGGCTGGAATTACGACGCTCGCATCCTTCCCTATCTCTCGGCGCGGCCCCGGGTCTCGGGATCCATTCCGTCGGGGCGCTATGTCGTCGATGTGGCAACCGGCCGCATTCAGGCCGCGACGCCGGACGATGCGGTTCTGTTGCCCACGCCCGGACCGCCTGCCGCAATGT
>CAXTEO010000066.1:0-23527 GCA_964243205.1 uncultured Sphingomonas sp.
TATCGCTCGCCGCCGCCAAGCTCTGGCTAAATGACTATGTCAACAGAGCCTAGAATTCGGTTAATTTGCCGCACCCCCTAATAAAAGTAGGTTGATAGGGGCCTTTACTGCCGCCGACTGTGCACCACCACTCGGTCATATTCTCCCACATTTGCATGGGCTTGGGTCGCGGACGGGCGGGGTCCGATTTCGACGCTTATTCACAAGGCCGGCGATCGAGAGCAGCTTACATGGGCAGTCCTGGGTGCGCATCAGGCGCTTCGGAGCGCCGCGGACGTCACAAAGTCTTAGAGTGATGTCCTCTGCCCGCTATACAACCTCAGACACAATTCATAATTCAATTTGGCTTTTCCTCGCCGCTGTGCTTTTTGCGGCGTAAGCCGGCAAGATCGGAGCATCGCGGGAGGATAGTGATGGGCAAGAACAGAGTGATTGCGATCACGTCGGTGCTATTGCTTAGCAACGCGCCCGCGCATGCCCAGCGTTATGGGCCGATCAGTGCCGACCTGCCCGCCGGTGGCGACGCGGTGACGAGCGCGGCCGGCGGCGCCGCCACGGCACCGATACCCGCCTCGGACTGGACGATATCGGCCTGGGTCGAGCCCCGCACCCTTCCCACCGGAGTGGTATTGGTGGCCGGCTTTGGTGACGCCGTCACCGGGCCACGCCGGTTCCTCGCGCTGGATAACGGTCGACCCAGCCTGATTACCGAAGCCGGCATATTGGTCGCGGCGGCGAGACTGGACGCGGCGCGCTGGCGCTATCTTGCCGCCAGCTATGACCACGGCGTTGCTAGGCTGTTCATCGACGGCAAACCGGTCGCTCAGCGTCGTATGGCAGCCGCGCCGGTCGCGCCGCTCGCAACGCTCGCACCCCGCGGCGGCACGGGCGTTTTCGTGGGGCGTGTGGCTGACTTCATGCTGGAAGACGGCGCACTCGAAATTGCCGCGCTGCGCGCGCGCGCCGGCAAGCGTCCCGATCCGGCGCTGATCGCATTCCAAAGCGGAAGCCCGCATTGGCCGATGCAGGTGCGGCAAATGTATGGGCAGATCGCTCCGCAAGACGCCTGGACGCTGCCCAAGTCAAACGCCCTTATGCCTGCCCCCATCGCCAAGCCCGTACTAACCGGCCCGGCGATCATCGCCATTGGTCCCGGCCAATGGGATATCGCCGGATGGCGGCTCTCTGCCGCCCCTGCGGTGACCGCGCCCGGATCGGCGCTGAGCCGCGCTGGGTTCGACGCGCGCAGTTGGTATCCGGCGACGGTGCCGGGCACGGTGCTGACCACCCTGGTCGATCGCGGCGTATACCCCGATCCGGCATATGGCCTGAACAACCTCGCCATCCCCGAAAGCCTTGCGCGCCAGGATTATTGGTATCGCACCGAATTCGAAGTGCCGCCCGGGGCGCTCGGCAAGCGCCAAGTGCTGACGTTCAAGGGAGTCAATTATGCCGCCGAGGTGTGGGTGAACGGTGTCGCGGTCGGTACGATGAAGGGCGCCTTCATTCGCGGCCAATTCGAAGTCGCGTTGCGCCCCGGCCGCAACGCGATCGCCGTGAAAGTTTCACCGCCGCCGCATCCGGGAATCGCGCAGGAGGAATCGCTGACGGCCGGGGTTGGCGAGAATGGCGGCATGATGATGCTCGACGGCCCAACCTTTGGCGCTGCCGAGGGCTGGGACTGGATCCCGAGCATCCGCGATCGCAACACCGGCCTGTGGCAGGGCGTAACGCTGGAGGCGACCGGCGCGGCGACGCTCGGCGATCCGCATGTCGTCACGACGCTGCCCCACATCGACAACAGCGTGGCCGAGATCGAGATCACCGCACCGCTGTCCAATTCGTCGGCGCAGCCGGTGACGACGACGCTGCGCGCCGCGTTCGACGACGTGACGGTCGAGAAGCAGGTTACGCTCGCCCCGGGCCAGACCGGCGATGTCGTGCTGCGCCCCGCCGAATTCGCGCAGCTTTCGGTGAAGCATCCGAAGCTGTGGTGGCCTAACGGATACGGCGATCCCGCGCTCCATACGCTGACGCTGACCACCAGCGTCAATGGTCAGCCAAGCGACGCCAAGCAGATCCGCTTCGGCATGCGCCAAGTGACGTACGACATCTCGCTGATGGACCAGCAGGGCGCGCTCGAACGCGTCGGCATCGATCTCACCAAGGCCCGCAGCCTCGGCCAGCAGATCGTCGATGGCAGCCATGAAGGCATCCGCAAGGTGGCGAACGGCTGGGCCGCATCGCTGCTGCCCGGCGCGGAAAAATCGCCGGCTGTCCGGCAGATCAAGGATGAGGACGGCCTTTCGCCCTATCTCGTGATCCGCGTCAACGGCGTGCGGATCGCCGCGCGCGGCGGCAATATCGGTATGGACGATTTCATGAAGCGCGTCGATCGCGCGCGGCTCGAGCCGTTCTTCCGCCTCCACCAGGACGCGCATCTCAACATCGTCCGCAACTGGGTCGGCCAGAATACCGAAGACAGTTTCTACGATCTCGCCGACGAATATGGCCTGATGATCCTCAACGATTTCTGGGAATCAACGCAGGATTACAATATCGAGGCGCAGGACCCCGCGCTGTTCCTGAAGAACGCGACCGACGTGGTGAAACGCTATCGCAACCACCCCTCGATCGTCGTCTGGTTCGGCCGCAACGAAGGCGTGCCGCAACCGATCCTCAACGCGGGGCTGGAAGCGCTGATCAACAAGGAAGACGGCACCCGGCTCTATATGGGCTCGTCCAACCGCGTGAACCTGCAGAATAGCGGACCGTACAATTGGCGCCCGCCGGTCGAATATTTTACCGAGCACGCGCGCGGTTTCTCGGTCGAGAGCGGGACGCCCTCGCTGCCGACGCTCGAGGCGTGGAAGCGCGCGATCCCCGAGGCGGACCGCTGGCCGATCAGCGACAGCTGGGCCTATCACGACTGGCACCAGACCGGGAACGGCGCGGTCACTTCGTACATGAACGCGCTGTCGACGCGCTTCGGCCCCGGCACCAGCCTCGAGGATTTCGAGCGCAAGGCGCAGATGATGCAGTACGAATCGTACCGCGCGATCTTCGAGGGAATGAATGCCGGGCTGTGGACGCACAATAGCGGCCGCATGCTGTGGATGACGCAGCCCGCCTGGCCGTCCTCGGCATGGCAGATCTTCTCGTCGGATTACGACACGCAAGCCTCGTTCTACGGCGTCAAGAAAGCCGCCGAGCCGGTCCACGTCCAGATGAACTTGCCCGATTACAAAGTGATCCTCGTCAACAATCGGGTCGCCGACTTGCGCGGCGTGACGGTCAAGGCGAAGGTGGTGAGCCTCGACAACCGCATGCTCGCCGAGAAGAGCGTGACGATCGCCGCGCCGGGCGAGAAAGCGAGCGACGCCTTCACGCTCGATCTCGCGCCGATCCTCGCCAAAAGCGTGGCGCTGATCCGCCTCGAAGCGACCGATGGCGCCGGCAAGACGCTGTCGACCAACTTCTATTGGCAGGCGCGCGACGATGCCCAGTTCCAGGCACTCAACGGGCTAGCGCCGGTGACGTTGCAGGCCAGCGCCACCAGCCGGGTCGACGGTGACGAGACGGTATCGAGCGTCACGCTGATCAACGCCACGCAAACCCCGGCGATCGAGACCAAGCTGACGGTGATGAATGCCGACGGCACGCAGGTGCTGCCAGCCTATTTCACCGACAATTACGTCTCGCTCCTGCCCGGTGAGACACGCACGGTGGAGATCCGCTACCCGACCGCCAAGGCCTCGACGGCGGGCGTCGCTCTGCGTGGCTGGAACGTCGCTGGATCGAGCGTTCCCCTCCGGTGAGCGGCCGCGGCGTCCTGGCGGCGAGCATCGGCACGGCGGCGCTCGCCGGGCTGCTGTTCGGCTTCGATACCGCGGTGATCGCCGGAGTGACCGGCGACCTCACCCGCACTTACGCGCTGACGCCCGAGACATTGGGCGTCACCGTCTCGGCGGCCCTGTGGGGCACCTTGGTCGGCGCGCTGTTCACCGGCAAGCCGGGCGACGCTTATGGCAGCCGCCGCGTGCTCGGCGTGCTCGGCATCCTCTACGTGCTCGCCGGGCTCGGCTGCGCGCTGGTCACCGACTGGAGCGCTTTCCTCGCCTTCCGCTTCGCTTGTGGGCTTGCGATCGGCGGATCGTCGGTGCTGGCGCCGGTCTATATCGCCGAGATCGCCCCGCCCGCGCGGCGCGGGATGCTGGTCGGCCTGTTCCAGCTCGCGATCGTCACCGGCATCCTCGTCGCGTACCTGAGCAACGCGCTGGTCGGCAGCGTCGCGGGCGAACTTGCCTGGCGCTGGAAGCTCGGGGTCACCGCCGCGCCCGCAATCCTGTTCCTGGCGCTGCTCACGCGCATTCCGCACAGTCCGCGCTGGTTGATGGCCAAAGGCCGCGCCGCCGATGCGCGCGCGGCGATGGCGCGGATCGGCCTGCCGCCGGCCGAGGCGGAGGCGGAGATCGCCGCGGTCCAGGCCGGCCTCGCGCAGGACGCACCTGACGAGAAGCTCTCGTGGCGCAAACATCGTCGGCCGATCCTGCTCGCAGTGGCGACCGCGATGTTCAACCAACTCGCCGGCATCAACGCCGTGCTCTATTATCTCAACGACATCTTCGCGCATGCCGGCAGCCTATCGCCCGATCGTCAGGCGATCCTGATCGGCGCGGCGAACCTGCTGTTCACTTTGCTCGGCATGGCGCTGATCGATCGCGTCGGGCGGCGGACCTTGCTCGCCGCGGGCGCCGCGGGGATGACGGCGTGCCTGTCGGTGGCGGCGGCGGTGCTGTTCGGCCGGATCGGCAATGGCGCGCTGCTGCCCGCGCTGGTCGGCTTCATCGCTTTCTTCGCGACCAGCCAGGGCGCGGTGATCTGGGTCTACCTGTCGGAGATCTTCCCCACTCCGGTCCGCGCGCGCGGCAGCGGGCTCGGCGCGAGCACGCATTGGCTGATGAACGCGCTGATCGCCGGGATCTTCCCGGTGCTGGTGGCGTGGTCGGCGGGTGCGCCGTTCGTGATCTTCGCGGTAGCGATGGCGGTGCAATGCGTGGTCGTCCTGCTGTTCTTTCCCGAAACCAAGGGCGTCGCGCTCGACGACATGCACGCCCGCATGACGGAGGCGCGATGATGCGCATTGTTATGATGATCGCCGCGCTGGTGCTGAGCGGCCCGGCGCTCGCCCAGCAAGCCGACAAGGAACGCCAAGCGCAGGAAGCCGAGATCCGGCTGCATCAGGATTGGGCCTGGCTCGCCCGCTATCAGGCAGCCAACGCCCAGCTCGTAGCGCAGCCGAAGCACCCGCGTATCGTGTTTATCGGCGATTCGATCACGCAAGGCTGGATCGACAAGGTGCCAGGCTTCTTCACCGGCGAGCGCATCGACCGCGGCATCGGCGGGCAGACCACGCCGCAAATGCTGCTGCGCTTCCGCCAGGACGTGATCGACCTTCACCCCGCCATCGTCCAGATCATGGGCGGCACCAACGACATCGCCAGCAACACCGGCCCGATGACGCCCGAACAGACCCAGGCGAACATCATGGCGATGTGCGATCTCGCGCGCGCGCATGGCATCCGCGTGATCCTCGCCTCGATCCCGCCCGCCGGTAATTTTCCGTGGCGGCCGGGGCTCGAGGTCTCATCGAAAATCGAAGCGATGAACGCCTGGTTGAAGGGCTATGCCGCGCGGATCGGCGCCACCTATGCCGATTATTGGAGCGCGTTGCACGACGGACATGCGCAGCGTGCCGCGTTCACCTATGACGGCGTCCACCCCAACGCAGCCGGCTATGCGGCGATGGCGCCGGTCGCCGAAGCCGCCATCCGCGCCGCGCTCGCCAAGCCCGCACCCAGGCCGCTATGAGCCTCACGCTCGCGCTGTTGCTCTCCGCCGCCGGGCCGGTGGTGACGACCGACGACGGCCCGGTGCGCGGCCAGTCGGTCGATCGGGGCGCAATCTTCCGCGGTATTCGCTTTGCCACGGCGCAGCGCTGGGGCGCGCCGCACCGCCCGCCGCGCTGGAGCGAGCCGGTCGATACCATCGCCGAGCATGCCGCTTGCCCGCAACCCGATTACGGCGCGTGGAACCGCGCGGCGTCGCGGTCGGGCTCCGAGGACTGCCTGTTCGTTGACGTGCGGACGCCGAACCTCTCGCCCAAGGCGAAACTGCCCGTGCTGGTGTGGATCCACGGCGGCGGCAATCGCGGCGGCGCGGGCGGCGGCACGGTCGAGAATCGATTGCCCGGCGTGGTGCTGGTCAGCATCCAGTATCGGCTCGGCGCGCTCGGCTTCATGAGCCACACGGCACTGAGCGCCGAAAATGGCGGCAGCTCGGGCAATTACGGCCTGCTCGATCAGCAATCGGCGCTGCGCTGGGTCCGGCGCAACATTGCGGCGTTCGGCGGCGATCCGGCACGGGTGACGATCGCGGGCGAATCCGCCGGCGCGCAGGACGTCGCTTTGCACCAGCTCTCGCCGGGATCGCGCGGGCTGTTCGCGCAGGCGATCCAGGAGAGCGGCACCGCCGGCTTCGGCGTCTCCTCGCGCAGCCTGGCCCAGAACGAAGCGGTCGGCGCGTTGATCGCGGCGAAGGCCGGGCTGCCGGCCGATGCCACCGCGGCGCAACTGCGCGCGTTGCCGGTCGATCGCCTGCTCGCCGCGCAGGAAGCGGTCGACGTGCCCGACCTCGACGACGACAGCTTCATCTGGCTGCAGGCGGTGGTCGATGGCCGCGTGCTGACCGACACGCCCGCGCACTTGCTGGCGAGCGGCCGGTTCAGCCGAGTGCCGCTGATCGTCGGCGTCAACGCCAAGGAATTGACGCTTCACGGTGGCCTGGCCGCCGCGCCAGGCATCGTACGGCGCGAATTCGGCGCGCACGCCGACGCTGCGCTTCGCTTTTACGGATTGCGCCCCGGCGAGACCGCCGCTTCCGATCCACGGCTGGGCGACGTGACGCTGCAATTGGCGGACGATCTCACCTTCCGCTGCCCCACGCAGGTCACGGCGCGCGCCGTGGCGTCACACGATGGATCAACTTGGCAATATCAGTACGATTATGTCGCGCCCGGCGGCGCTGCCGTCACGCATGGCAGCGAGATCCGCAGCGTGTTCGGCACTCCCGCGACCGGGCTCGAAGCCGGCGCCCCGCCGTTACAGGCCTATTGGCTCAACTTCGTCAGAGCGGGCAACCCGAACGGCACCGGATTGCCGACATGGCCGCGCTATTCCGCGGCAGCGGAAGGCTATATCGATTTCGCGCAGGACGGCCCGATCGCCCGCAGCGGTTTGCGGCGCCTGCCATGTGCATGGCGCAGCGCCCCCTGAACATCGCGCGACTCCTCGCGTTTTCGGGGAGCGCGAAGCAGTAGCGGCTAGCCCGCCCACAAACGCGCGGCGCCGCGCACCCCCGAGGAATCGCCCCAGTGCGCGGGAACGATCCGCCCGTCCCACGCCCCGCCAAAGCTGTGGGCGCGGATCACCGCCGGCAACCCGGCGTAAATCTCCGCGATGTTCGACATTCCCCCGCCCATCACGAACACTTCGGGATCGACGATGTTGACCACCATCGCCAGGGCTCGCCCGAGCCGGTCGACATAGGCGCCGAGCGCCTCCGCAGCCGGCGGGTCGCCGCGGCGTGCTGCCTCGACGATCGCCTCGCCGTCCAGCCGCTGGCCGGTGCGCGCCACATAATCCATGCGCAAACCCGTGCCCGACACCAGCATATCGAGGCAACCGTGATGCCCACACCAACAGGCCGGCCCGGGAAACTCCGCCGCCGTCATCCACGGCAACGGCACATGGCCCCATTCGCCGCCGATGCCGTTGGCGCCCTCGACGATCTGCCCGTCGATCACCAGCCCGCCGCCGACGCCGGTGCCGATGATCACCGCGAACGCCGATCGCGCACCTGCCGCAGCGCCGTCGACCACCTCCGACAGCGCCAGGCAATTGGCGTCGTTCGCCATCCGCACGTCCCGGCCCAGCGCCAGCTCCAGATCCTTGCGAAAGCTGCGGCCGTTGAGATAGGTCGAATTGGAATTGCGCATCAAGCCGGTACGCGGGCTGATCGATCCAGGCGTGCCGATGCCGATCGTCCCCACCCCGCCCGCGCTGGCTTCGACGCCGGCGATCAGGTCGCGCATGTCGCGGATCGCCGCATCATAATCGCCGGGATTGGCGATACGCGTGCGCGCAAGATTACGCCCGGTGGCGTCGAGCGCCGCCGCCTCGATCTTGGTCCCGCCAAAGTCGATGCCGATCTGTATCAAGAGCCCTCCCCGCCCGGATCATCGTCCGGAATGCTGAGATTTACCCTGCCGATCGAATTCATAAAGTCAATTTTATAATTGCCGCTCAGGCCTTCATCAAAATCGAGTCCGAAGGCAGGATACGGTCGAGAAACGGCAGGATCGCCGCGCCGACCGCGGGCGCGTCGCGCGACAGCGTCGCCCGACGCATCGGGGCGATGTTGGGCAGATTGGGCGCCATGTCGCCGAGCTTGCGATGCGCATCGGCGGCGAGCCGGTCGAGCAATGCATCGGGCAGCCGCCCACCGATCAGCACCACCGCGGGGTTGATCAGGCAATTGACCGCGGTCAACGGCGGCACCAAGGCGCTGCTCGCATCGTCGAGCCAGGCGTTGACGTGCGATTGCGCCTCGTCCGGGAAACTCATGGTCGGATCGACGCCCTCAAGCACGATCCCCGCGCGCTCGAGCCGTGTCGCCAGCGCGGAGAGCGACACCACGTCTTGCAGCACCTGTCCGTGCGGATCGTTAAGGTGAAGCGGGAGGAAACCGATCTCCCCGCTGCGCGCCGTCGCGCCGCGATAATATGCACCGTCGATCACCAGCCCGCCGCCGAGGCCGGCGCTGACCAGAATGTAGAAGAAGCTGGCATGGTCGAGACCACCCCCGAATTGCGCCTCGCCGATCGCCGCCGCGGCGGCATCGTTGTCGAGGTGGATCGACAATGGCACGACGTCGGCGAGCAATGCCTGCAAGTCGATCTCACCCCAGATGCCGTACCCGTCGGGGCGGTGCGGCAGCGGCACCTGACCGAGGTCGTCGGGAATCGCCACGCCCATGCCGAGCAAGCGCTCGTCGCGCACCGCGCCGGTACGCCGGATCTCCTCCATCCCGGTCCGCACCAAATCGACCACGTCGTCCGGCATCGCGAACGCGATTTGCCGGGTAAAGCGCGAACGCACGCTCCCGGCGAGATCGAGCGACACCAATGTCACGTGATCACGATCGATGTTGAGCCCGATCGCGAAGCAGCCGTCGGGGTTGATCCGCAGCCGGCCCGCCGGCTGACCGCGCGCGCCGAGGCGGCGCCCCGCATCGACCACCAATTCCGCCTCGAACAACCGCGCGGTGATATTGGCGATGGTCGGCGCGGTCAGCCCGGTCATCGTGGCGATCTCGGTACGAGTGATGTCGGGATTCTTGCGGATCACTTGCAGCACGACGCGCTGGTTATAGTCGCCGGCCCGCACGAGATTGGTGCCGGAAAGGCTCGTGCCCAGCCGTACCGCGCGATCGCTGGCGGTGACGCCGCCATTGGTGGGGGGGCCGAAATCCGAAAGGTCCAAAACCCGCTTACTCCTCAACCCACCATATTCCGCTTCTATCGCGTAACGATCGACACGTCACGACCGTCGCTCTGCCACATTGCCGGGTTCCTCAGGTTGATATTGCCGGGCAGGTCTTTAAACAATCAAATTTATAAATGAATGGCTCGCACGACGGGCAGCCGAACTGGGAGGATGCCATGACGCGATTCAGCACCTTTGCGATGGCGCTTGCCGCGCTTTCGACCGCCCTCCCGGCCTTTGCGCAGGACGCGGTCGATCCCAACCGACTGCCGCCGTCGCAAGACCCGGCGCGGCGCGACAACGGCCTGGCGCAGACCCCACCGATGGGCTGGAACAGCTGGAACAAATTCGCCTGCAAGGTCGACGAGAAGACCATCCGCGCCACTGCCGACGCGCTCGCGACCAACGGCATGAAGGCGGCCGGCTACCAATATGTGGTGATCGACGATTGCTGGCATGGCGAGCGCGATGCTGACGGCTTCATCGGCCAGGACGCACAGCGTTTCCCTTCGGGGATCAAGGCCCTGTCCGAATATGTGCATTCGAAAGGGCTGAAATTCGGCATCTATTCGGATGCCGGCGCCAAGACCTGCGGCGGCCGCCCCGGCAGCCAGGGGCACGAATATCAGGACGCGCTGCAATATGCGCGCTGGGGGGTGGATTACCTCAAATACGATTGGTGCTCGACCGGCACGCGCAATTCGGAAGAGGCCTATGCGCTGATGGCCGATGCGCTCAAGGCATCGGGGCGACCGATCGTTTTCTCGATCTGCGAATGGGGATCGACTCGACCATGGCTGTGGGCCGGCAAGATCGGAAACCTGTGGCGCACCACCAGCGACATTTCGGACCATTGGGACGGCAAGCACGGCTATGCGCTCGGGCTGCTGCCGATCGTCGATCAGAACGAGCCGCTCGCGACCTTTGCCGGGCCGGGCCATTGGAACGACCCCGACATGCTCGAAGTCGGCAATGGCGGGATGACCGATACCGAATATCGCAGCCATTTCTCGCTCTGGGCGATGATGGCGGCGCCGCTGATCGCGGGCAACGACGTCGCGAACATGTCACCGGCAACCGCGGCGATCCTGCTCAATCGCGATGTGATCGCGGTCGACCAGGACACGTCCGGCGCGCAGGGCCGGCGGGTTGCGGTGAGCGGCACGAGCGAAGTGTGGTCGAAGCCGCTCGCCGATGGCGGACGGGCGGTGCTGCTGTTCAATCGCGGCGCCGCGCCGGCGACGATCACCGCGCAATGGACTGCGCTCGGTTACCCGGCGCGAACGACGCTGGCGGCGCGCGACCTGTGGCAGCACAAGGACCTCGGCCGGGTGCAGGGGCGCTACACGGCGACGGTCGCGGCGCACGGCGTGGTGATGATACGCTTGCGGCCTTAGCCTCGCTTCACCGCTTGGCGGCCGAGGCGAAGCCCGCGGCCTGTGCACTGGTCACCCCGAACTCTTCCAGAAACGCCGCATGCGGCCGCGCGAGCGCGACCGACTTGCCGATCGAATCACGCATCCGTGCCAGCGCGGATTCGAGGTCCGCATCGGAGAAATAATCGGCGACCGGGTCGTGCGCCGCCGCCTCGATTCCGAAGCCGGCATACATCGACAGCCAGCTCGGATCCTGGAACGATTCCCACTCGTAGCGCACGAGATTCCCGCGCGTCTGGAACAACCGCACTTTATGCGCCAGTTTTTCGGGCATCGCGGTGTCGCGGCAGCGATCCCACATCGGCTCGCCGGTCCGCTGGTTGGCCCAATAATGCAGGACCAGAAAATCGCGGATCCGCTGATATTCGAGCGTGGTCGCGCGATTATATTCGTCCGCCAGCGCGGGCGCGAAGCCGCGATCGGGAAACAATGCGAGCAATTTCTCGAGGCCGGTCTGGATCAAGGTGATGCTGGTCGATTCGAGCGGTTCCATAAACCCCGCCGCCAGCCCGAGCGCGACACAATTGCCACGCCAGAATTCGCGGCGATGCCCGGTGCGGAAGCGAATCAGGTTGGGTTCGGCCAGTGCCTCGCCCTCCAGCCGACCGCGCAGCACATGCACCGCTTCATCGTCGGACACATGCCGGCTGGCATAGACATAGCCGTTGCCGACGCGGTGCTGCAGCGGGATGCGCCACTGCCATCCGGCGGGCAGCGCAGTGCTGCGCGTATATGGCGTCAGCGGCCCGTCGCGCTCGCACGGCATCGCCACGGCGCGGTCGCACGGGAGCAGGTTGATCCAATCCTCGTACGGCGTGCCGAGCGCGCCGCCGATCAACAACGCGCGAAAGCCCGAGCAATCGATGAACAGGTCGCCGTCGATCGCCTTGCCGCACTTCGTATCGACCCCTGCGATCAACCCGGTCGCGGCGTCGAGCCGGACATTGGTGATCGTTGCATCGACTTGCCGGACCCCTTGGGCGGTCGCGCGCTGTGCGAGAAAACGCGCGAACAGCCCGGCATCGAAATGCACCGCCCAATCGAAGAACAGCAAATCGTGGACCGGCTTGTCGGTCGGCAGCATGAAAGCGTCAGCGCGCGCCATTGCCGTGGCCAGGCAATAATCGTCGAGATCGACCGCGATACCCGCCTGGCGCAGTTTCAGCCAATATTGGTGAAACGCCACCCCGCGCGAACGCATCCCGTACAGCCCGAACGGATGGAAAAAGCTATGCCCGGGCTGTTTCCAATCGACGAATTCGATGCCGAGCTTCACCGTCCCCTGAGTCGCCGCCATCACCTCTTGTTCGGTGACGCCGATCTCGCGGAAGAAGTCGCGGATCCCAGGCACTGTCGCTTCGCCGACGCCAACGGTGCGGATGTCGCTCGATTCCACCACCGTGATCGTGACGGGCTGCCGCTCGAGCCGCCGCGCAAGCAAGGCGGCCGCCATCCACCCCGCAGTGCCACCCCCGACGATGACGACCGACCGGATCGGCGCGAGCGGATGCATATGCGTTTTCATTTCGGCTTCCTCCCCGTCCCGTCGGCCGATGCCACAAATGACGAGCGGCCCGCCATCCCGCACCGGGAGGACGGGCCGCTTTGTCCGAATGCCGCGTTTAGAACTTCACGCGGACGCCCGACATGAAACGGCGCTCGTAGATATTGTTGTACGCGCGCTCGTCGGTCCAGGTCAGATAATATTTCTCATATTCGCCGGTCAGGTTCGAGCCCTGCGCATAGATCGTGATGTGCGGGTTGATGTCGTAGCTGATCGACGCATCGAAATAATTGGTCGGCTGCTGATACAGTTCCAGCCCGGTGATCCCGCCGAAATTCTGCGAGACGGCGCGCTTGGAGCGATAGTTCCAGGCGACGCGGGCTTGGAGGTGATCGTCCTGGTAGAAAGCCGCGACGTTGGTCTGGATCTTCGAATTGTCCTGGAACGGGATCGACTGGCCGGCGAGATCGGTCTGGCCCGAGTCCGAAGGCGAGAAGGTGATGTTCGAGTCGAGCCCGAAGTTCGACAGGAAATGCGGCATGAAGCCGAGATCGTTGAACGACTGTTTCCAGCCGGCTTCCAATCCCTTGAGCGATCCGCCCGCGCCCTGCACCGGCGTGCTGATCGCGACGGTGCGCCCGCGCACGACCCCGTCATTGTCGGGAAGATCGGTGCGGACGATGGTGCCCGACTGGATGAAGCTGTCCACGTCGATGTGGAAAGCCCCCAGGCTGAGCAAGCTGCTGCGCCCGATATAATATTCCAGTGACGCCTCGACATTGGTCGCCCGCCACGGATCGAGCATCGGGTTGCCGTTCGAACTGCCACCGGTCACGCGGAACACCGGCGCGCCCGGATTGGTCGTGTCGATCGCGTAGGTCGGGTTGAGCCCGCCGCCCCATTGGTTGAGATCGAGCAAGGTCATCGTCCGGCTGAAGGCGACGCGCAGCTTGAGGTTCCGGGCGAAATCGAAGGCGAGGTTGAACGCAGGCAGGAAATCGGTGAAGTTTCGTTTGGTCTCCACCGTGCCGTTGCTGAGGTTGGCCATGCCATATGGCTGCGGCGCCCCGGTGACGTATTGCAGAATATCGAGCTTGGTATTGATGACCTTGACGCCGGCGTTGCCCGCGACCGGGATGCCGAAAAAGTCGCCCTTGAGGTTGAGCTGCACATAGCCCGAAATCTGCTTAACCCCGACGTTGAACGAGGCGCCGGGATTCTGCACCTCGACATTGCCGGGATAGAAGCTGTTCTGGAAGGCGAGCGCATTGTCCATCGCCGCCGGGTTGAGCACGTAGATCGGGGGCAGCCCCGAGCCCGGAAGCGCATAGGGCTTGACCTGTCCATTGAAGATCGCGTCGTTGGCATGGCGCACCACGCCGGCAGTGTAATAGGCGCCAGCCGGCCCGGCCGAGCAGCTCGCATCGCTGAGCGGCACGTCGAACGCCTTCCATTTCACCAAACACCCGCCGGGCTGCGAGGCGTTGCCGGCGTATAGCGGTGCCGCGCGATCGAACTCGTAATCGTTGACCGACCGCTCGCTGTAGCGCAGGCCCGCGCTCACGCTGACATTCTCATTGGCGTCGTAGGAGACATCCCCGCGGATCAGCTTGAGATCGCCGGTGCGCCGGTAATTGCCTTCCGAAGAAGTGGTCTTCATCGCATAATTGTTGATGTTGCTCAGAAGGCTGGTCAGCTGCCCGGGCAGCGTGAACACCGGCTGGTTGCCCGAATAGTTGATCTGCGCCGGCAGCGACGCCGCGCCGGCAATGGTATCGACCGAATAACCGCCGGGATTGAAGGCGACCGGCCCGGTGGGATAATTGCCGATCCCCCCCGGCTGCCACTGCGCGCCGTTGCTGACGCTGAACTGCAAATAGCTCTGGTCGTAATTCTGATACGCCTTGCCATAGATGCCGCGCAGGCTGGCCTTCAGGCCGTGGCCATTGTCGTACTTCAGCTCGGCATTGTAATTTTGCGACTGCGACTTGTAGCGGTCGTTCTGGGCGTAGGAATCGAAATTGCCGAGATCGTAATTGTACACCTGCGTCGTGTTCAGATGATAATTGTGCGTAATGCCGCCGCTGGTCTGGCTGATGATCGCGCCGGTATCGCGCGATGCGCCCGGGGTGAATTCCGCCGCCTGCCAGTTCACGTCCTGCATCTGGATGCCGGCGGTGCGGTCATGTTCGTCCTGCTGCGTGAAGAAGGCGTCGGCGACCAATGTCAGTTGGTCGCTGATCTCCCATTGCGCCGAGGCATTGATGCCGAGCCGCTGGCGCTCGTTGATCTTGTTCCAGGCGGTAAAGCCCTGCGGGACGATGAAGATATCGTCGGAACTGCCATTGCCGTTCACGTCGCGGCCGGAGCCGACGATCGCGCCGTGCGGGCGGGTCGCGGGCGAGAAGCCGCTCGAACCGTCGACGTCGCCGGTCGGGTTGGCGGCGGTGTTGAACTGCTCGTTGTGTAGCGTGGCGCCATACCCTTCCTGAATGCCGTTGTGCGAGTTCGACAAATGCACGTCGGAATAGGCGGCCGACACGAGTAAGCCGAAGCGCTCGCCATGATAGCCTATCAGGCCGTTGAAATTGGGGTCGAACTTCTTGGTCTTGTCGCCATACGATCCCTCGCCGGCCGCTGCGATCGTGAAGCCGTGCTTGAGATCGAACGGGCGCCGGGTGCGCAAATTGACGGTACCGGTGATTCCGGCATTGAGCACGTCCGCGGTGCTCGACTTGATGACGTCCGCGCCAGCGAACAGTTGCGAGGGGATGTCGTTGAAGTTCGGCTGGATCGTGGTTATCGACTGCGCGCCGAGATACGCCTCGCCGTTGAGCAATGTCGTCACCTGCGGCAAGCCACGAATGTTGATCGCCGCGCCTTCGCCCGCGTCGCGGCGGATCTGCACACCGGGGATGCGCTGCAGCGAATCGGAGATGGTGACGTCGGGCAGCTTGCCGATGTCTTCGGCCGAAATCGAATCGGTTACCGAGGCGGCGCTGCGCTTCAGATTGACCGCGCGCTGCTGCGCGCCGCGAATCCCTGTGACCACGATGTCCTGAGTCTCGGCGGGTGCGTCATTGGTCGCGATATTCGGGTTCTGCGCCTGGCTCGCTTGATCGGCGGTAGCGGCCGAGGGCGATGCCGCCTGAGCCGACGGCGCGGTCTGCAGGACACCCTGCGTCGTCGATGTTTGCTGGGCGGAGGCCGCGGTGCAATATGTCAGCGCCGTCGCGGATACCGCGAACAACAATGTCGCCTTGGATGTGTGCCGAATACCCATTGTCCAGTCCTCTCCCAACCTTTGCACAGACACCCGCTCTAGGTGCCGCTTCGCGGGAGGTCGAAATGACTGGGCAGCGCTACGCGCGCCCCACCCTATCCCCCCACAATGTCGCGACCTGTCGTCGTCTCGAAGTCAGAACTAATTATCGTACCGCCGGAGAAGGTCAACGATTAAATAATGCAATTTGCACAAATAAGTATTTTTGGGCCCGGTGCGCCCCTGGAAGCCACATTTCGGCGTCCCGTCCCACCGACCGATCGGGCCGTCGAAACGGTCTGCCCACATGCATCGTTCTCGATGCGTCGAACCAAGATCGCGCACCGACCTTGGCGATCCGTTGGGCGCGGACGCTGTCGAGTATGGAATGAAAGTTCGGAGACGTTCGAAGCAGCGACGAGTTCGCGCGAGGAACTCGCTCTGCATCGTGGCGGGGTTGAGCGACGGCGTCGTGCTGATCGCGCCCAACCTGGCCGGCCGCGCCGGCGAGCGTCGAGCGATCCAGCTCAATCCCCTTTGCCGCCATCATCTCTGCCTGGCGATAGAGCGGCAGATGATGATCTAACTTGGCAACAGCGACATGGGCACAGTCGCCGGCCTCGGCGTGTCCCTCGGCACCCGCGTCATGGCGGGAGAGGAGCTGCGCTCCGGCCAGCTCACACAGCTACTCGAAGGGTTCCAGCCCGACCCGGCTGAGGTGTCCGCGATCTTCCCGGCCGGCCCGAGGCCTTCCGCGAAGGTGCGAGCGATTGTGGGCTGTGGATCGGCGCCGAAAGCGGGACCCCGATCTGAGCGGAGCAACTACCTGTAATCCTTTGAAAGCATGGGTCATCAAGGGGTTCCGATCGGCGCCGATTGGGACCCCCAGTTATATTAAGCTTCGACGCAGATTCAATAGCTTGGCGAGGATCCACCGGGGTCCCGTTTTCGGCGCCAATTCACACCCTGATGAATGAATGTCCAATGTTGAGAAGCGGAAGGGTGAGCCTGAACGTCCGGGACTTGGGTCGTAGCGGCGAATATTGGCCACTTCGCTGATCGCTGAACATTGAAGCGAACGTCTACTCCCGGCAAAACCTGCCAGTCGCCGAGCGCCAAAGCGTGGGCTGCGGGCCTAACCCGGTGGTGGCAGGCGACGCATTAGATCTACGGCAAGGATTTGGACGGTAGGTAAACACGATGTCACGCGTCGACCCTCTTCCTCGCCTCGCCGTCCTCATTGACGCCGAGAATATATCGCCCCGCATTGCGCAGCGCCTTTTCGAAGAGATCGCAACTTTCGGTGAAGCCAGCGTGCGACGCATCTACGGCGATTTCTCGGTGGAGCGGCTTAAGGGTTGGGCGCAGATCCTTGCTGACCACGCCATCATTCCCCAGCAAAACTTCGCGCTGACCGTCGGCAAGAACGGGGCCGACATAGCGCTGGTGATCGACGCGATGGACCTGTTGCACAGCGGGCGTTTCGCAGGGTTCTGCCTGGTGTCGTCAGACAGCGACTTCACACGCCTTGCTGCACGCATCCGTGAGCAGGGTCTCGATGTGTTTGGCTTCGGTGAGGGCAAGACCCCCAAAAGTTTCCGTCAGGCCTGCAAGCGCTTCGTCTTGACTGAGAATCTTCTTCCCCAGCCAGCCCCCCCCGCACCAATCGCCAGCGAAAAAGTTGCGGGCGGGTGCGCTGCGACGCCCAACCCCGCACCGCGCAAGCCTACGCAGGCCACGGCTATGGTTCGACGCGCGATCGCGCAACTTGAGGATGAGGAAGGCTGGGTCCATCTCGGAGGCCTCGGATCGCGGCTTCTGGCGATGGACCCCGAGTTCGATCCGCGGACATACGGTTGCGCGAAGCTGACGACACTGATTGAGCAAGCAGGCGGTTTTGAGGTACGCCGCGGCGGCGGCATGTCTGTGCAAGTTCGGCAAAGGAACGGCGCGCATTGATCTACCTTCGTCGCCTACCAGCGCGCGCCATCGCAACTGAGACGCAGTCGAAATCTGAATATGAATGAACGGCAGTTTTCGGGAAGCGGACAGGCCGGCCTGAATGTCGTCTATTGGGTCTCAAACGACCTCTAAGAACGGCGTTCCTGCCAGAGCTGCCTGCGAGCCGGCGACCCCTCGGTCGATCAGACTCAGGAAGATGCTCTTTGCCGCCTCAACGTTACCGGTGGCACTCAGTTCGGCGTGCGCGCGCGTAAACGCGATGCTCCACGTCGCTGCGATCAGACCGGCCGCGAGGTAGGCATCGGGATCATCGGCGGAGCGCCCGACCCCGTCTGCCAGCACGCCAGCCAAGACACGGACAAAATCGTCGCGCATCTGTCGCGCACGCGCTTTCAGGGCCTCGCTTGCCTGAGCGGTTTCGACAAACGTTCGGGTGTCCGCGAACAACGGAAACGCGTCCGAAGGCTCTTCGATCATCTTGTGCGCGAGCAACCCCAGAGCCTGGATAGGCGATGTGCCGGGCGGCCGTGATCGGATCGCCTCGAACGCGAGGTCGTGCCCCTCCTGTTCGCGGTCGAAGAACATGTCTTCCTTGCGCGGGAAGTGGTTAAACACCGTCATGCGTCCCACGTCGGCCGCATCCGCAATCTCGTCGATCGTCACCCGGTCGAAGCCGCGCTCCATGAATAGGCGCGTGGCCACGTCGGATATCGCCTGACGGGTTGCCAGCCGCTTGCGGGTTCTCCGATCCATACTGCGACCATTCATAGCTTGCACACTTAAGTAGACTGGGTACATAATAAGGTCATATACAGTTTTGGGGACATTGTGATGGCTTCGTCAACCGCCGTGCTCGTCAGCGGTGCCAGCTTCGCTGGCCTCGCAACCGCATTTTGGCTCAATCGGCTCGGGTATTGGGTCACTATCGTGGAGGTTTCAAAAGGGCTTCGGCGAGGAGGGACACCCGTCGATATCGAGGGCGAGACGATCGACATCCTCGCCCGCATGGGTCTTGCCGACGGAATTCGCGCCAAGGCGCTGCCGCCTCGCCGCTTCGAGTTCAAGGACGCGAACGACCTGACTTTGGGTACGGTCGGTGCCGGCGGCGATCCGGCGTCGCATGAGCGCTACGAGATCCATCGCGACGATCTGCTGGACATCTTGTTCGGCGCCGTGGCGGACGATGTCGAGCTGCTGTTTGGCCGGTCGATTGATCGGCTGGAGGAAGGGCCACACGCCGTTTCGGTCACCTTCAACGATGGCGAGCGACGCGATTTTGCCTTGGTCTTCGGGTGCGACGGCAATCGGTCGAACACGCGCAAGCTGCTCTTCGGCGAGGGCGACCAATTCACCCACTTCATGGGCGGCTACTTCTTCCTGAAGGTGGTGCCCCAGACGGGACTACTGTCCGCGAACGTCTCGGAAGTCTTCAGCGTGCCCGGCCGGATGGCGATGCTCAATGGCTATGACGACCGCACCGACATCGGGTTCGGATTTCGGACCGCAGGCGAGATCGACTACGACTATCGTGATCGCGCACAGCAACGCCGCCTGATCCACGAACGGTTCGACGGGCTTGGCTGGAAGGTGCCCGCGATGCTCGCTGGCTCGGCCGGCGACGACGACTTCTACTTTGATCGGATCAACCAGATCAGGATGCCGACTTGGTCACGCGGGCGGGTCGCCCTGGTCGGCGATGCGGGCTATTGCGTCTCGCCACTCGCTGGCTTCGGCGGCTCGATGGCGATCATCGGAGCGGGACGCCTGGCGGCCGCGTTGGAACAATATCCCAGCGATCATGCCGCGGCCTTTGCGCACTACGAGGATGGGCTGCGGCCTTTTGTTGAGGAGGTGCAGGAACGAGCGGCAAGTGATGGGATGTCGATGATGTGCCCTGCCGACGAGGGCGAACTTGCTGAGCGCGATCAGAAAATTGCTGCGGGCGACATGGGGTTCTAGGCGGCGCTCGATCCGATAACCGTGCAGGACGACGCCATACGGCCGACGCTCGAGGACGGTTGCGGCGAAAATGAACGAATGGCCGCAATAGGAGAGCGGTCAACCGGCTTTGAATGTCGTGTTGTGGGTCAATCTTACACGATGGGATACGCGTCGTTGATCTCGATGACGTATCCGTCAGGATCACGCACAAAAAAAACTGGCGCACTCGATCCGGTCGGGTCTGGATCGCATAGTGGCCGTCCATGTCCGTCCACGCGACGTGAAGTTCGTCTAGTCGCATGACCATCGCGTCGAGATCTGCGCAGGCCAGTGCGTAATGATCTCAACGGTTGTGCGGGGCGCCCGGCGTGCCGTGGGCGACGATGTGCAGCATCCGGCCGCCGCCCAGCGCGATCCAACAGGCTGCATCACGCGGAAACGGTGCCGGAACCTCGCGCAGGCCAAGGACCCGCGCGTAAAAAGCCACGGATCGTTCAAGGTCCGCCACCTGGATGCCAACATGATCGAGCAATAGAGCCGGCGCCGGCGCCGGGGCCACGGGCTGAGTGCGGACGGGTGCTCCAGGCGTTGCAAGCAGTAGGGCAGCGGCAAAGACGTGACGCATCGATCTCTCCTCAGGTTCGGCCGAACAAGTAGCGGGTGCCAACAATCGAGCGGATCACCTTTCCCGGCATCGCCGCTTGCGCTGCCGCGACGAAGGTTTCGCCGGAGCAGTGACCGGGAACGACGATATCGGGGTTGAGCGCTTGCATCAGCGCGACGGTCTCTCGCGCCTGCGCGGCCGTCTGCGGCGCCACTAGGTGGAAGCCGCCAACGATCGCGTGCACACGGTCTATGCCGGAGGCTGCCTGCGCCTGCCGTACAGTGTTGATGATCCCGCGATGGCTGCACGAGCCGATCACGACAAGTCCTCGGCCAGCGACGTGGTATGCCGTGCCAAGCTCGTGAACAGCATCGTCGATGAAGAAACTCGCTTCTCGCTTGGCCGGATCGAGCAGCGCGCGGTCGCAACCCTGGCCGGGCAACATGCCGGTCGGGACCCGCGGCCGCTCAGTCGAGACGAACGGGATACGACCCGTGGTGAAGCCTTGGCCCGCCACGATCCTTGGATCTCCCGAAATAACCGAGACCACGCCTGCGCGGAGCAGCGCCGGACGGTCGATCGCACCGAACGGCGGTCCATCGGGGTCGGTGCCGCGGACGCGCGCGCAGAACGCCTCCTCACCGCCCACAAATAGCGGTGTGCCGCGCCGTATGCGACCGCCCGCGAGCAGGCCGTCAAGGCCGCCGAAATGATCGTAATGGCCGTGGCTCAACACCATCGCATCGATCGTCGCCGGGTCGATGCCGAGCAGCGCCATGTTGCCAAGCAGCGCCTCAGGCGTGTAGCCGAAGTCTATCAGCGTAGCGCGCGCCGCAGCTCCGATTCTTGAGCGCGCGAGCAAAGAATAGCCCCACTGACCAGCGAATGCCTTATGATAGTCGCGCGTTATCGGGGGCGGCGTCACCTTGATGATCGGCGTGTCGACCGGTGTGCCGAAGACCGCCGTCGTGCTGTCGACCAGGACGGTCAGTTCGAGGTGATCAACGGCGGGGACGGCCAACGTTGCAGCCGTGATGCGGCGCGGCCACGCGACCGTCGACGCCGCGGCAACTATCAGTAGTTTCCTGCGGTCGATTTGCATGGCGCGTCTCCTCTCGTAGCCGGTAGTGAACGCCTAATTATCGTCACGATCAAGCAGTGACAGCGTTCGCGACGAGGGTCCGCAATGCGCAGCGCTTCTTCGATCCGCTCGGCTTCGCGCCTGACGATGGCCGGCCTGAGGTGGAAGCAGATCTGAACAAACGCCCGGAGTAGGGGCGGCGATAAACCTCGCTAAACGACGGGAATTGGGTCCTCGCGGCAGGCCATCGGCGGGTGTCGACCACCTCACGACCTTCGGCGGCCGGGACGTGAACGACTGCTCGTGCTGGGAACCTGCCCTTTGCCTCACGCAAACCCGCCTGGTGGCAGGGCGTCACGAACGGAGACTTACAGCCACCTTTATACGCTTTGAAAGCTGTCGTTAGGTCAAGCTCGGATGGTGTGGGCTATGATTGCCAGCCGCCTGCCGAAGTGGAATAATGGTGTCGACGTGGCTGCCGGGGGGCGCATGACGGATCAAACGCGGGCACTCGGACAGCAACAGCGCGCCGAATGGACGTTCTTCGCGACGATGTCGCTCGTCGTCGCAGCCATCGTCGTCGCCGGCTTCGGTCCGAGCTATGCTGCAGGTCTTGCCCCGCCCGGGCTTCCATTCTGGGTCCACCTCCATGGCGCGGTGATGACGAGCTGGATTGTGCTGTTCGTGGTCCAGGCTGCCCTCGTGAGAAGGCGGTCGCTGCCGCTCCACCGGACCCTGGGCCTCGCCTCTATCGGTCTGGTCGTCGCTATGGTTCCGCTCGGCATCGCTACGGACCTCCTGGCAATCAGGCGCGACGCCGTTCCGCCGTTCTTCACGCCCGAGACGGTGTTCGCAGCCGACGTGTGCGATGTCGTTCTCTTCGCGGGCCTCTACGCATGGGCCGTGCTGTGGCGACGCCGCCGCGACTGGCACAAACGACTGCTGCTGACCGCGACGGTGCTCTTGAGTTGGCCGGCGATCGGACGACTGAAACCGCTGTGGCACTTCGGATTGGCGATGATCATTCCGCTGTCGATCGTGGTGCTGATCTGCCTCGCGCTCGTCGGGCCGTTCCACGACCTCTTCACCCGCCGCCGGGTACATCCCGCCTATCTCTGGGGCTTAGCCTGTGTCGTCGCCTTGAAGCCGTTCTACACGCTTCTGGCGGCGACCCCGCTGGTGCGGATGATCGTGCAGAGTGTGCTGCCGGCTCACGCATAAAGGAAGACCTGCCGTGAATCGAAACAAGGCGCTCTGGGAGTAGTGCGATTTCACGCGCATTGCCGAGACCATTCGCAAGAGCGGATGGATCCTTGTCGAGGGCCTTGATGTGCGTTCAGACATGGAGGTGCTCGACTTGGGCTGTGGTAACGGCACGACCGCCCTCCCCGCCGCCGAGGCTGCTTTCACATAAGAACGGCCGTCCGGTCTATCGCGCTGAATCGGCAGGATTGTCGCAAATCAAGCCGCCCCGACACGCGCTCCGCGCTATGAACAAGTGGCCAAAGTTGGGCCGCTCCAAAGGGCCTCTGAGCGTCTTATAATGGGTCGTATCGGCCTCGAAGCGGTCGTAAGGATTGAGGTTATTTCTACGGTCCATGGATCGCTTCGCCACGGATCGGCTTGCGGATCTGTTCTTCATTTGTTCTAGTGCAGGCATGGCTCGCTTCGATCATCAATCCGAATCGGTTTTCACTCCCGACGACCTCGCTGCAACCGTCCTGACGCTTCCCGGCTGGGTTCGAGTAGGCCTATCCGCTCCTGATGAGCGGATGCGATCAAGCGCCGCGGAATTCATCGCGCAATCGATGTTTGACACGATCGCCGGCGAACGCGGGCATTCACATCCCGATCAACTCGACCTTTTACTGTGATGTGGGCGCCAATATCAGGTTCCACTCGCTTGGTGATGTTGTCTCTCGAAACGCCAACATCCACGCGCGATGTCATTTCCACTCCGACACCCAGTCCATCATTGCCGGAGAGCCGCTCTACCGATGGTTTATGGTCCACCGCTGGGACTGCGGCCTCGCGTCCGTTGGAAGCCATCTCAGATGCAGCAGGTGCTTTGCCCGGCCTGAGCTGCGGATTCCGACGATGCCGCCCGTCTATTCCGAGATGATCCCGCCCAT
>CAXTEO010000067.1:0-23153 GCA_964243205.1 uncultured Sphingomonas sp.
CGGGCGCGATCACCGCGACGATCGTCAAGGCGCTGGTCGACGACATCGTGCTGGTGAGCGAGCGCAGCCTCGAGCGCGCGGTCAGCCTGTTGCTCCAGATCGAGAAGACCGTGGTCGAGGGCGCAGGCGCGGCGGGCCTCGCTGCGCTGCTGCAGCATCCCGAGCGCTTTGCGGGCAAGACCGTGGGCATCATCCTGTGCGGCGGCAATATCGACACGCGATTGCTCGCCAACGTGCTGCTGCGCGACCTGGCGCGCTCGGGGCGGCTCGCCCGGCTGCGCATTCGCCTGCAGGATCAGCCGGGCGCCTTGTTCAACGTCGCGCGGATCTTCGATGCCGAACGCGTCAACATCCTCGAACTGTCGCACCAGCGCATCTTTACCAAGCTGCCGGCGAAGGGCCTCTTCCTCGACGTCGAATGCGAAACCCGCGACCGCGCGCATCTCGATCGCTTGATCGAAGCGTTGCAGCTTGGCGGCTATACAGTGAGCACCGTCGAGCTGGCGTGAGGACTCTGGCGCCGAGTCGCGGATCGGTGTATTCGTCGATTGTTCCCAAAAGCGTCGAAACGAAGGGGCGTTAACCACCATTCGTAGTAAAGCCGCTTTTCATCACGACCCAGACGATTCATAACGAGTCCAGCGACCGGCAGCGGGAACGGAACGCAGCACATTCAAGGGACCACCACGCGGTGACTGCGCCATTCCGCTTTCCACGATTCTTCGTCACCAGCCCCTCGCCGTGCCCCTATTTGCCCGGCCGCCAGGAGCGCAAGGTGTTCACCGAATTGCGCGGCGAGCAGGCGTCCGATCTCAACGACGCGCTCGGGCGGATCGGCTTTCGGCGTAGCCAGTCGGTCGCCTATCGCCCGAGCTGCTCGGGCTGCACCGCCTGCGTTTCGGTTCGCGTAGTGGCATCCGAGTTCGAGGCCAATGCGACGCAACGCAAGCAGATCCGCAAGAATGCCGATATCGAGGTCTCGGCCTGTCGCCCGTGGGCGACGGACGAGCAATTCCAGCTGCTGCGCCGCTATCTCGCCTCGCGCCATCCCGGCGGCGGCATGGCCGAGATGGACGAGGGCGATTATGCCGACATGGTCGAGCATTCACCGGTCAACAGCTTCATCGTCGAATATCGCGAACCCTCGGTCCATGGCGAGCGCGGCAAGCTGATCGGCGCGTGCCTGACCGACCAGCAGGCCGATGGCCTGTCGATGATCTACAGTTTCTTCGATTCCGACTGCACCGACCGGCCGGGGCTCGGCAACATGATCATCATGGACCATATCCTGCGCGCGCGGTCGGTCGGGCTGCCCTATGTCTATCTCGGCTATTGGGTGAAGGGCTCGCCGCGGATGGCATACAAGATCCGCTATCGCCCGATCGAAGTGCTCGGCCCGCAGGGCTGGAGCGTGCTGGTCGACGAGGAAGCGACCTATTCGCCGCCGGCGGAGAAATACGCGATCATGGCCGAGCAATTGGTGACGACGCGGTAATCAAAACGCCCGTCACCTCGCCGCCGTGCCCGAGCCCGGCATGACGGTGGAGAGGCTATTGGCCCGCGGCGCGATCGACGTGCAGATCGACGTCGAGCAGTTCCTCGCCCTCGCCCAGCCGCGACCCGGCGACCGGCGCCGCGCCCGCGGAATCGAGCGCCACCGCGACGCGCGCATAGGCCTCGTCGGCGCATAGCCCGGTGCACGGGTCGAACGCCACCCAGCCGAGCCCGGCGACATGCGCCTCGGCCCAGCCATGCGGCGCGGGCCGGCCATCGACCACGTCGATGCACGCCGGGCTGTAGCCCGACACGTAGCGCGCCGGCACGCCGAGTGCGCGCGCCGCCGTCACGAACACCTGCGCCAGATCGCGCGAGCTGACCGAACCCTCGGCAAACGCCTCGATCGCGGTCCGCCCCGCTACCGGCCGCCCGCGGTCGAGCGCGAACTTGCGGTTCACCGCGCCGTTGAGGGCATGCAGCCGCGCCACCGGGTCGGTCTCGGTCACGCTGTGCGCGAAGTCTTCGATCTCGGCATCCGCCGTCGTCAACGCCGTCGCGCGCAGGAACACCGCCGGCGGCAACGGCTCGTGACCGCCATGGACGATTCCGTTCGAGCGATTGGTCAGCACTTCGCCCGACACCGCGATCTCGATGCTCTGTATCGGCCCCTCGACGTACAGCATCGTCGTGCGATTGCCGAAGCCGTCGCGGCCGTAGCGCAGCCGCGCGTCGCAATCGACGTGCAGGTTCCAGGTCGCGACCGACTGGTCGTGCGTGTCTTCGGGCGTCAATCGCAGCAATTGCGTCAGCCGCGCCTGCGGGCTGGTGAAGCGATAGGTCGTGCGATGATCGATCGCCAACCTCACGAGCGCGGCCGGCGCGTCACGTGAACTTGAACTGGCGGCCGACCGCCATGTGGAGATTGTCGTTCTCGGCGATGAAGCCCTGCAGATATTGATGCAGCCCCTGCGCGATCACCTCGCCCGAGCGCGTCCGCGCCAGACGCTGCTGGCGGCTGCGCGCCATCCGGTCGGCCTCGCCGTGCAATCCGGTGCGCTTGGCGAGCAGATTGAGGATCTCAACCGCTTCCTCGACCGAGGCGGCGAGGCTGCGCGGCAATTCAGGCCGTGCGATCAGCAAGTCGATCACGTTGGCCGGCTTCAACCCTTCCGAATAGAGCCAGCGATAGGCGGTGACCGCCGAGACGGTCTGCAGGATCGTCGTCCACTGGTCGCGATCGACCACGCCGCCGATCGCTTCGCCCTTGGGCAGCAGGATGTGATATTTGACGTCAAGCAGTCTGGCCGTGTTGTCGGCGCGCTCGATCGCTTGCCCCAGGCGGATGAACCACGTCGTCTGGTTGCGCAGCATGCGGTGGACCGCGCCCTCGAAACCGCGCGTCTCCGCCTTGACCGCCTCGACCAGATTGAGCGTCGCCATCGCGCCGCCCGTGCTCGCGCGCTTGTCGAAGATCAGCCAGGCGCGGTTGATGCCGGTCCACGCTTCCTTGGTCAGCGCGGTGCGCACCGCGCGCGCATTGTTGCGCGCCATGTCGAGCGAGCGGACGATCGAGCCGGGATGGCTCGAATCGACCGTGAGAAAGCGCGCGACGGTGCTTTGCGAAATGGCCTGGTTGGTCTTGGCGAAAGCGGTGTCGGTTTCGGTCACGGCGAGCGCGGAAGCCCAAGCCGCCTCGCCCGCGGGGCGCGGCGAGAGGACGTCGAGCCGCACGGTCGCTTCGACCAGGCGCGCGATGAAGTCGGTCCGCTCGACATAGCGGCCGAGCCAGTAGAGCGCGGAGGCGGTGCGGCTCAGCATCTTCCCGCGCCTTTTACTTCTTGCACTTTCCCGGCGAAGGCCGGGGCCCAGGAGGACAGGTCGAAGTCATCGAGCGCAGCGCGCGAACAACGGATGTTCCGCGACTGGGCCCCGGCCTTCGCCGGGGAAGCGCTGTGGGACCGGCTCACGCCCCCTGCCCCTGCGACTGGCTCTGCGACTGGCCCGGTTGCGCGCCATTATCCATCAGCACGAAACTGTCCTTCGTGCCGCCGCCCTGCGAGGAATTGACCACCAGCGACCCCTCTTTCAGCGCTACGCGCGTCAAGCCGCCGGGAACGACCTGCACGCCCTTCGACCCGGTCAGCACGAACGGCCGGAAGTCGACGTGCCGCGGCGCGAGGCCGGCATCGGCCATGGTCGGCACGGTCGACAGCGCCAGCGTCGGCTGCGCGATGTAGCGGTGCGGCTCGGCGATCAACGCTGCGCGGAAGGTCTCGATCTCGGCCTTGGTCGCGGTCGGCCCGACCAGCATGCCGTAACCGCCCGAACCGTCGGTCAGCTTCACCACCACGTCGGCAAGGTTTTCGAGCACGTACTTCAGTGCCTGCGGCTCGCGGCAGCGCCACGTCTCGACATTGGGAAGCTTGGCCTCGCCGCCCGAATAGAATTTCACGATCTCGGGCATGTAGGAATAGATCGCCTTGTCGTCGGCGATGCCGTTGCCCGGCGCGTTGATCAAAGCGACATTGCCCGCCGCATAGGCCGCGATCAGCCCCGGCACGCCGAGCATCGAATCCGGGCGGAACACGAGCGGATCGAGATAATCGTCGTCGATCCGGCGATAGATCACGTCGACCTTCACGCGGCCAGCGATGGTACGCATCCAAACCACGTCGTCATCGACCACCAGATCGGCCGCCTCGACCAGTTCGATCCCCATCGAATCCGCAAGGAAGCTGTGTTCGTAATAGGCCGAGTTGAAATGCCCCGGCGTCAGCACGACGCAGACCGGCGCGGCGATCCCCTCGGGCGCGACCGACTTCATCGTTTCGAGCAGCCGGTCGGGATAGCTGTCCACCGCCGCTACGCGGAAATCGCGGAACAGTTCGGGGCACAGCCGCAGCATCGCCTCGCGATTCTCGAGCATGTAGCTCACGCCCGATGGCGTGCGCGCATTGTCCTCGAGCACGAAGAAATCGTCCGGGCCGGTGCGCACCAGGTCGATCCCGCAGATATGCGCCCAGATGTCGTGCGGCGGGCGGATGCCGGCGATTTCGGGCCGGAATTGCGGATTGCCGAAGATGAGATCGGGCGGCAGCACGCCCTCGGCCAGGATGCGGCGCTCGCCATAGATGTCGTGGAGGAAGGCGTTGATCGCCTCGACTCGCTGGACGAGGCCGGCCGACAGCCGCTGCCATTCGTCCGCAAGGAAGATGCGCGGCACGATGTCGAACGGGATGATCCGCTCGCTCGCGTCGCTGTCGCCATAGACCGCGAAGGTGATGCCGAGCTGTCGGAAGGTCGCTTCGGCCGATTGCTGGCGGCGGCGCAGTTCGGCGTCGGGGGTGCCTTCGATCCAGGCGCCCAGCGCGGCAAGTTCGTCGCGGGGCGTGGTCGAACCCGACTGCCCCATAATCTCGTCAAACGCCGGTCGTGTCCCCATCAAACGGTAAAGCCCCCAAACACCATCAGGGTTCCATGCTGCGATGGATTGTTGCGCCGCACAAGCGCGCGTGAAAAGAAATGTCCGCGCGGCCGACTAGCGGCGGCGCTCGGCAGCAAGCGCGCCATCGAAGTCGCGCCGTGCATCGGCGACGATCCGGCCGAGCTCGGCGGGATCGCGGAATGCATCTGCATTGCCCGCGTCGCGGCGGGCGGCACGGCCAAGTACGTCGGCGATCTCGGGGTGCATCGGCAACACGATATCGGCGGACAGCGCCGCCAGCCGCGTGAAGCTGCGCCGATAATCCGCGACGATGCCGGGATAGGCGCGATTGCCGATCAGGCGGTTGCCGGCGACCGTCAGGCTGCACAGGAAGACGACGCGCAGCGTGCGGCCGCGCTCGACGATCGGGAGCGACCAGCTGGTGCAGCCCGGCGTATGCCCCGGCGTCAGGACCGCGGTCAGCGCGGTGCCGCCGACGCGGACCTGTTCGCCGTCGCGCACGATGCGATCGACTGGCACCGGCGGGAAGCCGGTGTGGCCGTTCTCATTGTCCGCTTCGTGCCGCCCCGCGCGCAGCGCGGGGGCGTCGCGCGCGGAGGAGACGAGCTTCGCCCCGCTCCAGCGGCGTAGTTCGGCCAAGGCGGCGGCGTGGTCGAAATGCGCATGCGAATTGACGATCCATTTGATCTGCTCCGGCCGCGCGCCGATCGTGCGCAGATTGCGCTCGATCTGCCCGGCATCGGCCGCCAGCGGCCCGCTGACCAGGATTGTGCCCGTGCGGGTGACGACCGCATAGACGCCCAGCCCCTTGGTTCCGACATACCAGACCGGCCCGGCGACATGGAACGGCGCGATCGGCTGCGACCAGGCCGGCGACGATTGCGCCGTGGCGGGCACGATGCCGAAGACAAAAGTAGCGAGGCAAAGGAGGATGCGGCTGATCATAAGGCGGCCAGCATCCCCGATGTCAGCACTTGCGGCAAGACCCGCGGCTCGGCCGCGCCCGGCGCGTAATAGAGATAGAGGGGCACGCCGGCGCGATTATGCGCCTCGATGAAGCGGCGCATCGCCGGATCGCCATTGGTCCAGTCGCCGAGCAAAACCGCCACCTTGTGATCGGCGAACGCCTTGCGCGTCGCGTCGGTCTCGATCGCGGCCTTTTCGTTGACCTTGCACGTCAGGCACCAGTCGGCGGTGAAATAGACGAAGACCGGGCGCTTCGCGGTGCGCAGCGCGTCGAGCCTCGCCTCGGTAAAGGGCTCGGCACCGCCGGCTTCGGCGGCAATTCCGGCAACCGGCGCGTGCCGCCCCGCCACCAGCCACGCGCCGGCCACCGCCACCGCCAGCATCGCGGCCACCGTCGCCGCGCCGAACGCCAGCCCCTTGCGCTGCCGCTGCCCGCCGATCCACAGCAGAATCGACAGCGCCAGCGCGATGATCAAAGCGAGCGCGAGCGCATCGACGCCCGCTTCCTTGCCCAGCACCCAGGCGAGCGCGATCGCGGTCAGCCACATCGGGATCGACAGGATGCGGCGGAAGGTCTCCATCCACATCCCCGGCCTGGGCAGGCGCTTGCGCAATGCGGGCACGAAGCCGAGCGCGAGGAACGGCACCGCCATCCCCAGGCCCAGCCCGGCGAAGATCGCCAAAGCGGAGTACCACGGCAGCACCAGCGCGGCACCGAGCGCGGCGCCCATGAACGGCCCGGTGCACGGCGTGGCGATGAATGCGGCGAGCGCACCGGTGGCGAAAGCCCCGCCCGCGCCGCCCGTATTGTTGACGAATGCCGGCGTCGGAATCTCGAACAGCCCGCCAAGATTGAGCGACAGCGCCACCGTCAGCAGCAGCAGCACGACGATCGCGCGCGGATCCTGCAGCTGGAACGCCCAGCCGACCGCGCTGCCGCCTGCGCGCAGCACGAGGATCGCCGCGCCGAGGCCGACGCACACCGCGATCACGCCGCCCGTATACGCCAGCGCTTCGCGCCGCGCCGCGCCCTCGTCGAGATGCCCGCGCGCAAGACTGAGCGCCTTGAGGCTGAGGATCGGGAAGACGCACGGCATGATGTTGAGGATCAGCCCGCCCAGCATCGCGCCGGCAAAGGCGATCAGCGTCGCGAGCAGCACGCCGCCCGCCGGGCCGGCCGCTGCACCGGCCGGGGTCGCGACCGTGCCGGACGCCGCGGTCACCGCCAACCCCTGTTGCTGGCCGATCTGCAATACGCCGGCGAGTGGCCCCGCCCCGCCAGCCGCGCCCGCCTTGGTCACGATCACCAATCGGTCGCCATCCTGCGTCACCGTCTGCGGCGCGTTATTGTCGAGCATTCCGGTGGTCACCGGATAGAAATAGGCGTCCTTGAGCGCCGCGCCGGCCGGATAGGGAATCGCGATGCGGATGCGGCCGCCGGCGGCTTGGAACGTGCCCCTCGCATCGAGCGGTTTCGGCACGGCGCGGCGCCAGGCGTCGAACCGCGCTTGCGTCTCCGGCGCGATCGCGCCGTCGCCGATCGTCAGGCTGGCCGTCAGATCGGCCGCCTCGGGCACGCATACCGTCGCCGAGCAGACCAGATAGGTGGTGTGCAGCTTGACCGGCAGCACCGTGCCCCGCGCCAGTCCGGCCGGCACCTTCACCGTCACCAGCGGCGCATAGGGCTTGTCGAACACGAAGTTCATCAGGTCGGCGACGACGAGCTTGCCCGGCACCGGATAGACCGGCTCGCTCGCGGTCATGCCCTTGGGCAGCGTCCATTCCAGCTTGGCGGGAAAGCCCGCATCGCCGGGATTTTCCCAATAGCCGTGCCAGCCGGGCTCGGGCACCGTCGCCAGCGCGAGTGTGACGCTGGATCCGGCAGCGGGCGTGCTGCTCTCGGCGACGAGCGTGGTCGCCAGGTGATGCGCGCCCGAAACGCTCGGTCCGCCATCGGCATTCGCCGCGCCGCCCAGCAGCAACGCCAGCATCGTCATCAAGCCGAAATGAAACCAGCGCATGCGCACATCCTTGTAGGTCGCGCGCACCAAGGCCATAGCGCGCGAACGGTCAAGTAGGCGCGGAGACACCCCGATGAAACGACAGGCTTCCCTCCTAGCGATGGCGCTCGCGCTGCTCGCCGGTCCGCTCTCCGCCAGGGATGCCGCGCGCTACACGCCGCCGGCCAGCGCGCCCAAGCTGATCGTCGTCATCTCGGTCGACCAGTTTTCCGCCGATCTGTTCGCCGAATACCGGCACAGCTTCACCGGCGGCTTCGCGCGGCTGCAACAGGGCGGGGTCTTCCCGAGCGGCTATCAGAGCCACGCCGCGACCGAGACCTGCCCGGGCCATTCGACCATCCTGACCGGCTTTCGCCCCGAACATACCGGCATCATCGCCAATACCTGGACCGATCTGAGCGTCGCGCGCGCCGACAAGCAGGTCTATTGCGCCGAGGACGAGACGGTGCCCGGCACCGCGCACGACGGCGCGTACACCGTCTCCGACAAGCATCTGCTGGTTCCCACGCTCGGCGAGCGGATGAAGGCGGCCAATCCCGCGATCCGCGTCGTGTCGGTGGCGGGCAAGGATCGCGCCGCGGTGATGATGGGCGGGCATAATGTCGACGAGCTCTGGTGGTGGAACGGCAAGGCCTTCGTCAGCTATGCCGGCCGCGCCACCCCCCCGGTGGTCGCGCGCGCCAACGCCGCTACCGCCGCCAACCTCGCCGCGCCGCAAGCCGCGCTCGATCTGCCAGACCTGTGCAAGCCGCACGACCGCGCCATCCCGATCGGCGGCGGCAAGACCGTCGGCGCCGGCCATTTCGAACGCGCCGCGGGCAATGGCGCCGGTTTCCGCGCGTCGCCCGCCTTCGACGGCGCGATCGTCGCGCTCGCCGCCGGGCTGGTCCAGGACATGAAGCTCGGCCAGGGGCCGACGATCGACATCATCGACGTCGGCGCGTCCGCCACCGATTATGTCGGCCACACCTATGGCACCGAGGGTGCCGAGATGTGCATCCAGCTCCAGCAGCTCGATGCGACGCTCGGCTCGTTCTTCAAGGTGCTCGATGCGACCGGCGTGGACTATGAAGTCGTGCTGACCGCCGATCATGGCGGCAACGACATTCCCGAGCGCGAAGTCGATGCAGGGCTTCCCGAGGCGCAACGCGCCAAGGTGGCGCTCGCCCCGGCGCTCGTCGGCAAGGACATTGCGGCCAGGCTCAAGATCGACAAGCCCGTCCTGTTCGGCGACATCCCCAATGGCGACGTCTATATCGCCAGGGACATCACCCCCGCGCAGCGCAAGGCGGTGCAGGCCGAGGCGGTCGCCTATTACAAGGCCAATCCGCAAGTGGCCGAGGTGTTCACCGCCGCGCAGATCCTCGCGGCGCCCGCTCCCAAGGGGCCACCCGAAAAATGGAGCATGATCGAGCGCGCGCGCGCCTCTTACAAGGCCGGGCGGTCGGGCGAGTTGATCGTCTTCCTCAAGCCGCGCGTCACGCCGATCCCCGACCCGACCAAGGGCTATGTCGCGACGCATGGCAGCCCGTACGATTACGACCGCCGCGTGCCGATCCTGTTCTGGCGCAAGGGCATGACCGGGTTCGAGCATACCGGCAGCGTCGAGACGGTCGACATCGTGCCGACGCTCGCACACCAGATCGCGCTGCCGCTGACCGGGCAGAAGGTGGATGGCCGGTGCCTGGATTTGAATGCCGGCGGAGCGGCTTGCTCCTAATCCCTCTCCCTTTGGGAGCGGGTGGCCGAGCGTAGCGAGGTCGGGTGACGGTGACGGTGTGGGAAAGGCCGACGCCGACACCAGACCAGCGTCACCCTCACCCTTCCCTCTCCCGATGGGAGAGGGAAGAAGCTCACCGCACCTCGTACATCCGGATCCCCGGCCCCAGCCGGTTCGCGCCGACCGCCAATTGCTCGCCGCTCATGTTCGCCACAAACGCCGGGTTGGTCGGCGCGCCGGGCGCCAGGCTCGCGGCATTGTCCTCGATCCGTAGGCCAGCGCTGCGATAGGTTTTGGCCTCGGCCGCGACCACGATCAGCCCGCTATGGTTTTCCTTGCGCGCGCCCTGCACGAAGGTGTTGCCGGCGATCAGCCCCGTCGCGCCCTCCGACAGGTCGATCATGTAATTGGTCTTGCTGCCCTTGCTGTCGTCGAAGCTGTTGTCGGTGATCGTCACGTGCGGCGCGCGCAGCTTGACGTAATGCCCGCCGGTGCCGCGCTCGAAGCGCGAATTGGTCACCGTCACCGATCCTATATTGGCGAGATAGATGCTGTGCGAGCAGCTCGGCGTGATGTCGCATTGGCCGAGCCCGGAAAAGGTCGAATGGTCGATCGTGATCTTCTGCCCAGTCGGCTGGCCGCCGAGGATACCCTCCTGATTGTCGATGAACATGGAATTGCGCACGACCAGATCGCCGACTTCGCTGCGAATGCCCGCGCCATTGCCGTCGCCGACCGCGATCTTGCGGAACACGATGCCGTCCACGACCGAGCCCTGCCCGCGCAGCACGAACGCCGCCTTGCCCTCGCATGCCGTGCCCTCGAAGATCACCGTGCCGGGCTGGATCGCCTTGAAGGTGACCTTGCCGCCCGCCTGGATGGTGCATTGGTGATAGAGTCCGGGTGCGATCAGGATCGTGCCGGTCATCCCCATGCGGATCGCGGAATCGGCTTCCTCTATCGTCTGGAATCCCTGGCCGGTTTCCTGGATGGTGAAGGGCGCGCGCTGTTGCGCCAGCGCCGGGGTTGCGACGAGCAAGGCAAGCAACGGAAGACTGCGCATGAAACGGCTCCTTTGCGCGCGACGATGCGCGCGCAAGTGCCGGGTGTGAAGGCGAATTGAGGGTTAACCCTCCCGCTTTCCCGCGGTCGCGATCAGTCGAGGTTGGGCCGCAGCCAGCGCGTCGCGGTCGCCAGGTCGACGCCGCGGCGCGTCGCATATTCCTCGAGCTGGTCGGGGCCGACGCGCGCCACGCCGAAATATTCCGCCTGCGGATGGCCGAAATAGAAGCCCGACACCGCCGCGGTCGGCAGCATCGCGAAACTGTCGGTCAGCGTGATGCCGGTCGCTTCGGTCGCGTCGAGCAGGTCGAACAGCATCGGCTTTTCGCTGTGATCGGGGCAGGCGGGATAGCCCGGCGCCGGGCGGATGCCGCGATATTGCTCGCGGATCAGCGCGTCGTTGGTGAGCTGCTCGCCTTTGGCATAGCCCCAGAGTTCGGTGCGGACGTGCTGGTGCAGCCGCTCGGCGAACGCCTCGGCGAGACGGTCGGCGAGCGCTTTGAGCAGGATGTCGGAATAATCGTCATTGTCCGCCTTGAAGCGCGCGAGGTGCGTGTCGATGCCATGGCCGGCAGTGACCGCGAAGCCGCCGATCCAGTCGCCGGCGGGGTCGATGAAATCGGTCAGGCACATGTTCGCGCGGCCCTCGCGCTTGGCGATCTGCTGGCGGAGGAAGGGCATCCTGACTTCCTGCTCCCTCTCCCCTCTGGGGAGAGGGTTGGGGAGAGGGGCAGTATCGGGCGCTGTCACTTGTGGCAGCCCCTCTCCCCGACCCTCTCCCCGGAGGGGAGAGGGAGAAGAGATGACGACATCGTCCCCCTCGCGCCGGCATGGCCACAGCCCCGCCACGCCCTTCGCCGTCAGCCACTTCTCGGCGATGATCGTGTCCAGCATCGCCTGCGCATCGGCGAACAGCGACGACGCGCTTTCGCCGACAACCTTGTCGGTCAGGATCGCCGGATAATTCCCCGCCAGCTCCCACGCGCGGAAGAACGGCGTCCAGTCGATCACTTCGCGCAGATCGGCGAGATCCCAATCCTCGAACACATGCACGCCCGGCTGCACCGGTGCCGCCGGCTTGAGCGTCATGTCCGCCGGAAACGCATTCGCCCGTGCCGCTTCGATCGGCACCAGCTCGCTCTGCCCCTTGTTAGCGCGCGCGATCCGCACCGCCTCATATTCATCGGCCGTCTTCTGCACGAACTCGTCGCGGATCGTGTCGCTGACCAGCGTCGACGCCACGCCCACCGCGCGGCTCGCATCGAGCACATGCACCACCGGCCCGTCATAAGCCGGCGCGATACGCAGCGCGGTATGCACCTTCGACGTGGTCGCGCCGCCTATCAGCAGCGGCATCGTCATGCCGGCACGCTTCATCTCCTCGGCGACCGTCACCATCTCGTCGAGCGACGGCGTGATCAGCCCGGAGAGGCCGATCATGTCGGCGTCATTCTCCCTGGCCGACTTGAGGATATCCGACCATGGCACCATCACCCCCATGTCCACCACGTCGAAGCCGTTGCACTGCAACACCACGCCGACGATGTTCTTGCCGATATCGTGGACGTCGCCCTTGACGGTCGCCATGATGATCTTGCCCTTGCCGCGCGCACCGGGCTCCTTCGCCGCCTCGATAAAGGGGAGAAGGTGCGCCACCGCCTTCTTCATCACGCGCGCCGACTTCACCACCTGCGGCAGGAACATCTTGCCCGAGCCGAACAGGTCGCCGACGACGTTCATCCCGTCCATCAGCGGCCCCTCGATCACCTCGATCGGGCGCGCGAACAGCTGGCGGCATTCCTCGGTATCCTCGACGACATGCGCGTCGATGCCCTTGACCAGGGCATATTCGAGCCGCTTGCCGACCGCGAGGCTGCGCCATTCGGCCGCCGCTTTCTCGGCCACCGCATCGGTGCCCTTGAAGCTCTCGGCCATCGCGATCAGCCGCTCGGTCGCGCCGTCATCGCTGTTGAGAATGACGTCCTCGCACGCCTGGCGCAATTTGGGGTCGATCGCGTCGTAAATGTCGAGCTGGCCGGCATTGACGATCGCCATGTCGAGCCCGGCGGGAATGGCGTAATAGAGGAACACCGAGTGCATCGCGCGGCGCACCGGCTCGTTGCCGCGGAAGCTGAACGACAGGTTCGACAGCCCGCCCGAGATATGCGCGTGCGGGCAGCGCGCCTTGATGTCGCGGCACGCTTCGATGAAGTCGACCGCGTAATTGTTATGCTCCTCGATCCCCGTCGCGACCGCGAAGATGTTGGGATCGAAGATGATGTCCTCGGGCGGGAAGCCGATCCCCGTCAGCAGGTCATAGGCCCGCCCGCAGATCTCGACTTTGCGCGCGCGCGTGTCGGCCTGGCCGACGGTGTCGAACGCCATCACCACCACGGCGGCGCCATAGTTCATCACTTTGCGCGCATGGTCGAGGAACTGCTCCTCGCCCTCCTTCATGCTGATCGAATTGACGATCGGCTTGCCGCTGACGCACTTCAGCCCAGCCTCGATCACCGACCATTTCGAGCTGTCGACCATGAACGGGATGCGCGCGATATCGGGCTCGGCGGCGATCAGCTTGAGGAAGGTGGTCATTGCAAACTCGGCGTCGAGCAGGCCCTCGTCCATGTTGACGTCGAGCACTTGCGCACCGCTCTCGACCTGCTGGCGCGCGACTTCGACCGCGGCGGGGTAATCGCCCGCCATGATGAGCTTCTTGAAGCGCGCCGAGCCAGTGACGTTGGTGCGCTCACCGATGTTGACGAACTGGGCGGTGGAGGTGGTGGTCATGGACAATATCCGTCGCCCCGGCGAAGGCCGGGGCCGCTATGGGAAGGGAAGATCGGTCGGCGCAAGAGCAACACAGCGGCCCCGGCCTTCGCCGGGGCGACGCGCGCGCTACGCCGCCATCGTCATCGGCTCCAGCCCGGCGAGCCGCGTCACCACCGGCGGCACCGGCAGCGTGCGGGGCGGCAGTTCCCCCACCGCCTTGGCGATCGCCGCGATATGCGCCGGGGTCGATCCGCAGCAGCCGCCGAGCACATTGACTTGGCGGTTCGCCGCCCATTCGCGCACCAGACCGGCGGTGGTCGACGGCTGCTCGTCATATTCGCCGAGCTCGTTGGGCAGCCCTGCATTGGGATAGACCATGATCAGCGTATCGCAAATGTCCGACAGCGTGCGCACATGCGGCCGCAACTGCTCCGCGCCGAACGAGCAGTTGAGCCCGATCGTAACCGGCTTGGCATGCCGCACCGCATGCCAGAACGCCTCGACAGTATGCCCCGACAGGTTGCGCCCGGAGAGATCGGTCAGCGTCATCGACAGCATGATCGGCACGTCGCGGCCGAGATCGGCCGACGCCTCGAGCACCGCCATGATCCCGGCCTTGGCGTTCAAGGTGTCGAACACCGTCTCGATCAGGATGAAATCGGCACCGCCCTCGATCAGCGCATCGACCTGCTCGCGATACACGTCCTTCAGATAATCGAAGTCGATCTCGCGGAAGCCCGGATCGTTGACGTCGGGGCTGAGCGACAGCGTCTTGTTGGTCGGCCCGACCGCGCCCGCCACGAAGCGCGGTCGGCCGTCCTTGGCCTGGAACTCGTCGGCGAGCCGGCGCGCGAGCCGGGCGCTCTCGACGTTGATTTCGCGCACGAGATGCTCGGCGGCGTAATCGGCCTGGCTGATGCGGTTGGCGGAGAAAGTGTTAGTCTCGGCGATATCAGCGCCGGCTTCGAAATAGGCGCGGTGGATCGCCTCGGGCACCTCGGGCTTGGTCAACGCGAGGATGTCGTTATTGCCCTTCTGGTCCTTGGCGAGGCCGAGCGTGCCGGCATAATCGTCTTCGCTGAGCTTCCAGTTCTGGATCTCGGTGCCGAACGCGCCATCGGTGATGAGGATGCGCTTGGCGGCTTCGGCGAGGAATGTTGCGCGGATGGTCATGGCTTACTCCGTCGCCCCGGCGAAGGCCGGGGCCGCTGGGTTGTGGTGCGCGGGCGGCGTTGCGCGCGATAACGGGGCGGCCCCGGCCTTCGCCGGGGCGACGCGCGTGCTCATGCCGCTTGCGCCGCCGCCAGCGCCGGCTGCGCGCGGATGCCGAGCAGATGGCAGATCGCGAAGCTCAGTTCCGCGCGGTTGAGCGTGTAGAAATGGAAATCGCGCACCCCGCCGGCATACAACCGCCGGCACAATTCCGCCGCGACCGTCGCCGACACCAACTGCCGCGCGGCAGGATGCGCGTCGAGCCCCTCGAACAAGGTCCCCATCCACGACGGCACCACCGTGCCGCACATCGCCGACATGCGCTGGACCGCGGCGAAGTTCATCACCGGCATGATCCCCGGCACGATTTCCGCATCGATCCCGGCTTTTTCGGCGGCGTCGCGGAAGCGGAAGAAGGTCTCCGCCTCGTGGAAGAATTGCGTGATCGCGCGCGTGCCGCCGGCATCGAGCTTGCGCTTGAGATTGTCGAGATCCGCCGCCGCATTCGGCGAATCCGGATGCGCCTCGGGGTAGGCCGCGACCGAAATCTCGAACGGATGCAGCTTGCGCAGTCCCTCGACCAGCGCCGCGGCATTCTCATAGCCGCCGACCGGCGACTGGAACTTCGCCCCCGGCACCGACGAATCGCCGCGCAGCGCGACGATGTGGCGCACGCCCGCCTCCCAATATTCGTTGGCAACCGCATCGATCTCCTCGCGCGTCGCATCGACGCACGTCAGATGCGCCGCCGCCGGAATCGCGGTCTCGCGCGCGATCCGCGCCACCGTGGCGTGCGTCCGCTCGCGCGTGCTCCCGCCCGCGCCATAGGTCACCGAGACGAATTGCGGGCCGAGCGGCGCCAGCGTCTGCACCGACTCCCACAACGTCTCTTCCATCTTCTCGGTCTTGGGCGGGAAGAATTCGAAACTCACCCGCGCATCGCCCGCGACGTCGGCGAACAACGGCGTCGCGAGTGCAAGCCGCGCCTCCTGCATTTGCTTTACCGAAACCGTCATGCCGCCTTCACCTCTGAAACACTCTGGCCCACCTTACGCGCGAGCCACAATTTGACCGTCAATTCCCCGCCCTCGAGCGTCTCGGTCCGCGCCGGCGCCAGCCCGGCGGCGGCGAACCAGGTCACCATCTGCTCGTCGGCGAACCCCAGCCGCGTATGCGCATCCCGGGCGCGCAGATCCTCGCGGTCATGCGCCGCGAAATCCGCGATCAGCAGCCGCCCGCCCGGTTTCAGTACCCGCGCCGCCTCGGCGATCGCCGCGCCGGGCTGCTGCGCGAAGTGCAGCACGTGGTGGACGATCGCCACATCGGCCGCAGCGTCGCCGAGCGGCAGCGCGTAGAGATCGGCCTGGCGCAATTCGGTATTGGCCAAGCCCCGCTCGGACAGCTTCGCCCGCGCCAGACGCAGCATTTCCGAGCTGCGGTCGATCCCCAGCGCCTGCCCTGCCCGCCCCGCGAACAGTTCGAGCATCCGCCCCGTGCCGGTGCCGATGTCGATCAACTGCCCGATCGGCGCATCGCCCAGCACCGCCGACATCGCCGCCTCGACTTCGCTCTCGGCGATGTGGAGCGAGCGGATCGCGTCCCATTGCCCGGCATTGGCCTCGAACCAGCTCGCCGCCGACGCCGCGCGATCGGCGCGCACCGCCGCCAGCCGCGCCGCGTCCGCCACCGCCCAATGGTCGGGCTCGATCGTCGCCCATTCGTCGAGCGCGGTGATCACCGGCCCGACGGTCGCGCCGCTGCCGAGCGCGACGAACACCCAGCTGCCTTCCTTGCGCCGCTCGGCGAGATTCGCATCGCACAGGATCTTGACGTGGCGCGAGACGCGCGGCTGGCTCTGCCCGAGCACTTGCGCCAGCTCGCCGACCGACAGCTCCATCGTGCGCAGCAAGGCGAGGATGCGCAGCCGGGTCGCATCGGCAAGCGCGCGAAAGATGTCGAGGGCGATGGTCATCGTGCGACAACATATAAAGATATCTTTATATGAGGTCAACGCGAGATGCCGTCATGCTGAAACAAGTTCGGGGGGACGGAGTTGAAGGGGGCCAAGCCATCCTCTAGCGTGTCCCGACATATTCGCGAGCCAAGGACCTATCATGACCAAGTTCATCCTGCCGCTGACCCTGCTCGCCGCGCTCGGCCTCGCCGCGTGCAGCCCCAAGGCCCAGAACGAGATCGGCGAAGCCGCCAACACCGTCGCCGCCGACGCCAATGCGACCGGGGCGCAAGCGGTCGAGGATACCGATGCGGCGCTGGGCGCGGCCGAAACGCGGCTCGACAATGCCGGCGCAGTGCTGAGCAACAAGGCCGACCGCGCCGCCGACAAGACGGGCGAGGCACTGAAGGCAGCCGGCAACGAGATCGAGGAATGAGGCACGGCGCGTTGCTGCTCCCGCTGCTGTTGCTCGCCGCTTGTTCCGGCGGCAAATCGGCAAGCGGCGCGCCGCCCGGCGAGGATCGCCAGCTCGACGCGGCCGCGGCGTCGCTCGACGCCAATTCCGCCGACACCAATAACGCCGAGATCGTCGATGAAGACGAAGGCGGAAACGAGGACCAGCCACAATGACCATCTTCCGCAGGTGCCCACGATGACCGGCTTGCGCCGCCTGGGTGCGACCGACCTCCACATCGCCCCCCTGGTGCTCGGCGGCAACGTGTTCGGCTGGACCGCCGACCAGGCGACCAGCTTTGCCGTGCTCGACGCTTTCGTCGCCGGCGGCGGGACGATGATCGACACCGCAGACGTCTATTCGGCCTGGGTCCCCGGTCATCAGGGTGGCGAATCCGAAAGCGTGATCGGCGCGTGGCTCAAGCAATCGGGCAAGCGCGGGTCGGTGCAGATCGCCACCAAGGTCGGCATGCTGCCCGGCGAAGGCGGCGAGAAGCTCGCGCCGGCGCGGATCGCGGCGGCGTGCGACGCATCGTTGCAGCGCCTGGGTGTCGAGACGATCGACCTGTATTACGCGCATCAGGATGACGATGCCGTCGCGCAGGAGGATGCGCTCGCCGCGTTCGGCAAGCTGATCGACGCGGGCAAGATCCGCGCGCTGGGCGCCTCGAACTTCCACGCCGCTCGGCTCAAATCGGCCAATGACGCGGCCAAGGCGCATGGCCTGCCGCATTACCACGTGCTGCAGCCCGAATATAATCTGGTCAGCCGCCACAAGTTCGAGGGGCAGCTCCAAGATTATTGCGTCGAGCACAATATCGGCGCGCTGCCGTATTACGGGCTCGCCTCGGGCTTCCTGACGGGCAAATATCGCAGCGCCGCCGATTTCGGCAAGAGCGTGCGCGGCGGACGGATGCAGGCGTTTTTCGACGGTACGGGGCCGGCGGTGCTGGCTGCGCTGGACGCGGTCGCCGAGGAAACCGGCGCGAGCCTGGCACAGATCGCGCTGAAATGGCTGGCGGAGCAGCCGGCGGTAACCGCGCCGATCGCGAGCGCAACGAGCGTGGCGCAGGTCGAGGAGTTGCTCGGGTCGATCGATCTCACGCTTCGCCAGGACCAGCTCGACCAGCTCACCAACGCAGGCGCTTAGCGCCGCGTCACCAGCGCGTGGGGCTGCGTGCTACGCCGCCGCGCGCGCCGGCTCGGCGGCCTGGGCGCGCAGCCAGTGCGCGCCCAGCGTGGCGTCGAGCGAGACCGGGTCGAAGCGATCGAGACCCGAGCCGGGATAGAAGGTCATTTCGCCGAACAACGGTCGCCCGTCGATCTCGTACAGATCGACGCGCAGAAAATCGCGCTCGCCAGCCAGCGCCTCGGCGGCCAACATCATCCGGACGAGCGAGACCGGCGCGACCGGATCGAGGTCGTCGCTCGGTGCCGATACACGCCGCCAGTCGCGATCGAACAGGATCCAGCGATGCCGTCCACCGCGCCCGAGATGGACTTGCACATATTCGACGCGGCCACCGAACACGTAGAATTTGTAATCGATCGGCAGGACTGGTGGTGTCCCCATGAACGGCTCGACGATCAGCCCGTGCGGGATCGCGGCGTAGAGGTCCTCGTCGAGCCAATAGCCATAATCCGCCTGCATCCACCGCGCCGCGCGCGCGCGGATCGCATCCCAATCGGCGGTCTCGTCGAGCACGAATGCGGTCTGGTTGCAGCCGTGCCGCGCCTTGACGACGAACGGCGTAGGCCAGGCGGGCGCCGCAGGCAGCGCTGTGCCATGCCACAAAGTCGGGATGACCCAGTCGCTGCCGAGCTGGCCGGCGACCAGGCGCTTGGCGGCAAGCTTGTCCGCCATTCGCACCATCGCGCGATCGGCACCGGCGAGCTTGCACGCCTGCACCAGCTCGGTGAAGGTCCGCGGCGCGTCGAGATCGGGCAACCGTCCGTGCCGCCACCAATAGGTCAGGTAGATCTTCCAGCGCGCGCGCGCGCGGGCAGATCGAGGCGCGATGGCCGGAAACGCAACATCCATCGCAGCACAAGCCGCGATGGAGGGCGTTTGTTCCGGATCGGACCGAACGTTGGGAGAAGCCAATGTGGGCCGCACCGATCGTCCATGAACGTCGCGGCGGCAGACCAGGCTGCCGCCGCGCGCATTATGCCGCGAACTGGTTCATCGTATTGTGCGCGCCGCCCGCCTTCAGCGCCGCCTCGCCCGCGAAATACTCCTTGTGGTCGTCGCCGATATCCGACCCCGACATGTTCTGGTGCTTGACGCAGGCGATCCCCTCGCGGATTTCCTTGCGCTGCACGCCCTTCACATAGCCGAGCATCCCGGCGTCGCCGAAATACTCCTTTGCCAGATTGTCGGTCGACAAGGCCGCGGTGTGATAGGTCGGCAGCGTGATGAGGTGATGGAAGATTCCGGCGCGCGCGGCGGATTCCTTCTGGAAGGTGCGGATCCGCTCGTCGGCCTCGTCGCCCAGCGCGGTGCCGTCATAGTCGACCGACATCAGCCGCGCACGGTCGTAATCCGCCACGTCCTTGCCCGCCGCGACCCAGGCGTCGAACACCTGCTGGCGGAAGTTGAGCGTCCAGTTGAAGCTCGGCGAATTGTTGTAGACCAGCTTGGCATTGGGCACGACCGCGCGCACCCGGTCGACCATCCCCGCGATCTGCTCGATATGCGGCTTCTCGGTCTCGATCCACAACAGGTCGGCGCCGTTCTGCAGGCTCGCGATGCAGTCCATCACGCAGCGGTCCTCGCCGGTGCCGGCGCGGAACTGGAAGAGGTTCGACGCGAGCCGCTTGGGCCGCAGCAATTTGCCGTCGCGGTTGAGGATCACGTCGCCGTTGCGCGCGGTGGCGGGGTCGATCTCCTCGCAGTCGAGATAGGAGTTGTACTGGTCGCCGAGGTCGCCCGGCTCCTTCGACACTGCGATCTGCTTGGTGAGGCCCGCGCCCAATGAGTCGGTGCGCGTCACGATGATGCCATCCTCGACGCCAAGCTCGAGGAAGGCGTAGCGGCACGCCCGCACCTTGGCGAGGAAGTCCTCGTGCGGCACGGTGACTTTGCCGTCCTGATGGCCGCACTGCTTTTCGTCCGAGACCTGATTCTCGATCTGCAACGCGCAGGCGCCCGCCTCGATCATCTTCTTGGCGAGCAGATAGGTCGCCTCGGCATTGCCGAAGCCGGCGTCGATATCGGCGATGATCGGCACGACATGCGTCTGATAGCCGTCGATCGCGTTGAGCAGGCGCTGCTCCTCGATCGCATTGCCGCTGTCGCGCGCGGCGTCGAGATCGCGGAACAGCATGCCGAGCTCGCGCGCATCGGCCTGGCGCAGGAAGGTGTAGAGTTCCTCGATCAGCGCGGGAACACTAGTCTTTTCGTGCATCGATTGATCGGGCAGCGGGCCGAATTCGGAGCGCAAGGCCGCGATCATCCAGCCCGACAGATAGAGATAGCGCCGCTCGGTCGAGCCGAAATGCTTCTTGATGCTGATCATCTTCTGCTGGCCGATGAAACCGTGCCAGCAGCCGAGCGACTGGGTGTAGTTGGCGGGATCGGCGTCATACGCCGCCATGTCCTTGCGCATGATCGCGGCGGTGTAGCGCGCGATGTCGAGCCCCGACTGGAAACGGTTCTGCACGCGCATCCGCGCCACGCTCTCGGCATCGATCCCATCCCATGTGCCGTTGTAGCGCTGGATCAGGCTGGCGGTCTGGGCGATGTCGGTCTGGTAGGTCATGGTGGCACCCTCGCTTGTCGTCTATGGCGAGATGTGTACGGGAGTTTACAGACTTGGAGGCTAAGAATCGTCTATAATCGCGGTTACGGTGTAAAACTGGTCGATATAGATTTGTCGTATTGTGTCTTATTTACATACGCTGATAGATGCAACGCCGGCATCAATCTCCTCCCCTCCCGCTTGCGGGAGGGGCTGGGGGTGGGCACGCGCTCTCGACCGTAGCTGGCGCTGATAGCGCGCGCCCACCGCCTACCCCCTCCCGCAAGCGGGAGGGGAGATAAAGTCCGTCAGTCTCCGCCAAAGGTGAACGCACTCACCCCGCGTTCGCGATCGTTGAGCACCAGCGCGCGCCCGGCCGGTGGCAACGAACGTTGCGGGCAATGCCCGCGCCCGCACGCGCGGCAGCCGAGGCCGATCGGCATCGCCTCGCCCTTCAGGTCGACGCCGCGCGCCATCGCCAGCGCCCCGGCATGCTCAGCCGCAACCCCCAGCCCGACGACGAACTCGGCCGGCACCGCGCCATAGCGCCGCCCCTGCGGCGTCACGGTGCGGGCGAGCGTCAGCCAGCGGGCGCCGTCCTCGAGCTCGACCAGCTGCACCACCAGCTTGCCCGGCCGGTCGAACGCCGCATGCAGCTGCCACAACGGGCAGCGCCCGTCCGCCTCGGCCAGCGGCGAGGCGCTCGCGCCGGAAAAGCGCTTCGACGCGTGGCCGGCACGATCGATCCGCACCAGGAAGAACGGCAGCCCGCGCGCGCCGATGCGTTGGAGGCTGGTCAGCCGGTGCGCGACTTGCTCGAACCCCGCGCCGAAGCGGCGCTGGAGCAATTCGACGTCATAGCCGGTCGCCTCGCACGCGCGCAGGAAGCGCGCATAGGGCATCATCAGCGCGGCGGCGAAATAGCTGGCGAGATGGCGGCGATACAGCCGCTCCGCAGCGCGATCGGTGAAGCCGGCGCCCTTGACCAGTCCCTCGATCTCGCCGCGCGCTTCGATCTCGGCGAGCTGGAACGCCACGGCGAACGTGCGCGACGCCGGATCGAGCATTTCCGAAACCTGCAACTGCCGTGCATGCAGGTCGGTACGCCGCAGCAGATCGGGCATCACGTCGACCGGCAGGATCCGGATCGTCAATTGGTGCTTCACGCGCAGCCGCTCGGCGATCGCGCCATACAAGTCGCCCGCGCCGAGCCGGAGTTCGTCGGCAAGGCTCTCCGCAATCGTGTCGAGATCGGAGAAATAGCCGCGCCAGCGCTCGATCTCGCGCCGCACTTCCCCGACCGGGTCGAGCGCGCCGGGCGCGACCGCGCCGCCCGCGCCGATCCGGTCGAAGGCGCGGGCGAACGCCTCCGCCCCGCCCGGCGCCCCGGCGAGCCATTCCTCGAGCTCGTTGCGGTCGATTTCGAGATCGGCGAACATCGGGTCGGCGAGCCGCCGCCGCAGCGCCGCTTCGCCGCCGCCGGGTTCGCCCGCGGCCAGCGCACGCGGGTCGAAGTCGAAGCTCTCGGCGAGCTTGACGATCAGCGACCCCGACAGCGGGCGCTGGTTCTTCTCGACCAGATTGAGATAGCTCGGCGAGATCGTCAGCATCTCCGCCATCGCCGCCTGGGTCAGCCCAGCCTGGCGGCGCAGGCGACGGATGGCGTGGCCGGCGAAGAGTTTGCGATCGGCCATGACGTCCCCACACTACTGACGCTCCTGCAGAGCCGCGGTCGCATCATGCCCGGTTTGTCATATCTTTACAATACTACTCGCAAAAGCGTCCGGTTTGGTCACGTCTTTACCGAACACGCGCTCGAATAGCGCTGTTCTGTGCGTTACTATCGTCACTATAGCGCCAACGACCGCCCGCCAGCTTGTAAAAAGCGCGACGGATTCGAAGGCTTAGAGAGTTTCCTGGGGAGGAAAGGATGCTCGTCGCGCTTCTTGCGCGGCGGGCATTTCCATTTTTCCCCTCCTTTAGGAAGCGGGAGATTTGCGCCAGATCCGCCACAGCGTGAACAGCCCGATCCCGGCCCACGCGACGTTCAGCGTGGTCGACGGCCAGGCGCCATGCGCCCCGCTGTTGAGCACGAACCCGGCCGCCGCGACGACGTTCATCCACTGGAACGTCGCCGACTGTCCCGACAGCCGCCCGCTCGACACCAGCAGATACGAAGCGAGGATGAGCAGCGCCGCTGCCCATCCGATCGCTTCGATCAGCAGGCTCAAGCCGCCAGCTTGCGCAGCACGTACTGCAGGATGCCGCCGTTGAGGAAATATTCGAGCTCGTTGACGGTATCGATCCGGCA
>CAXTEO010000068.1:0-22447 GCA_964243205.1 uncultured Sphingomonas sp.
ATCGCCTTCCACGAGGTCGGGCGCCAGGCGATCATGGCCGATCCCAAATGGCGCGGCGGCGAGTACTATGGCGAGAACGATCCGCTCGCCGCCGGTCTCGCGGTGGCGCGGATGGCGGCGCACATCACCTATCTGTCGGAAGCCGGCCTCACCGAGAAGTTCGGGCGGCGGCTGCAGGCGCGGCCCGATCGTCCGGATGGCGCGATCAGCTTCGGGTTCGACGCCGATTTCCAGATCGAAAGCTATTTGCGCCATCAGGGGATCAGCTTCGTCGACCGCTTCGACGCGAACTCCTATCTCTACATCACGCGCGCGATGGATTATTTCGACTTGGCGGGCGAACATGGCGGGCATCTCGCCAATGCGTTTCGCGCGACGAAGGCGCGTTTCTGCCTGGTCAGCTTCGATACCGACTGGCTGTATCCCACCGCCGAATCGCGTGCGATCGTCCATGCGCTCAACGCTGCGGGCGCGCCGGTCAGCTTCGTCGAACTGTCGAGCCCGTATGGGCACGACGCCTTCCTGCTCGAAGCGCCCGAGATGAACCGCGTGGTCGATGGATTCTTGAGGGCGGGAACATGATCGAGCTTTCCGACGACCAGGCGCGGCTCGACGTCGCGCGCGTGCATGGCTGGCTCGCGTCGAGCTACTGGTCGCCCGGCATTGCGCGGGACCTGGTCGAACGCGCGATTGCGGGTTCGCACACGATCGGCGCATATGCGGACGGTGTGCAGGTTGGCTATGCCCGCGCGATCACCGACCGCGCGACTTTCGCCTGGATCGCCGACGTGTGGGTCGACCAAGCGGCGCGCGGCCGCGGGCTCGGCAAACGCATGGTGCAATGGTTCATCGACCATCCCGACTATCAGGGTATTCGGCGCATCGCGCTGGTCACGCTCGATGCACATGGCGTCTATGAAGCCATCGGCTTCCACGCGCCGCTCCGCCCCGAGCGCTACATGGAGCGGTTGTCGCCCGAATTCGCCGCGGCACTGCGCGCATGACGCTGCGGCCCGATCTCGCGATCATCGCCGAGCATGTCGCGCCCGGCAGCCGCATTCTCGATGTCGGTTGCGGCGACGGCGCGCTGATGGCGGCCTTGCGCGACACCAGGCAGGTCGACGCGCGCGGGCTGGAACTCGATGCGGGCAATGTCGCCGCGGCGGTGTCGCGCGGCCTGTCGGTGATCCAGGGCGATGCCGATATCGACCTTGCTGAATATCCCGACGGCAGTTTCGACTACGCCATCCTCAGCCAGACGCTGCAAACCGCAAAGCGCCCCGATGTGGTGCTCGATCATCTGCTGCGCGTCGGGCGGCAGGCCTTCGTCTCCTTCCCCAATTTCGCGCATTGGCGAGTGCGTATGTCGTTGCTGTGGGGCGGGCGGATGCCGGTGACACGGCTGCTGCCCGAACGCTGGTATGACACGCCCAACATCCACCACGTCACGATCGACGACTTTCGCCAGTTCGTGAAAGAGCGCGGAATCGAAGTCGAAGGCGCCTGGTTTCTGTCGGGCGGCGAGCGGACGACGTCGGCCGCAGCCAACATCCTTGCCGAGCACGCGGTGTTCCAGCTACATAAATTGATATAGATCAAGGAACAAAAGCCGTAATATCGCGGTTATCGCAGTCTGAACCACCAAGGCTTTGAATCGCATGCCCGCCACCGCCCTCATCGTCGAAGACGAAATCTTCGTCGCGCTCGACCTCGAACGGATCCTGACCGATGCGGGGTATGCGGTGAAGGCGATCGCCGCCGATCGAGTCGGCGCGCTCGACGCGGCGGCGGACTGCACCTTTGCCTTGGTCGATATCAACCTGCGCGACGGGCCGACCGGCCCCGAACTCGCCCGCACGCTGACGCAGGATTATGGGCTCAAGGTGGTGTTCGTTACCGCCAATCCCGGGCAGATCGCGCATCCGAGCGGCGCGGTCGGCTACGTCCGCAAACCCTTCCGCGCCGATGCGATCCTGGCGGCCGCGGCCGCAGCGACCGCCGCCGAGACGGTGTCGCATGACGAGTTCGTTCGGCTGACGTGATCCGCGCCGAGCGATCGGCCCGTCGTACATCTTCGCGCTGCAGAGCTACCGCCGGTTCAGCGATGTCGCGGGCACGCTGATCTCGACGCGCAACCCCGCGCGCTCCCACACTTGCTTGACAGTCCCGCCCAATTGCCGCGCCGCGCTCAGCTCGATCAATTGCGAGCCGAACCCGGTCTTGGCCGGCGCGACGACCGCGGGACCGCCGCGCTCCTGCCAATCGATCACGATCCGATCGCCATCGTGGCGGCTGGTGATCGCCACCGTTCCGGTATCGACCAGCAGCGCGCCATATTTGGAGGCGTTGGTGGCGAGTTCGTGGAACAGCAACGCGAGCGGCGTCGCCGAACGATCGTCGATCGCCACATCGTCGCCCGCCAGCACGATCCGGACACCCTCTTGCGGCTGGTACGGCAGGAACAATTCGCCAAGCAGGCCGTGCAGGCTGGTCTGCGCCGCCACCGGGCGCGATTGCGCGCTGTGCGGCCGCACGAAATCATGCGCGCGTCCGAGCGCGATGACGCGCGCGCGCAGATCGTCGGCGACGGGGGCGAAACCCGGATGCGCTCGCGCCGAGAAACCGATCAGACCCGAGATCACCGCGAAGATGTTCTTGATACGATGACTGAGCTCCTGCGCGACGATCTCGCGCTCCTCGCTCGCTTCCTTCTGCTCGTGAATGTCGGTGCACGTGCCGAACCAGCGCACGATCCGGCCGGCATCGTCATACATCGGCAGCGCACGGCCCAGCGTCCAGCGATACTGGCCGTCATGCCGGCGCAGGCGATATTCGATCTGGTACGGGTCGCCGGTGGCGAGCGAATGGCTCCATACCTGCCACGCCCGTTCCTGGTCGTCGGGGTGGAACATGCCGTTCCAGCCTTCGCCATCGGTCGATCCCGCGGGCACGCCGGTGAATTCGTACCAGCGCGCATTGTAATAATCGTGGAAGCCATCGGGCAGGGTCGACCACACCATTTGCGGCATGGTGTCGGCCAGCGTGCGGAAGCGGCTGTCGCTGTCGCCGATCGCCGCGCGCGAGGCTGCGGCGCTGCGGCTGTCGTTCATCCGCACCATCACGTCGGCGGCGAGCACGAGCAGCCCCTGGCGCTGCACGTGCGTCAGCCCGGCCCGCGGCACGGTGTCGATCACGCACAGCGAGCCGAGCGGCACGCCATCGTCACGCACCAACGGCACGCCGGCATAGAAGCGGATGCCGAGTCCTTCGGTGACGAGGGGATTGTCCGCAAAACGCGGGTCGGCGGTCGCATCGGGCACCACCATGATGTCGTCGCCGAGCATCGCATGCGCGCAGAACGAGGTCTCGCGCGACGTCTCGGTCACGTCGAGGCCGGTGCGCGACAGGAAGGTCTGGCGGTTCGCCTCGACGATGCTCACCAGCCCGATCGGCACGTCGCAGAGCGCGGCGGCGAAATCGGTGATCCGCTTCAGCGCGGCGTCGTCGCGCAACGCTTCGATATCGTGTTCGGCAATGGCGCGGGCACGGACCTCTTCGTCAATGTGCCAACCGGAAGACGTGTATTGAGGCGGGGTAAGGGTTTCGATCATATCCGACCTCAACGCAGGGCAAGGTGCCGGGTTCAGAACGGGACGTCGTCGTCGAGATCATCGGCAAAGCCGCCGCGCTGAGCACCGCCGCTTGCCGGCGCGCCGCCGCCGCGCGCTGCCCCGCCGCTACGCTGGCCGCCGCCGCTATAGCCACCCGAGCCGCCGCCGCCGAAATCGTCGTTGCCGCCGAAATCATCGCGCTGCCCGCCGCCGCCGCCGCCCGAACCGCCACCACCGCCGGGCGCGCCGTCGAGCATCGTCAGGACGCCGTTAAAGCCTTGCAGCACGATTTCGGTCGAATATTTGTCGTTGCCGCTGGCATCCTGCCATTTGCGCGTCTTCAGCGCGCCTTCGATATAGACTTTCGAGCCCTTGCGCAGATAGCGCTCGGCGACGCCGCCCAGCGCTTCGTTGAAAATCGCGACCGAATGCCATTCGGTCTGCTCCTTGCGCTCGCCGGTATTCTTGTCCTTCCACGATTCCGACGTGGCGATGCGCAGGTTCACCACCTTGCCGCCATTCTGGAAGGATTTGCTCTCCGGGTCGCGCCCGAGATTGCCGACGATGATCACCTTGTTGACGCTGCCCGCCATAATATCCGTCCCGCTGCTTTGGGCTTAGAGCCCGAGTCCGATTGCGGCCCAATAAACCGCACCTGCAGCGATGTAGGCGAGCGCGAACAAATAGCCAACCATGAAGGCGGGCCACTTCCACCCATTGGTCTCGCGCCGGGTGACGGCGATCGTGGAAATGCATTGCGGCGCGAACACGAACCACATCAGGAAAGCGAGCGCGGTCGGCAGGCTCCACCGCGCGTGGAGAGTCTGCGCCATTTTGGTTTCATCGGCATCGCCAGCAGTGTCGATCGCGTAAACGGTGCCGAGCGCCGCCACCGCGACCTCGCGCGCCGCCATTGCCGGGATCAGCGCGAGCACGATGTCGCGATTGAAGCCGATCGGGCGGAATGCAGGTTCGATCGTATTGGCGATTCGCCCGGCGACCGAATAGTTCACAGGAGATACCGGGCTGCCTTCGGGCGGCTTCGGGAAGCTTAGCAAGGCCCACAGCACGATGGTGGTGAAAGCGATCGTCGTGCCGGCGCGCTTGAGGAAGATTTCCGCGCGGCTCCACAGCCCGAGCGCCAGGTCGCGGCCGCGCGGCATCTGGTATTTCGGCATTTCCATCATGAAGCCCGACGATGCGCCCTTGGTCACCGTGCTGCGCAGCACCAGCGCCACGACGAACGCGCCGACCACGCCCATGATGTACAGGCCGAGCATCACCAGCCCCTGGAGCCCGACGAACGGCAGCACGCGCTCATTGGGGATCAGCGCACCGATCACCAGCGTATAGACCGGCAGGCGCGCGGAACAGGTCATCAGCGGTGCGACGAGGATGGTGGTCAGCCGGTCCTTCTCGTCCTCGATCGTGCGCGTCGACATGATGCCGGGGACGGCGCAGGCGAAGCTCGACAGCAACGGGATGAACGCGCGCCCCGACAGGCCGACGCTCGCCATCACGCGGTCCATCAGGAAGGCGGCGCGGACCATGTAGCCCGATGCCTCGAGCACCAGGATGAAGAAGAACATGATCAGGATCTGCGGCAGGAATTTGATCACCGCGCCGACGCCGGCGATGATCCCGTCGGTGATGAGCGAGCGCAGCACCGAATCGGGCATTACCGCCTTGACCTGGCCCGCCACCCAATCGAACCCGGCAGCGATCGCGTCGGCCGGGGCGGCACCGGCGAAGAACACCGCCTGGAACATCACGAACAGGATGACGAACAGCAGCAGCAGCCCGAACACAGGGTGCAGCGCGACCGAATCGAGCGCGTGGCCCCAGCGCCGCGCGGGCGCTTCCGCCACCGTCGCGGCATTGGCGATCTTTCGCGCGCGGCGTTGCAGCGTGACGATATCCTCGCCGATCACGCCGTCGCTCGGGCGCAGCCGGATCGCCGCGTTCGAATCGACCACGGCGCCGAGCAAGGTCTTCAATTCCTCGAGCCCGCGCCGCCGCACCGCGACGGTCGGGATGACGGGCACACCGAGCTCCGCCGACAATTTGGCGGGGTCGAGCGTCAGCCCGTCGCGCTCGGCCAGATCGAACATGTTGAGCGCGACCACCACCGGCAAACCGAGCGCGATCAATTGCAGCGTGAAGCGGAGGTGATTGTCGAGGTTGGACGCATCGACCACCACGACCAGCGCGTCCGGCAGCCGCTCGCCGGCTTGCGTGCCGGTGACGAAATCGCGCGTCACGCGCTCGTCGGGGCTCGACGGTTCGAGGCTGTAGGCGCCGGGCAGATCGACCAGATCGACGATCCGACCATCGGGCAGCGACAATCTGCCCGAATGCCGCTCGACCGTGACGCCGGGATAATTGCCGACCTTCTGCCGCGCGCCGGTCAGCGCGTTGAACAGCGCGCTCTTGCCGGCGTTGGGATTGCCGACCAGCGCCACCAGCGGCGCGTGCGTCATTTACTGCGTGACGGGCGAGACGAGGATCGAGCTGGCGACGGCGCGGCGCAGCGCCACGGTCATCCGGCCGATCCGGCACGCAATCGGCCCCTTGCCGAGGCTTGCGCGGTGGAGCACTTCGACGCCGACGCCTTCGTCGAAGCCCAACTCGCGCAAACGCCGCGCTTCCGGAGTCGAAAGATGCGCCCAGTCGATCGCCGCGACGGTCGCGTGCTGCCGCTGCGGCAGTGATTCGAGGCTGACAGGAACTTCCAGGCGGTGCGACATGTCCATGCTGCGAGCGATTATCAATAACAGCGCGAACATGCCAGTGCTAAATGCGACGCACTCTCAAAGAGGCGTTAAACGGCGGGGTAGCGCAACCGGCCGACGAAGCGCGACAGGCTCGGGCGCAGTTCGGATTGCCCGACCAAGCGCGCCTTGGCCTTTTCGAAGCGCAAAATACCTTCGATCCGCCGGGCGAGAAACGCGCGCGTGTCGGCATAACCTTCGCTCGCATCGTCGAGGAAGACGGTGATCGTCGCGGCATAGACGCCGGCGAGGATCGCGCGCTTGGTGTAATGGTTGTAGTCCGTCGCCACGTCGCCGGCCGCGCGCCACATCACGTCGGCGGCGTGCCACCCGAGCTTCACGCCGCGCACGGCGTTTTGCGGTAGCGCGAGGATCGCCAGCGCACGGCGCAGCGCTTCGCGATTGGCTGCGGTCTCGGCGAGGCGCGCTTCGACCAAGGCCGTGATCTTCGCGCGGATCTTCATCGTCGCAAGCTTTTCGGGCGAGACCCGCGCGAGCATGTCGGCGTCGACATGCGCGAACCACGCCTCGACCATGTCGACCGCGCCCCCCGCGAAAGCGAGCCGCGCGACGTCGCGATCGACTCCGGCGCCATCGGCGGCCAGGTCCCGCGCGGCATCGCCCCAGCCATCGAAGCCCGCATTGGCAGCGATGGTGGGGGCAAGCGCCGTGCGGATTTCGTCGAGCGTCGCGTCGGCCAGGGACGCTGCGAAGGCGGTCGAGTCTGTCATGACTCGTATCTAGGCATGCGCATGCCGGCTGACCAGCGCCAGCGCCGCGCCGCCCTGCGCAAATCGGCGGTGTTTTCGGAAGCGACAGTTTTTCTTTTCGGCGATCGCACGTGCATGCCTCCGCGCGGCATCCTATCTGTGCTGCGTCACAGCAAAGGACGCCTCTCTCTATGCCAAGCCTGTTCGATCCCATCCAGCTCGGCGCGATCCACGCCGCGAACCGCATCCTGATGGCGCCGCTCACGCGCGGCCGCGCGACCAAGGCGCACGTGCCGACCGAGATCATGACCGAATATTATACCCAGCGCGCGAGCGCAGGCCTGATCATCTCGGAAGCGACCGGGATCAGCCGTGAAGGCCTCGGCTGGCCGTTCGCGCCGGGCCTGTGGACCGACGAGCAGATCGCGCATTGGAAACCCGTCACCGACTCGGTCCATGCCGCCGGCGGCAAGATCGTCGTCCAGATGTGGCATATGGGCCGGCAAGTGCATTCGTCGGTGATCGGCGGCCAGCCGGTTTCTTCGTCGCCCACCGCGACTTCGGGCCAGGCGCATACCTATGAAGGCAAGCAGGATTTCGAGACGGCGCGCCCGCTCGAACTCGACGAGATCCCGCGCTTGCTCGCCGATTATGTGCTGGCCACCAAGAATGCGTTGCGCGCCGGTTTCGATGGCGTGCAAATCCACGGCGCGAACGGCTATCTGGTCGACCAGTTCCTGCGGGACAATGCCAATTTCCGCGACGACATCTATGGCGGTTCGATCGACAACCGCATCCGCCTGATGCGCGAAGTGACCGAAGCGGTCGCTAGTGTGGCCGGGGCCGACCGCACGTCAATCCGCCTGTCGCCCAATGGCGATTCGCAAGGGGTCGACGACAGCAATCCGCGCGACCTGTTCGTCGCCGCCGCCAAGGCGCTCGACGAGATCGGCATCGCGTTTCTCGAACTGCGCGAACCCGGCCCCGACGGCACGTTCGGCCGCACCGACGTGCCCAAGCTCTCGCCCGAAATCCGCCAGGCCTTTTCGGGGCCGCTGGTGCTCAATTCGGACTATCGCACGCTTGAGGAAGCACAGGCGGCGCTCGACGGCGGCACAGCCGACGCGATCGCCTTCGGTCGCACCTTCATCGGCAATCCCGATCTGCCCGAGCGCCTGCGGACCGGCGCGCCGCTCGCCGCGGACAATCCCAAATTGTGGTACAGCCAGGGTCCCGAGGGCTATGTCGATTATCCCGCGCTGGAGACGGTCGCGGCGTAAGCATTCTCCCCTCCCTTCCGGGGAGGGGAGGTTTAACCGAGTGGCACGAAGCGCAGCGGCAGGCCATCCTTTGGTCGCGGGATCGGCCAGGCTTGCCACTCCGCGCCTGCGTCCGCGTCGAGTTCGATCCGGTAACGGCTGAGCAGTTGCGCCAGCAGGATACGGATCTGCATCGTCGCGAAATGCAGCCCCAGGCACATATGCGCGCCGCCGCCGAACGGCACCCAGGCATATTTGTGCCGCGCGCGGACCGCCTCGGGGGTGAAGCGCAACGGATCGAAACGCTGCGGGTCGGGCCACAATTCGGGCATGGTATGAGTGTAGGCGACGCTGACGCTGACGGTCGTGCCGGCGGGGATGTGATAACCGCCGAAATCGAACGCCTTCACTGCCCGCCGGGGCAAGGATGGAACCGGCGGGATCAGCCGCAGCGCTTCCTTGAACGCCATGTCGGTCAGCACGAGCCTGTCGAACTGGCCATATGGGAGCGCGCCCGTCTCGTTGATTCCCAGATCGGTGATCTCGGCGCGCACCTTTTCTTGCCATTCGGGATTGCGCCCGAGCAGCATGACCAGGCTGGTCGCCGACGACGTGATCGTGTCGTGCGCCGCCATCATCAGGAAGTTCATATGGTCGGCGATCGCATCGGCCGGCAGCGGCTGGCCGGCATCGTCGGTTGCGCGGCAGAATTGCGAGAAGAAATCCTGTCCCGTGCCCGCACGCCGCGCCGGGATTTCGCGCTCGAACAGGTCGATCAGATAGGCGCGCGCACGCACCCCCTTGCGCATTTGCGAGCCCGGCAGGGGAATGCGGATCGGCGTGATCGACGCTTGCACCTCGTCGACGAACGCCTGGTTGATCCGCGTCGCCTCGGGCCCGAGCGGCATACCGAGAAAGCTTTCGGCGGCGAGGTCGAGCGTCAATTCCTTGACCGCGTCGTAGAAGCGTATCGGCCGGTCGCCCCACTCCGCCACGGTGCGGGCGATGCCGGCGTTGAGCGTCTCGGCATAATGCCGCATCGGCTCGGGCTTGAACGCGACCGCCATCACCCGGCGGTCGGCGCGATGCTTCTCGAAATCCATCAGCATAAGCCCGCGCGGGAACAGCAAGTTGAGCAAAGGCCCCCAGCCTTGCTCCGATGAAAAGACATGGTCGCGGTCGAACAGGACGAGTTCGTTGGCCTCGGGGCCGATCATGCTGACGGTCGGCCCGCCGAACGCATTGTTGCGGAAGACCGGGCCATAGCGCGCGATCATGCGCTTGCCGAAGCGCACCGGGTCCTTCAGCATGCGGAAGGTGTTGCCGACGAAGGGCAGCCCGTCCTCGCCCGGAATAGCGCGGATCGCGCTTTGCCGCTGGCGCGGCAGCCAATGCGGATTGGCCTTGAAGGTGTGGGCGTAGGCCATCGTCGCGCTCCTGCTTACTGACAGGAGTATAAGTAACGCGTCGCGCGCTGCAAAGCGTTTAGCGCGCGCGCCACGCGGCGGCGCTTTGGCCCCAGGCATCGACGCGATATTCGGCGAGCGGTGGCGGCAGCTGAGTCGGCCCGCGATTGACCGAGCCGATTCGCTGCGCGAGCCGGATTGATCGCAGATTGTCGGGTGCGATCGTGTGGATCACCTCGGTCCAGCCGAGCATATCGAAGGCATAGTCGATCGACGCGACCGCCGCTTCATAGGCATAGCCCTTTCCGGCAAAGCCCGGCGCGACGCCCCAGCCGATCTCGGTGCCCGGCCACCCTTCGGGTTGCCACGGGCCGATTCGGCCTACCCAGGCGCCACTCGCGCGTTCGATCACCGAGAACATCGAGAATCCGCGCGTGATCCAGGCGCCGGCGCGCACCGAGAAATCGCGCCATGCCACTGCGCGCGGCATGGCACCGCCGAGATGCGCCATCGTCTCGGCGTCGGCGGCAAAGGCGGCATAAGCGTCGAAATCCGCGGGCTCGGGCAGCCGCAGGATCAAGCGTTGGGTGAACAGGATCGGCCCGGTCACCGGCGCGCTCAGCCGAAGCGCGCCTTCAGCGCCATCATCGCGATCGCCGCCTTGGCCGCTTCGCCGCCCTTGTCCTTCTCGGACTTGCGCGCGCGCGTCAGCGCCTGCGCTTCGTCCTCCGTGGTGAGGATGCCGTTGCCGATCGCCAGGCCGTCCATCGACAGCGCCATCAGACCGCGCGCGCTCTCCCCCGCGACGATCTCGAAATGATAGGTTTCGCCGCGGATCACCACGCCCAAGGCGACGAAGCCGTCATACAGGCCGCTCTCGGCCGCCAGCGCAACCGCGCCGGGGATTTCGAGCGCGCCGGGGACGGTGACCGTCTCATGCTTGTGGCCCGCGGCCTCGATCGCGGCGCGAGCGCCCTCGAGCAGAAGGTCGTTGAGATGATCGTAGAAGCGCGCTTCGACGATGAGCAATTTGGCCATTATTCGCCCTTGGTGCCTGGAATGGGACGCTCTTCGACGATCGACAGGCCATAGCCTTCGAGGCCGACCAGCGCGTGATGCGTGTTGGTGAGCAGTATCATCTCCTCGACGCCGAGCTCGGTGAGGATCTGCGCGCCGACGCCATAATCGCGCAATTCCTCGATCTCGGGCGTGCCGGCGCCCTTGCCCTCGCCGCGCAAGTGGATGAAGCGCGTCAGCAGATCGGGCATCGGACGGTTGATGACGACGATCACACCGGCGCCGTCCGCCGCGATCGTCTCCATCGCACCCGACAACAGCCCCGACCGCTCGTTGATCTCGCCGAACGTGTCGACGAAATAGGACATGGTGTGCATCCGCACCAGCGTTGGCGTGGACGGGTCGATCTTGCCCTTGACCAGAGCCAGCGTCTCGTCGCCGCTGGCCTTGTTGTGGAAAGTGATCGCCTTCCACTGGCCGCCCCATTTCGATTCGAAGGTCGTTTCGGCGCGCTTCTCGACGAGATGATCGTGGCGGCGGCGATAGGCGATGAGGTCGCGGATCGTGCCGATCTTGAGGTTATGGAGTTGCGCGAACGTGACGAGATCGTCGAGCCGCGACATGGTGCCGTCCTCGTTCATGATCTCGCAGATCACGCCCGAAGGATTGAGTCCGGCAAGCCGCGAGACGTCGATCGCAGCTTCGGTATGCCCGGCGCGCACCAGCACGCCGCCGTCGCGCGCGACCAACGGGAAGACGTGGCCCGGAGTGACGATCTCTTCCTTGCCCTTCGACGAATCGATCGCGACCGCGACGGTGCGCGCGCGGTCGGCGGCGGAGATGCCGGTGGTGACGCCGTCGCGCGCCTCGATCGAGGTGGTGAAGGCGGTTTCGTGGCGCGTGCCGTTGTGCCGGCTCATCAGTCCGAGGCCGAGTTCGTCGACGCGGCGCTTGGTCAGCGCCAGGCAGATCAGGCCACGGCCGTGGCGCGCCATGAAGTTGATCTTCTCCGGCGTCGCCATTTGGGCCGGAATGACGAGATCGCCTTCATTCTCGCGATCCTCGTCATCGACCAGGATGAACATCCGGCCGTTCTTGGCCTCGTCGATCAATTCCTCGGGCGAGGACAGGAACCCATGGCGCAGCCGCGCAAGTTCAGGCTTTGGCACGATAATGCTCCATGCGTTTCAGATAGCGGGCGAGCACGTCGATCTCGATATTGACGCTGCTGCCGGGGTGAAGATCGCCAAGCGTCGTCATCGCCTGGGTGTGTGGGATGATGTTGACCGCGAAATGAGTCGTGCCGTCGCTCTGGTCGGACACTTCATTGACGGTGAGCGAGACGCCATCGACCGTAACCGAGCCCTTGGCCGCAATGAATGGCGCGAGATCGGCGGGGACGGCGATGCCGATTTTCCGCGAATCGCCCTCGGGGCAAATGCCGACGACCGTGGCGATGCCGTCGACGTGCCCCGTGACGATATGTCCGCCCAATTCCTCGCCGAGCTTCAGCGCGCGCTCGAGATTGAGGCGACGGCCAGCGATCCACTGGTCGGCCGGGGTGCGAGAAACGGTCTCGCCCGAGACATCGGCGGCGAACCAGCCGTCCGCGCCGGCGCCGGATTTGTCGATGACGGTGAGGCACACGCCCGAACACGCGATCGAGGCACCGAGATCGACGCTCGCCATGTCATAGCCGGTCGCCACGAAGATGCGCAGGTCTCCGCGTTCCTCGATCCGGTCGATCGTGCCGATATCGGTAATGATGCCCGTGAACATTAACGCCGCTCCCTGACGCGCTCGTAAACCTCGAGTCGGTCGCTGCCAAGGCTCCGCGCGTCGGTCATCGCCCAGCGATCATGCGCCTGTGCGAGATCGGTGAGACCGATGTCGGGCAAGGTGCGCCCGCCGCCGACCAGGACCGGGGCGCGATAGAGCAGCAGGCGTTCGACCAGGTCGGCGGCGAGAAACGCCGCGGCCGTGGTCGCGCCGCCTTCGACCAGCAGATGGTCGACCCCGTCGAGCGTTGCAATGTCCTCGGGCGATGCCAGATTTTCCCAATCGTCATCCTCGCCGTCGCGAGGGTGACGAAGGTGCGGCGTGCGAGACAGAATGAAGCGGCGTGGCGCGCGCGCCTCCAGACCAGGCAGTCGCACGTCGAGCATCGGATCGTCCGCGTCGATCGTCGCGCGGCCGACCAAGATCGCCTCGTGCCGCGCGCGCTCGAGATGCGCGTGCGCGCGCGCTTCGGGGCCGGTGATCCACTTGCTCGCGCCCGAAGCCATCGCCATCGCGCCGTCGAGCGACAGTGCCAGCTTGAGCGTCACTGCCGGGCGGCCGAGCAAGCGCCGCGCGAGAAACCCCGCCATCGCGCGCCGCGCCTCCGGGGCCCGCACGCCGACCTCGACGGTGATGCCCGCGTCGCGCAAGCGCGCGACGCCAGCGCCATCGGTGCGTGGATCAGGATCGCCGAGCGCCACGACGACGCGCGCGACGCTCGCCAGTTGCAGCAAGTCGCTGCACGCCGGCCCGCGCGGCGAGGCGTGCGCGCACGGTTCGAGCGTCGTATAGACAGTCGCGCCGCGCGACTTTTCGCCGGCCTGTGCCAGCGCCATCGCCTCGGCATGCGGTCGCCCGCCCGGCTGGGTCCAGCCGCGCCCGACAACGCGGCCGTCGGAAACGATCACGCATCCGACATTGGGGTTGGGCGCGGTGCGCCCACGGCCGCGCTCGCCCAGCGCCAGTGCGGCGCCCATCCAGCGCGCATCCTCGCCCGGCATCGTCACGATCAGATCCCGTAGGCCTTCAGCCCGTCATTGACCTTCTTGAACTGCGCGCGCCGTTCGGCCTCGAGCCGCTTCAGTTCATTGGCCTGGCGCGTTTGCTCGACTCCGTCGATCTTCTGTTGCGCGACGATCTCGGCATCGGTGCGGTCGGCGCGCCATTGCTGCACGTAGATGATGTCGCGATGATATGGCTTGGGTGGAATCTTCGATTCGTAGATCACGCCGACCACCATCACATAGGTGAGCGCGAGCGCGACCCCCATGAAGCCCAATTGATGCGGCCGCCGCGTGACGATGTAATGGCGCAAGTCGCGCCAGGCGCGCAGTGGGGAGAGATACCGCAGGAAATTCATGGGTGGGAAGATAGGCGCGGCGGCGCGGCGATGCCAGCCCCGCCGCGCCGCGACCGCCTGCAGTTATTCCTCGTTCAGCACGAAGCGCACCGACATCGTCTGCCACGCCTCGATCGCGACGCCGTCGCGCGTGCCGGGTTTGAAGCGCCATTTTTCCAGCGCGCGCTTGCGCGTCGCCTCGAAGAACGCACTGCTCGCGGCGCTGACCTGCTCGACTTGCTTCACGCGGCCATCGGTGCCGATCAGCACGCGCACCACGACGCGGCCTTCGCGGCCGGCCAGGCGTTCGTCGCTCGGATAATTGGGCTGGAAACCATCGATGTAGCGCGAATCGAGCCGCGGCTGCGCGATCAGCGGCACGTGCGGCGGGACGATGATCATCCCGCCGTCGCCGTTCCCGGCGATGATGGGCGGGAGCGGGGGCGGATCGATATGCGTGGCGATCGGGTCGCCGGGCGCTGTCGGCACCACGATCCTGGTGTGATCGACGGGTTCGCGCGCTGGCGTCGGAAGTCGCGCATCGACGATCTTGGATTCGGGTTTTGGTTCGGGCTTGGGCGGCGGTGGCGGCGGATCCGCCGCGATCGGATCGACCAGAAGGATCGGGTCGATCGCCCGCGTGAAATGCGGCGCGGTCAGCGACAGCCCGAACAGCAGCACGCCACACGCGCCGAGCGAGAAAGCGATGCCGCCGGGATTGAACCCGTGGCGGGTGGTATAGCGATCTGCTTCCATCGTCCCGTCTCCTGCAGGTGACCCGATCGATCGTCGGGGATGAGGAGGATGTTACATCATTACAAAATAAAGGCAAGAGACAATATAACATACAAAATGCACGTTGTCCCGGCGGAGGCCGGCGCCGATGCGTTATAAGGCAAGATGCGAGCGGGGGGGGGGGGCGCCACCCCCAGCGGCCCCGGCCTGCGCCGGGGCGACGTCAGGCGTTCGACAGCCGCGCGATGGTCCGTTCGCGCCCGATCAGCGGCAGCAACGCCTTCATGTCGGGGCCGTGATCGCGCCCGGTCAGCGCGCGGCGCAACGGCAGGAACAAGGTCTTGCCGCTGCGTCCGGTCTCGGCCTTCAGCGCGGCGGTCAGTGCGTGCCACGGGTCGGCATCCCATGCCAGCGACTCGGCGAGGCGCGCCGCGGCGGCGAGGAAATCCAGATCGGCGGGGTCGCGCTCCGCGACGATCGGCCCCTCGATCACGCCCCACCAATCCGCCGCTTCGGCGACGGTCTGCAGATTGGGGCGCACCGCTTCCCACTCGGCCGCGCCCATCCCGGCGGGCAAGCGCGCGGCAACATGCGCGTAACCGAGCTGGTGGACGATCTTGGCGTTGAGCCCGGCGAGCTCGGCCTCGTCGAACCGTGCCGGCGCGCGACCGAACTTGGCGAAATCGAAGGTCTCGACCAACACCTTGGTCTCCACCAAGGGCTCGACCGGCAAACTCGTTCCGATCCGCGCGAGCAAGGCGCGCACCGCCTCCGGTTCGATCCCGATCTCGCGGAAATGCTCGACGCCGAGCGACCCCAGCCGCTTCGACAATTTGCCTTCGCTGCCGACCAGGAGCGCCTCGTGCCCGAAGGCCGGCGGCGGCACGCCCATCGCGTCGAACATCTGCAATTGCAGCGCGGTGTTGGACACATGGTCCTCGCCGCGCACGACATGCGTGATCCGCATCTCGGCATCGTCGATCGCCGAGGGCAACATATAGAGCCACGACCCGTCGGCGCGGCGGATCACCGGGTCGCTCATCGTCGCGGCATCGAATTTCTGCGGGCCGCGCACCAGATCGTCCCACAGGATCGGCGCGGCATGATCGAGCTTGAAGCGCCAGTGCGGCTTGACGCCATCCGCGTCGAGCGCGGCGCGCTCGGCGTCGCTCAGCGCGAGCGCGGCGCGATCATAAACCGGCGGCAGGCCGCGCCCGGCGGCGATCTTGCGCCGCAAGTCGAGTTCCTGCGCGGTTTCGTAGGCGGGATAGACGCGGCCTGCGTCGCGCAGCGCGGCAAAGCGCGCCTCGTAAAGTGCGAAGCGTGCCGACTGCCGTTCCTCGCCATCGGGCACGAGCCCGAGCCAGCCGAGATCGCCGCGAATCGCCGCGACGAAGCGCTCTTCGCTACGCTCGGCATCGGTATCGTCGATCCGCAGCCAGAATTCGCCGCCCCGCGCACGCGCCCACAGCCAGTTATGCAGCGCGGCGCGAATGTTGCCGACATGGAGCTGGCCCGTGGGGGAGGGCGCGAAACGGGTGCGGATGTTCATGCCTGCGCGGTACAGGACGGGGGAGCCCCGCGACAAGCCTTTGTGCCGGCGCGGGGGGCGCTTGATGGCGCGCTCTCTTTCCCCGGAGGATCGACGCTCCTAAGGAGGCTGCAATCGGCAAGCGGCAAAGGGCGGCCCATATGAAACTTCTCACCGGCAATTCCAATTTGCCGCTCGCGCGCGACATCGCGTCCTATCTCGAGCTGCCGCTGACCGACGCGCTCGTCCGCCGCTTCGCCGACGAGGAGATTTTCGTCGAGATCCAAGAGAATGTCCGCGGCGAGGACGTGTTCGTGCTGCAATCGACCGGCTATCCGGCGAACGACAATCTGATGGAATTGCTGATCATGATCGACGCGCTGAAGCGCTCGTCGGCCAGGCGGATCACCGCGGTCATCCCGTATTTCGGCTATGCCCGGCAGGACCGCAAGCCCGGCCCGCGCACGCCGATCTCGGCCAAGCTCGTCGCCAACCTGATCACCGTGGCGGGGGCCGATCGCGTCTTGTCGGTCGATCTCCATGCCGGGCAGATCCAGGGCTTTTTCGACATTCCGACCGACAATCTGTTCGCCGCGCCCGTCATGTCGGCGGACATCATGACGCGCTACGGCGGGCGCAACCTGATGGTGGTGTCGCCCGATGTCGGCGGCGTGGTGCGCGCCCGCGCGCTCGCCAAACGGCTCAACAACGCCCCGCTGGCGATCGTCGACAAGCGCCGCGAGCGCGCGGGCGAATCCGAAGTGATGAACATCATCGGCGAAGTCGAGGGGCGCTTCTGCATCCTGATCGACGATATCGTCGATTCGGGCGGTACGCTTTGCAACGCTGCCGCGGCGCTCAAGGAAGCCGGTGCGGCGGGGGTCGCGGCGTATATCACCCACGGCGTCCTGTCGGGCGGGGCGGTGGCGCGAGTCGAGAGTTCCGCGCTCGAGGAACTGGTCATCACCGATTCGCTCGGCAGCCACGAGATCGTCGCGGCGGCCAAGAAGATCCGTCATCTGACGATCGCGCCGCTGCTCGCCGAGGCGATTCGCCGGATCGCCGACGAAAGCTCGGTCTCAAGCCTGTTCGACTGATCCGCGCGGCGCCCGCACGCCGGCATGCTGGCGGCGCTTGAGCTCGGCCTTCAAATCTTCGGGCCTGGGCGCGACGAGGAACCCGAAGCTGACATTGCCCTCTTTAGTCTCGACCACATGGTGCAAGCGGTGGGCCTGAATGATGCGCTTCATATAGGCCGATTTCGGCAGATAGCGCGTCGCGATGCGGCGATGGACGATCACGTCGTGAAAGCCGAAATAGATCGCGCCATAGGCCGCGATTCCCGCGCCGATCCAGATGAAGCCCGGCCACCAGCCGAGCTGCGCGCCGCCGAGCAGCAGCACGATCGACGGCACTGCGAAGATCGCGGCGTAAAGATCGTTGAGCTCCCACGTGCCCGTCCGTTCGCGGTGGTGGCTTTCATGGAGGAGCCAGCCGAAGCCGTGCATCACCCAGCGATGCGCGGCATAGGCAAAGCCCTCCATCCCCGCGACGGTGACGAAGAACAGCAATAGACCGGGGATCAGCGACATGCCCGCAATATAGCGAGCGTGCTGCGCGATAGCGAGTGTTCGCAACTGCGAAGGGGTGGATTCGTCGCCGCGCCTGTGCTTAAGCCCCCCGCAAACCCGATCCCCGGAAAGGCACGCACCCCATGAACATCCACGAATATCAGGCCAAGGAACTCCTGGCGAAATTCGGCGTGCCCGTACCGGCCGGCTTTGCCGCGCTGTCGGTCGAGGAAGCGGTTGCAGCATCGGAAAAGCTCCCCGGGCCGCTCTATGTCGTCAAGGCGCAGATCCACGCCGGTGGCCGCGGCAAGGGCAAGTTCAAGGAACTCGGGCCCGACGCCAAGGGCGGCGTCCGCCTCGCCAAAACCGCCGATGAAGTCCGCGCCGCTGCGACCGACATGCTCGGCAACACGCTGGTGACGATCCAGACCGGCGAGCATGGCAAGCAGGTCAACCGCCTGTACGTCACCGACGGCGTCGACATCGCCAAGGAATTCTACCTCGCGTTGCTCGTCAACCGCGCCACCGGCCGCGTGTCGATGGTCGCCTCGACCGAGGGCGGGATGGACATCGAGACCGTCGCGCACGACACGCCCGAGAAAATCCACAGCATCGACATCGACCAGGCGACCGGCTTCCAGCCGCATCACGGCCGTTCGGTCGCCGCCGCGCTCGAGCTCAAGGGCGATCTCGCCAAGCAGGCCTCGTTCGTCGCGTCCAAGCTGTACGATGCCTTCATGGGGACCGATGCCGAGCAGATCGAGATCAACCCGCTCGCCGTTACCGAAGACGGTAAGCTGATGGTGCTCGACGCCAAGGTCGGCTTCGATAACAACGCCTTGTTCCGCCACAAGGACCTGATGGAATTGCGCGACGAGACCGAGGAAGATCCGTCCGAGCTCGAAGCGTCGAAGTACGACCTGGCGTACATCAAGCTCGACGGCGACATCGGCTGCATGGTCAATGGCGCCGGTCTGGCGATGGCGACGATGGACATCATCAAGCTCAACGGCATGTTCCCGGCCAATTTCCTCGACGTCGGCGGCGGCGCCAACAAGGAAAAGGTGACCGCGGCGTTCAAACTGATCCTCGCCGATCCGAACGTGAAGGGCATCCTGGTCAACATCTTCGGCGGCATCATGAAGTGCGACATCATCGCCGAGGGCATCGTGGCCGCGGCGAAGGAAGTGAACCTTTCGGTGCCGTTGGTCGTTCGTCTCGAAGGCACCAATGTGGAGGCCGGCAAGGCGATCCTCGCCAATTCGGGCCTGGCGATCGTCCCGGCGAACGATCTCGGCGATGCGGCGAAAAAGATCGTCGCAGAGGTGCAGAAGGCGGCCTGACCAGCCACCCGTCGCCCCGGCGGAGGCCGGGGCCGCGCGGTGGAAATGGCTGGCCTCACCACGGGCCGGTCCCGGCCTTCGCCGGGGCGACGTATAGAACCGGCCTCCCCAGGAATAGGTTCGAGCTTGGAGAGTGAGATGAAGGTAGTTGTCCCCGTCAAGCGTGTGCTTGACTATAACGTAAAGCCCCGCGTCAAGGCGGACGGAAGCGGGGTCGATCTCGCCAACGTCAAGATGAGCATGAACCCGTTCGACGAGATCGCGGTCGAGGAAGCCATCCGCCTCAAGGACAAGGGCGTCACCGAGATCGTCGTCGTCTCGATCGGCGAGCAGAAGTCGCAGGAAACGCTGCGCACCGCGCTCGCGATGGGCGCCGACCGTGCGATCCTGATCGTGTCGGAAGAGAAGGTCGAGCCGCTGGGCGTCGCCAAGCTGCTCGCCAAGATCGTCGAGGAGGAAAAGCCCGACCTGGTCATCCTCGGCAAGCAGGCGATCGACGACGACAACAACCAGACCGGCCAGATGCTCGCCGGCCTGCTCGGCGTCGGCCAGGCGACCTTCGCCTCGAAGGTCGAACTCTCCACCGACAGCGTCACCGTGACGCGCGAAGTCGATGGCGGCTCGGAAACCGAGACGCTCAAGCTGCCCGCGATCATCACGGTCGATCTGCGCCTCAACGAGCCGCGCTACGCCTCGCTGCCCAACATCATGAAGGCCAAGTCCAAGCCGATGGCGCAGAAGACCCCGGCCGATTTCGGTGTCGACGTGTCGCCGCGCCTGACCACGCTCAAGGTGGTCGAACCGCCCAAGCGCTCGGCCGGCGTCAAGGTCGCCGATGTCGATGAACTGGTCGCAAAACTCAAGGCGATGGGAGTTGCCAAGTGAAGACGCTCGTCTGGGTCGAACATGATGGCACGTCCGTGAAGGACGCCACCCTCTCCACCGTCACCGCGGCATCGCAGCTCGGCGAAGTGCATCTGCTGGTAGCAGGGCAGGGCGTCGGCGCGGTCGCCGAAGCCGCCACCAAGCTCGCCGGCGTCGGCAAGGTCCATGTCGCCGACGACGCGGCCTATGCCCATGCGCTCGCCGAAAATGTCGCGCCGCTCGTCGCCAAATTGATGGAAACGCACGACGCCTTCCTCGTGCCGGCGACGACCAACGGCAAGAACATCGCGCCGCGCGTGGCCGCTCTGCTGGACGTGATGCAGATTTCCGACATCCTGTCGGTCGAGGGCGAAGACACGTTCACGCGCCCGATCTACGCCGGCAATGCGATCGCCACGGTGCAGACCAGGGACGCCAAGAAGGTCATTTCGGTGCGCGGCACCGCGTTCGAGAAGGCCGCCACCGAAGGCGGCTCGGGCACGATCGAAGCGGTCGACAGCACCGGCGATGCCGGCGTCTCGACCTATGTCGGTTCGGAAATCGCCGCGTCGGAGCGTCCCGAACTGACGTCTGCGAAAATCATCGTCTCGGGCGGCCGCGCGCTCGGTTCGGCCGAGCAGTTCCACGCGGTGATCGACCCGCTTGCCGACAAGCTCGGCGCCGGCGTCGGCGCCTCGCGCGCTGCGGTGGACGCAGGCTATGCGCCGAACGATTATCAGGTCGGCCAGACCGGCAAGATCGTCGCGCCGGAAGTCTATGTCGCGATCGGCATTTCGGGCGCGATCCAGCATCTCGCCGGCATGAAGGACTCCAAGACGATCATCGCGATCAACAAGGACGAGGACGCGCCGATCTTCCAGGTCGCGGATTTCGGTCTGGTCGGCGATCTGTTCAAGCTGGTGCCGGATCTGACCGAGAAGCTGTAGGCGTAAAAGCCCCCCTCGCGCCGTTGTGCGGCGCGAGGGGGGTGATGCTCTGCTATAGCTGGGCGGCGCGCAGAGCGGCCCAAGCGCGCCTCCGGGGGGCTAAGCCCCGACTCGCTCGATCAGCGCCATCGCGCCATGCGGGGCCCGTACCTTTGCGCCGTTGATGAAGAAGATGAAGGTTTCGCGCGGCGCGATCGGCGCGGGGGCCGCGAGATACGGCAGATCCGCGACGACTCGCCCTTCCGCCCAGCATCGCGCCGCCGCCGCCCAACGATCGAGCGCGGCCGGCGTATATCCGGCCGCCTCCTCCTCTACCGCCGCTTCGAGCCGGGCATAGACAAAGTCGCCGCTCACATCGGCAATGGCGGGATAGTCGGCCGAATCGGCATAGACGATCGCCACGCCGGCGGCGCGCGCCATCGCGACGAATTCGGCGGTCTGGAAGCTTTCGTGGCGTACCTGCACGGCATGGCGCAGCGCGACGCCGTCCTGCTCGGCGGGCAGCAGCGTGAGGAACGCCTCGAAATCGGCGGGCTCGAACTTCTTGGTCGCCATGAACTGCCACAGGATCGGCCCGAGCCGATCGCCGAGCTCGACGATCCCCTGTCCGGTGAAGCGCGCAATCGATTCGCCGGCTTCGGCCAGTACCTTGCGATTGGTGCAATAGCGCGATGCCTTCAGCGCGAAGACGAAGCCATCGGGCACCGTCTTCGCCCAAGATGCGAAGGTCGCCGGTTTTTGCGAGGAATAATAGGTACCGTTGACCTCGATCGCGGTGAGTTTGCCCGCGGCATATTCGAGCTCGCGCTTGTGCGGCCACTTTTCGGGGAAGAAGGTCCCGCGCCATGGCTCGTAGGTCCAGCCGCCGATACCGATTCGGATGTCGCCTGTTTTCATGACGCTAGGCTAGCCGAGATACGCCGCGGACGGGTGGACTTTTTATGAGGTCGAGAGGCGCCGTGGACAAGCCATGGCGTCGGACCGCGCTTGGCGCGGCCGGCGAGCCACCACTGTCGGGGATTTAGCGTGGCTAAATCCACCTGTGGCGGCTGGAGCGGGCGAAGGGATTCGAACCCTCGACCCCAACCTTGGCAAGGTTGTGCTCTACCCCTGAGCTACGCCCGCTCTGGCGCTACGAGCCCGGTCCGGTGGGACTGGGCGGGTAAGGGGGCGGGCTCTAACAGTGTGCCCCACACTCGGCAAGCCCCTTATCGCGATCCTTAGCAGATCGTGCGAAAAGGGTTGGCTTCACGCGGGGAGCGCCCACATAAGACGCACACACTCGAGCATTGGAGCGACACTTGGCCACCCTGGGAATGAGCGCCGCCGAACGCGAAGCGGTGGAGAGCTTCCGCCGCGATGTCGTCGAGCCGTCGATGACCAAATTGGTCGTGATCGACTTCTGGGCGGAATGGTGCGGGCCGTGCAAGGCGCTGACGCCGCTGCTCGAGAAGGTCGCCGCCGCTTATGCCGACAAGGGCGTTGTGCTCGCCAAGGTCGATACCGACCAGAACCAGTTCATCGCCGCGCAATTCCAGATCAAGTCGATCCCGACCGTCTATGC
>CAXTEO010000069.1:0-22293 GCA_964243205.1 uncultured Sphingomonas sp.
GATCGGCATCGTACTCCAGGCCTTTCACTTGCTGCCGACGATGTCCGCGCTGGAGATTGTCGCGGTGCCGCTCGAACTGGCCGGGGAAAGCGACGCCTTCGCGCGTGCCGAGATCGAGCTGGCCGCGGTCGGGCTCGGCCACCGCCTTCGCCATTATCCCGCGCAACTGTCCGGCGGCGAGCAGCAGCGCGTCGCGATCGCGCGCGCCTTGATCGGGCGCCCGGCGTTGATCTTCGCCGACGAGCCGACCGGCAACCTCGATACGGCGACCGGCGCCGCGATCATGGATTTGCTGTTCGAACGGCATGCGGCGAGCGAGACGACCTTGTTCATCATCACGCACGATCCGGCACTGGCGGCGCGGTGCGCGCGCGTGATCGAGCTCGGCGACGGCCGCATCGTCGGCGATCGGCGCGGCGCTTGAGGCTCGCCTGGCGACTCGCGTTGCGCGATTTGCGGCGTGGCGGGCGCGGGCTGATGTTGCTCGCGATCTGCCTGTTCCTCGGGACGGCGGCGCTCGCCGGGATCGGCAGCCTGGCGGCAAGCATGATCGCCGCGCTCGACAGCAATGGTCGGCAGATCCTCGGCGGAGACCTCGAGCTGAGCGTCTCGCAGCGCCGTGCCACGGTCGAGGAGCTGGCGGCCTTCGCGCAGGCCGGGCGCGTGTCGGAGACCGTGTCGCTGCGGGCGATGGCGGAGCGGGGCGGCGTGTCGGCACTGGTCGATCTACGCGGCACCGATGCGGCATGGCCGCTGGTCGGGCGCTTCCGGCTTGCCCCGGGTGCGGTGGCGGCGCGGCCGCGGGCGGGGCAGATCGCGATCGCGCCGGCGCTTGCCGATCGGCTCGGCGTAAGGCCGGGCGATACGTTGCGGCTCGGGCTGGCGCAGCTCCGCGTGATCGGCATCATCGCCGAAGAGCCCGACCGGCTGGGTGCCGGCTTCACGCTGGGGCCGCCCGCGCTGGTCGATCTGGCGGGGCTCGATGCGAGTGCGCTGGTCCAGCCCGGCAGTCTCTACGAAAGTCATTATCGCCTGCTGCTGGCGCGCCCCGCGACAGCGGCGGCAGTGCGCGACCGGCTGTTGCGGCGCTTCCGGGGGGCTGGATGGTCGGCGCGACTGAGCGACCAGTCGGCCGGCGGCGTGCGCCGCGGCATCGCGCAACTCGGCCAGTTCCTGCTGCTGGTCGGGCTCGCGGCACTGGCGATCGCCGGGGTCGGCGTGGGCAGCGGCGTCGCGGCCTACCTCGCGGGCAAGACCCGGATCATCGCGACGCTGAAAGTGCTCGGCGCGCAGTCGCGGACGATCGCGGCGATCTTCCTCGCACAGCTCGGTATGGTCGCCGCGGTCGGGATAACCGCTGGCCTAGCTGTCGGCGCGGCGGTGCCGTGGATCGTCACCGTGGTGGCCGGCGCGGCCTTGCCGGTGCCGCCGCGGCTCGCGCTCTACCCGGTGCCGCTGGCGACAGCTGCGTCGCTCTCTGTCCTTGTAGCTTTGCTGTTCGCGTTGCCCGCACTGGCGCGCGCCCGCGCAGTGCCTGCGGCGACCTTGCTGCGCGATGCGCTCGCGCCGCGGCGGGTGCCATCGGCGGCGGTGCTGGCCACGATGGCGCTGCTCGTCGTCGCGTTGATCGCGCTCGCGGTGCTGACCGCGTCGGACCGCTGGCTCGCGCTCGGATTCGTCGGCGCGATCGTCGGGCTGATCGCGTTGCTGTGGGGTGTCGGCATCGCGATCCGCTTCATCGCATCGAAACTGCCGCATGCGCGCCGCCCGCTCGTGCGGCTGGCGGTCGCCAATCTCCACCGTCCAGGGGCGCAAACCGATCGGCTGGTCGTCGCGCTGGGCCTGGGCTTCTCGCTGTTCGTGGCGCTGGCGGTGATCGATTCGAGCCTCGCGTCCGAACTGCGCAATGCCGCGCCCAGCAAGGCGCCGCGCTTCTTCGCGATCGATCTGCAACCCGGGGATGCCGCGACCTTCGCGCGCGCCGTCACGGGCGCAGCGCCGGGCGCCAGGATCGAATCGCTGCCGTCGCTGCGCGGATCGGTCGTCGCGCTGCGCGGCGTGCGCGTGGCCGACATGAAGACGCTGCCCGAGGGCGCCTGGGTGTTGCGCGGCGACCGCACGATCACCTGGGCCGCCACGTTGCCGCCGCGCAACGCCGTGGTGGCGGGGCGCTGGTGGCCGGCGGATTACCACGGGCCGCCGCTCGTCTCGCTCGAGGACAAGGCTGCGGCGGCCCTGGGGCTCAAGGTGGGCGACACGATCACCGTCTCGGTGCTTGGCGTCGATGTGCCGGCGCGGATCGCCGCCTTGCGCAAGATCGACTGGGGTGGGCTGGGCCTCAACTTCGCGATTGTCTTTTCGCCCGGCTATATCGAGGAAGCACCGCACGGTCTGCTCGCCAGCGTCTATGCCGCACCGGCACAGGACGGCGCGATCGCACGCCGGGTCGCCGCGGCCTTGCCCTCGGTGACGCTGATCCGCGTCGGCGACGTGATCGGCCAGTTGAGCGCGGTGCTCGGCCAGATCGCGATCGCGATCCGGGCCGCCGCCGCGGTGACGATCGCGGCCGGGATCGCGGTGCTGATCGGCGCGGTGTCGGCTTCGGGCGGAACGCGGCGCTATGACGCGGTGATCCTCAAGCTGCTCGGCGGCAGCCGGCGGCAAGTGCTCGGCGCGCAGGCGCTGGAATATGCGATCCTCTCGCTGGCGCTGGTCGCGGTGGCGCTGGCGATGGGGTCGGCGGCGGGCTGGTACGTCGTGACGCAGGTGTTCGCGATCGGTTGGGCGCCGCGGTGGGACGTGGTCGGCCTTACGCTCGCCGCAGCGGTGGCGATGACGCTCGGCACGGGCATCGCGGGAAGTCTGCCGGCGCTGCGCGCCCGGCCCGCCGACGCCCTTCGCGATTTGTAACCAAGCGCGGTGTTTGCCGCGCTTACGCCGTAAATCGCCTCGTAAATCCCTTGGGCGCGCGCTCGTCATCGGCGCGCGTATCGACATGATCGACGCGCGCGGGCGCCGGTCCTTCGCGGCAGGCGTCGGTCATCGCCGCGATTGCGGCATCATCCCCGGCGAGCAGCATTTCGATCCGGCCGTCGTGGAGATTGCGGACCCAGCCGGTGACGCCCAGCTTCAGCGCCGTGCGCACCGCCCAATCGCGATAGCCGACGCGCTGGACCTTGCCGCTGACGAACACGCGCTGCACCACTGCCATCCCTTCCTCTTTCGCCCGCGATCGCATCGCGCGGAGCGGCGGTGTAGCAGGTCTTGCACGCCGTAGCGGCTGGTCCGTCGCAAATCCTGCAGCGTCCGTCGCGCGTCAGGGATAGCGAATCGCGACGACCTCATAGTCGCGCTCGCCGGCGGGAAGGATGACGCGGCGCAGATCCCCCACCGCCGCCCCGCGCAGCGCACGGGCGATCGGCGCGTTCCAGCCGATCCTGCCCGCGGTCGCATCGGTCTCGTCGTCGCCGACCAAGGTGAGGATGCGCTCGCTATCGTCTTCGTCGGCGATCGTCACGGTCGCGCCGAACCACACGCGGTCGCGGTCGGGCTGCGCGGCGGGATCGATCACCTTGGCCGCCTTCATCCGCCGCGCGAGGAAACCCAGCCGCCGGTCGATTTCGCGGAGCCGCTTGCGGCCATAGATATAGTCGCCATTCTCCGACCGGTCGCCATTGCCCGCCGCCCACGAGATGACGTCGACCAGCTTGGGCCGCTCCTCGCCGAGCAATTGGCGATATTCCGCGCTGAGCACGGCATAGCCGGCGGGCGTGATGTAATTCGGGCGGTCGTCCATCGATCTCTCGTCGCCCCGGCGGAGGCCGGGGCCGTTGGGTTGCGCGCGCGGCAGCCGTTACGGGCGATAACGCAGCGGCCCCGGCCTCCGCCGGCGCGACGTTTTAGCCCGGCGTGCGCTTACCGAGATACCAACTGATCCGGTTCGACCCCGACGACCGGGCATGCTGCGGGTTCATCAGGTCGTATACCACGGCGTTTTCCAGTACGCGCTGGACGTAGTTCTTGGTCTCGTAGATCGGGATCGCCTCGATCCAGTCGACCATGTCGACGCCGGGCATGCGCGGGTCGCCATTGGCGCGGAGCCATTTGTTCACATTGCCCGGCCCGGCATTGTACGCCGCGACCGCCAGCGGATAGCTGCCGTAGAGGCCGAAGATGTGCCGGAAATAGGTCGAGCCGACCATGATGTTGTAATCGGTGTCGGTGGTCAGCGCCGCGGCATTGTACGCGAGGCCCAGTTTGGTCGACTGGTCGCGCGCGGTGCCCGGCATCAGCTGCATCAGCCCGCGCGCGCCGGCATGGCTGATCGCGGCGCGGTCGAACTGGCTTTCCTGGCGTGCGATCGCGTGGATCATCGTCCAGTCGTCCTGGCTCGCCACGGGAACGCGCACGTTGGGGAAGCCGACCGTCGAATATTCGCTGAGGCCATTCTGCAAGGCGCTGCGCCCGACCATCACGCCGAGGTCGGGCCGGCCGAGCGTGCGCGACAATTCGGTCGAGAGGACATGGTCGCTGTCGCTCTTGGCATCGAGCGCGATCTGGCGGACGAACGCGGTCTGGTCCTCCCAATTGCCGACCGTGCCGAGATATTGCGCGGCGCGCACCGTCTCGCGCGCATAGAAGGCCGCGCGCACCGCCGGATCGACTTGCCGCATGATCGGCTCGCCGGGCGCGGCGAGCGGCTGGCCGATCCGCTCGCTGGCGAGCTGGCCGTAGAACAGGTCATGGAACCCCGCAGCCCGCGCGTAATAGCCGTTTGCCTCGTCGCGCCGCCCGGCCGCTTCCGCCGCGCGTCCGGCCCAGTACAGGCCCTTCGATTGCGTGGTCGGTGTCTTGGAGGCACCGGCATAGCGCAGGAACAGCGGCAGCGCGTCGGCGGGGCGCGCCAATTGCTTCAGCGCGGTCTGGCCGGCGAGCCAGGTCAGGCTCGTATAATCGTCGCGCTCGCCGTAAGGCCGCGCGCTGACGTCGGTGCCGGCCGGATAGGCATCGTCCACCTGTCGCGCGATATCGTAGGCGAGCGCGTTCTGCCCGTCATTCGCGGCGGCGCGGGCATTGGTCAGCAGCACTTCGAACCATTGCTCGGCGCTGCCCGGCGTCACCGCGAGCGCCGGGCGTTGCGCGAGCGTGCTGCGCGCGCTGCTCGATGCGCCGGTGTTGCGATACCAGCTCGCGCGGTCGGCGAGCCAGCCGGGATCGGCAGCGCCGATCGCCTGCGTCGTCACCGCGCGATCGGCGGCATCGGATGCGTTGGTGCGGAACGCGAGGCGCGCGGCGAAAACCGGCTGCCAGTTCGCGCTGGTCAACGCCAGTTGGCGCTGGGCGGACGCGAGCGACCCTTGCCACAGCAGCATGTCCATCCGCGCATTGTGGTCCGACGGCGCCAGGGCGCCGGGGAAGCCGGTGAGGATCCTGGTTTCGTCGGCGGTCGAAAGCGAGCCCGACACCCAGGCCGCGCGCGCGGCGGCATTGGCTTCGTCGCGCGCGCCGGTTGCGGCCAGCGCCTCGGCGAAGCGCGTCTTGCCCGCGCCGGTCAGCGCCGGGAAGCGCCGGAAAAACGCCACCACGATCGACGGTGACCAGCCCGGCGCGTCGAGCGATCTCTCGGCAGCGCGCCGCAGCGCGGTCTCGCCCGGCCAGCCGGGATGCGCGAGCAGGAACCGCGCATAGCTGTCGAAGCCATAGCCCGGCGTCTGCTGCAGCGTCTTCCACTCGGCGATCGAGGCAGCAAGCGACGCATTGGCCGCGGTCGTGCCCGTCAGCACTTGCGTCGCGCGACCCCAGCCGAGCTGATCCTGCGCATCGCCCGACGTTACGGCGAGGCTCGAAACGCCCGCCAGCAGCACCCCTGTTTTGAACACCCAAGCAATCATGTGGACAGACTATGCCTCCGGTCCGTATTTGTCGTCTGCAATAATGAAGAAATGCGACGGAATTCCGTCCGCTGGAGCAACTACGTATGTTTTCGGGATCGATCCCGGCGCTGGTCACGCCGTTCGCCGCTGACGGCAGCTTCGACGAGCGCGCCTATCGCGACTTCGTCGAATGGCAGATTGCCGAGGGCTCGGCCGGGCTGGTGCCGTGCGGCACCACCGGCGAAGCGGCGACGCTGACCGCCGACGAGCATTTCGCGATCGTGGGGGTTTGCGTCGATCAGGCCAGGGGCCGCGTGCCGGTGCTGGCCGGCGCCGGATCGAACGATACGCGCGTCGCGATCCACAACATCAAGGCGGCCAAAGCGGCGGGCGCCGATGCGGCGCTGATGGTGCCGCCTTATTATAACCGCCCGAACCAGGAGGGGATTTTCCGCCATTTCGAGGCGGTCGCGCAGGCCTGCGATCTGCCGATCGTGCTCTACAACGTTCCGGGGCGCACCGTGACCGACATTGCGGTCGAGACGGTCGGGCGGATCGCGCACGCTCTGCCGAGCGTGATCGGCATCAAGGATGCGACCGGCGTGATCCAGCGCGTTTCGGCGCAGCGCGCGGCGTGCCCCGACGCGTTCGTGCAGCTGTCGGGCAATGACGACATGGCGCTCGCCTTCAACGCGACCGGCGGGGTGGGGTGCATCTCGGTGACGGCCAATGTCGCGCCGCGATTGTGCGCCGAGTTCCAGGCGGCATGCGGGGCAGGGGATTATGTGCTTGCGCTCGAACTGCACGACCGGCTGTTCGCGCTGCACGTGGCGCTGTTCACCGATGCCTCGCCTGGGCCGGTGAAATATGCGGTGAGCCGGGTGCGTCAAGGTTTCCCGGAGGCGCTGCGCCTGCCGATGACGTGGCCGAGCGAAGCGAGCCAGCGCGCGGTCGATGCCGGGCTGGCGGCGGCTGGGCTCTGAACCGTCGCCCCGGCGAAGGCCGGGGCCGTTCCGTTGGACGCGATGCCGTCGTCACGCGCGACGACCCAGCGGCCCTGGCCTTCGCCGGGGCGACAAAAAGGTCAATCCTTGGCGAAGAACCGGTCGATCACGCCTTGGGCAAGGCGCGCCGGGCGCATCGTCTCGACGTTGAGGCAGCACCAGCTCGATTTGACCTCGGCCAATACTTCCTCACCGCGCTTGATCACCGTCTCGTAAAACGCCCGCGCGCCCTGCACCTTTTCGAGCAACACGGTCGCGATCACCTCGTCGTCGAGGAAGGTCGGTTTGCGATAGGTGATTTCGTGCTTGAGCGCGACCCAGGCGTGAGTCGCGATCGCTTCGGTCGGGGCGAAGCGCTGCCAGTGGCTGACCACCGCATCCTGTACCCATTTGAGATACGAGGCATTGTTGACATGCCCCATGAAATCGATGTCGGCGGCGTCGATGGCGATGGCGAATTTGTGGGTCGCATATTTAGGGGCAGCGAAATCGGACATGAAGCAGCTTTACTCCTAATTGTGCCGGCGCGCGAGGAAACATATCCCTTATGCAGAGATAGAAGGTTACCGCGCGCTTTGCCGTATCGCGACGCGCGGCCATCGCTAATTTGTCAGTACCGCTTTCGTTTCGCCACGCGAGGCCCTACATCGCGCCTCCCATGGCACGCCCCAAGCCCCCCATTTTCGAAAAGACCAAGATCGTCGCCGAGAACCGGCGCGCGCGGTACGATTATTATATCGACACGGTGTATGAAGCGGGCATCGCGCTGACCGGCACCGAAGTGAAGAGCTTGCGCAGCGGCACCGGGTCGATCGCCGAAAGCTATGCCGAGGTGAAGGACGGCGAGGTCTGGCTGATCAATTCGAACGTGCCCGAATTCAGCCACGGCAACCGCTACAATCACGAGCCCAAGCGCGCGCGCAAGCTGCTGCTCAAGGAGCGCGAGATCAACAAGATGCACGGCGCGGTGGCGCGCGACGGCATGACGCTCGTGCCGCTGATGATCTATTTCAACTCGAAGGGGCGCGCGAAAATCGAACTTGCGCTCGCCAAGGGCAAGAAGGATCACGACAAGCGCGATTCGATCAAGGAGCGCGACTGGAAGCGCGAACAGGGCCGGATCATGCGCGACCGTGGTTGAGGCGGCGGTGCGTCCCGGCGCCGCGACGCGTGTGTTCGGCTGGGTTCGCCATCACATCCCGACCCAGGAGCGGATCGAGGCGAACCGCTTCCTTCGCCCCGTCGCGCACCGCATCCTCGCCCCGTCGCTGTGGCGCTTCACGCGCCGCTCGGTGCCGCGCGGCGTGGCGCTCGGACTGTTCACCGGGATCCTCTTTCCCTTCGCGCACATGCCGCTCGCCGCGCTGACCGCGCTGCCGGTGCGCGCCAACGTGCCGGTCGCGGTCGGCACCACCCTGCTGCACAATCCGATCACCACCGTGCCGCTGTTCTGGAGCGCGTACGAACTGGGCCATTGGGTGCTGCGGCTCGATCGCACCGTGCCCGGCGCGCCGATCGCCAGCAACGTCCAGGCCAATGTCGGCTGGCTGCACTGGCTCGTCTCGCATGGCGGCCCCGCGACGATCGTCGGGCTGGTGATCATCGCGATCGCTTTGTCGGCTGCCGGCTATTTCGCGACCGGCCTCGTCTGGCGGCTGCGCATCGCGCGCAAATGGCGCAACCGCGCGCATCGCCTGGGGTCGATACGCGCGGTTTGACTAAGCGTGTCGCAAGGCTACAACACGCAGCAATCTTATTGTCTGGAAGGAATCTTGCATGCGTCGTTCGCTGATCGCCTTATCGTTGCTGGCGTCCGCCGCCATGGTCGGTACGGCTTATTCCCAGACCGCCGCGCCGACCACGCCGGCCACGGGGCCCGAAATCGGCACGTTCGGGCTCGATCTGGCCGGCATGGACAAAGCGGTGAAGCCGGGCGACGATTTCGGCAAGTTCGCCGGCGGCCTGTGGGAAGCCAAGACCGAAATCCCCGCCGACAAGGCGACCTATGGCATGTTCAACGTGCTCGCCGACCGCTCGCTCGACCAGACGCGCACGATCCTCGACGCCGCGGCCAAGACGCCGGGCAGCAAGATCGGCGATTTCTATGCGAGCTTCATGGATGAGGCCGCGGTCAACGCAAAGGGCATCGCGCCGGTCCAGCCGTGGATTTCCGAGATCAAGGCAGCAGGCGACAAGAAGGCGCTCGCGGTCGAGATGGCCAAGCTCCAGCAGCGTGGCGTCGGCGGCCTGTTCGGCATGGGCGTCGGCCAGGACGACAAGGCCCCGGAAAACTATATCGTCGGTTTGAACCAGGGCGGCCTCGGCCTGCCGGACCGCGATTATTATCTGAAGGACGACCCCAAGCTCGTCGATACGCGCACCAAATATCAGGCGTATCAGGCGACGATGCTCGGCCTCGCCGGGCAGGACAATGCCGCGGCCCGTGCGGCGGCGGTGTTCGCGTTCGAAAAGACGCTGGCCGAGGCACATTGGGACCGGATCAAGTCGCGCGATGCCGATGCGACCTACAACAAATATCTTGCCGCCGATTTCGCCGCCAAGGCACCGGGCTTCCCCTGGGCCGATTACATGCAGGCGGGCGGCACCGCGGGGCAGGCCAGCTATCTCGTCGGCATGCCGAGCGCGCTCGCGGGCGAAGCCAAGGCCTTCGCCGATGCCCCGGTGCAGGTGGTGCAGGATTACATGATCCTGCGCGTGCTGCGCTCCTATGCCGGCTATCTGTCGAAGCCGATCAACGACGCCAATTTCGCCTTCTACGGCACCGTGCTGAGCGGCGCGCCGCAGCAGCCGGTGCGCTGGAAGCGCGCGGTCGGTACCGTGTCGAGCGCGCTCGGCGAGGAAGTCGGCCAGCAATATGTCGCGTCCTATTTCCCGCCCGCATCGAAGGCGGCGGCCGATCAGCTCGTCAAGAACATCATCGTCGCGATGGGCTCGCGGCTCGACAAGCTGACCTGGATGGCGCCCGAGACCAAGGTCCGCGCGCACGCCAAGCTCGCGGCTTTCACGCCCAAGATCGGCTACCCGACCAAGTGGCGCGATTATAGCGCGCTGACGATCAAGCGCGACGATCTGGTCGGCAACGTCGCCGCCGCCAACCAGTTCGAATTCCAGCGCGACCTGCACAAGCTCGGCCAGCCGATCGACCGCACCGAATGGGGCATGACCCCGATGACGGTGAATGCCTATGCCAACCCGCCGATGAATGAGATCGTCTTCCCGGCGGCGATCCTGCAGCCGCCCTTCTTCGACGCCAAGGCCGATCCGGCGGTGAATTATGGCGGAATCGGCGTGGTGATCGGGCACGAGCTCAGCCATCATTTCGACGATCAGGGCCGCAAATACGATCCGACCGGCAAGCTCGCCGATTGGTGGACCCCGCAGGACGTCGCACGCTTCACCGCGATGACCGACAAGCTGGTCAAGCAGTATGACGCGTACGAGCCGCTGCCGGGGCTGCACATCAAGGGCGGCCTGACGCTCGGCGAGAACATGGCCGATCTCGCCGGCCTCGCGCTCGCCTATGACGCGTATCATCGCTCGCTCGGCGGCAAGCCGGCGCCGGTGATCGACGGGCTGACCGGCGACCAGCGCTTCTACCTCGGCTACGCGCAGGTCTGGCGGATCAAGTTCCGCGAGCCGGCCTTGCGCTCGCAGGTGATCTCGAACGAGCATTCGCCGGGTCCGTTCCGGACGATGGAAGTGCGCAATGTCGATCAATGGTATGCGGCGTTCGGTGCGAAGCCGGGCGACAAGATGTACCTCGCGCCGAGCGAGCGCGTGAAGGTCTGGTAAGCACAGTCGGCCTCCTCCGGCAGTGCCGGGGGAGGCCACCTGTTCAGGGTGCGAGCCGATCCTGGAACGCGCGGATCCGCATGCGCGCCAGGATCGGATCGACGTACGGATTGTCGGCCCGCAGCAAAGCGTCGCCATGGTCGGCGCAGCCGGTCGGACGCGTGTAGAGGCAGACGCGGTAGAATTCGCCGCGACAAGCGCCACGCCGAAAGCCTGCCGCGCGCAATTCGCCGAGGCGCGTCGTCTCGGGCAAGGCAATGACCGCATTATAGTGCCGCAGGCCAGTAGTGAGCGGAGCGGCCGGCAGGGTGAAATAGTGCAGGTCGCGGCGCAGCCGGACATAGCCGGTCGCCCACCATTTCGCCGGGTCGAGCGCGACGCCGCAAATGTGCGGATCGGCATTCACGACGGGCAGGATCGCGACCGCGCCGTCATATTCACCCCGCGCCGCGCGCACCGTCGGCGCGCGAAAGGCGGTGAGGTCGGCAGCGATCCAGAACAGCAGCAGCGCCCCGCCCAGGACCCCGCGCAACCGCGGCCATCGCGCGCTCGCCTCATCCTGCACGACAGTCGTTCCTGCGCCCGCCAGCACGAAAAACAGGTAGATGGCCGGGAGGAAGAAGCGCAGTTCCTTATGCCCGATCAGTGAAAACGGCAGGGCGATCGCCACCATCAGCACCGCCGCGAGCGGCATTCGCCGCGCGCCGACCGCCACGCATGCGACCAGGAGCGGGAGGCTCCACGACCAAGCCCGCATTTCGCCCAGCACGAACAGCGGGCCGCTCTCGCCGAACCGGCTCGACACTCCGCCGAGGTTGGTCTCGAGATATACGGCGATCGAATAGAAGGGCGCCCCCCACGTCGCCCAGTCGAGCAGGCCGAACACCAGCAGGATCACCGGCACGCCGGCCATGGCGATCGTCATCATGGGAACCGGGCGTGCACGCGCGAAGCATATCCCGGCGATCGCCAGCGCCGGCGCCAGTTGCGGCCGCAGGACGAAGACCAGGGCGATCAGCGCGCCGGACCAGCACAGCCTGCGCCGGTCGAGCGATTCCACGCGATATCCCACTGCCAGCAGCGCCGCGAACGGGATCAAGGCGATCGAATCGATCACCGGATGCGCCGACAGGAAGACCAGGTCGCTCCATAATGCGACCACGGCGGCAGCGGCCAGGCCGGCGCGCGGATCGTGATGCCGCTCGACGAGGATGTAGGCGCAAACGACCGGCACGAGCGATGCGAGCGACACCAGGATCGTCACCGCGCCCAGCGTCTCCTCGGGCGTTGCGCCGAGCCACCGCGCGAGCACGAAGACGGGCACGAACAGTCCGGGTGCGAACCAGGACCGCGCGCCGTCGGCGAATTCCCACGGGATCAGCCCGCGCCCGGTGGCGATGCGGCTGGACTGTTCGAGGATCTGAAAGATCTCGTCGGGATGCGCGACCGTCGGGAATGCAAAGGCCATCAGCAGTCGCGCGGCGAGCCCCGCGGCGCAGATCAGGCCGAGCGCGGGCAGCGCCGCGCGCGACGAGGTGCGCGAAAAGGTCGTCGCAACGAAAATCCCCATGGCTCGGCCCTAACCGCTGGCGCGTGCGAAGGCGATAGTCGCCCATGTCGCGACGTGCGAACGACCGCCGCGCATGCCGCCAACGCCCTGCGGCCTTATCGCGCCGTTCCGACGCGTTGGTGTCGCAAGCCGCTTGACGCTCGCGTGGCGAGCGCCAAAGCATGGCGGCAATGGCTACGCTCCCCGCGACCCCGACATCCCCGGCCACCCGCAGCGCCGCGCTGATCGCGATCGGCTGCGGCGTCGCGGCGGCGCTCGTCATCCTCGCTCTGGTGCACAGCGTGTCGATCGCGGCCGCGTTTCTCGCCGCGGCGCTGGTCGGCACCGGCGGCCTGATCGCGGTTCGCCGGCTGTTCCCGACCCGCGCCGGCACCGCGCTCGAACCCGACTGGAGCGTCGCGCGCACGCTGGCCGAGAGCAGCCCCGATGCGATCGCGGTGACCGATCGCGCTGGCCGGCTGGTCTGCGCCAATGATCGCTACGAAGCGCTGTTCGCAGGCTTCCCGACGCCGCCCGGCCTGCCGTTCGATGCGACCGGGGTCGAACGGCTCGGCGCCGCGGGTCGCGCCGCGTGGCGCGACGGCAGCGCGACGGTCGACCGCTTGCTGATCAAGGGCACTGCGCTGTCGGCCCAGGTGACGCGTGCGGGCGGGGACGACAATCTGCTCGTGTGGCGGCTCTACGCCGCGCAAGGCCTCGATCTGGCGCAGACGATGGAAAATCTCATCGCCGGCGCGACCGGGGACCGGCTCGGCAGCGCCGGCATCATGGCGGCGTTGATCAATCCCGACGGCCGCGTCCGCGCCGCGAACCGCGTGCTGCGGTCGCGCGCGATGGGGCATGACGAAGGCGCGATCGTCGGTCGCGACTTCGCGCGCTTTCTCATCACCGACGCGCAGGGCATGGCGCGCTTCGAGCGCGAGGGGCTGACGATGAACCCGCTGCGCGTGCTGCAGATCCCGTTCCTCGACGGCGAGGACGCGCCGATGCTCGTCGCGCTGATCGACGAGGAGGAAGGCCATGCCGCGATCGGCGAGAGCGCCAGCGCGCACATCAAGAGCCTGGTATCGCTGATGCCGTTCGGCGTCGCGCTGATCGGCGCCGACGGGCGCTTCCTGCAGATGAACGACGCCTTCGCGCGCGCCGCGGCGGTCGATCCGCAGAGCCCGCCAATCTACCCGGGCGACCTGCTGGTGCGCGAGGACAAGGGCGTCGTGGCGGATGCGATCCGCAAGTTCGCCGGCGGCGCGACGCATTCGACCGACCTCGCGGTGCGGCTGAAGGACCATCCCGACGAGCCGGTCGCTTTGTCGATCGCCGGCGCGCGCGGGCTCGGCGATTCGGCGGTGCTGCTCAGCCTCAAGGACAATAGCGAGGAGACTCGCCTCAAGCGCGAGGTCGCGCAGGCGACCAAGATGCAGGCCGTGGGGCAGCTCGCCGGCGGCGTGGCCCACGATTTCAACAACATCCTGACCGCCATCATCGGCCATTGCGACCTGATGCTGATGCGCCATTCGCCCGGTGACAGCGATTATGACGACATCCAGCAGATCCGCGCCAATTCGAACCGCGCCGCCAGCCTGACGCGGCAATTGCTGGCCTTCTCGCGCCAGCAGACGCTGCGCCCGCAAGTGCTGCAATTGCCCGACGTCATTTCCGAAGTGTCGCAATTGCTCAAGCGCCTGCTCGGCGAGAGCGTCAGCCTGACGGTCAAGCACGGCCGCAACCTCAGCCCGGTGCGCGCCGATCCGGGGCAGCTCGAACAGGTCGTGGTCAATCTCGCGGTCAATGCGCGCGACGCGATGATCGCGAAGGATTCGCGCGGCACCGGCACGCTGACGATCCAGACCTATGCCGTCACAGCGGCGCAAGTGCGCAAGCTCGGCTCGGACATCCTGCCCGCCGCCGATTATGTCGTGCTGGAAGTGTCGGACACGGGCGGCGGCATTCCGCCCGATATCCTGCCCAAGATCTTCGAGCCGTTCTTCACCACCAAGGAAGTCGGCAAGGGCACCGGCCTGGGCCTGTCCACCGTCTATGGCATCGTCAAGCAATCGGGCGGATGGATCTTCGCCGACACGATCAAGGGCGGCGTGAATGGGTCGGGGCCGCCGACCGGGGCGGTGTTCACGATCTATTTGCCGGTCCACACCGCCGGCGCGCTGGTCGAGGCGACGCCGGCGCGCATCCTCCCGCGCGAGAAACCGGTCGATCTGTGGGGCACCGGAACGATCCTGCTGGTCGAGGACGAGGACATGGTCCGCGCGGTCGCCGAGCGCGCGCTCACGCGGCAAGGCTATACCGTGCTCACCGCCGAGCATGGCGAGGCCGCGCTCGAACTGCTCGCCTCCGGCCCCAAGCCCGACCTGCTCATTTCCGACGTCATGATGCCGCTGATGGACGGGCCGACGATGGTGCGGCGTGCCCGCATCCGCTATCCCGATCTGCCGATCCTGTTCATGTCGGGCTATGCCGAGGAGACGATCCGCAAGTCGATCGATCTCGACAATGTTGCCTTTCTTGCCAAGCCCTTCTCGGTCCAGCAGCTCGCCGAAGCGGCGCGTGAGGTGCTCGGAGCGAAATGACTTGGCGCGGGGCGGGGAGCGGCGCTAAGGGCACGGCATGAGCGTGCAGAGCATCCTGATTGTCGAAGACGAGCCCCTGATCGCCATGATGATCGAGGATTTCCTCGAAGTGCTCGGCAAGACGGCGGCGGGCACCGCCGACACGGTCGAGGCGGCGCTGGCGCTCGTCGCCAAAGGCGGGATCGACGCGGCGATTCTGGACGTCAATTTGCGCGGCGGGGAGAAGAGCTTCCCGATCGCCGATGCGCTCGCCGCGGCGGGAATTCCGTTCGTGTTCGCGACCGGCGGGTCGCAGGACACCGTCGCCGAAGACTATCGCGATCGTCCGACCTTGCCCAAGCCGTTCACGATGGACGGCGTGTCGCAGGCGCTCGCCGCTTTGGGCTGATTTCGCCCGGTCGACGCTCGACCTGATCGAGCTCAGGCAAAGAATGCGGGCCCATCGCGGACCCGCCACCCCGATCCACGAGTTGACCGACCAGCATTGGCAATCGTGAGATAGATATGAGCACGCAAGACGATTTGGCGGCGGGCGCGGTGGCGCCGACCAGCGGCCTCACGGATCCGCGCAGCGCCGGGCCCAAGCCGCCGTTCGAAAAGCAGACCCAAAGCTGGCCCGGCCTCGCGTCGAAGATGACCCCCAGGCCCGATCATGGCGAGGAGAGCTATCGCGGCTCGGGCCGTCTCGCCGGCCGCAAGGCGCTGATCACCGGCGGGGATTCGGGGATGGGGCGCGCTGCCGCGATCGCCTTCGCGCGCGAGGGTGCCGATGTCGCGATCAGTTACCTGCCCGACGAGGAAGAGGATGCGCGCGAAGTGATCGCGTTGATCCGCGACGCGGGCCGCAAGGCGGTCGCCATCCCCGGCGATCTGCGCGAGGAAGCCTTTTGCGAGACATTGGTAGCGACTGCCGTCGAGGAACTCGGCGGTCTCGACATTCTCGTCAACAATGCCGCGCGCCAGCAGACCAATGCATCGATCCTCGACATCTCGACCGAGCAATTCGACTGGACGATGAAGACCAATATCTACGCGCCGTTCTGGATCATCAAGGCGGCGCTGCCGCACCTCAAGCCGGGCGCGTCGATCATCGGCACCACCTCGGAGCAAGCGACGATCCCGTCCGAGGATCTGTACGATTATGCGATGACCAAGGCCGCCACGACGAGCTATGTCCGCAGCCTCGCCCGGCAGCTTGCGCCGCGCGGCATCCGCGTCAACGGCGTCGCGCCCGGGCCGATCTGGACTCCGCTGCAGGTATCGGGCGGCGCGACGATGGAGAAACTCGAGCAGTTCGGTGGCGACACGCCGCTCGGGCGCCCCGGCCAGCCGGGCGAGCTCGCCGGCATCTATGTCCGCTTGGCCGAGAATGACGGCAGCTATGCCACCGGCCAGGTCTATGGCGCGATGGGCGGCGGCGGGCTGCCCTGAGCGTCGCCACCGGGCGTTAACCTTCTTGCGCTAGACCGGCAGAATGAAAGCCTTGTTGTTCACCATCGTGCTGCTCGTCGTCGGGGATTTCACGATCAACCACGGCGACGCGACGCATTACACCGTCGCGGCCGTCACCAGCTTTTTCCACTGGTTGAGCAACGTCGGCACGGATTCGATCTTCAGCCAGTGACACCCCCACGATAGATTTTATGTTCCGCTCTTGTTCTTTCGGAACAAACGCGATACATGCTGCCCACGCATTGAATGCATTGGGCGTTCGGTCTAGCGGTGGAGGCTACCAATGGCGGTATCTTTGAAGGTCATCGACAGCAAAATGGCAGCAACCACGGACAAGGCCGCCGAAAAGGCCAAGGACGAACGCGCAAAGGCGCTCGAAGCCGCGCTCGCGCAGATCGACCGCGCCTTCGGCAAGGGCTCGGCGATGAAGCTGGGCTCGAAGCAGACGATGCAGGTCGAGGTGATCTCGACCGGTTCGCTCGGGCTCGACATCGCGCTCGGTGTCGGCGGCTTGCCGCGCGGCCGCGTGATCGAGATTTACGGACCCGAATCGTCGGGCAAGACGACGCTGGCGCTTCACGTCATCGCCGAAGCGCAGAAAGGCGGCGGCACCGCCGCGTTCGTCGACGCCGAGCATGCGCTCGATCCGGTCTATGCCAAGAAATTGGGCGTCAATATCGACGAGCTGATCGTGTCGCAGCCCGATACGGGCGAGCAGGCGCTCGAGATCGTCGATACGCTGGTGCGTTCGAACGCGATCGACGTGCTGGTTGTCGATTCGGTCGCAGCGCTCGTGCCGCGCGCGGAAATCGAAGGCGAGATGGGCGACAGCCATGTCGGCCTGCAGGCGCGCCTGATGTCGCAATCGCTGCGCAAGCTCACCGGCTCGATCAGCCGTTCGCGCTGCATGGTGATCTTCATCAACCAGCTGCGCATGAAGATCGGCGTGATGTACGGCAATCCGGAAACCACCACCGGCGGCAATGCGCTGAAATTCTACGCCTCGGTGCGCCTGGACATCCGCCGTACCGGCCAGATCAAGGATCGCGACGAGATCATCGGCAACACGACGCGCGTGAAGGTCGTCAAGAACAAGGTCGCGCCGCCGTTCAAGCAAGTCGAGTTCGACATCATGTACGGGCAGGGCGTGTCGAAGATCGGCGAGATCCTCGACCTCGGCGTCAAGGCCGGTCTGGTCGAGAAATCGGGTGCTTGGTTCTCGTACGACAGCGTCCGCATCGGCCAGGGGCGCGAAAATTCGAAGACGTTCCTGAAGGATCATCCCGAAATGGCCGATCGGCTCGAAGCCTCGATCCGCGCGCGGACCGACAAGGTCGCCGAGGAAATGATGGCGGGGCCGGAGCCCGACGAGGATGGCGACGAAGAGATGTGAGTTTCGCGCCGGGCCCTTGCGGGTCCGGGGCAGGGAGCGGGCAGGGCTCGGCCGCGCTCCTTCTACAGACGGCACGGACTGGCCGTCGCAAAACCGGGAGGGCCCGCCAGTGATGGCGGGCCTTTCATATGATGGACGGAAGCGATCGCGCCGCGATGGTGCGACTTTTGTGGGACTTTCCGCGTTCCCTGCTACGATCGGCCACCTCGTCCGAAGCGGAGCGCATTCATGACTCTCATCGTCCATCACCTCAACAATTCGCGCTCGCAGCGCATCCTGTGGATGCTCGAAGAGCTCGGCCTGCCGTACGAGATCAAGCGCTACGAGCGGAACAAGGCGACGATGCTCGCGCCGCCCGAGCTCAAGCAAGTGCATCCGCTCGGCAAGTCGCCGATCCTCGAGGATACCGATGCCGGCCAGATCCTGGTCGAGACCGGCGCGATCATCGACTATCTGGTCGAGTTCGCCGACGGCAGGCTCGGGCCGCCCGCGCACCGCGATGCAGTGCTGCGCTACCGTCAGTTCCTGCATTATGCCGAAGGGTCGGTGATGCCGCCCCTGCTGGTGCTGCTGATCGTCAAGCGCATTCCGCTGCTCGGCAAAGGCGTGGCCAAGCGCATCCAGCCGATGATCGACGTCCATCTCGATTACATCGAATCCGAACTGTCGCACCGTCCATGGTTCGCCGGCGATGAGCTCACCGGCGCCGACATCATGATGAGCTTCCCGCTCGAGGCCGCGCGCAGCCGTGCCGGCCTGGACGAGAGCCGGCCCGCGACGATCGCCTGGCTCGACAAGATCCACGCGCGGCCGGCCTATCAGGCGGCTTTGGCCAAGGGCGGGCCTTACGCTTACGCGTGACGCAGAAGAAGAATGGTTCACGCGAAGATCGCGAAGGAAGGAAGGCCGCGAAGGGCGTTGAAGCTGGCGCAGCGCCCGGCTCTCAGGGTTCAGCTCTGGGGCGGGGATGACTTCGCTTCGCGAGGCGCCGAACGTATTCGCTGCTTCGAAAGTTCAGCCCACCACGACGCCAATTTCTTCGCGCGCTTCTTTCCTTCGCGAGCTTGGCGCCTTCGCGCCAAACCCTTCTCCTCATCCTTGCCCCCGATGCGGCGCATGCGGCGGCTCGATCTCGGCGGGCAGCGGCGCGCCCAACGCGCCCTCCCACTTCGCCACCACCGCCGTCGCCACCGCATTGCCCACCACGTTGGTCCCGGACCGTCCCATGTCGAGGAACTGGTCGACCGGCAGGATCAGCAGCAGCCCCGCTTCGGGAATGCCGAACTGCCCCATCACCGCGGCAATCACCACCAGCGATGCACGCGGCACGCCTGCAATCCCCTTCGAGGTGATCATCAGCACCAGCAGCATCACGATCTGCGTGCCGAGCGGCAGGTCGATGCTATAGACTCGCGCGATGAACAGCGTCGCGAAGGTCATGTACATCATCGACCCGTCGAGATTGAACGAGTAGCCGAGCGGCAGCACGAAGCTCGAAATCTTGCGCGGCACGCCGAACCGGTCGAGCGCCTCGAGCGTGCGCGGATAGGCCGCTTCGGACGAGGCGGTGGAGAATGCCAGCAGAATCGGCTCGCGAATATAGCGCGCCAGTCCGAACGCACGCGGCCCGATGAACACGAACGCCGCGCCGAACAGCATCAGCCACAATACCGCCAGCCCGAGATAGAAGCCGCCGACGAACAGACCGAGCGACCACAATATGCCCAGCCCGTTGACCGTGATCGTCGCGGTGATCGCCGCGAACACCGCGAGCGGCGCACAGCGCATCACATAATCGGTCACTTGCAGCATCATCGCCGCCAGCGCCTCGGCGCCGCGCACGATCGGCGCACCCTTCTCGCCGATCGCGGTAAGCGCGACCCCGGCGAACACCGAGAACAATACGATCTGGATGATCTCATTCGTCGCCATCGCCTCGACGATCGAGGAGGGCACGATGTGGGTGATGAAGTTGGTGAGGTTGAACGCCTTTTCGTCGAGCCCGACCGCAGCCTCGGGCCGGGGCAGCTTGAAGCCGAAGCCTGTGCCCGGTGCGACGAGATCGATCACCGCTTCGATCCCGTGGAACAGCAGTAGCCCCAGCGTGAGCGAGGCGAGCGACGCGGTGACGAACCACGCCATCGTCCGCCCGCCGATCCGCCCGAGCGCCGAAATGTCGCCCATATGCGCGATCCCGACGACCAGCGTGGAAAAGACCAATGGCGCGATGATCATCTTGATCAGCCGCAGGAAGATCGTCGTGACGATCGAGAAGCCCGCGCCGATCTCCTTCAGCCGCGCGGTCGCCGCCGGCGTGCCGTCGGCGATCTGGTGGTTGATCGCCCAGCCGACGATCAGCCCGAGCACCAGCCCGATCAGGATGTAGCTTGTCAGCCGTTTCGCCACGCGTCATCGTCCCCTTGATAAGCGCGTCATCAACGGGAGAAAGCGCGCGGGGTCAAGCGGGCGGGCGCTCTGGTGTTCCGTGCGCCGCGCTGGCACATTCGCGGTGAAGCGGGGAGAGCGTGTCATGATCGAGCCAGTCCGATCGTCGGGTCGCGGGATCGAACGAGCATGAACCTCACGCGCCGCGCGCTGGTTTCCACGGCCGCTTTGCTCCCTGCTGCGGCGACTAGCGGGTTGCTCCGTGCTGCCGCGCCGGACCTTGCCGGCTTGCGCGACATCGCCGCCGGCACGGCGCCGATCGGGCCGGCCGAACGCCAGGCGCGCATCGCCCGCGCGCAGGCGTTGATGCGCGCGAACCGGATCGGCGCGGTGCTGATCGAATCGGGCTCGAGCCTGGTCTATTTCACCGGCGTCACCTGGCACCGCAGCGAGCGCCTCACCGCGGCGATCCTGCCGGTCGAAGGCCCTCCGTGCATCATAACCCCGTTCTTCGAGGAGCCGTCGGTGCGCCAGACGCTCGGCGTGCCCGCCGACGTGCGCGTGTGGCAGGAGGACGAAAATCCCGCCGCGCTCGTCGCGGGCTTCCTGCGCGACCGCAAGCTGGCCGGGCACGCGATCGGGATCGAGGAGACCGTGCGCTATTTCGCGGTCGACGGGCTGGCGCAGGCGCTGCCGGGCGCGAAGATCGTCTCGGCCAATCCGGTCGTCCGCGGCGTGCGGATGCGCAAGACCGCGCCCGAGATTGCGCTGATGCAAGCCGCCACCGACGTGACGATCGCCGCCTATCGCTGGACCTGGCCGCGCGTCGAAAAGGGCATGACCCCCGCCGACATAGCGGCCTTGATGAACGCCGCGACCGAGAAGCTCGGCGGCGCGCCCGAATTCGCGCTGGTGCTGATCGGCCCGGCCGCTGCCTTTCCGCACGGCAGCCGCGACCCGCAAATCGTCGCCGACGGGCAGATCGTGCTGATGGATTGCGGCTGCACCGTGCAGGGCTATCAGTCCGACGTGTCGCGCACCTTCGTGTTCGGATCGCCGAGCAGGGAACAGCGCACGGTGTGGGACCAGGTCCGCGCGGGCCAGGCCAGGGCGTTCGCCGCGGCGCAACTCGGCACGCCGGCGGGCGCGGTCGACGATGCGGTGCGCGGCTTCTACACTTCGCTCGGCTATGGCCCGGGCTACCGCCTGCCCGGTCTGTCGCACCGCACCGGGCACGGCATCGGGCTCGACGGGCACGAGCCGGTCAATCTGGTGCATGGCGAGACCACCCGCCTCGCCGAGGGCATGTGTTTTTCGGACGAACCGGGCCTGTATCTGCCGGGCAAGTTCGGCGTGCGGATCGAAGATTGTTTCCACATGACGGCGACCGGCCCGAAATGGTTCAGCGTCCCGCCCGTGTCGCTCGATGCGCCGTTGGGATGAAAGTTATGCGATGGATCGCGATCATCCTGATGCTGATCGCGTATTTGATAGCGCGGGGGATAATCGGTTCCCTTGGCCTCGGCGAGGACTGGCTGATCGGATGGGCGGTGTGCGCGGTCATCATGTTCTTCATCGTAATGATCCATGAGATTGGGCATGCCATCGTCGCTCGGCGCGTAGGCGGCGACGTACACGTGATCATGGTGTTTCCGTTCCAGCTCGATTTGCGATCGAGGCGCTTTGGCTTGGCGCGGACCCGACACAATGGTGACGTCGGCGGATACGTATCCTATAAACTCGACAGGATCGGCTCAAGTCGCAAGCATGTGATAATCGCGGGCGCCGGACCTTTCGCAAACCTCGCTTCGGCGGCCCTAGTCCTTGGTGCGATGCCGTCTTATCCGCGAACCGAAGCGGCGGACCTGCTCGGAGCGGTGAGCGCTGCATTTATCGTTTTATCGCTTGGGGTAGGATTTGCGAACCTCTTGCCGTTCGATGGAAGCGACGGTTCACGAATACTGCATGGGCTTCGGTCGCCGTCCCGATCACGACGATAGCAACGTGCTCATGGCTGTGCCCGCGCCCGCTTGAGCTAGGCCCACACCTCGCCTAAGCCCACGCGCATGACCCAGCTTTCGATCTCGACCAACGACATCCGTCGCAGCTTCCTCGAATATTTCGCCGCCAACGGCCACACCAAGGTCGCGTCCGCGCCGCTGGTGCCGCAGAACGACCCGACGCTGATGTTCGTCAATGCCGGGATGGTGCCGTTCAA
>CAXTEO010000070.1:0-22215 GCA_964243205.1 uncultured Sphingomonas sp.
GGGCAAGACTGCCATCGTCACCGGCTCGACCTCGGGCATCGGGCTCGAATATGCCAAGGCCCTCGCCGCCGCGGGCGCGAGCGTGATGATCAACGGATTCGGCGATGCAGCCGCGATCGAGACCGAGCGCGCCGGGCTTGCGGCGAGCAGCGGCGCCACGGCGCTGTACGATGCGGCCGACATGACCAAGCCCGACGAGATCGCGGCGATGGTCGCGCGGTGCCATGCCGAGCTCGGTGGCCCCGATATCATCGTCAACAATGCCGGCATCCAGCACGTCGCGAAGATCGAGGATTTTCCGGCCGATAAGTTCGAGGCGATCATCAAGATCAATCTCAATTCCGCCTGGTACATGATGCAGGCGGCCGTTCCGCTGATGAAGGCGAAGAAATGGGGCCGGATCATCTCCACCGCCTCGGCGCATTCGCTCGTCGCGAGCCCCAACAAATCGGCCTATGTGATGGCCAAGCACGGCCTGGCGGGCCTCACCAAGACGATCGCGCTCGAAACCGCGACCGACGGCATCACCGTCAATTGCATCTCACCCGGTTATGTCTGGACGCCCCTGGTCGAGAGCCAGATTCCCGACACGATGGCGTCGCGCGGGCTGACGCGCGATCAGGTGATCAACGACGTCCTGCTGGCCGCGCAACCGACCAAGCAGTTCGTCACGTCCGAGCAAGTCGCCGCGATGGCGCTCTTCCTGTGCCGCGAGGAGGCGGCCGCGATCACCGGCGCCAATCTCTCGATGGACGGCGGCTGGACCGCCGCCTGACGGTGTCCCCTTCCGGGAAGTACCGCGCTTGGCAACCTTGCGGGCGCGTGGTTAGTTGCAGGTCAAGTCGCAACGAAAGAACCCGCACCTTGACCATGCTTGCCCGTATCCTGGGACGGACGCTCTGCGCGCTCCCTCTCGCCTTGCTTGCCGGATGCGGCGGCAAGGCCAGCAAGACGGTCGAGGTCCGCATCGCCGAGCCGCGCTCGCTGATCGGCCTATCGAGCAGCGTCAGCGATTGGCGCCGGGTCGCGACGCCGGCCGACCGCGACCGCTTGCGCGGCTGGCGCGAAGCGTGGATCGATGCGCTGGCCAAGGTCGCGACCAGCGCCAACGCGGCAACCATCACCGCCGACCCCTTGCTGTTCGACCCCGACCGTGCGCTGCCGGGCGCGACGCCGCCGCCGGGCGCGTATCTCTGCCGCGTGTTCAAGCTCGGCGCGAACGGCACGGCGATGCGCAACGTCACCACCTATCCCGCGGTCGACTGCCATGTGAGCGAGGAAGGCGAGGTATCGAGCCTCTACAAGGTCTCCGGCGCGCAGCGCCCGGTCGGGCTGGTCTTCCCGGATTCACCGGCGCGCGCGGTGTTCCTCGGCACGATGGTGCTGGGCGACGAGACCAAGCCGCTCAATTACGGACAGGACGTCAATCGCGACTTGGCCGGTTATGTCGAGCGGATCGGCGACAAACGCTGGCGGCTGGTCCTGCCGCGTCCGCGCTTCGAATCCGTGCTCGACGTGGTCGAGATCGTCCCCGCGCCGAAACGCTGAGCTAACCCGCGGTCTTGGCCGGCAAGGTCGCGGCATCCTGGTGCCGCTCGGGCCGGATGTAGATCGACGAGAGCTTGGGCTCCGCCGCCTTCAGCTCGGTCTCGATGTCCTCGATCAGCAATTCGGCCTCGCCCATCGTCAGCGAATCGCGGAAATCCGCGCTGATCGCGACGAAGATGCTTTCGGGCGCGGTGTGGATCGTGCGGACATGGTTGACCGCGGTGATCTCGGGCCGGCGATCGACGATTGCACGCACCTTGGCGACCACGTCGGGGTCGGCGCCCTCGCCGATCAACAGCCCCTTTGCCTCGCGCGCGAGCAACACTGCGACGACGCCGAGCAGCACGCCGATCACGATCGAGCCGATGCCGTCGATGCGCGGATCGCCATAATATTGGCTCGCCGCCACCCCGATCGCGGCGACGATCAGGCCCCCGAGCGCTGCCGAATCCTCGAACAGCACGATGAAGCCGGCCGGATCTTTCGACTGCCGCACCGCCGCCCACCAATTGCGCCCGCGATTGACCGCCGCGAATTCGCGGATCGCGAAGAACCACGATCCCCCTTCGAGCGCGAACGACACGCCGAGCACGATGTAATTGACCAGCGGGTCGCGCAACGGCTCGGGGTCCTTGAAATGCTGCCACCCTTCATAGATCGACACGCCGGCCCCGATCGCGAAGATCAGGATCGCGACGACGAAGCTCCAGAAATACAGTTCGCGGCCATAACCGAACGGATGCGCTTCATCCGGCGCGCGACGCCCGCGATGCTGGCCGTAGAGCAGCAGGAGTTGGTTGAAGCTGTCGACCACCGGGTGTAAGCCCTCGGTCAGCATCGACGACGACCCGCTGATCGCCGCCGCGACGAACTTGGCGACGGCGATGCCGAGATTGGCGACGAGCGCGGCGATGACGACGAAATTCGAGCCGCCTTGCTTGGTTGCCGACATGTGGATGCTCCCTTTGGCGGGCTGCATATGCGGTGGCGGCGGGGTGCGCCAGCAATTGAATTGTGCGGTGCTCAACGGCTATCAGCTTCAGTGCGACAACGTCGAACTGGTGACGACCTTCCTGACCCTAGCAGCCGGCGAATTGCGGGTCGAGGATCTCGCCGCCTGGTTCCGCGCGCACGTCGTCGCCGCCTAGGCGGCCACTGTCGCGCGGGTGCGGCCATACGCGAAATAGACCGCCAGGCCGATCGCATTCCACGCCACGAACGAAACCTGCGTCACCGTTTGCAGACTGGTGAACAGATAGAGGCAGCCGAGAATCGCCGCCGGCGCCACCACCCAGGCGAGCGGCGTGCGAAACGGCCGGCGCGCGCCGGGATCGCGGCGGCGCAGCACCAGCACGCATGCCGCCACCGCAATGAACGCGCACAACGTGCCGGCATTGGCGAGGCTAGCGATGACGTCGAGCGGGGTAAGCGCTGCGATCACACTGACGAACAGCGCCGTCACCAGCGTGATCCGCGCCGGCGTGCCCCGCGTCGAAATGCGCGCCAGCGCCGGCGGCAGGAAACCGTCGCGCGCCATCACCAGGAAGATCCGGCTCTGGCCGTAGAGGAACCCCAGGATCACCGTCGGCAAGGCGATCGCCGCGGCGGCCGCAACCACGGTCGCCACCTCGCCCCGGCCAATCGATCGCAGGATCAGCGCCAGCGGCTCGCTGCTATTGCCGAACACCGCGAACGGCACCGCGCCGACCGCGACCGCGGCCACGATCATATAGATCGCGGTGCACGCGACCATCGAGCCGATGATGCCGATCGCGAGATCGCGCTCGGGATTCTTGGCTTCCTCCGCTGCAGTCGAAATCGCGTCGAAACCGTAGAAGGCGAAGAAGATGATCGCCGCCGCCCCCATCACGCCATATTTCACGCCGCCGTCGCCCGCGACGCTGCCATAGCCGTAGGGCGTGAAGGGATGGAGGTTGGCCGCATCGAAATGCGGCAGGGCGACCGCGACGAACAAAGCGAGCGTGACGATCTTGATCAGCACCAGCACCGTGTTGATCCGCGCGCTCTCCCGCGTGCCGAGCGTCAGCAGCCCGGCGACCACGGCGATGATGAACACGGCGGGCACGTTGACGCCGAACGCCCCGCCGATGCTCGGCCCGTGCGTCATCCACAGCGGCAGGTCCACCCCCAGGCCGTGCAGGAACCCGACCGCATAGCCCGACCAGCCGACCGCGACCGTCGACACGACGAGCGAATATTCGAGGATCAGGCTCCACCCGACGACCCACGCAATGACCTCGCCGAGCACCGCATAGCTGTAGGTGTAGGCGCTGCCCGAGGCAGGGATCATCGTCGCCATCTCGGCGTAGCACAACGCCGCGCAAGCGCAGATCGCGCCCGCCACCGCGAAGCTGACCAGCACTGCGGGCCCGGCGCGATCGGCCCCGACGCCGATCAGCGTGAGGATCCCCGTGCCGACGATCGCGCCGACGCCGAGCGCGACGAGGTGCGGCCACGACAAGGTGCGCGCCATCCGCTGCTCGACCGGACGGTCGTCACCGTGGAGAATGATCTTCTTGCGAAACAGGTCTGCCATCGTTCCCCCGGGATATGCGCCGCCACGGCACGAGCAATCTTAGCGCGCCGCGACCGCCGGAGAAAACCCCCGCGCTTCTCGGGAGCGAACGGCGCTTGTGGCATCATCCGGCGGAAAGGTCTGACACAATTAGGCATGCCTTCCTGCCGACATGCATACGGCTTGCGCGCGATCTCGTCGTCGCCAGCACCGTATCGCGCGACGCCATTGTGCGTATTACCCCGACATTTCGACAAGTTCGCAATTTTGTTGTGCAGCGCAACAATACCCCTCCGCTCTCTTTGGCCGCACGATCAGCCAAGCACGGCAGCACTACGTAAGTAGAGAAAGCTGCCAAGCACGACGGCTTTATCTTTACCTATGGACTGCAATTTGTGCTTATAATGTATGTTAATATTTCCCCGAAATCGTACGGAGGTTGTTCGAGATGCTTTCCAATGTCGTTCCTTCGCACCGCGTTTCCGCCGCCGATTTCGTCCGCAGTTTCGGTATCTGGCGCGAACGCGCCAGCGAGACGCCGGTCACGATCACGAACCATGGTCGTGAAACGCATGTCCTGATGTCGTCGCGCACCTTCGCCGAGATCAATACCGATACCAACGCGTACGTGGACGATCATTACAAGAGCATGGCCGCGCTGTTCGACCGGTTCCGGGACTGTGTCATCATCGTCGACAAGAATCTGACGGTACAGCGCGTCAACGCCGCCGCTTGCGATTTCTTCAAGGTCTGCGCTGCGCAGATCGAAGGCGCGCCGCTCGAGCGCATCATGCCGCACCTCAAGGAGTCCTTCGCGCTCCGCAATATCTTGCGGACCTTGTCCAATGGCGAACGCTCGGCGACCGACGTGCCTTCGATCTCGAAGGCCGGGATCTGGCTGCATGTCGAAACCTTCTCCGTCACCGAAGGCGCCGCGATCGTCTTTCGCGACATCACCGGGGACGTCGAGGCCAACCGCCAGGCGGACGTCAAGCAGGCGATCATCAAGGCGATCGGTGTCGATGGCAGTGTCGGCTATGCACGGATTTCGCCGCGCGAGATGGTCGAAGGTGCCGACGCGGTCCTGCGTGACATGATCGGGCTCAGCGAGGAAGCGCTGCGGCGCGCCAAATTCTCTGCGATCATCGCGCCGCGCCGTCGCGCCGAATTCCACCAGACGCTCGAATCCGTGTTTCTCCGCCACGGGCCGGTCCGGCTCGAGACATGCCTGTTCGCCAATTCCGGCCGCGAGGTCCCGGTGCGATTGTCGATCGTGGAACTGCGCGGCGAATATGCCTCGGAGGGCGCGATCATCGTCGTGACCAGCCTGGATCCCGCACCACATTGAGCGCCAATGCTCGGATCGGGCGCGCGTGGCGCAAATGTACGTACAATCGAGCCGCCCTGCACAATATCGCGCCAGCCGTGGCGGCACACATCGCGAATTTCTTGCCTAAATATACATATAATCCAGAAGTTTACATTTCTCCCCATTAGCATTCCGTTGCACTATATCGCGATACAACGGTGCAATGCAAAAGACATGCACCGCTCCCTTATCGACACATTACTTCCTGATCTGTTCACGGGGTCTTGGTACGATTGATCGCACGACTTCGTGCCAGATCGTCGATTGCGGCAGATGAAATGCCGCAATTTGTTTCTTTATACTTGTGCACTCACGCCTTTCGGCTGGGTCACCTTGGCTAGAGCGCAGGTCTTGCCAGCGCCCACCGTCGCGGGAACGGCGGTGACCAACGTCGCGACCGTCACTGCCGGTCTCGACGCGAACCAGATCACGATCCCGTCGAACCAGGCACGTCTCACCGTCGCCGAGCGGCTCGACATCGTCTTGCGGGCGCCTGCCACCACGCTGCAAATACCGGTCGGCGCCACGGCGGTCCCGTTCACGCTCACCAATGGCGGCAACGGCAGCGAAGCGTTCGTGCTCGACGCCCGGATCGAAAATGCCGGCGCCACCGCGCTCGGTTTCGCGGTCGATCGCAACGGCGACGGTGCGTTCGATCCGGCGGTCGATCTTGCGGTCGCGCTGAACGGCACCACGCCGGTGCTGGCGCCCGGACAGTCGACCGCATTGCTCGTCCTTCTGCGGGGCGACACGGCCGGCACCGCGGGTACGCTGACGGTGCGCGGATCCGCGCTCACCGGGTCGGGCGCGCCGGGTACGCTTTTCCCCGCGCGCGGCGATGGCGGCGGCGATGCGCTGGTCGGCCCGACCGGCGCCACGTCCGCACTGACCTTCACGCTGGCGGTGACCGCGGGCGGCGGCCCCGATCCGATCACGCTCGTCAAATCGCAACAGGTCGCCGGCCCAGGTAACACGACCGTTCCCGCGCCGGGAGCCACCGTGACCTACACGATCGTCGCGAACTTCGGCGTGGGGGCTCACGCCGCGCAGCTGGTCGATCCGGTCCCGACCGGCACGGCCTACGTTGCCGGCAGTCTCAGCCTCGACGGCGGCGTCCTGTCCGATGCGGCAGACGGCGATGCCGGCCGCTTCGACGGCAGCGGCATCGCCGTGGCGCTCGGCGAGGTGCCGGCCGCGGCGACCCATACCGTCCAATTCAAGGTCATCATCCAATGAGGAGCATATCCATGACACCGAAATTGCTGGTCGGCGCGGTCGCGCTGTCCGTCGCCGTGCCGGCCTTTGCCGCGCCGATCGAAATCACCTCCAAGGTGCTGGTCGAACAGCGTCTCCCCGGTGCCGACGGCACCACGCAGACCGTGTTGAAACCCGCGGCGAAAGTCCTGCCGGGCGACCGGGTCGTCTATCGCCTCGAATATCGCAACACCGGCGCACAGCCGGCCAGCGGGGTGGTGGTCGCCAACCCGATCCCCGCACAGCTGCAATATGCCGGTCCCGCCGAAGGCAGCCCAGCCCCGGAAGTCTCGACCGACGGCAACGCCTTCGGCGCGCTCGCGCAGCTGCGCGTGCGCGGCCCCGACGGCGCGATGCGCGCCGCGGCCTACACCGACGTTCGCGTCGTGCGGTGGCGCCTCGGCACCCCGATCGCGGGCGGGAGCGGCGGCAAGCTCGCCTTCCGCGCCATCCTCAAATGATTTCGACCGCAACTCTAACAGGATAAAGCCATGATCTCCGCTCGTACTCGCATCACCCTCCTCACCGGCGCGGCACTCGCGGCGCTGGCAGCGTCACCGGCGTTCGCGCAGGTGGTGGTCCCGGCCGGCACCACGTCCGGCACGACCATCTCCAACCAGGCGAGCGTGGCCTATACGATCGGCGGTTCGCCAGCGACGGCGACGTCGAACACCGCGACGTTCCTGGTCGATAAGAAGGTCGACCTCACCGTCGCGGCGGTCAACACGCCGACCTATGTCGCGATCAACACGACCGATCAGGTGACGACCTTCACCGTCACCAACAACACCAACGCGGTGCAGGATTTCCGGCTGGTGGCCGATACGAGCGCGCTGACCATTCCGCTGCTCGGGACCGGCGACTTCACGCCGACCAACGTGCGCGTGTTCGTCGACAGCAACAACAACCACATCTACGACGCGGCCGACACGCAGACGTACATCAACGAGCTCGCGCCGGATGCCACGATCAACGTGTTCATCGTCGCCAACATTCCCAATACCGCCGGGATCCATAACGGAATCGTCGCGCTCACCGCGATCGTCGCCGAGGGCGGCAGCGCCGGTCTCGGGGCAGACGTGGTCGCGACCTCGACGCTCGCCGCAGATTCGCCGAACACGGTCGATATCGTCTTCGCCGATTCCGCCGGGCCATTGCTCACTGCCGATCTGCTGCGCGACGGCAAGAAGATCGCGTTCAACGAATATACGATCGACAATGCGGCGATCACGATCGCCAAGACGTCGGTCGTCATCAGCGATCCGGTCAATCTCCTCGTCTTCCCCAAGGCGATCCCCGGCGCCACGGTGCAATATTGCATCACCGCGACCAACGCCGGCCCCGGCACGGCGACCGGGCTTGCGCTGACCGACGCGATCCCCGCCAATACGACCTATGTCGCCAATTCGATCGTTTACGGCACTGCCGGCACGCTCGGTACCTGCATCCTGCTGCAGACCGGCACCGGCACCTTCGACGGCACCGCCGTTCACGCGCCGCTGGGCACGTTGACCCCGTTGATACCGCTCGCCGCTTCCTTCCGCGTGACGATCAACTGATCGCGTAAGGATCCGTCCCCGGCGCACCTCCCTCCCCCCCCCCGTGCGCCGGGGACGGTACATCCATGGCCAGGATCCATTCTCTCAGCCTTGGGATCGCCCTTGCATGCGTTATCGCCGGCCTCTGCGGAGGCCAGGCATCCGCACAAACGGGCACGCCGATCCGCAATACTGCGTCGCTCCTCTACGAGGCGTCGGGCAGCAGTCGGACGATCGTGTCGAACACCGTGTCGCTGGATCGCACCAAGATCCCGACCGCGCTCAGTTTCCGCCACCTGCCCGACGGCTATGTCATCAGCGGGCAGCGATGCGTCACCTCGCCTGCGCTCGAATTCTTCCCCGCGCCGGTTTCGGCCGACGAATTCGCGCGCGCCGAGCCGCTTGAATCGCTCGACCTGCACAATCCCTTCATCCAGGTGTTGCAGGCACCGGGCGAGAATCACGATCCGACGAAGCGCGAGAATGCGACGATCGACCTCACCCGTGGCGATACGCACCTGAAGGTCACCTTGCTCGAGACCGGGCCCGATACCGGCATCTTCGCGGGTGCCGTGCCGGCGGCGATGAGCGACGCGTCAACGTCGGCCTGCGATCCGAGCTACTCGCGCACGGGCGGCACGATCAAGCTCAGCTTCACCGGCAGCGATTCGAGCTATGGCTCGACCTTTTCGATCCTGATCGACCCGCTCGGCTATGTGTTCGATTCGCGCACCGGCGCGCCGCTCGATGGGGCGACCGTCACGCTGATCGATGCCACGACCGGGCTGCCGGCCAAGGTGACCGGCGACGACGGCGTCAGCACCTATCCCAGCAGCATGGTGACGGGCAGCACGGTCACCGATTCGGGCGACTATGTCTATCCGGCCCATGTCGGCCAGTTCCGCTTTCCACTGGTTCCCGCCGGGCAATATCGCCTGCAGGTCGTCCCTCCTGCCGGATATAGCGCGCCGTCGACCGCGACCCCGGCCGCGCTCGCCAGCGTGGCCGGGCCGGACGGCGCCTATCTCCTCAACGACGGATCGTTCGGGCGGATCTTCACGGTGGCCGGCGAAGCGCCGATCCAGGTGGATTATCCGGTCGATCCGCCAGGTGCCGTCACCGGCACGCTGGTGGTCGAGAAGACCGCCTCGATCCGCGATGCGTCACCCGGCGACTTCATCCAGTATCGCGTCGATGTGCGCGATATCGGGAGCAGCCCGGCCAACACCGTCACGATCGACGACGCCTTGCCGGTCGGCCTGCGCTTCAAGGTCGGCTCGACGCGGGGCGCGAACGAGGGAATGGTCTCGGCTGACGGCCGCACCATGCGGTTCACCCTGCCCACGATCGTGGCCGGGGGCACCGCGACTTTCACCTATCTGGTCGAGGTCACACCGGGCGCGCCGGTCGGCGAGGCGATCAATCGCGCGAGTGCACAAGCCCCGGGCTTCCCGCGCAGCAACGAGGCGAGCGCACCGGTCCGGCTCCACGCCTTGCTCTTCACCGACGCATTGACGGTGATCGGACGCATCACCGAGGGGAATTGCAACGACCCCGCGCGCGGCCGCAAGGGCATATCCGGCATTCGCCTGCTGATGGAAGACGGCAGCTACGTCCTGACCGACCGCGAAGGGCTGTATCACTTCGAGGGCGTCCGCCCGGGCACGCACGTCGTCGCGATCGATCCGGCGAGCATTCCCAAAAGCTATCTGCCGGTAACGTGCGACCGCGACACTCGCTCGGCCGGAAGCGCCACCTCCCGCTTCGTCGAGGGCCTGGGCGGCAGCCTCCAGCGCGTAGACTTCCAGCTGCGTCCCTCGGGCATTGCCGCCGCCGCGGTCGATGCGCTGCCGATAACGGTGCAAAGCGATCCGATCGCCGCGGGCAATCGCGACGACTGGCTCGCCACCGCGACACCAGGGACCGACTGGCTGTTCCCGCAAGCCGACCACAACCCCCGCGCGCCGGTCTTGCGCGTCGTGATCAAGCATGCGCCGGGCCAGCGCGTCGCGCTGCGGCTCAATGGTGCCGTGGTCGAGCCGCTCAATTTCGACGGGTCGGACGAGGACCGCGCGCGCGGCGTGGCGATTTCCCGCTGGACCGGTCTTGCGCTGCATGATGGCGACAATCTGCTCGAAGCGAGGGTGCTGGATGCCCACGGTGCGGTCACCACCACGCTGACGCGTATTGTACATTACGCCAACACGCCGTCGCGGGCGACTTTGGTGGCAGCGGCCTCGCGCCCGACCGCCGACGGCATCACCCGGCCGCTGATCGCGGTGCGCGTGACCGATCGCGACGGCAGACCGGTCCGCGCCGGCACGCCCGTCCCCTACCGCGTCGACTCCCCTTATTTCGCCGCGCAGGAAGCCGGCGCGCAGCAGGGGCGTCAGCTCGCCGGGATCGAACGTGCCAAGACGCTTGCGCATGTCGTTGGCGACGATGGGCTGGCATTCGTCGCACTCGAACCGACTCGCCAGCCGGGCGCGGTGCGGATCGTAATCACCACCAAACAGGATACGTTGACGCAGGATAGCGAGATCAAGACCTGGCTGTCGGCACCGGCCGGCAAATGGGTCGTGGTCGGCTTCGGCAAGGGCAGCGTCGGATACGACACGCTGTCGCGCGCAAAGGGGCTCGGACGAAGCAGTCACGACGTCGTCACCGACGGCCAGCTCGCGCTCTATGCGAAGGGCCGGATCAAGGGGTCCTGGCTGCTGACCATGTCGTACGACAGCGACCGCAAGCTCGACCGCGACCGCGGCCTGCTCGGCACGATCGACCCCAATCGCTATTACACCGTCTATGGCGACGGCACGCAGCAGGCCTATGACGCGCCGACCCAGGGCAAATTGTATCTGCGGCTCGAACGACGGCAATTCTATGCGCTGTACGGCGATTTCGAGACCGGCCTGACCGACACCAAGCTCGCACGCTACAGCCGCACGATGAGCGGCCTCAAGGCCGAACTCGGCACCGGCCGCGTCCACGCCACCGCCTTTGCCGCCAAGGACGACCAGCTTTACGGTCGCGACGAAATCCAGGGCAACGGCCTGTCGGGCCCGTATCGCCTGTCGGCGAACGACATCGTCGCCAACAGCGACAAATTGCGGATCGAGACGCGCGACCGCTATCGCTCGGACAAGATCGTCGACACGCGCCAGATGGTGCGCCACATCGACTACGACATCGATTCGCAAGCCGGCACGATCCTCTTCCGCGAACCGATCCTGAGCCGCGACAGCGCGCTCAATCCGGTCTTCATCGTCGTCGATTACGAGACCGAGAACGGCACGCGTACGCTCGCCGCGGGCGGCCGCGCCGCGGTAAAGATTGGCAAGACGATCGAAATCGGCGCCAGCCTGCTGCGCGACGAATCGGTCGGCAAGGCGACCGTCGCGGGGATCGACCTCAAGATCCACCCGCTGCGCGACACCGAGATCCGCGTCGAGGCGGCGACCGGCGGTCGCCAAGGGCTCACCGCCGACCAGGCCTATCTGCTCGAAGCCGAGCATCATGGCGGCTGGCTCGACATGCTTGCCTATTATCATCGCCAGAGCGAGAATTTCGGCCTCGGACAACAGAATTTCGGCGAGGCGGGCACGCAGAAGACCGGCATCGACGCGCGGCTGCGCATCACCCAGCAGCTGCAGGCGAAGGTCTCGGGCTGGTACGAGGAGGATCTGACCGGCGATGGCCGTCGCATGGCGGGCGATGCCCGGCTCGAATATCGCCGCGACACCGGCCTCATCTATGTCGGTGGGCAGTTCGCCTCCGATCGCGACGCCACCGGGGTGGAGCGGCGCTCGACCTTGCTGACGCTCGGCGGTTCGCACGATCTGCTCGGCGGCAAGGTGGCCTTGACCGGGCAAAGCCAGATCGCGCTCGGCGGAGATGATGCCAGCGTCGACTTCCCCGCCCGGCAGCAGTTCGGCGCGACATGGCGCATCACCAAGAGCGTGCGGCTGATCGGCGACGTCGAGCTGGCCAGGGGCAAGACCTTCACCGCGCACACCGCGCGGCTGGGGTTCGATATCTCCCCCTGGGCCGGTGCGCATCTGTTGACGACGCTCAACCAGGGCAAGTTCGACGAGAACGGCACGCGCAGCTTCGCGCAATACGGCATGAGCCAGTCGCTGCCGCTCGGCCGGCACTGGACGATCGACGGCACGGTCGATTCGAGCAAGACGGTCAGCGGCCAGGCGGCCCGGACCGGCGACATCAATCCGTTCCAGCCGCTCGCGGCCGGCGGCGGCTCGACCGCGCAGAACGGGCTCAACGGCGATTTCACCGCGCTGACCTTCGGTGCGACGTTCCGCTCGACCCTCTGGTCGTGGAACGGCCGGCTCGAATACCGCACCGGCACGGACGAGAAGCGCTATGGCGTGACCAGCAACCTGCTGCGCACGCTCGGCAAGGGCAGCACGCTCGCCTCGAGCATCCGGGGCTATCGCATCACCCAGGCCAATGGCGCGCTGGTCACCTCGGCCGAAGCGGACGTCGCCTTCGTGCTGCGGCCGCTCGACAGCCGCTGGTCGCTGCTCGAACGGTTCGAACTGCGCCACGAGGGCGCCGGCGTCGGCGCGCTGTCGACCAACAGCCTCGCGGTGCCCACCTTCGCCGCGGGCGACCAGACGACCTCGCGCGCGATCAACAATCTCGCGCTCAATTATCGCACGGGGAACGAGGGCAACGGTCACGGCCTGGAGGCGACTGGCTATTACGGCGCCAAATATGTCGCTGGCCGATACGCCGACGAGACCGTCTCCGGCTTTATCGACGTGATCGGCGTCGAAGTGCGCAAGGACGTCGGACCGCATTTCGATCTCGGCGGCAATGTCAGCGTGCAGCATAGGTGGAGCAGCAAGACGCTCGCTTATTCCGCGGGTCCCTCGGTCGGCGCTTCGCCGGCAGCCAACATCTGGGTGACCGCGGGCTATAATGTGGCGGGTTTCGACGATCGCGATTTCCAGGCGGCGCGCTGGACCCGCAAAGGTCCCTATCTCACCTTGCGGCTGCGGCTCGAACAGAGCTTCCTCGGCAGCGCCGCGGGATTGTCGGGGGCTGGCAAATGACGCGGCGCAGCCGAATCCTCCCGCTCGCGCTCGCGCTCATGAGCGCTACGCCCGCTTTCGCCGCCGCTTTGGTCGTCACCAAGACGTCGCAGGTCGTTTCCGATCCGCAAGGAGATGTCGGCCCGAAGGCGGTCCCCGGGGCCGAGGTCGATTATACGATCAGCATCCAGAATCCGAATTCGGTCGCCACGACGATCGCCGGCGTGACTTTCACCGATTCGATCCCGGCCAACACCAAGCTGCGCGTGACCGATTATGGCTTGCTCAACTCCGGCCCGGTATCGTTCAGCTCGGGGCTGAGCTTGCTCACCTATGCCTTCACCAACTTCGCCGACGATGCGGACAGCCTGAGCTTTTCCAACGATAACGGCGTGACATGGAAATACCGGCCAGTGGCCGATGCCACCGGCTGCGATGCCAATGTCAACAAGATCCGGGTGGTCGCCGGGGGCTCGCAACTGTTCGGCACGACCTTTTCCATCAAGTTCCGGGTTCGGGTGAAGTAACGGCGCTGCGGCGTCATGTCCGCGGATCGCGCGACGCCGTTTCGACGGACAGGCCCGCAAGCAGCGGCGCGTAAGCGGCGAGCCGGCGCGCTGCGAATTCGGTGAACAGCCGCACGCGCTTCGTCTTGCGCGTCTCCCCTTGCGTGAGCAGCCAGAGCGTTCCGTAGACGTGCAGGTCGGCGCCCGGCACCCGCTCCAGCAGCGGGTCGGCATCGCCGACGAAGCATGGCAGCGTCGTGATCCCGAGCCCTTGCCGCACGGCGACGATCTGCGCGCCAGCGTCGGTTGTCCTGAAAGGGACACCCGAGGCGCCAATGTCGCCCGCGCCGGCCCAGTCCGGAATGCCGTGCATGCTGATGACGATCCACCGCAGCGGATCGCGCGCGCCCGCCCGCCATGCGGCGAGGCGATCGCGCGCGATGTAGACGCCGCCGGCCAGATCGGGCCCCTTCAGCCCGTGGAGGTTGAGCGGCAGGGTCGTGCGGTCGTAGACGACGCGGATCGCCACGTCGGCCTCACGGTTGGTCAGATTGGCCAGCTCGCCGAACGACAGGATCTCCATCTCGATGTCGGGATGCAGGCGCGCGAAATCGGCAAAGTCCGGCATCAGCAAGTGGGTCGCCAGCGGCGGCGCCAGCGTCACCCGCAGCAGGCCGCGCACGCTCTGGTCGCGCCCGAAGACGCGCGTCTCGAGCTGGTGCGACGATGCCTCCATCTGGGTCGCGAGCTCGAGCACTTCCTCGCCCGCGGCCGTCAGGCGATAGCCCGACGGCAGTTTCGCGAACATTTGCGCGCCGAGCCGCGCCTCAAGCTGCGCGATGCGGCGCAGTACGGTCGAGTGGTTCACCCCGAGGCGCCCGGCCGCAGCGCGCACCGAGCCTCCGCGCGCGACGGCAAGAAAGTAGCGAACGTCGTCCCAGTCGATCATGGTGCGATCCTGCACCGCCTGATGCGTGTTCCAAAGCCTTATTCGAGGCCAAGCGGATCGTTTGCGCACCACCGATATGCGCTTTTCCGCACTCAACGCCCGACCGCTGCAACACCATCTTCCGTTTCTCGGGGCGTCCCCCGAACAACCAAGGATGGACGGACAAGTCATGGGAAAGCTCGAAGGCAAGGTCGCCGTCATCACTGGCGGCGCCACCGGCATCGGCCGCGCCGCAGCGAAGCGCTTCATCGAGGAGGGCGCTCTCGTCTTCCTCTTCGGTCGCCGGCAGGAGGCGCTCGACGCCGCTATAGCCGAGCTCGGGCCCAATGCCCGCGCGGTGCAAGGCTCGGTCTCCGATCTGGCCGATCTCGACCGGCTTTACGCAGCGGTGAAGGCCGAGCGCGGAAGCCTCGACATCGTCTTCGCCAATGCCGGCGCGGGGAGCCAGCTTCGTCTCGGCGAAATCACCGCAGCGCATATCGACGAGACTTTCGACACCAATGTGAAGGGTACGATCTTCACGGTGCAAAAGGCGCTGCCGCTGATGCGCGCGGGCGGTTCGATCATCCTGACCGGATCGAGCGCCGGCACCACGGGCGCGCCGGGGATGACCGCCTACAGCGCGAGCAAGGCGGCGGTGCGCAACCTGGCACGGACCTGGGCGGAAGATCTGAAGGGCACCGGCATCCGCGTGAACGTACTCTCGCCCGGCGCGACCGCGACCGACCTTGCGAAGGAAGCGCTCGGCGAAGAGGGCCAGAAGGTCTTCGCCGCAATGACGCCGCTCCAGCGCATGGCCGACCCGACGGAAATCGGCGCGGCGGCGGCCTTTCTCGCATCGGCGGACAGCAGCTTCATGACCGCCAGCGAGTTGGCCGTCGACGGCGGCCTCGCCCAACTCTGACGCATTCGCCCGGCGCCGTCGAGCGCCGGGCAATTCCCATCACCACGGAACGGAGAAATATCATGAGCTATGCAATCATCGGATTCGGCAAGATCGGCCAGGCTCTGGCCCACGCCTTTGCCCGCAAGAACATCGACGTGACCGTCGCGAGCCACCGCCCGCCCGAATCACTTGCGCCACAGGCTCGGGCAATCGGCCCCAAGGTCGTCGCAAAGTCGCTGCGGGAGGCGCTCGACGCCGATACGATCATCCTGGCGGTCCCGTTCGACCAGCATCGCGACATCGCGAAGGCGCTGCCGAGTTGGAAAGGCAAGATCGTCATCGACGCGATGAACTCGCAGGCGCCGCTCGAGGAGCTCGACGGCCTGCTGTCGTCGGCATTCGTGGCACAGGCATTCACCGGCGCCAAGGTCGTGAAGGGCTTCAACCACCTGATCGCGGCAACGCTAGCGAGCGATCCGGTCGTCGCGGGCGGCCATCGCGTGGTGTTTCTGGCGAGCGACGACGAGGATGCGTTCGCGCCCGTGGCGGCCCTGGCCAAGGACCTCGGCTTCGCGCCGGTCGCGCTGGGCACGTTCGCTGGGGGCGGCGCGCTGGTCCACGCACGCGGCCGCGTCTGGGGGCCGCTCATCTTCCAGGATCTGTTCAAGAAGACGCAGTAAAGGCTCTACGGCCGAGTGCACCACGCGGCGGCGCCTCGCGGCGCCGAGTGATCAAGTCGAAATCCTGCTCCGCAGGATTTCGACTTGATCACTCCCACTCGATCGTACCGGGCGGCTTCGACGTATAGTCGTAGGTCACGCGGTTGATGCCCTTCACCTCGTTGACGATCCGCGTCGCGACGCGCGGCAGGAAATCGCCGGGGAACTGGAACGCCTCGGCGGTCATGCCGTCGGTCGAGGTGACGGCGCGCAGCGCCAGCACATTGTCGTAGGTACGCCCGTCGCCCATCACGCCGACGCTGCGCACCGGCAGCAGCACCGCGAACGCCTGCCAGATCGTGTCGTAGAGGCCCGCCGCGCGGATTTCCTCGAGATAGATCGCATCGGCCTTGCGCAATATGTCGCAGCGCTCCTGGGTCACCTCGCCCGGAATGCGGATCGCAAGGCCCGGCCCGGGGAATGGATGCCGCCCAACGAACGCCTGCGGCAGGCCGAGCTCCATGCCGAGCACGCGAACTTCGTCCTTGAACAGCTCACGCAGCGGCTCGACCAATTGCATGTTCATCCGCTCGGGCAGGCCGCCGACATTGTGGTGGCTCTTGATCGTCACCGAGGGGCCGCCGGTGAAGCTGACGCTCTCGATCACATCTGGGTAGAGCGTGCCCTGCGCCAGGAAATCGGCGCCGCCGACCTTGCGCGCTTCTTCCTCGAACAGGTCGATGAACGCGCCGCCGATGAACTTGCGCTTTCGCTCGGGGTCGGTCTCGCCGGCGAGGCCAGCGAGGAAGGTCTCTTCCGCATTCACATGCACCAGCGGGATATTGTAGCTGTTGCGGAACAGGCCGACGACCTGCTCGGCCTCGCCGGTGCGCATCAGGCCGTGGTCGACGAACACGCAGGTGAGCTGCTCGCCGATCGCTTCGTGGATCAGCACCGCCGCGACGGCGCTGTCGACGCCGCCCGACAGGCCGCAGATCACCCGCCCCTTGCCGACTTGCGCGCGGATCTCGGCGACCTTGGCGGCGCGGAATTCGGCCATCGTCCAGTCGCCGGTCAGCCCGCAGACATGGCGCGCGAAATTGGCAATCAGCTTGGCGCCGTCGGGGGTGTGCGCGACTTCCATATGGAACTGCGTCGCATAATATTTGCGCGTCTCGTCGGCGACAACCGCGATCGGGGAGCCGGGGCTGACCGCGACCGGGCGGAAGCCGGGTGCGAGCGCGGTGACCTTGTCGCCATGGCTCATCCACACGGTGTGGTTCTCGCCGGTCTTCCATACACCGTCGAACAAGGCGCATGCATCGGTCACTTCGATCACGGCATGGCCGAATTCGCCGCTTTCGCCCAGCGTTACGCTGCCGCCGAGCTGGTGCATCAGCACTTGCTGGCCGTAGCAGATCCCCAGGATCGGCACGCCGCTGTCGAGGATCGCTTGCGGAATGCGGGGCGAACCCGCGTCGAGCACCGAGGCCGGGCTGCCCGACAGGATCACGCCCTTCGGCGCCATTCGCGCAAAGGCCGCATCGGCGGTGGTGAACGGAGCGATCTCGCTGTACACGCCGGCCTCACGCACGCGCCGCGCGATCAATTGCGTTACCTGGCTGCCGAAATCGACGATGAGGATGGAGTCGGTCGGATGGGTCATGCCGCCAGATAGCAGATGCGCCGCGCGTTGGAAGAGCTTTGGGAACCGGAATGACCGACGACTATCTGAAGGCGGCGGCGCGCGCCGGCTTCGAACCGATGGTGACGGCCGCGGGCCGGGACGGGCGCAAGCTCGCGGGGCTTGCCGGCCTGGCCGCAAAGATCGGCTTGCGCGGGCGCGTCTATGCGCTTGCAATGCAGGCGCGCGCCCAAGAGCCCGACGATACGGAGGTGGCGGCGCGGACGCAGCAAGTGATCGGCCAGAGCGTGCCGCGCTGGCATTTCAACATGCTGCGCGACGAGCCGCGCAACGCCGCGTTCGACGCCGCGCTGCGCCGTGCGATCACGCCGGGCACGCATGTGCTCGACATCGGCGCGGGCAGCGGCTTGCTGTCGATGATGGCGGCGCGTGCCGGCGCTGGCCGCGTGGTGGCGTGCGAGGAAAATCCCGCGATCGCGGACATTGCCGGCACGATCGTCGCCGCGAACGGCTATGGCGACCGGATCCGCGTCGTGACGGGCAATTCCACCGATCTCGACCTGGAATCGGATCTGGAAGGCCGCGCCGACGTGATCGTCTCGGAGATCGTATCGAACAATCTGCTGGCCGAGGGCGTGCTGAAGACGCTGGCCGATGCCGCGACTCGGCTGCTTGCGCCCGGCGGGCAGATGATCCCGGCGGGCGGCGACGTGATGATCGCGCTTGGCAGCTGGGCGATGGCGGACGACATGCGGATGAGCGAAGTCGCGGGGTTCGATCTCGACGGCTTCAACGCGTTGGCGCAGGTGCCGCGCAACGTCGCGGTGAGCGACGCGACGCTGACCTTGCACAGCGATGTCGCCGCGTTGCTGTCGTTCGATTTCACCGGCAAGGCGGCGCGCGAGCCGCACCGCGCGAGCGTCACGCTGGTTGCAGACGGCGGGCCGGTGGGCGGGATCGTGCAGTGGATCCGGCTGCAACTGGACGATGCGGTCACGTACGAGAACCGCCCCGGCCCCGCGGCGAAGTCGCATTGGGGCGCGCAATTCTATCCGTTCGACACGCCGCTCGATCTGCCCGCAGGAGCGGAGCTGCGGATCACCGGGGTGCATGACGGGCATCAATTATTGGTGTGGCGGGAAGACGCGCCAGCCGACGCCTGACTATGCGTGCCTTCCTTCTTCACTTCCCCGGCGAAGGCCGGGGCCCAGGAGCGAAGGTCGATATAGTCGGGCTCCGCCGGGAAAGCGCTGTTTAGAGACGGGAGCGGCTACCTCACTCCACCGGCCTGACGCTCAACCCGGTCCACTTCGCCGCGAACGCCCACGCATCGGCCGTCTCGGCGATCACCTTGTCGGTCGGCTTGCCAGAGCCATGCCCCGCGCGCGTCTCGATCCGCACTAGCCGCGGCTTCGGCCCCAGGTCTGCCGCCTGCAACGCCGCGGTATATTTGAACGTATGCCCCGGCACGACGCGGTCGTCGGTGTCAGCAGTCTCCGCCAGAATCGCCGGATACGGCTTGCCCGCCCGGATATTATGGTATGGCGAATAGGCGTAGAGCGTCCTGAAATCGGCTTCCTTCGCCGGATAGCCGTAATCGTCGACCCAATAGCGACCCGCCGTGAAGCGATCGAAGCGCAGCATGTCCATGACACCCACCGCCGGCAAAGCCGCCGCGAACAGGTCTGGCCGCTGGTTGGTCACCGCGCCTACTAGCAGCCCGCCATTCGACCCGCCCTGAATGGCGAGCTGATCGGCACCGGTGATATGCTCGCGCTTGAGATATTCGCCCGCCGCGATGAAATCGTCGAACACGTTCTGCTTGTTGGCGAGGCGGCCGGCATCGTGCCATGCTTTGCCATATTCGCCGCCGCCACGGATATTGGCGACCGCGAGCACCCCGCCCTGCTCCAGCCACGCGATGCGCGTCGCCGAGAAAGCCGGGGTCACCGAGATGTTGAAGCCGCCATAAGCGTAGAGCAAGGTCGGCGCCGGGCCGGTCACATCCTTGCGCTTGATCAAGAACATCGGGACCTTGGTGCCGTCCTTCGATGCGTAGAAACGCTGCTCGACCGCGTAGCGCGACGGGTCGAAGGCGACCTTCGGCGCCGCCCAGGGCGTCGCCTGACCGGTCGTCACGTCGTAGCGATAGACGGTCGTCGGGGTCGCAAAGCTGGTGAAGGCGAAGAACGTCTCGCTATCGTCGGCATCACCGCCGAACCCGCCGGCGTCGCCGATGCCGGGAAGCGGCACGATGCCATCGGGCTTGCCGTCCAGCGTATAGCGGCGGATCTCGCTCTTCACGTCCGCCAGATAGGACAGGATCAGCCTGCCACCGATGATCGCTGCGCCGTCGAGCACGTCCTTGCCCTGCGGCACGACCTCATGTTCGGGGACTTCGGCCGAGCGTACGTACAGGTTGGTCGATACGATACGCAGGCGCGGCGCGTCCTTGTTGGTCAGCCAGTAGAAAGTGCCGCCGACATTGCCGGCAAACGACCATTGGTTCTGCAGGCCCTTGAAGATCGTGCGCGGGGCCGGCCTGGGCGCCGTGAGATCGATCACCGTTATCTCGTAGCGATTGTCGGTTCCCTCATGCGTGGTGATGACCAACCACTTGCCGTCGTCGGTCACCGTCGCGTCATGGCCCTGTCTGGGCTTGTCGGGCGTGGCGTAGACCAGCGCATCGGCGCTTTGCGGCGTGCCGAGCTTATGGAAATAGACTTGCTGGTTCTCGTTGAGCGCCTGGAACTTGGCGCCCTCGGCGGGCGCGGCAAAGCGCGAATAATAGAAGCCCGCGCCGTCCTTCGCCCAGGACAGGCCGGAGAATTTCACCCATTCGATCGGATCGCTGATCGCGCCGGTCGCCACGTCGAGCACCTTGACGCTGCGCCAGTCGGACCCGCCATCCTGTACCGCATAGAGCAATTTGGTGCCGTCCTCCGACGGGCTCCATTCGGCGAGCGCGGTCGCGCCGTCCTTCGACCAGCCATTGGGATCGATCAGCACGCGACCTTCGCCGTTGACGCTGTCGCGCACGTACAGCACCGCCTGGTTCTGCAGGCCGGCGTTGCGCGCATAGAAATAGCGCCCGCCTTTCTTCACCGGCACGCCGAAGCGCTCGTAATCGAGCAGCTGCTTCAGCCGCGCCGCAAAGATGTCGCGGCCGGGAAGCGTCGCGAGATAGGCGTTGGTCACGGCGTTTTCGTCGGCGACCCATTTCGCCACTTCCGCGTCGGTGCGGACGTCGTTCTCGAGCCAGCGATACGGATCGGCGACCTTCACGCCGAACTGCTCGTCCACCTGGGATACGCGGCGGGTCTCGGGATATTTCATGCTTTGGGCCTGTATTTGCGCGGGAGCCGCGAGGACGAGAGCGATCAGCGGCAGGATCAAGCGCATGTCGGACTTCCAAACGCGAAAAGGAGCCACACTCTACCGAGCGTGACTCCTTTTCCAATCCGCAAAGCGGCAGCGCTTATGCGGCGTCGTCGAACTCGCCGTCGTTCATCGCCGGGCCCGAATCCTGACCCTTGGCGCTGACGTCGCGGTCGACGAATTCGATGATCGCGATAGGCGAAGCGTCCGACATGCGGATACCGGCCTTGATCACGCGGGTGTAGCCGCCGTTGCGATCGGCGTAGCGCGTGGCCAGCACGTCGAACAGCTTGACCAGCTGCGCATCGTCCAGCAGCCGAGCGTGCGCCAGGCGGCGGTTGCTGAGACCACCCTTCTTGGCGAGCGTGACGAGCTTTTCGACATACGGGCGCAGTTCCTTCGCCTTGGCGACGGTGGTGGTGATCTGCTCGTGCTTGATCAGTGCTGCCGACATGTTGCGGAACAGGGCAATACGGTGAGCCGAAGTGCGCTGAAGTTTACGACCGCCTACGCGATGACGCATGTTGATTTCCTTCGTTCGTTAAGGGGCCGTGCGAGGTACCCCAGAGCAGGCGGTGCAAAACGGGCCACCGCCCAAACCCGAAAAGTCGCACGAAAGTCACACCATCGTGGTGTGACTTTCGTCTGGCCCGCCGCGGCAAAGCCGCGTCGTCGGACGGGCTGAAGCCCGCCGGCCGGGCTTGCGCCGTCTCGGGATTAGCTTGCACTAATCCCGTGCGGCTCAGCCCATGATCTCTTGTTCGAGCTTCTTGGCCATCTCTTCGATGTTCTCGGGCGGCCAGCCCGGGATTTCCATCCCGAGGCGGAGACCCATGCTCGACAGCACTTCCTTGATCTCGTTGAGCGACTTGCGGCCGAAGTTCGGCGTGCGC
>CAXTEO010000071.1:0-22095 GCA_964243205.1 uncultured Sphingomonas sp.
TCACCGACGAGGTGACCGAGATGCCGCGCTGCTGCTCGATCTTCATCCAGTCCGAGCGCGCGCGGCGATTCTGGCCGCGCGCCTTCACTTCACCGGCGAGATGGATCGCGCCGCCGAACAGCAGCAGCTTTTCGGTGAGTGTGGTCTTGCCGGCATCCGGGTGAGAGATGATCGCGAAGGTACGGCGGTCGGAAGTATGATTCATGGGCTGCGCGATAGCGGCTTACGGCTCCAGCGTCACGTGGATCGCGCAGGTCTTCGATTCGCCGGGCGCGAGCGCGAACACGCCCGGCTTGGCGGTGAAATCGCCTTCGAACCCGCGTGGGTCGGCAATGCCGTGCCACGGTTCGATGCAGACATACGCCGCGCCGGGCTTGGTCCAGATGCCGAGCTTGGGCGTATCGGGGAAATCGACGCGCAGCTGCGGGCCGGTATCGGCGCCGTAGCGCACGCTTTGTGCGCGGACCGCGTCCCAGATCAGCGCGTCGTTGTCGAACAGGTCGTCGCGCAAGTGGAGCGTGCGGGCGTCGTCGAGCGGCGAGGCGCGCTCGTCGGGCAGGATCAGTCCGTCGGCGGTCAGCGTGCGCAGCGCCTCGGGCTCGTCGGCGGCGAAAACGATGCGGTGCGCGGCGCGCGGTTTGTCATAGGGCAGCGGCCAGGCGAAGGCCGGGTGGAAGCCGAAGCTCGCCGGCAAAACGCGCGCGGTTTCGCGATTCTCTATCTCGGCGGTGACCGACAGCGTCGCGCCGTCGATCGCATAGGTCAGGCGCAGGGCGAAACGGCGCGGATAGATTGCCAGCGTCTCGGCGCTGTCCTCGAGCAGGAACACTGCGCGCGTTGCGCTGTGTTCGACCACCACGAAGGTGCTGCGGCGTGCGAAGCCGTGCTTGCCCATCGTGTAGCGCTCGCCATCGAGGCGGAGCGTGTCGCCATGGAGCGCGCCGACGATCGGGAACAGGATCGGCGCATGGCCGCGCCAGAAGGCCGGGTTGGCGTCGGTCATCAGCTCGCGGCCCGCGGCGTCGCGCAGGTGCGTGAGTTCCGCGCCATAGGGGTTGATCGCGGCGGAGAGATCAGTCGAGGCGATTTCGATCAGGGCAGCTTCAGGCATCAATAATGTCCTTCAATCCAAATCTTTCAGCGTCATGCCGGGCCTGTCCCGGCATCCACCGTGCCGCGCGTCCTACGGCCGATCGTCGCGGACGGCGGTGGACCCCGGCTCGAGGCCGAGGTGACGGTCGGTGGGTGGGGTTTACCCCCGCAAGCTCGCCCCCAGCTTCGCCGCCGCCGCGACGACCTTGTCGGCGATCGCCTTCAGATCCGCCTCGGCAAAGCTTTTCTCGCCGGGCTGCAACGTCACTTCGATCGCGAGGCTCTTGTGCCCCGGCTCGACCCCCGCGCCGGTGAACACGTCGAACAGCCGCGCGGCGACGATGCTTGCCTTGTCGGCGCCCTTGACCGCGCGCACCAGCGCATCCGCAGCGACGCTCTCGGGCACCAGGAACGCGAAGTCGCGCCGCACCGCCTGGAGCGGCGGCGGCGCATAAGCCGACCGCGCGAAACTCGCCGAGCGCTTGGCCGGGAGCGCATCGAGATACAGCTCGACTGCCGCGACCGGGCCGTCGAGATCGAATGCGCGGCACGTGAGCGGATGAACCATGCCGAACGCCGCCAGCACCGTCTTCGGACCGAGCCGCAACGTGCCCGACTGGCCCGGATGCCACGCTTCGCCAGCATCCCCCATCACCTGCAGATTCTCGACCGGCGCGCCCGCCGCCGCCAGCAGCGCCAGCGCTTCGGCTTTTGCATCGAACGCATCGAACGCCTTGGCCTTGCCGTCCTGCCAGCCGCGCGCGCGGCTCTCGCCCGCCAGGACGACGCCGAGCGTGAGATGCTCACCATCGGCGAGATAGCGACGCCCGATCTCGAACAGCCGCACGCCGGCCGCGCCGCGCTTCATGTTGCGCTCGGCCGCGGCGAACAGGCCCGGCAGCAGCGACGGCCGCATGACTTTCAATTCCTCGCTGATCGGATTGGCCAGCGTCCAGGCAGCCCCGCCGATCGCGGTCGCCTGTGCCTCCGACAGGAAGCTCCAGGTGATCGTCTCGTTGAGCTCGCGCGCCGCCGCGGCGCGGCGGGCGCGGCTTTCGAGCTTCTGCTCGGGCGTGGCGGTCGGCTTGGCAACACCGGCGGTGCGCGGCAGCGGCGTGGCCGGGACATGGTCGATGCCCTCGATCCGGATCACTTCCTCGACCAGATCGGCCGCTCCGCCGACGTCGCGACGCCAGGTCGGCACGGTGACGCTCCAGTCGCCGGCGACCGCGAAACCGAGCCGTTCGAGGATATGCTTCTGCCGCTCGGCCGGGATGGCGAGCCCGCCCAAGGTTTCCGCGCGCGCCGGATCGTAGGCCACGGCGCGCGGCTCAAGCGGTGGCTGGCCGGCGCGCGTGATTGCGCTCGGCGTGCCGCCGCAATGCTCGATCACGAGATACGTCGCGATCGCGAGGCCCTGGTCGAGGAATGCCGGATCGACGCCGCGCTCGAAGCGCTGACGCGCGTCGCTGGTCAGCGCGAGCTTCTGGCCGGTGCGCGCGATCCGGTCGGGATCGAAGAAGGCGCATTCAATCAGCACGTCGGTGGTGCCAGCCGAAACGCTCGACTCCTCGCCGCCCATGATGCCGCCGATATCGTGCGCGGCGACATCGTCGGCGATCACCGTCATGTCGGGCGTGAGCGTGTAGCTCTTGCCGTTGAGCGCGAGCATCTGCTCGCCATCGTGGGCGCGCCGCGCGACGAGCGCGCCCGACAGCTTCGCGCGGTCATAGACGTGCAGCGGCCGGCCAAGATCGATCGACACGAAATTGGTGATGTCGACCAGCACGGAGATCGGTTTTTGCCCGATCGCCGTGAGGAAGCCGCTCATCCATGCCGGCGCGGTGCCGTTGGTCACGCCCGAGACGTTCTGCGCATAGAAGGCTGGGCAACCTTCGCTGTCTTCGATGCGCACCTCCGGCGGCGTGCCTTCGCCCGTGACGGGGTCGAGGCTGGTCATACGATACACTTCGGCGAGCGGCTTGAGCGAGCCGAGGCCGACCGCGGCCAGATCGCGCGCAATGCCCCGCACGCCCATGCAATCGGGGCGGTTGGGCAGCACGTTGATGTCGATCACCGGGTCGTTGAGCCCCGCATAATCGGGATAGGCGGTGCCGACCGGCGCATCGGCGGGAAGCTCTATGATGCCGTCATGGTCGTCGCCCAGCTCGAGCTCGCGCGTCGAGCACATCATGCCGTTCGATTCGACGCCGCGGATCGCCGCGACCTTCAGCACCATCCCGTTCGAGGGCACGGTGGCGCCCGACGGGCCGAACACGCCGAGCATCCCGGCACGCGCGTTGGGCGCGCCGCAGACCACCTGGATCGGGCCGTCACCGGCATCGACCGAGAGCACTTGCAGCTTGTCCGCCTGCGGGTGCGGCGCGGCGCTGAGCACCTTGGCCACCTTGAACGCGGCGAGCTTGGCGCCGGGAATCACGACGCCTTCGACTTCGAGGCCGATCCGCGTCAGCGTCTCGACGATCGTGTCGAACGTGGCGTCGGTGTCGATATGCTGCTTGAGCCAGCCGAGCGTGGTCTTCATTTCACACCATCCGTCACCCCAGCGGAGGCCGGGGTCGCTATGAGGCTTGGGTTGCGCGCGGCAACGGGGCGGCCCCGGCCTTCGGGGTCCCAGCAAAGTAATACTTTGCTGGGTGCCTCTGCGCCGGGGCGACGGGTATTGGTCATGCCCCCACCCCCTGGCTCAGCGTGGGCACGTCGAGCGCCGAGAAGCCGTAATGCTTCAGCCAGCGCGCATCGCCTTCGAAGAACGGCCGCAGATCGTCCATGCCGTATTTGAGCATCGCCAGCCGATCGACCCCGACGCCGAACGCGAAGCCCTGCCATTCGTTCGGATCGAGCCCGCACGCGGCGATCACCTTGGGGTGGACCATCCCGCTGCCGAGCAGCTCCATCCAGCCCTCCGACCCGCCGAGCGTGCGGCGCCCCTTGACCGTGGTGTAGCCGACATCGACTTCGGCCGAGGGTTCGGTGAACGGGAAATAACTCGGGCGCAGTCGCAGCACGATGTCGTCGCGTTCGAAGAAGGCTTTCAGGAAAGTCTCCAGCGTCCATTTGAGATGGCCGAGCGTGATCCCCTTGTCGATCACCAGCCCCTCGATCTGGTGGAACATCGGCGTGTGCGTCGCATCCCAGTCCGAGCGATAGACGCGGCCGGGCGCGATGATGCGGATCGGCGGCTCCTGGTTCATCATCGTGCGGATCTGTACCGGCGAGGTGTGGGTGCGCAGCACCTTCGCCTCCTCGCCTTCGGCAGCGTTGAGGTAGAAGGTGTCGTGCATCGCGCGCGCGGGATGGCTCTCGGGCATGTTGAGCGCGGTGAAGTTATGCCACTGATCCTCGATCTCGGGACCGGTCGCGACCGCGAAACCGAGGTCCGCGAAGATCTCGGCGAGTTCGTCCATCACCTGGCTTACCGGGTGGATCGAGCCGTGCGGCGCGGCGTCGGCGGGGAGCGTCATGTCGAGCGTCTCGCGCGCCAGCCGCGCGTCGAGCTCGGCGCGGTCGAGCGCGGTCTTGCGCGTGGTGATGGCGGTGGTGACGGCTTCGCGCAGCCCCTGGATGCGCGGGCCCTGCACCTGGCGCTCGTCGGGCGACATGCCGCCGAGCGTCTTGAGCAATGCGGTGACGCTGCCGGCCTTGCCGAGTGCCTGCACGCGAACCGCCTCGAGCGCATCGAGCGTTGCCGCTGAGTCGATCGCCGCGAGCAAATCGGTCTTAAGAGTGTCGAGGTCGGTCATCGCGTGTCCGTTCGTGCTGAGCCTGTCGAAGCACCGTTCTTCGTCGGGCCGGCGTTAGAAGAAAGAACAGGGCTTCGACAAGCTCAGCCCGAACGGGGTGGGTCAATCCCAAAAGAAAAAGGCGCCGGTGTTGCCACCGACGCCCCGATCTTGCGTAGCAGCAGGTCGCCTTAGGCGGCCTGGGGCAGTGCCGCCTTTGCCTGCGCGATGATGGTGCTAAACGCAGCACCCTCGTGCATCGCCAGATCGGCGAGGACCTTGCGGTCGAGCTGGACGCCAGCGAGCTTCAGGCCATGCATGAACACGCCATAGGTCAGGCCCTCGGCGCGAACCGCAGCGTTGATGCGCTGGATCCAGAGCGCGCGGAAGTTGCGCTTCTTAACCTTGCGATCGCGATAAGCGTATTGGCCAGCCTTCTCGACGGCCTGACGGGCGATACGGATCGTGTTCTTGCGGCGGCCATAATAGCCCTTCGCCAGATTGAGGATCCGCTTGTGCTTTGCGTGGGTGGTTACACCCCGTTTTACGCGTGCCATTCTCTAATCCTTCCGATTCAGCCGAGACCGTAAGGCGCCCACGCCTTGACGGTGGCCGTGTCGGCCTTCGAGAGCAGCTTCGTGCCGCGATTCTGGCGAATATACTTGCTGTTGTGGCTCATCAGCCGGTGACGCTTGCCGGCGACGCCATGCTTGAGCAGGCCGGTTGCAGTGAGCTTAAAGCGCTTCTTGACGCCGCTCTTCGTCTTGAGTTTGGGCATTTTCGTCCTTTCCAAATATGCGACGATCTATGAACGGCCACGGCAGCCCATACCGGCCGGGCAGTTCTTCTTACGCGCAGGAGCGGCGGCGCATACGGGAGAGTCGGGGGAAAGGCAAGGTGCGCGTTAGCGTCGCCGGTGTGCCGCGATCCGCCATTCCACCAGCAGGACGCCGAGAGCACCCAGCGCATAACAAAGGAAGTCGCTTGGATCATAGAAGGTGCCCAGCATCACGCGCACGATTCGACTGTGGCCGAGCCCGAGCCGATCGATCAGATGAAACGCCTGCCCGATTTCGAGCGCGCAAGCGATGGCGAATGCCAGCCCGGCAGCAACCGGCACACGTACCGTAAAAGCCGCACGCAACACCAGGTAGACCAATGCCACTGCCACGCTGTCGCCGAGATAGGGCCGAATCACCGCATCGTGCACGTACAGCGCGATCAGCACCTCCAGCGCGAAGAGCGCGATGGCAGCGAGCGCGTAGCGCGCGCTCAATGCCCGCGGCAGGCAAGCGCCTCGAGGATTTCCTCGATTCGCGCCGGATCGCCCGCCGCCACCACTTCGCCGATCGAATCGGCGGTGAGCGGGTCGCCCTGCCAGTCGCACATCCGCCCGCCGGCGCCCTCGACCACAGGCACGAGCGCGGCGAAGTCGTGCAGCTTCAGCTGCGCCTCGATCACCACGTCGAGCCAGCCGCTGGCGACGCAGCCATAATTATAGCAATCGCCACCGAGCACGGTGCTCATCACCGCGCCGTCGAGATGCTCGAACGCGTGCAGCTGCGAATCGTCGAACAGCGCCGGCGAGGTGGTCGCGAGCAGCGCCTTGCCGAGATCGGCACAGCGCCGGGTGGCGGCCGGCTTGCCATTGAACAACGTCGGCTTGCCCATCACACCCGTCCAGCGTTCGCGCAAGATCGGCTGGTCGATCACCCCCAGCATCGGCCAGCCCTCGATCACCAAGGCGATCAGCGTGCCGAAGATCGGCCGCCCCGAAATGAACGCGCGCGTGCCGTCGATCGGATCGAGCACCCAGGCGCGGCCACTGGTGCCTTCCTTGACGCCATATTCCTCGCCGATGATCGCGTCGGCCGGAAAGGCGCGCTCGATGAGGCTGCGCATCGCCGCCTCGGCCGCACGGTCAGCGAGGGTGACGGGCGAGGCGTCGTCCTTCGGCTCGAGTCCGTGCTCGGCGCGGTAATAAGGGCGGATCGCCGCGCCGGCCGCATCGGCAAGGGCGGCGGCAAGGGCGAGATCGGTGTCGGTGACGCGCATTGCCTTTGCCTAGAGCCGCTGGCAGGGTTTCGCCAGCCCGCGCGAGGGGAACCGACGCGGGTTTGTCATGGGGCATGACATTTGAGGGGATGAGGATGCGCTATCTTTCATGGGTCGCCAGCGGCGTAGCTTTGACTATCGCCGCGCCCGCTGCGGCGCAGCTCCGCCCGTTGCTCGATCCGCCGGCCTCGTCCGATGCGGCGCGGGACGGGATCGACGTGTATCTGCTCAACGAAGGCGTCAGTGCGCAACCTGCGCAGGGCCCGGCCGAAATCGAGACGATCGCGCGCGACGGTACCAGGCTGCGACTGGTCGCGCCCGCCGATGCGCCGCAGTCGATCGCGGCGGGCGGCTTCGCGCACGTCCGCTATCATCTCGCCGTTACCCCCGGAGCCGACCCCGTCGCGGTCGCCACGGTCGCGCCGGCGCGTGCCTCCCAGTCCCCGGCACCCGCGGCTTCGCCGGGCGAGACCGTCTTCACCAGCTCGCGCGGCGGATCGGCCGCATTCCTCGATCGGCTGCACCCTTATGCACCCACCTATGCCGCGTTCGGCGCGGGCAATTCGGGGGCGAAGCTGCAGTTCAGCGTCGATGCACGCTTGCTCGGGCGCGATACCGGCCCGCACCTCGACTTCGCCTATACCCAAACGATCTTCTGGGCGGTCGATCGCCCGTCGGGGCCGATCCGCGCGCAAGGCTATAGCCCCGAACTGTTCGTCGACGTGCCGCTAGACTCGACGCTGATCCTCAGCGGCGGCTATCGACATGATTCGAACGGCGGCGGGGTGACCAACTCGATCGACGTCAACCGTGTCTATGCCCGCGCAACCAAGGTGTTCGATCTCGGCCATGCCTGGAAACTGTCGCTGCATCCGCAAGCCTGGTTCTATTTCGGCGATCAAGGCATCGCCCCCGACTTGCAGCATTATTGGGGTTATACGTCGCTCGGCGTGACGGTCGGCCAGCGAAACGGCGTCAAGCTCGCGGTCACCGGGCGCGGCACGCCGGGCGCCGGCAAGGCGAGCGCGGAGGCGTTCCTGTCCTATCCGCTCGCGCGGATCGACGACCGGCTGCCGCATCTGTATCTCTTCAGCCAGTTCTTCACCGGCTATGGCGAGACGCTGGTCGACTATAATCGCAACGTCAGCCATGCGCGGTTCGGCATCGCATTGACACGGTGATCGGGCGCGGGACCCGGCGCACGGCCGATCGTTTCGCAAGCGGTCATCCAATCTTAGCAGTTTTGCTCCTAAGAGATGTGCAGGAACGGAGACGCGCGCGCCATGAAGGCGGCGTGGTTCGTCGGGGGCTTTGAAAGCGATGGGGCTAGCAAAGGAGGTACGGCTGGCGGCCGTCGAGGACCGCAGCGAGCAGGTCTTCGACCGCATCCGCGCGTTCCTCGCGCTGCATCGCCTGAGCCCCGAACCCGCGCATTATGCCTTTGCGCACGAAGTCGTGTGCAACCCCACCGGCGCATTGGCGCAATCGGTCGCGACGATGACCGAGGGCGGCATCCGCTTGTCGGCGCGCGACATCGAGACGCTGGGCGGCCGAGTCGTGATGACCGGGGCGAGCACCGTGCCGAGTCAGAGTGATGGTTTCGTCGCGCAGACCCAGATGCAAGTCGAGGGCTTTACCGACATGGTCCGGTCGATGCGCGCCGAGACCGAGGATTTTGGGCGCGATCTGGCCGCGAGCGCGCATGCGATGCGCGGCAGCGCGAGCGCCGAGGACGTCGTCCGGCTCACCACCGTCATGCTCGATCGCGTGCAGGATGCCGAGGCGCGCCTGCAGGCAGCGACCAACGAAGCCGATCTGCTGCGCGCCAAGCTCGAGGAAGCGCGCGGCGATGCTCGCCGCGACCCGCTGACCGGCCTGCCCAATCGCCGCGCCTTCGAGGAGGCCTTTGCCGATCACGTCGCGCGCGGCGCGCCCTTGTGCCTTGCCGTCTGCGACGTCGATCGGTTCAAGCGAGTCAACGACCAGTTCGGCCATTCGGTCGGCGACCGCGTGCTCAAGGCGATCGCCGACGCACTCACCGAGACATGCTCCGGCCATTTCGTCGGGCGGTATGGCGGCGAGGAATTCGTCATCCTGTTCGACGGCGCGGATCTGGCGCGAGCCCAGGCGACGCTGGAAGTCGCGCGCACGACGGTAGCGGCCAAACGCTATCGGCTGCGCGAATCCGACGTGCCACTGGGCGCCGTCACCTTCTCGGCCGGGCTGTCCTCCTCCGACGCACACGAATCGCTCGGCACGGTGTTCGGCCGCGCCGACAAGTTTCTGTACGCCGCCAAGGACAAGGGCCGAAACCAATTGTGCTGCGCTTAGCAAATCGCGCCAATAATCGGCGTACCGTGCATCACCACTGCCGAGAAGAAACCTGCGCGACGACCAATTACCGTTTTATAACAGCATGTTAGAAAACTGGCACGCTCTCTGCAATATCCTGAATATCGGCAAGCCGGAATGGTCCGGATCGCCAGATACAAAGGGAAAAGATCATGACCGTCCGTTTCGAATCGCTCCAGCGCGTCGCCGTTTCGCTCGTCGCCGCCTTCATGCTTACCGCCGTCCTGGCCTCGACCGCAGTGTCGCTCGCCCCGATCGCCTGATCCGTTGCCGTGCCTCCGCGAATGTCCGGTGGACCGCCCGTCGCAGGACGGGCGCTGGGTCCGCCGGACGCGAAGGGGGGACACGTCCGGCGTGCTGCATCAACGGGCCGGACCGCAAGAGGTTGCCTCGCACGGTTAAAATCGTGTTGATCGGAGGTCGCCGGCTGCATACCGAATTGATGCGACCGCGACGGCATCCGGCGCTAAGATGACGCGGGGCCTCCCGCTCCGTTCAGGAACCGTCATGGCCAAGAGCCAGAAGAAATCGAACAAGGAAGTGCGCAAGCCCAAGGCCGAAAAGGCCCCCAAGGCGAATGCGTCGAACCCGACCGCCAAGGGGGCGGTCAAGCTCGATATCAAAGCTTGAGCGTGGGCGTCGACGACTATGTCTATGACGAAGCCAGCGGCGAATGGGTCGCGGCGAGCGTTGCGTCGGCCACGATCGGCGACGACATCGTCGTGGTGCGCGATTCGGTCGGCAACGCGCTGGCCGACGGCGACCAGGTGACGCTGATCAAGGATCTGACCGTCAAGGGCGCAGGGCAGACGCTCAAGCGCGGCACGCTGATCAAGTCGATCCGGCTGACCGGCGACGCGCAGGAGATCGATTGCCGCTACGAGGGCATCAAGGGCCTGGTATTGCGCGCCGAGTTCGTGCGGAAGCGCTGAGTTTCGACATGGACGGCGCGACAAAGCTTCATCCAAGCTGGCACGCGCCGCTCGCGGACGAATTCGCGTCTCCTTACATGCAGGCGCTCGACGCCTTCCTCGCCGCCGAGCAGGCCGCCGGAACTGCGGTGTTCCCCGACCGCGCCGATTGGTTCCGCGCGCTCGAATTGACCGCGCTCGACTCAGTCCGCGTCGTGATCCTCGGCCAGGACCCCTATCATGGTGCGGGCCAGGCACATGGGCTGTGTTTCTCGGTCCAGCCCGAAATCCGCATCCCGCCGAGCCTGCGCAACATCTACAAGGAATTGCACGCCGATCTCGGCGTGCCGCCCGCCCGCCACGGCTTTCTGGAAGCGTGGGCGCGCCAGGGCGTATTGCTGCTCAACGCCGTGCTGACAGTACGGTCGGGCGCTGCCGCCTCGCACCAGAAGCACGGCTGGGAACGCTTCACCGATGCCGTGATCCGGCGGGTCGCCGACAGCCCCGATCCCACGGTCTTCATGCTCTGGGGCGCGCATGCTCAAAAGAAGGCCGCGTTCGTACGCGATGTCGCGCAGGGCGGCCGGCATCTCGTGCTGACATCGGCGCATCCGTCGCCGCTGTCGGCGTATAACGGCTTCTTCGGCAGCCGGCCCTTTTCGCAAGCCAATGCCTTTCTGAGCGCGCACGGCCGCCCGCCGGTCGACTGGGCCTTGCCGCCGATCGGCTGAGCCGGTCACTTCAGGGTCGGATCGACTCGCCCGCTGCGGCGCAACGCCTCGAGCTCATCCTCGCTCTTGCGCTCGATTCCGGCGAGTTCGTCGCGCGCACCGCGCTTGGCCAAGATGAGCTCGTCGATCTTCATGTGCAGCGCGGCCTCCGAGCGCTTTTGCTGGTTGAGCACCATCTGCGTCAGCGTGATCGCCAGCACCGACAGGATCAAGGTCAGCGCATTCTCGCTCGCCGCGCCGCCGACCAGGAACCAGGTCGCACAAAAGATCGCGACCACTGCGATCGCCGCCGGATGGCCGGCGAGGTTGGCGCAGCGATCCGACACGCGGCAGCCGAACAGATAGAGTCGATGCGCCAGCGTCGCCATAATATCTCCTTCAGCTCGGCCCGATGCCCGTCGACCGCATATTCTACCCGCGCTGCCGAGCCGCCATTCGCGCCACGCCGACCATCGCCGCGTCGGACAGCACGCTGCCGGCGTTACCCGGTGCCATCGTCGCGCGCTCGGCACGGCGGATCAAGTCGATCGCTTCGCTGATCTTGACCGACGACCAGATCCGCAGCGCGGTCGCGGTGGCCGCGCGTTCGCGAAAGAAGACGCGTTCGATCACCGTGCCCGGCGACGCGCCATTGTCGATCTCGCCGCGCAGTTCGGCGAGGCTCATCAGGCGGCGCACCAATTGCCGCAGCAACGGGATTGGCGACACGCCCGCGACGTTGAGCCGCGCCAGTTCCTCGCCGAGCGTATCGGGCCCGCCTGCGATCGCCGCGTCGATCGCGCGCGACATTTCCGAATCGCCGAGATCGGCACCGATCGCATCGAGCGCGGCATCGTCGAGTTCGCGCGGCCGTTCGGGCGCAGCATCGAGGTACAAGGCGATCTTCTCGAGTTCGCGCGTCATCACCGCACGGTCGCCCGCCGCCGCCAGCGCGATCCGCGTGGCGGTGCCGCCGGTGGTGCGCAGGCCTTGCTCGCGCGCGATGCTGGTGGCGATCTTGTCGGCCTCGCCGCCCTCGGGCACGTAAAACACGCACGCCATCGCGCGCGGGTCGCTCGTCGCCAGCTTGACCAGCGCCGACGTCCCCTTGGCGCCGGGCGCGATCAGCACGACCGGATTGCCGGCGCGTTCGGCGGCGAGCAGCAAAGTGCAGGCGGCCACGCTTTCCTCGCCCGCGCCGGCGACGCGGATGTAGCGCGCGGTGCCGAACAGCGACATGGAGGCGGCTTCATCGGCCAGGCGCCCGGGATTGGATTTGAGCAAGCTCGGTTCGAGGTCGACTCGCTCCGCCTCGGGCCCCATCGAGCGCGCGAGCCGCGCCGCGAGGTCGCGCGCGCCCGCTTCGTCGGGACCGTGCAGGACGTAGAGCCGGATGTCGGAACTGCCGCCGTCGATCGCGCGCGTGATCTGGTTGAGATTGGCCTTCATCGGACGCGCCGATCTGCCATGTCAGCGCGGTTCTGGGGCGGTGCGCTGCACATAGGTGGCGACGCGCGCGACGATCTGATCCGCGACGATGCCCGAAAGTCGCTCGAGCGCGGTATTCTCGGCCGCGATCGTGGCATATTCGGAGGTGACCGCGTCGATCCCGGCGTCGGAGCCTGCGGTCGCGTCGAGCAGGATTGCACCATTGGCGAGATCGACCAGTTGGTAGCGCGCGCGCAAGGCGCGGCGTTCGCGCGACACACTATTGTCGCGGTTGACGCCCAATCCGGTGATCTGGTCGTCGAGCTTGATTTCGAGCCGGTAGCGCGGCGTCGAATCCGAATGGAGCCGGTCGCGCAGCGCATTGGCCATCAGCCAGCCGGCCTTGCCCTCCATCGGCGCGACGTCGACCTGAGTCAGCGTCGATGCGACCACCCCCGAACTGCCGCCCGAATAAAGGGGGTGCAGGCCGCAGCCCGACACGCCCAGCGCAAGCGCGACGAGAGCGAGGACGCGCTTCATGCGACGATGTTCACGAGACGGTCGGGCACGACGATGACCTTTCGCGGCGCTTTGCCGTCGAGGATGCGGACGATCTTGTCCGAGGCGAGTGCCGCGGCCTCGACCGCGTCGCTCGGATAGCCCTTGGGCACGGTGAGCGTGTCGCGCAGCTTGCCGTTGACCTGCACCGCGATGGTGACTTCGTCCTCGACCAGCAGCGCGGCATCGACAGCGGGCCACGGCGCGTCGGCGATCAGGCCGTCATTGCCGGCAGCGGCCCATGCCTCTTCGGCCAAGTGTGGCGCCATCGGCGATACCAGCCGCATCAGCGTGGCGATCGCACCGTCGCGCGACGCCGAGGGCTCGGCGCGATCGATAGCGTTGACCAGTTCGTACAGCTTGGCGACCGCCTTGTTGAAGCCGAGCGCTTCGATATCGACCGCGATGCCGGCGATCGTCTGGTGCAGCTTGCGCTCGAGCGCGGGATTGTTGGCCCCGGCCTCCCCGGACCGTTCGCCGTCGAACAGCCGCCACAGCCGCTGAATGAAACGCCACGATCCCTCGATCCCGCTCTCGCTCCACGGCAAATCGCGCTCGGGCGGCGAGTCCGACAGCATGAACCAGCGCGTCGCGTCGGCGCCGTACTGGTCGACGATGCCGGTCGGATCGACGGTGTTCTTCTTCGACTTCGACATCTTCTCGACGCGACCGACCGTCACCGCCTCGCCCGTGGCGCGCTCGATCCAGCCGTCGTCGCGCTTCACGATGTCGTCGAGCGACAGCCATAGCGGCTTGGTGATCGTATCGATTCCATCGCTGCCGAGCTCGGTGACTTGGCGGCTATAGGTTTCATGCGTCACCATGCCCTGGGTGAACAGCCCGGCGAACGGCTCGGCCACGTCGAGCAAGCCGATGTGCCGAAGCGCACGCGTCCAGAAGCGCGCATATAGCAGGTGCAGGATCGCATGCTCGACGCCGCCGATATATTGCGCGACCGGCAGCCACTTTGCGACCACGTCGCGGTCGAACGGCTTGTCCTTGGGCTGGCTGGCGAAGCGGATGAAATACCAGGACGAATCGACGAAGGTGTCGAGCGTATCGGTCTCGCGCCGCGCCGGCTTGCCGCACGACGGGCAGTCGACATGCTTCCAGGTCGGATGGCGATCGAGTGGATTGCCGGGGATATCGAACGTCACGTCCTCGGGCAGGATCACCGGGAGCTGGTCCTTGGGCACAGCCACCGCGCCGCAACCGTCGCAATGCACGATCGGGATCGGCGTGCCCCAGTAACGCTGGCGGCTGACGCCCCAGTCGCGCAGGCGGAACACGGTCGAGCCCCGCCCCCAGCCTTCGCCCTCGGCCCGCTGAATGACCGCGCGCTTGGCGTCCTCCACGTCCATGCCGTCGAGAAAGTGCGAATTCACCAGCGTGCCGGGGCCGGAATAGGCTTCCTTGCCGTCGAACCAGGGCTCGGTGACGTCGCCGTCCGAGATGACGCGGCGGACCGGCAGATCATATTTGCGCGCGAAGTCGAAATCGCGCTGGTCGTGCGCCGGCACGCCGAACACCGCGCCGGTGCCATAATCCATCAACACGAAATTCGCGATATAGACCGGCAACGGCCAGTTCGGATCGAACGGATGCGCCGCGGTGATACCAGTATCGAAGCCGAGCTTCTCCTGCGTGTCGAGCTCGGCCGCGGTGGTGCCGCCGCGCTTGCACAAAGCGATGAACGCGGCGGCTGCCGGATCGGTCGCGGCAAGTGCCTGCGCGATCGGGTGATCGGCAGCGACAGCGACGAAGCTGGCACCGAAGATCGTGTCTGGACGCGTGGTGAAGACCTCGACCGAACCCTGATCGGAAAGCGCGAACCGGAACGTCAGCCCCTGACTGCGCCCGATCCAATTCTCCTGCATCACCTTGACCTTGTCGGGCCAGTGCTCGAGCCCTTCCAGGCCCTCGAGCAATTCGTCGGCAAAGTCGGTGATCTTGAGGAACCATTGCGACAGCTTGCGCCGCTCGACCAGCGCGCCCGAGCGCCAGCCGCGCCCGTCGATCACCTGCTCGTTGGCGAGCACGGTCATGTCGACCGGATCCCAATTGACCGAGCTTTCCTTGCGGTAGACCAGCCCGGCCGCGAACAGATCGAGGAACAGCGCCTGCTCGTGCCCGTAATAGTCCGGCTCGCACGTCGCCAACTCACGGCTCCAGTCGAGCGCGAAACCCAGCCGCTTCAGCTGCGCCTTCATCGTCGCGATATTGTCGCGCGTCCAGCCGCCCGGATGGACGCCCTTCTCCATCGCGGCATTTTCCGCGGGCATGCCGAATGCGTCCCACCCCATCGGGTGGAGTACTTCCATGCCGGTCATTCGCCGATAGCGCGCCAGCACGTCGCCCATCGTATAGTTGCGAACATGACCCATATGGATCTTCCCCGAGGGATAGGGGAACATCTCGAGCACGTAAGAGCGCGGCTTGGACGAATCGTCGCGCGCGACGAAGGTGGCGCGGTCGTCCCACACCTTCTGCCAAGCCGCGTCCGCCTTCAGCGCATTGAAGCGTGACGCCATCAGGGTTCCGCCTCAGCCCGCGACGGCAGCGCGACGCAGATCACGCGCCTTGGTCAGGATGATGTCTTCCAGCTTCTGCACGGTCGCGGCCTGCACCGGCGCTGCCACCCACTGGCCGCCCTGATTGACTTGGCGCAGTGCCGCCACGCGCAGACCATCGGCGCGCAGATCCTGGTCGAGGATCGTCACCGTCACCTTGACGCGCTCGGTTGGCGCGGCCGGATTGATATACCAATCGGTGACGATCACGCCGCCGTTCGAATCGGTCTGCAGCAACGGCATGAAGCTCAACGTGTCGAGGCTGGCGCGCCACAGATAGGCGTTGACGCCGATCGTGGTGACTTTCGACGCCGCGAGATCGGCATTTTCGGGGCGCGGGCCCTTGTGCGCGCACGCACCGAGCGACAGGGCGATAGCGAGCGCGAACGATGCCATGACCGCGTTACGGGGTGCAATACGGGTCGCAATGCCTGGGCGGCGGGTCATCGGCGGTTCCTGAACAAACTGGGAATTGGTGGCGGTATCTATAGAATGTCTCGCGCATGCCGCAAGCGACACCTCCGCGCCGAACGCCCGCGCGCGATCCGCGGTTTTGGCGGTGCTTCGCCCGGGTGTGTCCTTCGTGACACTATCCCGAGGAAATTGAATCGAGACGGTGGCACCACGGAATTGAATCGTGATAGGCGCGTTGTCATATCGTGATGCCACACAAGGCGCACATTGAGGGGTTGCACGTGTTTTCTGCTCGTTGGTTGTCCGGTATTGCTGTGGGGTCGCTCGTCGCCCTCGGCTTTGCCGTGGCTCCGGCGCTCGGCGCGAGCGATTCGGCGACGGCGCATTATGCCGCCAAGCGCCCGATCCTGACGCGCGGCATCAGCTCGTTCACGCCCGCTTCGGCCGATCCGCGGCTTGCTGCGATCTTCGCGCGCGGCGGGCTCGACACCAGCGGCTTCCGCTTCACGCCGTCCGATGCGCGGCGTGACGGAGCGCACCCGGTGACCGTCGCGATTCGCGCGCGCTCGGCGCGCGGCGTCGCCACGGTCGATCGCACCTCGCCGCTGCCGGCCTCGACCGTCAATCTCACCCCGATCGCCTATAATCTCGGCGCCGCGGTCGGATGGAAGCGCTTTGCGCTCTCCGGCGATGTTTCGAAGGTCGATCTCGCCGGTCTGCCCGGCGGACGCGAAGCGGCCGATGTCGGCGTCAGCTACACCGCCAACCGCTTCAGCGGCCGCGTGAAGGCCGCCGCCGATCGCCCGTTGGCGGGCGCGCCCAAGCTGATCGAAGATGCACCAGCCTATTCGATCGACGTCGGCGGCTCCTATTCGCTGACGCGGCGCCTCGATGTGACCGCAGGCGTGCGCTACAAGGCCGAGCGCGATCGCCTGATCGAGCAGCCGAGCAGCGATACCACGCGGCGCGACAGCCAGGCCGTCTATATCGGCACCGCCTTCAGCTTCTGATCCGTGCCGTGTCGAGTGTGAGGCCGTCGATCGCGGCCCATCCCACCAACCCCAACACTTTCATCCGCTTGAACCGCGCGCGCGTCATGCCGCCGAGCGCGATCGCCGGCAGGCCGCTCGCGCGTGCGATCGCCGCCGCGCGCAATGGCCCGAGCGCACGCGCGCCGGGGTGCGTCTGCGTCGGATAGACCGGCGACACCAGGATCGACGTGGCGCCGGCGCGACGCGCGGCAATCGCTTCGCGAACCGAATGCGCCGGATGCAGCGCGGTGGTCTGCGCGTGCGTACCGCCCTCGATCAGCCGCAACCCGCGCCGGCGCGCGACCCGCGCGACCTGCGCCAGCAGGACGGCGCGTTCCGGCGCGGGCGTGGCGAAGTGGCGGAACACCACGCCACTACCGCGCGGCAACGCCCGTAGCGCCGGCCACAGCCTTGCCCCCATCCGCTCGTCGGTCATCAGCCACAGCGTCGGCCGGGTCTTGTCGCGGCAAATGGGGTGACGAACGGCCATGTCGCCGCCTATAGCGCCGCCAATGTCCACCGACGACCCCGCCGCCGCGCTTGCCCGCATCCATGCCTCCATCGCCCATGTCGCCGCGCTCGCCGACCGCAAGCCCGCCGACGTCACGCTGATCGCGATCTCCAAGACGAGGACGGCCGACGAGATCATGCCGTTGCTCGACGCCGGGCAGCGCGCGTTCGGCGAGAATCGCGTGCAGGAGGCGCAAGGCAAATGGCCGGCGCTGCGCACGGCCTATCCCGACGTGACGCTGCATCTTGTCGGCCAGCTCCAATCGAACAAGGCCGAGGATGCAGTGGCGCTGTTCGACGTGATCCATTCGATCGATCGTCCGTCGTTGGTCGCCGCGCTCGGCCGCGCGATGGAGAAACTCGACCGCCGCCCCGCCTGTTTCCTGCAAGTCGATATTGGCGACGAGCCGCAAAAGGGCGGCTGCGCGATCGCCGCGCTGCCGGCTTTGCTGGCCGAGGCGCGCGCGGCGGGACTGCCGGTCATCGGCCTGATGGCAGTGCCACCGGCAGAGACCGAAGCGGCACCCTATTTCGCCTTGCTCGCCAAGCTGGCGCGCGACCTCGGTCTCGCTGGCCTGAGCATGGGCATGTCGGGCGATTATGAAACCGCGGTGATGCTCGGAGCGACCCACGTCCGCATCGGCACTGCTCTGTTTGGAAGCCGCGCATGACGTTCGACGCCATCATCTTCGATTTCGACGGCGTGCTGATCGAGAGCGAAGCGGTCGGCAATCGCCAGATCGCCGAGTATCTCACCTCGATCGGCCATCCTACGACCGCTGCGGATTCGTTCGCGAATTTCATGGGGCTGTCGGGCGACGCGTTCATCGGCGCGGTCGAGGGCTGGATCGGGCGCACGCTGCCCGAAAGTTTTTTCGCGGCGCGCCATGCCGAGGATGCGCGCGTGATGCGCGACGGCGTCGATGCGGTCGAGGGCGCGGTGCGCTTCGTGCTCGATCTGCCCGCCGCTTTGCCCAGGGCGATCGCCTCGTCGAGCTCGACCGCGTGGATCGCGCGACATCTCGACCATATCGGGTTGCGCGATGCGTTCGGCGACAAGCTCTTCTCGGGCAAGGAGCATGTCGTCCGCGGCAAGCCCGCGCCCGACATCTATCTCCACGCCGCGGCGGCACTTGGCGTCGCGATCGAGCGCTGCGTGATCGTCGAGGATTCGCCAGTGGGCGCGACCGGCGCGGTCGCATCGGGCGCGCATGTCATCGGCTTCGTCGGCGGCACGCATTGCGGGCCCGACCATGCCGACAAGTTGCGAGCGATCGGGGTTCACGACGTTGCCCGCGATTTCGACGAAGTCGCGCGGCTGCTCGGGTAGCATCTTCGACCGGATCGCTAGAACTGATGCCCCGTGCGGTCACGCTTGGTCGCGAGATAGCGTTCGTTATGCGGGTTGGAGGGCAGGATGTGCGGCACGCGCTCGACGACGGTGACCCCCGCCGCCTCCAGCTGCGCGACCTTTTGCGGGTTGTTGGTGAGCAGCCGAACGCTGGTCTGACCGAGCAATTCCAGCATCCGCGCCGCCACCGCGAAATTGCGCGAATCGACCGCAAAACCCAATCGCGTATTGGCGTCGACCGTGTCGAACCCCTGGTCCTGCAGCGCATAAGCGCGCAATTTGTTGATCAGCCCGATGCCGCGCCCTTCCTGGCGCAGATACAGCACGATCCCCCACCCGCTCGCAGCGATCTCGTCGATCGCGGCATGGAGCTGCGGACCGCAGTCGCATTTCAGGCTGCCGAGCATGTCGCCCGTCAGGCACTCGCTGTGCAGCCGCACCAAAGGCGGGCGGGCGTCGGGCGCTCCGATCAGCAAGGCGATATGCTCGCCCGGCATTTCGGGGGTACGGAACGCGACGATCTCGGCATCCTCGGCACCCGCCACCGGCAGATGCGCGCGCGTCGCGATCGTCAGCCGCGCGGCATCCTCGTGCGCATCGATATCGCCCGGCGTCAGCACCAGTGCCGCCGATCCGCCGGCCAGCGCGAAGAAAGCCGGCAGCACGCCGCCGATTCGCGCCAGCCGCAGCGCGGCCGCCCCGGCGTCGCCCTGTTCGAGGTGGATCGCGCGGAACGGGCCCTTGAGCGGCGTGTCGAGATCGAATTGTGGGTCGGCGAGCGCGGTCGCCACCGCAAAGTCGATCCACGGCACGCGCTCGACCAGCACCGGCGCATCGGGCGCCGCAGCCTCGCGCTGGTTGGCGAGCTTCAGCGTCGCCGCGCGACCCGCCGACAGCAGCACCGGCGCCGTGGCGTCGGGATCGAACGCGGCGAGGCGCTGCGGGTCGGACGTCTCGATCGGCAGCAAGGCGAGCATGCCGTCCGCGCCGGCGATCGCGATCGGCCAGCCGCGGCGCAAGGCGTCGATCGCCAATGCGGTCTTGTGCGCGTCGGCGCTCAAATCGCGAACTCGGTCATGATCGGGACATGGTCGGAGGGTTTCAACCAGCTGCGGCATTCCTCGTACACATGGTGACGCGTCGCGGTCGCGGCAACGTCCGCCGTCGCCCACATATGGTCGAGCCGCCGCCCGCGGTCGTTGACGGTGAAGTCAGGCGAACGATAGCTCCACCACGTATGTAGCCGTGCCGGCGCGGGGAAGAAGTGCCGCCCGAGATCGACCCAGTCGTTCGACGCCTTGAGCCGCGCCATCGCGGCGACCTCGACCGGCGTGTGGCTGACGGTGTTCAGCAATTGCTTGTGGCTCCACACGTCGGATTCGAGTGGGGCGATGTTGAGATCGCCGACCAGCAAGGTCGGCACCGCCAAGCCGCGCGACCATTCGGTCATGCGCTCCAGAAAATCGAGCTTCTGCCCGAATTTGGGGTTCACCGCGCGATCCGGCACGTCGCCGCCGGCGGGGACATAGACATTCTCGATCCGCATCCCCGATTCGAGCCGAATCCCGACGTGGCGCGCCTCGCGATTGGCTTGCCAGTCGAAGCGGTCATCCTCGACCAGCGGCACGCGCGACAGGATCGCGACGCCATGGTGCATCTTCTGCCCGTGCAGCACGATGTGGCGGTAGCCCAGCGCGCGGAACGATGCGGTCGGAAAATCCTGGTCGATCACCTTGGTCTCCTGCAGGCACAGGATGTCAGGCGCCGCCTCACGCAGGAATTTCTCTACGATCTCTATGCGGAAGCGGACCGAGTTGATGTTCCACGAAACGATCTTGAGCGATGTCGTCATGCGCGCGCTGTACCCACCCGAACCGAACTGCGCCAGCCGGCGAAGCCGGACACGAAAAGGCCCCCGCTCCGGGGGCATGGAGCGAGGGCCGACCTAGCGTTCGTCACGCAGGCGGGAAGCAAGGGTCCGGGCAACAGGGGGAAAAATCCCGGAAGCACCTCACGTCCGCGACTCCGCATTAGGCGCACCAACCTGTCGCCAATATGAACCGATCGGCATCGGCGATCATTTTCGACCCGAGTTTCGCGTCGGATCGCGCCACTGGAACGTCGAAGCGCCGACCGGCGCGTTGAAGCGCTGGTTCGACAGCCGGATCGTCGTGCGGTTGTTCTGCGAATCGAGCGCGACCCACCCCTGCAGCATCAAACCGCCGGGCGCGGTGGCGTTGCGCACGAACACCAGGCTGATTCGTCCATATTCGGGATGCTTCGGATCGGCGGCATCGACCGCCACGAGGCTGGGATTGTCGGTCGGCACGACATGCGCGATGCCGCGCATGTCACGCGACGGATCAAGCAGGATGCCGAGCGGCGACCCGCCGATCGGCCAGCGCTGCTTCTGCCCCACCGAATAGTCGATGAACCACAGCGACTTGCCATCGCCGACGATCAGGATCGGCACGCCCTTTTCATATTGAAAGCGGATCTTGCCGGGTTTCTTGAGCGTCAGCACGCCGGTCAGCACCTTGCCCGAACGATCGGTCTGGTTGAACGAGGCGGTCATGCTCTCGACTGCCCGCAAGTGCGTCTGCACCAGCGAAAGGTCGGCGACGGGTGCGGCCGAAATCAACGCGGGGACAGCGAGCACCGCGAAGGCGTAGGGAAAACGAGGGGGCACGATGATCTCCTGACGGGGCCGCTTAAGCCCGAAGCGGCTTGAACCCGCTCTGAACCAAAAGGCTCTATACCGGGTTCCCGTCGCGGTCGCGCAGCACTTCGCGGCGGCCGACATGGTCGGGGCGGCCGACGATGCCCTCTTTCTCCATCCGTTCGATCAGCCGTGCAGCGCTGTTATAGCCGACGCGCAACTGGCGCTGCAGCCACGAGGTCGACGCCTTCTGGCTTTCGACCACCAGCTGGATCGCAGTGCGATATTGCTGGTCTTCGGCAGTATCCTCGCCCATCGGCGCGCCATCCATCGCGAAGCCGTCCTCGGGCTCCTCGGTGATCGCCTGATTGTAATCGGGCGATCCTTGCGCGCGCCAGTGATCGGTCACCGCGCGGACCTCGTCGTCGGACACGAACGGGCCATGGACGCGGACGATGCCCTTGCCGCCGGGCATGTAGAGCATGTCGCCCTTGCCGAGCAGCTGCTCGGCGCCCTGCTCGCCGAGGATGGTGCGCGAATCGATCTTGGAGGTGACGTGGAAGCTGATCCGCGTCGGCAGGTTCGCCTTGATCACGCCGGTGATGACGTCGACCGACGGCCGCTGCGTCGCCATGATCAGGTGGATGCCGGCCGCGCGCGCCTTCTGCGCCAGCCGCTGGATCAGGAACTCGACTTCCTTGCCGGCGGTCA
>CAXTEO010000072.1:0-22044 GCA_964243205.1 uncultured Sphingomonas sp.
AGCTGATCGAATTCGCCGAGCAGCATCAGATCCCGGTGAGCAAGGACAAGCGCGGTGAAGCGCCTTTCTCGACCGACGCCAACATGCTGCACACCTCCTCGGAAGGTAAAGTGCTCGAGGATCCGTGGGACGAGGTCCCCGATTACGTTTACTCGCGCACGGTCAATCCCGAGGACGCGCCGAACGAGCCCGAAGTCATCACGATCGATTTCGAGGGCGGCGACGGCGTGGCGATCAACGGCGTCGGCATGTCGCCGGCGACGCTGCTGGAAACGCTCAACGAGATGGGCCGCCGCCACGGCATCGGCCGGCTCGACCTGGTCGAGAATCGCTTCGTCGGCATGAAGTCGCGCGGCATGTACGAGACGCCGGGCGGCACGATCTATCACCTCGCGCATCGCGGCATCGAGCAATTGACGCTCGACCGCGGCGCCGCGCACCTCAAGGACGAGCTCGCGCCGCGTTATGCCGAATTGATCTATAACGGCTTCTGGTTCAGCCCCGAGCGCGAGATGCTGCAGGCGGCGATCGACCACAGCCAGGCCAAGGTCACGGGCACGGTGCGCTTGAAGCTCTACAAGGGCAATGTCTCGGTCACCGGGCGCAAGTCGCCGTTCTCGCTCTATTCGGAGAAGGTCGTGACGTTCGAGGACGACCAGGGGGCGTACGACCAGCGCGATGCGGCGGGCTTCATCAAGCTGCAGGCATTGCGACTGCGCCTGCTCGGGCGACGCGACCGGGAATAGTCTAACGCCGCCTTAACCCTGCGCTCGGTACAGCGGATGGATGGACCTTCCAGACTTTCGCCGGGCCCGCCGGGGCGACGCGCTGTGCGCGGTCGTGCTGGCGGTCGTGTCGTGCGTCGGCTGGGCGTGGCGCGACTGGTCGGCGCTGTCGGCACTGCGGCTGCCCGATGCCGACGCCATGATGCGCCTGCAGCAGATTCGCGACTGGCTGGCCGGGCAAGGCTTTGCCGATCTCAGCCAGCATCGCCTCGGCGCAGCACCCGGCCTCGCGATGCACTGGTCGCGTCTGCCCGATCTGGGGCCCGGCGCGATCATCGCCGCGCTCACCGCGCTGGCCGGGGCGCATAACGCCGAACTGGTCGCGGTGATCGTCTGGCCGACCGCCATGTTCGCCGCCGCGCTGCTGCTGGTGACGCGCCTCGCGCGGCGGCTCGGCGGCGCCGCGATCGCGCGCACCGCGGCGGTCGTCGCGGCGATCGCATATCCCACCACGACGGTCTTCCTGCCGGGCCGGATCGACCATCACGGCCTGCAGATCGTGCTGCTGCTGATCGTGGTGCGCGCGCTCGTCGCGCGGCCGGCGATCGAACCCGGGATCGTCGCTGGCCTGGCCGCGGCCGCAAGCCTCGTGATCGGACTGGAGACCGCACCGTTGATTGCGGCGGCGGGGGTGGCGATGGCGCTCGAATGGTTGCGCGCGCGGCCCGGCGCCGATGATCGCATGATGGGTTTCGGGATCGGGCTCGGCGCCGGCTTGCTCGCCGCCTCGATCGTGTTTCGCCCGCTCTCCTGGGCCCATCCCGGTTGCGACGGTTTCACCGCGACGGCGTGGCGGGCGGCGGTGATCGCCGCCTTTGCGCCGATGGGCATGGCGCTGGCGGCGCGCGACATCACCCGGCCGGCGACGCGCGCGGTGCTCGGGGCGATCATCGTCGCGGTGATCGGCACCGGTATCGTGCTGGTCGCGCCGCAATGCCTGTCGCCCTATGGCGAAATCGATCCACTCTTAGCGCGACTGTGGCTGGGCAAGGTCGGCGAGGCGCAACCGCTGTTCGCGGCGCCTGCCGCGACCGCGTTCGGCTATGCCGGGCTGATGATCGCCGGTGCGCTGGCCAGCGCATGGCGGCTTCATGCGACGCGCGACCGGCGCTGGGGGGCGCTGCTGATCGTGCAGTGCGCCGCCATCGTGCTGACCTGTGCGCAGTTGCGCGGCGCCTATGCCGGTGCGATCCTGGCCGCGCCGGGGCTTGCCGCGCTGATCGCGGCGGCGCGGACGCGTGGCGCGCTGTGGCTGGCGGGGGCGTGGATCGCCTCGGCCGGGATGCTCTATCCGATCGCCGCGCAGGCAATCGCGCCGGCCGGCAACAAGGGTGCGCCACTCACGGCTTCCTGTACTGGCCCGGCGACGCTGGCCGAGCTCGGCGCGCTGCCGCCGGGGCGCCTGCTCGCGCCGCTCGATCTCGGCGCCTATGCGATCGGCGCGACGCGGCTGAGCGTGGTCGGCGCGCCCTATCGTCGCAACGATGCCGGCAATCTGGCGGTATATCGCTTCTTCCTGAGCGACCCCGCGCACGCCGCGGCGATCGCGCAAACGTGGCACATCGGCTATGTCGCCCTGTGCGCCGACAGTTTCGGCGAGGCGGGCGGCGCCTCGCTTGCCGGCGCGCTGCGGCAGCGGCGCGCACCGCTTTGGCTCGCGCCGATCGCGTCGCGGAATCGCGCGCTCGGCCTCTACCGCGTCGAAGCGCGCTTGTTTCCGGAAGCGGCGACGCGGTAAGACCCGGCGGATGCAGGGGGCAACCGCAATTTCGCGTTGGTGGGAGACGCGCTGGTTCGGCTGTGCCGCGATCCTCGTATCGGCAATCCCGTTGCTGTGGCCGGCGTTCGCGCCGCTGGGCGACATGCCCGGCCATATCGGGCGCTATCGCATCATGGCCGAGGCGGGGCAGTTGCCGCTCGCGCGGCATTATGCGGTCGATTGGGCGCCGATCGGCAATCTCGGCGTGGACGCGCTGGTGCTGCTGTTGCGGCCGTTGCTCGGGCTGGAACATGCCGCCAAGCTCGTCGTGCTGCTGATCCCGCCGCTGACCGTCGCGGCCTTGCTGTGGGCCGGGCGCGAGGCGCAGGGGCGGATCCCGCCGACCGCCGCCTTCGCCTTGCCGCTGGCTTATTGCTTCCCGTTCCAGCTCGGTTTCGTCAATTTCGCGCTGTCCGCCGCGCTGGCGATCACCGGGCTCGCGCTGTGGCTGCGCTTGGCGCGGAGGTCCGCTTCGTGGGTGCGGGTGCTGGTGTTCGTACCGTTCGCGTGCCTGGTGTGGCTGTGCCACAGCTTCGGCTGGGCGATGCTCGGCCTGTTCGTGTTCGGTGCCGAATGGGCGTTGCGCCGCGAGGCGGGACAATCGTGGTGGCGCGCGGCCGTGCTGGCCGGCTGCGTCTGCGCGCCGATGGCGGCGCCGCAGGCCGTCGCGATGGTGTTCGCGCCGCACCCGCTGTCGGGCGACACCGGCGATTGGTTCAACTGGGCCGCCAAGCTGCAATGGGCGGCGTCGGTGCTGCGCGAGCGGTGGGAGTTTTACGATCTGGCGAGCCTGATCGCTTTGCTGTTCCTGCTGTGGCATGCGATCTGCTCGCCGCGGCTGCGCTATGCGCGGACGCTGGCGGTGCCGGCGTTGCTCGGTCTGGCGGCGTTCATCGTGTTGCCGCGTCTGTATGCCGGTGGCGCCTATGTCGACATGCGCATGCTGCCCTATGCGCTCGCGCTCGGCCTGGTGGCGATCAGGGTTCCTGCGGACGACCCGGCAGCGGCACGGTTCGCGATCGGCGGCGCGCTGTTCTTTGCGATGCGGACGATCGGGACCAGCGTGGCGTTCGCGATCCTCGCCGCGGGTCAGGCCGACGCGTTGCGTGCGCTGCCGGCTTTGCCGGTCGGGTCCGCAGTGCTCACGCTGGTCGACGAGCCGTCGGGCGGGCAATGGTCGAACCGGCGCTTCACGCATATCGCCGGGATGGCGATCGCGCGGCGGCGGGTGTTCACCAACGAGCAATGGGCCCTGCCCGGCCAGCAATTGATCCGTCCGCTCCACCCGCGCGCCGCGCCGCTCGACCGCGACCCGTCGCAACTGGTCTTTTCGCCGGTCGAAACGACCGATTTCGACCAGGCGATCGCCACCTTCGATCGCGGCACGTTCGGTTACGTCTGGACGATCGGCTTCCCGGTCGGGCGCGCACGCGCGCGCGATCTGACGCCGATCTGGTCCGATGGCGTCTCGGCGGTCTACCGAGTGACCCCGTCCCGCCCACCCCTTGTCGCGCCGCCCGTTTCGCCGGTAAGGCGCTAGCCATGCCGTACGACAGTTCGAACGATCTCCATTGGTGGCAGACGCGCTGGTTCGTCGCGGTGATGGCGCTAGCCGCGATCATCCCGTTGCTGCGCCCCGATATTCCGCCGCTGGTCGATTTGCCCGGCCATATGGGGCGGTACCGCGTCCAGCTTTCGCGCGATCAATATCCGTGGCTGTCGGACTGGTACAATTTCAGTTGGCAGCTGATCGGCAATCTCGGAATCGACATTCTCGTCGTACCGCTCGCCAAGCTGTTCGGGCTTGAGCTGGCGGTCAAATTGATCGTCATGACGATCCCGGCGCTGACCGTCACCGGCCTGCTGTGGATTTCGCGCGAAGTGCATGGGCGGATCCCGCCGACCGCTTTGTTCGCGCTGCCGCTGGCCTATAGTTACGCCTTCCAGTTCGGTTTCGTGAATTTCGCGCTGTCGATGGCGCTCGCGCTCAACGCTTTCGCCTTGTGGCTGCGGCTCGCGCGGCACAGGAAGTTCGGGTTGCGCGCGGCGATCTTCGTGCCGCTGTCGTGCGTGATCTGGATTTGCCACACGTTCGGCTGGGGCGTGCTCGGCGTGCTGGCTTACTCAGCCGAGATGGTGCGCGAACACGACGCGCGCGTCGATCGCGGCCCGCTCAGCTGGCTCAAGGCGTGGGTGCGCGCCGGGCTCGGCTGCGTTCCGCTGGCGCTGCCGATGGTGCTGATGGTGGTGTGGCGCAGCGGCGCGCATGTCGGCGGCGAGACCGGCGACTGGTTCAACTGGCGCGCCAAGATCGGCTATATCACGATGGCGCTGCGCGATCGCTGGATCACCTTCGACATTGCCGGCGTGGCAATCTTGCTGCTGATCCTGTTCCGCGGGTTTCGCGACCCCAACGTGCAATATTCGCGCAATCTCGGCCTGTCGGCGCTGTTCCTGCTCGCCGTGTTCATCCTGCTGCCGCGGATCGTGTTCGGATCGGCCTATGCCGATATGCGGCTCGCGCCGTACGTCCTGGCGATCGCGGTGATTGCGGTGCGGCCGAAAAAGGGCCTGTCGATCCGTGGCAGCGCGACGCTTGCGGCGCTCGGGCTGGCGTTCGTCCTGGTGCGGCTCGCCGCGACGACGGTGAGTTTCGGGCTGTTCGCGCAGGATTACGACCGCGAATTGAAGGCGCTCGATCATGTGCCGGTCGGCGCCAAGCTGATCACCTTCGTCGGCGCGCGCTGCGGTGCGCCGTGGACGATGTCGCGGCTCGAACATCTTCCGGCGATCGCGCTCGAGCGCAAGGCGGCCTATGCCAACGATCAATGGTCGATGGCGGGCGCGCAACTGCTCACCGTCAAATATCTGCCGGCACAGCGCTTCGCGCACGATCCGTCCGAGATCGTGACGAGCGCGCAATGCCCACGCGAATGGTGGCGGCCGATCAGCAAGGCGATGGCGCGGTTTCCGCGCAACGCGTTCGATTACGTCTGGCTGATCCGGCCGCCGGCCTATGACGCGAAGTTCAACCAGGGGCTGATCGAAGTGTGGCGCGACGGGTCGAGCGCTGTGTTCCGCGTCGACCACAGCCAGCGCGGGATCGAAATCAGCGACGCCGCGCTCAAGACCGCGCGCCCGCGGCCGACTCCGTTCTAGAGATCCCGATGACGCTTGAAGCCGCGATGCTCGGCCACAGCTAGGCCGCGCCACGCGCCGTGGCGCGGGCGATCGCGTCGAGATAACGCGCCTCGACCACCGCCACGTCGAACTCCCGCTCGGCGATCTCGCGGCTGCGCGCGCCCATCTTAGCGCGTTCGCCCGGGTCGAGGGCGAGCATGGCGAGCATCGCCGCGGCGAGCGAGGCAGCATCGCGCGGCTGGCACAGGATCGCATTTTCGCCGTCGCGCGCGATTTCGGTGCAGCCCGGCACATCGGTGGCGATGAGCGGCTTGGCCGTCGCGGCGGCTTCGAGCAGCGAGCGCGGCATGCCTTCGCGATACGATGGCAGCACCACCACCGACGCGCTCGCCAGATGCGGGCGGACGTCGGTCGCCGCGCCGAGATAGCGGACGATTCCCTCCTGCTGCCAGCGATCGACGTCGTCGCGGGCGATCGCGGTACGGTTCGCGACGTCGAGAAACCCGAGCAGATGAAACGCGACGTCCGGCCGCGTCCGCCGCACGATCCGCGCGGCCTCGACGAATTCGACCACGCCCTTGTCGCGCAACAGGCGCGCGACCAGCAAGAATGTGAACGGACCGTCGGGCGCTGCCGGCACCGCCTCGAAATGCGCGAGGTCGATGCCCGATCCGGGCAACAGCGCGGTGCGCGCGCGGCGCACCAGCCGTTGCGCGACGAACAGGTCTTGGTCGTGCCGGTTCTGGAAGAACACGGTCGCCGAGCGCATCAGCGCCAGCCGGTAGAGCAGCTTGACCAGCCGCGTCAGCAGATTGACCTTGATGAACGCGGTCCCCAGCCCGGAGATGTTGTTGATCACCGGTATGCCCAGCGCGTGCGCGGCAAGCGAGCCGTAGACGTTGGGCTTGATCGTCCAGCCGAGGAACGCGACCGGCCGTTCGCGCGCGAACACGCGCAGATACTGCGCGGCGAGCGCGATGTCGCGGACCGGCGAAAGCCCCTTGCTGTCGATGTCGATCGCAATGTGCCGCACGCCCAGCGCCACGAGGGCCGCGCGATGCTCGTCCGTCGGCGACAGAGCGACGACCTCGAACCCCTCGCGCTGCAGCCGCGCGATCAGATTGCTGCGGAAATTGACGAGGTTCCAGCTCGTGTTGATCGACAGGATGATCGTCTTGTGCATGGGCCTCCCCGCCGCCGGACGCGGTACCCGCTTGCTTTATGCGCTGGACCCGGTCCTGACGACAGCTATATCGTCCCCTCACCTGCGAGCGGCGCCGCCGCGACTGGAGCGCCCGTGTTACCCTATTGGTTGTTGTTCACGCTATGGGCAGCGGGTGCCGTCCAGGCCGAACGCCGCCGGGCACAGGACCCACGCTTGATCTTCTTCATCTTAGCGGCGGTGCTGACCATATTGATGATCGGGATGCGCTTCGAGGTCGGCGGCGACTGGGGCGCCTACCAGAACATGTACGAGGAAATCTTCTTTCTTCCGCTGCCCGCTGCCGTCGAGATTACCGACCCGGGCTATGCAACGCTCAACTGGCTGGGAGCGCAATTCGGGTTCGGCGTGACCTTCGTCAATTTGGTATGCGCCGCCTTGTTCGTCGGTGGGCTTGCCCGCCTCGCCTTGCGACAACCCAACCCGGCGCTCGCGATGCTGGTGGCCGTCCCCTATCTCATCATCGTCGTCGCGATGGGATATACGCGCCAGGCCGCCGCGATCGGAATCGTATGCTTTGCGATTGCCGACCCCGCCGAACGTTTATGGCGACTGATCGTGCTCGTGGGCGTCGCGGCTTTGTTCCACAAGACAGCCGTGCTCCTCCTTCCCGTGCTGATGGTACCGATCATGCGCCGGAACATGCTCTATGGCGTGCTCGGGTTCCTGGTGTCCGCAATCCTGTTCGCATTGGTGCTGCGCGACAGTTCAGACCAGATGATGAACAATTACGTCCAGAGCAGCTACGATTCGCAGGGTGCCGCGATTCGCGTGGCGATGAACCTCGTCGCGGCGCTGATGTTCCTTCTGCTGCGCAAACGGATCATCCTTTCGAGCTTCCAGAAGAGCTATTGGGCGACTTGCGCCGTGCTCGCCTTCCTTTCGGTTCCGGCGCTGGCGTTGGCCTCCGCATCCGCCGGGATCGATCGCATTTCGCTGTATCTCATCCCGCTGCAGGTCGTCGTCTATGCGCGGCTGCCGCACCTGCTGAGCAGGGACGGAAAGGCCTTGCCGTCGATCCTGATCGGCGTGATCGCCTATTGCTTTCTGGTGCAGTTCGTCTGGCTCAATTATGCCGACAATGCGGGATATTGGGTGCCGTATACCAGCGTGCTCGAACAACAATAGCGACACGCGCCGGGCAGCATCCTCGTGCGGGCCGATTCAGGCCGCGCCCGTTGCAGCGCCGACCTGGCCGATCACCTCCGCATAGCTGCCTTGCGCCACGAGCCGCCCCCCCTCGATCTGGACGATGAAGTCGCACCCGGCCACGGTCGACATGCGATGGGCGATCATGACGACCGTCTGGTCCTGATCGAGCTTGCCGATTTCGGTCATGACCGAATGCTCGGTCGCGCCGTCGAGCGCACTGGTCGCTTCATCCAGAATCAGCATCGTCGCCCGCTTGTAGAGCGCGCGCGCGATGCCGAGCCGCTGGCGCTGGCCGCCGGACAACCGGACCCCGCGCTCGCCGACGGGCGTGGCATAACCGGCAGGCATGGCCTCGATAAATTCCGCCGCCGATGCGCGGCGCGCGGCGTCGCGAACGCGATCCATGTCGATCCGCGTCTCGGGCAGGCCGAAAGCGATGTTGGCGGCGACGGAATCGTCCAGCAGGAAGATCGCCTGCGGGACGTGCGCGACCTGCGCCTGCCAGTTCTCGATGCTGGCGCCATCGAGCGCGACCCCGTCGATGCGCAGTGCGCCCTCGGTCGGGGCAAGCAGGCCCGCCAGCACGTCCAGCAGCGTAGTCTTGCCGCTCCCGGTGCGACCGACGATTCCCACCCGCGCCCCGCGCGGTATCCGGAGGGTTATGTCGGACAGCGCATATTGCCCCTCGTTATAGCCGAACGACACGCGATCGAACACGATGTCGTCACGGAACGGCGTGAACGCGACGTCGCTCGCGCGATCCCGCTCCGGCAATCGCGGCGAATCGAGCAAGGCCAGGACATCTTCCACCGTCCCGACCGATCCGGCATATTGCACATAGGCGACGTTGATCGCCTGGGCGAGCGGCAGCAGGCGCTGCGCGCCGAGCGCTAGCGCACCGAGCACCGGCAACGCCATCTGCACACCGCCCGGCTGTCCCGAATAATAGAGCGCAAGCGCCGCGATCAGCACGATTCCCATGCCTTCCATCGCATAGCGGGGCGCCGACGCGATCGAACTGATGCTGGAAGAGATGCGGCGCATGCGGGCGTCCGCGACGCGATACTGCCACGTGAACAGGCTGTGCGAACGATCGAGGATCATATCGCGGATGCCGCCGATCGCTTCTTGCGATATCTTGATGCGACGCGTGTTGATGACCGACTGGTCGCGCCCGAGCCGCACCAGCAGCGAACGCGTGACAAGTGCCAGCAGGCCGTACAGGCCGCCAATGGAGATACCCGCCACGACCGCGACGAACGGATTGATGACGATCAAGGTGACGATGATGCCGAACGCGATCACTGCGGAGGACAGAGCGGTGATCATCGGCCCCAGAAAATAGGTGCTGATCACGTTCACCTTGTCCAGCCCGGACAATATTTCGGCGCTGTTGCGCGTGATATAGAGATCATAGGGCTGGTGGATGACATGCTCGAACACCTTGGTGGAAAGGTCATGAGTCAGGCCATAGACGAAGCGGGTGCTCGCCCAGATCAGCACGATGCGGACCAGCGCCGATGCGATCGCGGTCGCAATCAACGCCATCGCGGCGGGCAGGAGCAGATCGGCGTACCGGGTGATGTGAAGCCACGCCATGATCTGATCGATCCCGGGCAGGCGGGCGATCGTGGCCGGTGCCGCGATGAGTTGCAGGAAGGGCAGCACCGCGCCGATACTGACGAGTTCCGCGACCGCACCGACGAGCGTCAACGCGAAGATGAGCACGAACTGGCGCCGGCGATGACGGGAAAACTGCGCGGTCAGCCGAACCAGCAAAGAACCCCTCATACTCGCCACAGCCGCACGCCTTTTTGAAATGGATACGGCCCCTGGCCGACAGGACCAGACGCCGTCCCGGTCGGCGGGAGCGACTACAAGAAATAGCGATGGTTGCATACCCTACGACCTTGACGCTGGGGGACGGTGCAATAAGGCGCCTTTTACATGCCGAAACCTTCCCCTCACGTCGTCGATATCTCGGTTCTCACGCCGACGTGGAATCGCGGGCCGCTGCTGCGGCGCGTGTTCGAAGGCCTGGCGGCACAGACCGATCCGGCATTCGAATGGATCGTCGCCGACGATGGCTCCACTGACCGCACGCGGGAAATCGTTGCCGGGTTCGCGGCCATCGCCCCCTTCCCGATCCGCTATCTTCGAGCGGAGGCACGGGTCGGAAAGGCGCGGATGGACAATGCCGCGATCCGCGAGGCGCGCGGCGCTTTGATCCTATGGTGCGATTCCGACGATCATTTCGTTCCCGGTACGATCGAGACGCTGAAGGCGGTGTGGCAGTCGATTCCGGCCGAGGAGCGCGCGCAGTTCGTCGGCGTCACGGCTTTGGCGGCCACCAGCGAAGGCGTGATCGTCGACCCGCTGCCCGGTGTCACGACCTGCGACATCAGTTGGAACGACATGACCGAGCGACGCGGGGTCAGTGCCGACATGGTGTATATGATCCGCGCGGAAGTACTAAAGCGCAATCCGTTCCCGGAAGTCGATCTCGTCATTCCCGAAAGCGTCGTCTGGTCCCGCATCGGCGACATGAAGGCACGCTACACCGCGCAGGTGGTCAAGATGGTGGAATATCGCACCGCCAACGCAATCTCCTTCAGCGGACAGATGTCGTATAATCGCGGACGTGCCCACGCACTGGCGCTGACCAGCCACGCGCTGCGACACTATCGGCGGTCGTTCCGCCACCGCTGGTGGCGACTGACGACCTTCATCCGTTACGCGATCCACGGCGAGATCGGCCTGCGTCGCAGTCGTGCCCTTTGGGCAGACAATGCCGGCGCCCGCGTCTTTTGGTTCTCCTATCCCTTGGCGGCGATGCTGGCGGTACGCGACCGGCTTCAGGGAAAGGTGGTGCGCTCACATCGCACATTCGACAACAATCGCGATATCGTGATAACGGCCACACTGCTTGATCGCACCGTTAGGTAATTGTTGCAGTTCGGCATTCTGTGCTTCTATCGATTGTATCGTATAGTTCGAGCCGAGAGAATTTATGAGTTTGTCGGGAATTTTTTGGGGTGTGATGCGCTCCATCGATCGTTCTGGCCGGCCCAGACTGGCAGCGGCCCTGGCCAATGCGGTCTGTCGCGACCGCCATTTCTCGGTCGATGCCGACGGCGATCGCGTCAATCGCCAGGTCGAGGCAACGTTTGTCTGTCCTGACATCGATCCTCCGCGCTATGCCTATATCCGTGAAAAGATCATCGACAATTGGCTGTTCGACTATCAGCCGAAGAAGGGCGATATGGTTTTCGACATCGGCGCCGGCATCGGGGAAGAAGCCGTGATTTTCGAGCATATGGGCTGCCGCGTCGTCAGCGTGGAAGCACACCCGCGAACCTATCGCTGCCTCACCACGACGATCGCCCGCAGCAACCTGAAGAACGTGCAGGCACTGGAATGCGCGATCATGGATCGAGACGGCGAGATCACGATTTCAAATACGGACGACCATCTGGCGAACGGCATCGGCGCGACGGAGGGCGTTACCGTTCCGGCGAGATCAGTGGCGTCCCTGTGTCGCGAGCTGGGACTGGACACGATCGATTTTCTAAAGATGAACATCGAAGGCGCCGAAAAAAGCGCGGTACTGGGCTTCGGCGACGTCAAGATTCGACATATTGTGATTTCGTGCCACAACTTCCTGAATATCGATGAACTGAAGACGATGGCGGCGGTGCGGGCAACGCTCACCGAGCAGGGATATCGCATCACGACCAGGCCAGATCATGCAATGTCCTACACCCGCGCCAACATCTACGCTTCACTCCCGTAGCGCCGGAGATGTTTTCGACCGACTCTAGCGCAAGGTGGGGGCAGTGAAGGATCCGTCGCACGCCCGGTGCATCGCCTTCGTCTTCTCCAGCCTTCATTTCGGCGGCGCCGAACGCGTGGCCCTCAATCTCGCCACGGCTTTGAAGGCGGACGGCTACGACATCCATTTCGTGTTGATGGATGCCTCGGGCGAGTTCCTGTCAAAAGCCGCGGAGGACTTCACCGTCGTCGACCTGCGCTGCGACCGGACGTGGAAGCTGCCCGGCAAGCTTGCGCTGTACATGCTGCGCGTCCGGCCGCTGGCGGTCATTTCGAGCTTCTGGAAGCTCAACATCTGCCTGGCGGCCGCGCGGATCGTCTCGCCATCGACCGCGATCGGGCTCTGGGAGCATTCGTCTCCCCAGGTCCAGGGCAACAGCCCGACATGGCTGTTCGCGCCGACCGCAACGGTCCTCTATCGGATGGCGACCTGCGTGATCACCGTATCGCGGACGGTCGCGCACGACATTGCGGCGCGGAGCATCGGGCTGCGCGACAAGATCGTCACGATCGACAATGCCGTTCCCGCGCCCCGCGCGACGCCGGCCCACCACCCCGACAAAAGCAGCCAGCCGGCCCATGACCTGGTCTGGGTGGGGCGCTTCTGCGACGTGAAGAATCCTGCCTTGATGATCGCGGCGTTCGCACAGCTTCCCGACCGCGGAGCAGGCTACCGCCTGCGCATGATCGGCGATGGTCCGCTGCGTACCGAACTCGAGCAGCAGGTCGCCCAGCTCGATTTGGCCGATCGGGTAATCTTCACCGGCTTTCGGGTCGATCCCTATCCCCTGATCGCGGCAGCCGACATTTTGGTGATCTCATCGGTCACCGAGGGCCTGCCGACGGTCGCGATCGAGGCGATGTATCTCGGCGTGAACGTCGTATCGACCGATTGCGGCAGCGGCATCCGCGACATCCTCGCCGAGGGGCGGCTCGGCACGATCGTTCGGAACCACGACGCCGAAGCGCTCGCCAGGGGGATCGTGACGCGGCTGGAGACGCCGGTGCCGGCAGCCACCTTGCTGCAACGCGCCCGCCGCTACGAACCGGACGTCATCGCCCGCCAGGTCTTGCAAGCCCTCAAGTTACAAGAATGAGCCCGCAATCATAACCGCATCACATGGGCGCAACTGGCGATGAAACAGCATTATACTGGACTGGATGGATTGCGCGGGCTGGCGGCTGGCGCGGTGATGCTGATGCACGAAATCGGCATATTCAGAGCGGGTCTCGGCCCGCAACTTCATGCCTACATCGCCGTCGATCTGTTTTTCATCCTGTCCGGCTTCGTCCTCGCTTACGCCTATGACGGCCGCCTCGACCGCGGCATGACATGGCTGGAGTTCATGAAAATTCGCGCGATTCGGCTGTACCCGCTGCTGGCAGCCGCGACGCTTTTTTCCGCTGGCGTAACCGTCATCAAGTTCGTCGTGCGGGGGACGGTCGATCCAGGCGAATCCTTGTGGCTGTTGCCTGCCGGGCTGTCGTTGTTTCCCGCCAGTCTCTTCATGGGAGCGCCCCATCCTTTTTCATCGGAATTCGATCTGATTCCGTTTGGCGGCCCTGCGTGGTCGCTTCTCTTCGAATTCGTCGGCAGCGCGCTCTTTGCAACCGGCATGCGCCGCATGGGCCGAAGGGCGGTGCCGATCTTCCTCGTCGGCGCCATTGCCCTGTGCGGGTTTGCGATAGCAGCCGACGGTACGAGCGCCTTGGGCCGGGCCGGCTATGTCGGCGTACCCGCGGGCCTGTTTCGGGTCGGCATTCCCTTTGCGATCGGCATCTTCCTGTTCCGGCACCGCATACCCGATATGCTTCCGCGGTCTCCGGTGATTTTTTCGGTCATCGCAGGAGGCGTATTGTGCGTGTTGCCGATCGGCATCAGCCCTGCATTCGACCTGACGTGCATCTTCCTGTTCTTTCCGGTGCTTATTTCGTTTGCGGCACAGCCCGTGCATTCCGACCGCCTGCGCAAGACATTCACTGTACTGGGCGCACTGTCCTATCCGCTTTACCTGCTGCACGTACCGGTTTCGCGAATGATCGGCTTCCTCGCCAAGGCACTTTTCCCCAAGGTCGGTGCGAACATGCTGATCATCCTGTCGATGATCGCGTCGGTCGCGGTGTCATGGCTGATGCTCAAACTGTTCGACGAACCGATCCGACGCTGGCTGACCCGACTTGGGTCGTCGCCGAGGCCGCTCGCCAACCTGCCCCACCCCGGGTAACGAGCGCCAATGCGCCTGCTGTTCATCACGCCGACCTTGCTCGACGCGCCGCGCGGCGGGCGCGCCATGCTTGGCCGGCTGCACCGTGACGTGCTGCGCGATATATTGGGCGCGGGCTTTGCCGAGCATCGCCTTGCCGAAACGCGGGCGAATGCATGGCGCAGCCTCCTCGGCTATATCGACGGCGCCACGCCGGCTGGCGTCGCCGCCGCCCTCGATGCGGTCGATTCGCACGCTGCCGACACGGTCTGGCTGGACGGGTCGAATCTCGGCCGGATCGCACAAGCGATCCGGCGTGCGCGACCCGGCGTCCGCGTCGTTACCTTCTGCCATAATGTGGAAGCGCGCTTCTTTCTCGGTTCGCTCCGCCGTACCGTCCGACCGCACGCCGCAGCGGTGCTCATCGCAAACTACGTCGCCGAGCGCATTGCGCTGCGCGACAGCGACACGGTGATCGCACTCAGCGATCGTGATCGTGCCCTGTTCCGGCGGTTCTACGGGCGGGCGGCCGACCACGTGCTGCCGATAGCGCTCGAGGATCGGCTGCGCGACCGGCGCGGCGAGAATCCGTCTGCCGGTGCCACCGGGTCGCTGCTCTTTGTGGGAGGCGCCTTTTATGCGAATTTGGCAGGGATCCGGTGGTTCGCGCGCGAGGTTGCGCCGCGCGTCGAGACAGATGTCGCGATCGTCGGGCTCGGGATGGAGCAACTCGCCCGTGAGCTTGCGGACGCGAAGAATGTCAGGCTCGTCGGCGCGGTCGATGCTCTCGAACCCTGGTATGTGGATGCCGCACTGGTGATCGCGCCGATCTTCGACGGCTCGGGGATGAAGACCAAGGTTGCCGAGGCATTGATGTTCGGCAAGCATGTCGCCGGCACGCCCGAGGCGTTTTCGGGCTATGCCGGAGACGTGGTCGCATCGAACGCGGTATGCGCGGATGCCGATGGTTTCGTCGCCGCTTTAGCGCGCGCCAAGGCCGCTCCGCCGCCCGCTTATGACCCGGCGATGCGCCAGTTTTACGAGCGCGACCATTCCCCGGCCGCAGCGCGCGCTCGGCTGGCCGGCATCCTCGGCGTGGGCGATCCCACCAGCTCGTCGTAAACCGCCGCGACCTGCGAAGCCAGATGATCGAACGCGAAGTCGCGCACGCGTTCCCGACCGAAGCGAAGCTGCCGGTCGCGCTCTGCCGGATCGTTCCACACCAGGTCGATCGCGGTTGCCGCGCCGTGCGGATCGTCGATCGCGAAATAGCGCCCCTGCCCGGACGTGAGTTCACGGAACACCGGCGTATCGCCGAGCACCATCGGCTTGCCGGCCGCCATCGCTTCGAGGATCGGAATGCCGAAACCTTCATAGCGCGACGGAAAGGCAAGCAGGTCGCAGCCGACGTAGAGCGCGCGAACGGTGGCATCGTCGGCCCCCTCGATCACCGGGACGAGCGCCTCCAGCCGATGTTTCGCAACTAACGCCTGGATCGCCGCGCGATCGCCGCCGTCATTGCCGACGATGGCGAGCGGATATGCCTTCCCCGCGTCGCGCAGCAGCGCGATCGCCTCGACCAGCAGGGGGAGATTCTTGCGTGCCTCGAGATGGCCGACGGCGAGACCATAGCGCTCGGGAAGACCATGACGCGCGCGCACCGCTGCCACCATATCATCACCGGGCGTTGCAAAGGCAGCCGGATCGACGCCGTTGTAGATGGTAGAGACCGACGCCGCCGGATGAAAAGCGAGGATCTCGCTTCGCACCGCGTTCGACACGGCGATGACGCGATCGGCACCGGCAAAAGCGCGATGCAATACCTGCCGGGCGATGCCCCGCGAGAGGCGCGAGGAAGCCATCAGCGGGCGCAGATCGTGGATCGTCAGGATCGTCGGGCAATCCGGCGCCCGCACCAGCGGCAGATGAAACGCCTCGAACAGATCGAGCTGGTCGCGGCGCAACTGGGCGCGCCAGAAACCCAGCCCCGCGCGCAGCCGCGCCACGCGCCCGACGCTGGGCAGCGGCGTGCGCCGCACCGACACGTTGGGCGCATCGCCGAACCATGCTGCGATGCGCTGGTCCGACGGCTCGTAGATCACGAATTCGATGTCGCGGCGCTGGCGGATCAACGCACCGTAGATTTCGAGAAATCGCTGGTTCGCGCCCGACGGCCGATCGTTGAAACAAGTGGCGTTGAGACCGACGCGCATGGTCAGGCGGCGATGCCGAGCAGTTCGAAATGCCGGCGGATCACGACGTCCTGGTGGAACGGCTGCACCCCCTCCGCCAGGATCTCGGGCGCGATCGGGTGATCCAGCGCACGGGCGATGCCCGCCGCCAGGTCGGCGGGATCGCGCATCCGCGTCAGATAGCCATAGCGTCCGTCCTGCAACACTTCGCGCGGGCCGGTCGGGCAATCGACCGACACCGGCGTGCATCCGGCCATCATCGCCTCGACCAGCACGTTGGGCAGCCCCTCGACATGCGACGACAGCGCGAACACGTCGGCGCGGGCGAAGAAAGCGAGCGGATTGTCGGTCCGCCCGGGCAGGCGGACATACGCTTCCAGGCCCTGATCGCGGACCAGGGCTTCCAGCTCGCCGCGCGACGACCCTTCGCCGAGGATCACGAGCCGGACGGGGCGCCCGCCATCGACCAGGATCCGCACCGCACGGATCAGATCGTCGAACCCCTTCCACGGCATCAGGCTGCCCGCGCCGACCACCACCGGCAGCGCCTTGTCGACGAACCACGGATCGTCGACCGGCTCGGCGATCTTCGCGCGCGCCGCGGGCTGATCGACGATATTGTACACGCATACATGCTTCGCATTGGCGAATACTGTGCGGTATTGATCGACCATGTCGCGCGACACGCAGGTCAGCGCATCGGCGCGCCAGGCGACCGCGCGCGCCAGCAATTTCAGCAGCCAGCGTTTGGTGAAGGGCGTGTTCGAATAGGTGTCGTACGGCGTCACGCGCGACGAGCCGCTGATCTTCGCCTTGGACCGCGTCAGGATCGCGGCGCACAGCACGATCGTATTGAGGTGATCCTCGGCCGAAAACACCACGTCGGGCTTCTGGCCGCGCAGATAGCGCACCAGATAGGCGAACATGCCGCGCGTCTGGCCGCTGCCGAGCACGGTGACGCGAACACCCGGCGCGGGCGGCACCGAAAGGTTGGCGTCGCATCGGCCGATGATCAGATCGACCTCATGGCCCAGGCTGGCGAACGCGGCGGCAAAGCGCCACTGCGCCAAAGGCACGCCCGAAATGGCATAACGCGGCGTGACCACCGCGATCTTAAGCCGGTTCATCGCCCGACAAGACCTTCATACGCACCCGCGGCGAGCTTGGCGTCGGCGAGGAACAAGAAATTATTGTAATACAGGCCAGTATTGCGGTCGAAATCGGCAATCACCTGATGCGTGGCCGGATCGAAGCCGGCGAGCGGCTCGAGCGCCCCGTTGCGCAGGAAAAAGCCCTGATAGCCGAGCGCCTGGATCCGAGCGAACACGGCCTGGATCGGCTTGGCGAGATGACGCTGCTCGATCTCGATCAACAGCGCCGGCAATGATGCCGCGATCGTCTCCAGCGCGCCCTCGATGACGCTTTGCTCGTGGCCCTCGACGTCGATCTTGATCAGCACCGCATCGCGAAACCCATAGCTGTCGAGCGTCGCGATCGGCACGGTCTCCAGCCGCACGTCCGCGCCGGCGCCATGCTCGATCGATGCCGATGCGTCGTGCTCGACCCCCGCCTGGTCGATCGGAATCGCCAATTCGGCGGTCCCGCTGGCCGCCGACAAGGCGACGGCGTGCACGCTCACCGTGGCGCGTTGCGACGCCCAGTCGCGCAGCACCCGCAGGCAGACCGGATTGGGCTCGAACACTTCGACCCGCGCGCCGAGCTGCTCCAGCCGATACGCATAGGTGCCGCGATTGCCGCCGACGTCGATCGCGCGGTCGCCGCGCGACACCAAAGCCGGCAACAGCGCCATCTCCGGCTCCAATTCGCGGCGCAGGCGCCCGTATTGATATTTGATCGGCACCTGCAGCCGTGGCGGCAGCAAATCCCGAACAAAACCCTTCAACCCCTGCATAACCATTCCTCGCAACCGTAAACGCGACCAGCGCCTGTTCGCACGATCGGACCGCCGCGGGCCGATCCGTGCGCGCTTCGATCTGTGCCGTCGGACCGGCTTTCGCATATGCGGCGATCAACCGCCAGTTCGTCCCTTCACCGCCAGCTTCCCGATGGGCACCGCAAAGCGGCGCCGGCGTTGCGCGTAAAACGCGGACCTTCGCTTCTTGAATTGCAACGCCCTGCCCTTGCCTGATACGATCGCGCTGGCACGCGTCCAGCGGACAAAGGACACCGACCCGACGCACGCCCAAGTGACAGGATACTGGAAAATCTGTTCAGCGTACGGAAACGACGGAAGCGCCGGCGGATGACATCTTGGTCACAATCAATCGGCCTACGCGCATTGTCTGGACTTTCCAAACCCGATCCGCTTTAGGCCCGGTCCGGTAGCAATCGCCGACCCTTGAACTGCAGGAACACTCGCATATGTGCGGCATCGCCGGTTTCTGGAGCATCGCACGGGTTGCGGTCGATGCGACACCTATGGCGGATGCGCTGTTGCATCGCGGACCCGACGATGGCGGCGCGTGGGCGGACGCGGCGGCCGGTATCGCCCTCGCGCATCGCCGTCTGTCGATCATCGACCTTTCGCCGGCCGGACACCAGCCGATGATGTCGCCGTGCGGACGGTATGTCGCGGTCTACAATGGGGAAATTTACAACCATCTCGATCTGCGCGCCGAGCTGGAAGCGACCGGCGCGATCGCCTGGCGTGGCCATTCCGATACCGAGACGCTGATGCACGGCATTTCGCGCTGGGGGCTCGACGCGACGCTGCAGCGTGCGGTCGGCATGTTTGCGATCGCCTTGTGGGACCGACAGGACCACACGCTTTCGCTGACGCGCGATCGGATGGGCGAGAAGCCGCTGTTCTACGGCTGGAACGGCAAAGGCCTGATGTTCGGCTCGGAACTCAAGGCACTGCGCCGCGCCCCAGGCTTCGACAATGTCGTCGATCCCGACGTGCTCTCGCTCTATCTGCGCTTCAATTACGTGCCGGCGCCATGGTCGATCCTCAAGCATGTCTTCAAGGTCGAGCCGGGCGTGATCGTCACGCTGGATCGCGCAGCACTCGCCACGCCGCCGGCCACGCCGCCCGTTGCGGACGGCGCTGCAGCGGCCGGTATCGCGTGCCGGCGCTATTGGTCGCTCGATCGCGTCGTCGCGCAAGGTGCCGATCCGGCGATGAGCGAGCAGGACGCGCTCGCGCAGGTCGAGACGCGGCTGACCGATGCGGTCGGCCTGCAAACCGTCGCGGACGTTCCGGTCGGCGCGTTCCTGTCGGGGGGAGTCGATTCCTCGCTGATCGTCGCATTGATGCGCAACGTCACCGGCGCGGAGGTCAAGACCTATACGATCGGCTTCGCCGAGGCCGGTTACGACGAGGCGCCCTATGCGCGTGCGGTCGCCGCGCATCTCGGCACCGAGCATCATGAAATGTACGTCGATGCCGAGCATGTCCGCGCCGTTATCCCGGATCTCGCGACGATCTACGACGAACCCTTCGCCGATTCGTCGCAGATACCGACCGTGCTGCTCAGCCGGCTGACGCGTCGCTCGGTCACGGTGGCCTTGTCCGGCGATGGTGGGGACGAATTGTTCTGCGGCTATAATCGCTATCTTGTCTCGCGTCGCTATTGGGACGCGGCGGCGCGCCTGCCCACGCCGCTCCGGGCAAGTCTCGGCCGGGCACTGACGCGACCGTCGCCGGCGACGTGGGATCGCGTATCGGCGCTGCCGCTGGTTCCGCGCATCTCGATGCTCGGCGCCAAGGTCCACAAGGTCGGGCGGATGTTGCAGACCCCGGTCGGCATCGCCGACATCTACCGCGCGTCGAGCGAGGAATGGGCGGGCGACTTGCCGCTGACCTCGCCGAACCGGCTGGCCGCACCGATCGATTCGGCGCCCTCGCTTCGCGCGACCGCCGAGGAGCAGATGATGCACTGGGACCAGCAATCCTATCTGCCCAACGACATCCTGACCAAGGTCGATCGCGCGGCAATGTCGGCGAGCCTGGAGACGCGCGTCCCGCTGCTCGATCACCGCGTCGTGGAACAGGCCTGGCGCACGCCGCTTTCGTTCAAGCTGCGCGACGGGCAGGGCAAATGGGCGTTGCGCCAGATCCTGTACCGCTACGTTCCCCGCGCTCTGATCGAACGCCCCAAAGCGGGGTTCGCCATCCCGATCGGTACATGGTTGCGCGGTCCGTTGCGCGAATGGGCCGAAACCTTGCTGTCGGCCGAGGCACTGGCCGAGCAGCCGGCGCTCGATGCCGGCGCGATCCGCGCGCGCTGGGCCGAGCATCTGGCGGGGACGTATGATCGTACCGCTTCGCTGTGGGGCGTGCTGATGTTCCAGGCGTGGGCGCGGAACTGGGCGGCGACGTGCTAGGCGGCGTTCACCAGTTGGAGAGACCCTTGGTGTAGGAGGTCACCGTAGAGCTCTCGTCCGAAGGATCGACCATGCGCATCTTCGTCACTGGCGGGGCCGGCTTCATCGGCTCGGCGCTGGTGCGCCATCTCGTCCAGAATACGGCGCATGCGGTCCTCAATTTCGACAAGCTCACCTATGCCGGCACGCTCTCGACGGTCGAATCGGTCGCGCACAGCGACCGCTATCGCTTCGTGCAAGGCGATATCTGCGATGCCGCGGCGGTGCGCACGGCGATTGCCGCCTTCCGTCCCGATATCATCACGCATCTGGCGGCCGAAAGCCATGTCGACCGTTCGATCGATGGACCGGGCACCTTCATCCAGACCAATGTCGTCGGCACCTATACGATGCTGGCGGAAGCGCGCGACTATTGGCGCGGCCTCGACACCTCGGCGCGGCAGGCGTTCCGCTTCCATCACATCTCGACCGACGAAGTCTATGGCTCGCTCGGCGAAACCGGGCTGTTCACCGAAGACACGCCCTATGACCCGCGCTCGCCATATTCGGCGTCGAAGGCGGCGTCGGATCATCTCGTAGCGGCCTGGGGCCACACCTTCGGGCTGCCGGTGCTGATCACCAATTGCTCGAACAATTACGGCCCGTATCACTTCCCCGAAAAACTGATCCCGTTGATGATCGTCAAGGCGCTCGCCGGTGCCGATTTGCCGGTTTACGGCGCGGGCGACCAAGTGCGCGACTGGCTGTACGTCGAGGATCACGTCCGCGCGCTGCAAGCGGTGTTCGAGCGCGGCGTGCCCGGCCGCACCTACAATGTCGGCGGCAATGCCGAGCGGCGCAATCTCGCGGTGGTGCATGCGATCTGCGCCCTTCTCGACGAATCGCGTCCGCGCGCGGGCGGCCGGTCCTATGCCGCGCAGATCGTTTCCGTCGCCGACCGGCCCGGGCACGACAAGCGCTATGCGATCGACGCTCGTCGGATTCGCGACGAGCTCGGCTGGGCGCCCGTCGAGACGTTCGAGACCGGCCTGCGCAAGACGGTCGCCTGGTATCTCGAGCATCAGGCATGGTGGGAGGCGATCCTCGCCGAGCACCAAGCCGACCAACGACGCGGCCTGACGACATGAACAGGATCGGAAACGGAATATGAAAGGCATCGTTCTCGCAGGCGGATCGGGCACCCGCCTTCATCCCGCGACGCTGGTCGTCAACAAGCAGCTGCTGCCGATCTACGACAAGCCGATGATCTATTATCCGATTTCGGTGCTGATGCTGGCCGGAATTCGCGAGATTTTGATCATATCCAGCCCCGAATATCTCGACAATTACCGCCGGCTGTTCGGCGACGGATCGGCGTTCGGCCTGACCCTGTCCTATGCCGAGCAAGCGAAACCTGAAGGGCTTCCGCAGG
>CAXTEO010000073.1:0-21786 GCA_964243205.1 uncultured Sphingomonas sp.
CCCCGGCGGCGCGCGCCGCGCTCGAGGCGGTGCTGCCGGGGCTCGTCACGGCGCTGGGCGGTTCGCCCGACCCGCACGCGGCGATCGCGCGGCTCGACCGGATGCTCGCGCGGCTGTCGAGCGCGGTCAATTTCTTCCGCTTGCTCGAAGCGCGGCCGGCGCTGGCCCGATTGCTCGGGCTGATCCTCAGTCACGCCGAGACGCTTGCCGAGGAGCTCGCGCGGCGGCCCGCGCTGATCGACGGCCTGATCGATTCGAGCGCGCTCGATCCGGTCGGCGACGTCGCCGTGCTGGCGGCGGACATGGTCGCACCGGCCGATTATCAGGCGCAGCTCGATCATGTCCGGCGCGTGGTCGGTGAGAAGCGCTTTGCGCTCGGCACGCAGATCATCGCCGGCGCGGCCGATCCGCTCGCCGTGTCGGCGGGCTATGCGCGTGTCGCCGAGGCGGCGATCCGGGTGCTCGCCGCCGCGACGATCGGCGAGTTCGCCACGGCGCACGGCACGGTGCCGGGCAGCGAGCTCGTCATCCTCGCGCTCGGCCGGATGGGGGGCGGCGCCCTGACCCACGCCTCCGACCTCGATTTGGTCTACCTCTTCACCGGCGATTTCGCGGCCGAGTCCGATGGCCCCAAGCCGCTCGGTGCGGTGCTCTACTACAATCGCCTCGCGCAGCGGATCAGCGCGGCGCTGTCGGTGCCGACCGCGTCGGGGCCGCTCTACGAGATCGACACGCGACTGCGCCCCTCGGGCACGCAAGGGCCGCTCAGCGTCTCGCTCGACGGCTTCGCGCGCTATCAGCGCGAAAGCGCGTGGACGTGGGAACATATGGCGCTGACTCGCGCGCGCGCCGTCTTCGGCGGCGCGGCGGCGGAAGCGGCGGTGTCCGCGATCATCGCCGCGGTGTTGCGCGGCGACCGGCCGCAACGCGACGTGATTGCCGATGGTACCAAGATGCGCGCCGACATGGCGCTCCACAAACCGCCGCTCGGGCCGCTGGACGCCAAGCTGTTGCCCGGCGGGCTCGTCGACCTGGAATTCGCGGTGCATATGGTGCAGTTGCAGACCGGGCTGGGGCTCGATCCCGACCTGCGCACCGCCATCGTCGCGCTGATTGCCGCGGGCGCGGCGCCGGCGACGATGCTGCCGGCGCATGATCTGCTGACGCGGCTGCTCGTCACGCTGCGGCTGGTCGCGCCCGATGCGCAGCCGCCGGCCGAGGCGACGCAGGAACTGGTCGCGCGGGCGCTCGGCATCGAGTCTTGGAACGTGGTGATTGCCGCGCTCGAAACGACGCGGCAGGAGGTTTCGGCCTGGCTGGCGCACGTAGAGGAGATGGATTTGTGACGATCATCGAAGGCGGCGTGCTGCCGGATATCGACCTCGCCGCGCCCGATGGCGGGCGGCTGAAGCTCGACGCCTATCGCGGCAGGATTTTCGTGCTGTATTTCTATCCCAAGGACGACACCGCCGGCTGCACGCGCGAGGCGCAGGATTTCAGCGCATTGTATCCCGAATTCCAGGCGCTCGGCGCCGAACTGCTCGGCGTCTCGCGCGACACGCCGGCCAAGCACCAGAAATTCACGGCAAAATACGGCCTCACCGTCCCGCTCGCCAGCGACGACGGCGAGGTGGCGCTGCAGACGTTCGGCGTGTGGGTCGAAAAGATGCTCTACGGCAAAACCTATATGGGGATCGAGCGCGCCACCTTCCTGTTCGACGCCAACGGCGTGCTGGTGCGGAGCTGGCGCAAGGTCCGCGTGCCCGGCCATGCCGAGGCGGTGCTCGAGGCGGTTCGCGCGCTCGCCGCTTAGGGTGACATCGCAAGCGAACAGCTGCATCCCGGTGATTCTCGGTTCGTCTTTAAGGGGTTATTCGTAGCGCAAAGCCGCCCTGCAAACGGCTCGCCGTATCGATCAGCCGCTTGACCGTGTCCGGTGGAACAAAGCCTTGCTTCGTTAAGACGTCTTCAGCCACACACTGTCCGTCCGGCTGCGGGGGGTCTGCAGGCGGGCGATAGAGGGGCGGGCGCTGGCATTTTCCGGCAATCGCAATTTGATCGTCGGGGTCCAATGAACCGAATTTCTATCGCGTCTGGTGTGCGGCTGGTGTCGCAGCTGAAGACCTATTTCAAGGCCCGCGATTTCATCTTCCATGACGGCCGCGACCTCAAGCGCTTCAGCCTCGGCGGTCGCGCCCAGGCGATGATGGCGGGCGTTGCCGGTATCACCCTGTGCTTCTCGGCGTACGGCGTGGCGCAGGCCGCGGTCGGCGCGGCGGCGATGAGCGGCATCGTCGGTGCCCCGCTCTCGCCCGAAGCCAAGGTCGCGCAGATGCAGGTTCGCGTTTCGCGGATGCAGGCCGATGTCGCGACGATCAAGGCCGCCGCGCAAGCGCATGCCGCGCGGATCGACCAGCGCCAGGCGCTGCTCGTCGCGGTCGTGTCGGGCAAGGCCGATCTCGCCGCTCTGTCGAAGCCAACCCCGACCGTCGATCCCAAGGCCGATGCGCTTGCCGCCGACGTCGTCGCCCCGTTCAAGCGCGTCGAGCAACGCCAGCTCGTCGTCGCGGTGCAGGCGCGCCATGTCGTCGACCAGCGCTTCGCCCGCACGCTCGCGCACGTGCGCAGCCTCGGCCGCAATCCGGCACGGCTCGTTTCCAAACAGCCGGCAATGGGCGGCCCGTTCGAAGCCGCCGACAGTGCGACGGCCGAGGCCGATCTGCGCGCCGACACGCAGTTCCGCTCGCTGTTCATGACGTGGAAGAAGCTCGACACGCTGCAGCAGGGCGTCATCGCCATTCCCTCGGCGCAGCCGGTCGCGCATCTCGCCTACACCAGCAATTACGGCATCCGCACCGATCCGTTCCGCGGCACCGCGGCGATGCATGCCGGCGTCGATATCCCCGGCCCGGTCGGCACGCCGGTCTATGCCACCGCCGACGGTTTCGTCGATCGTGCCGAGAAGGCCGGCGGCTATGGCAACATGGTCGAGCTCGATCACGGCAAGGGCATCCAGACGCGCTACGGCCATCTGTCGAAGATCCTGGTCGAGGCCGGCACGCGCGTGCACCGCGGCCAGCTGATCGCGCTGATGGGCTCGACCGGGCGTTCGACCGGACCGCACCTGCATTATGAAGTCCGCATCGACGGGCATGCGGTCAATCCCGTGCCGTTCCTGCAGACCGCCGACTATCTCGTCGCGGCGCAGGACAAGTCGATCACGACGATCCCGGTCGCGGTGGGCGGCCCGGCTGCGGCCGACTGATCTGGATTGATAGAGCGGGGCGTAAACGTCCACTCCTGGGCCCCGGCCTTCGCCCGGGAAGAGCAAGGAGAGGGAGCGCGCATGGGGGAGGCAGCAGTTGCCGATCGCTCCTCGCACGCCTATCTTCCCCACATGGCCACACTCGCTCCCGAAATCGCCCTGACGCCCTCCGCCGCGGCGCGCGTCGCGATGATCGCCGGCAAGCAGGGCAAGCCTGCAATCCTCCGCCTCTCGGTCGACGGCGGCGGCTGCTCGGGCTTCCAGTACAAATTCGGGTTCGCCGATTCGGTCGATGCGGACGATGCCGTCGCCGAACAGGACGGCGTCCGGCTCGTGGTCGATTCGATCAGCCTCGATCTCGTGCGCGGCGCGGCGGTCGATTATGTCGAGGAACTCGGCGGCGCCGCGTTCAAGGTGACCAACCCGCAAGCCGCCTCGGGTTGCGGTTGCGGTTCCAGCTTCTCGGTGTAACGTCCGCCCCTGCATAAGGGGCTGCCACGTGAAGATCGTCACTTTCAACATCAACGGCATCAAGGCGCGGCTGCCGCGCCTGCTGGAATATCTCGCCGAGCAGCAGCCCGACGTGGTCTGCCTGCAGGAACTCAAGACCAGCGACGAGACCTTTCCCGAGGCCGACATCCGCGCCGCCGGTTACGGCGTGGTGTGGCACGGCCAGAAGGCGTGGAACGGCGTCGCCGTGCTCGCGCGCGGCCAGGATCCGGTCGAGCGCCAGCGCGGCCTCGACGGTGAACCGGAGGACGAGCACAGTCGCTATCTCGAGGCCGAAGTCGACGGCGTGGTGATCGCCTCGCTCTACCTCCCCAACGGCAATCCGCAGCCGGGGCCGAAATTCGACTATAAACTGCGCTGGATGGACCGGCTCGCCGCCCGTGCGCGCGTCCTGCTCGCCGAGGAAATCCCGGTCGTGCTGGCGGGCGATTACAATGTCATTCCCAATGACAACGATACCTTCTCGGTCCGCGCGATGCAGGACGACGCGCTGATGCAGCCCGAAAGCCGCGCCGCGTTCCGCACGCTCGTCGCGCAGGGCTGGACCGACGCCTTGCGCACGCGCCATCCCGGCGGCGGCGTCTGGACCTTCTGGGATTATCAGGCCGGTGCGTGGCAGCGCGACGCCGGATTCCGCATCGATCACCTGTTGCTGTCGCCCGTCGCCGCGGACAGATTGATCGACGCAGGCGTCGATAAGGACTATCGCGCCCGCGAAAAGGCCAGCGACCACGCACCCACCTGGGTGACGTTGCGCTAGCGACAAGGGGTTCGACATGATGATTCGGTATGCGCTGGGTGCCGCGCTGACGCTCCTCGTGGCCGCCCCGGCGCAGGCCGCGGACCGCGATTATTGCCCGACCCGGCCGGGGCTCGGCACGACGCCGTGCACGATCTCGCCGGGTCGCGTCTCGGTCGAAACCGCGCTGACCGACTGGACGCTCGACAACCAGCCCGACCAGCGCGCCGATACGGTGCTGATCGGCGATACGCTCGCCCGGCTCGGATTGACCGATGGCCTGGAGGCGCAATTCGGCTGGACGCCTTATGGCCATGTCCGCACGCGCGACAAGACGACGGGCATGGTCGACAGCACCGGCCGCGTCGGCGACGTGAAGCTCGCGCTCAAGGCCAATCTGCTCAACCCCGACGGCAAGACGCTGTCGATCGCGGTGCAGCCGTTCGTCACGCTGCCGGTCGGCCGCGCGCCGGTCGGGGCGGGCGATTGGGGCGGGGGCGTCGTCGTGCCGGTCACCTATGATCTCAACGACACGCTCAACCTCGCCGCCACCAGCGAGATCGACGCGGCAGTGAACCAGAGCGGGCAGGGGCGCCATCTCGCTTATTCCGAGGTGCTCGGTCTCGGCATCAAGCTGAGCAAGCAATTGACCGGCACGCTCGAGGCGCAAGTGCTGCGTGACGAGGATCCAGCGGATACGACCACCCAGGCGCTCGCCTCCGCCTCGCTCGCGTTGATGGCGAACGACGATCTGCAGTTCGACGTCGGCGGTGTCGCCGGGCTCAATCGCGATGCGTCCGATGTCGAATTGTATGTCGGTATCTCGCGGCGCTTCTGACCGACACGGCCGCCATCGAATGGCGCCACATACCGAAACTTGGCGCTCAACGCCGTTCATCGCGGATACAGAATTATCGGTAAGCTATTGAAGTATATAGATAAGCGTGTATGGCATGAGTAATGCAGTGACACGGTTGCGAGCCGATCTCCGGTCTCGCTCATCGTGCGGAGCATAGACCATGTTCAAAATGATTTTGATCGCGAGCGCAATGCTGGCCGTTGCCGCCTCGCCGGCAGTGGCCCGCGAGAAGCGGGCTGCGGCAGCGGCTGACACTCAGGTCTCGACGACCTCGCAAAGCGACGATCCGCGGCAGAAATATTGCGTCGTGGGCGCGGTCACCGGCTCGCGCTTGCAGCAGAAGGTGTGCAAGACGCGGGCGGAGTGGCTACGCGAGGACTTCGACCCGCTCGTCAAGAATTGAGCGCTGCGATGCGGTGCCGCGCCCCCGCGCGGCACCGCGGCGCGCGCCTAGAGCGCCTTTTCGTAGATGTAATAGCGCTTGTTGATGTCGCACTGGATCGCCTCGGCGATCGAGCGCATCCCCTGATTGTCCTCGAGGATCCAGCCGATCTCGCCGCGCGTCGCGCCGTAATTGGCGACCGACGCGCGCTTGATCTGGTCGATCAGCATGAAGGCGAGCTGGCTGGCAAGCCGCGAGGATTGCAGTTCCTTGAGCACGCCCATCAGCGGGACGCGCATCGTCTTGACCTTGGGCTTGCGCAGCCACAGCAGCAATTTCGCCCAGCCGAACGGCAGCAGATTGCCCTTGAGCGGCATGATCGCCTCGTTGAGATCGGGCAAGGTGATCATGAACGCGACCGGCCGCCCGTCGAGCTCGGCGATGCGGATCAGGTCGTTGAACACGATCGGCTTCAATTTGACCCCGACATCCTTGATCTCGGGCGGGGTGAGCGGCACGAACCCCCAATTGTCCGACCAGGCATCGTTGAGGATGTCGAGGATGATCGCCGCTTCCTCCTCGAACCTGGTCTTGTCGACCAGGCGAATCTTGATCCGCGGGTTCTTCTCGCCCGAGGCGATGATCCGCTGCAGCAACGGCGGAAAATCCTTGGTGATGTCGAGCTCGTAGGTCAGCAATTCCTTGACCTTGTGGTAGCCCGCAGTCTCGATCCAGCCGCGATATTCGGGCTTGGCATGGCCCATCATGATCGTCGGCGGATGATCGAAGCCCTCGACCAGCAGGCCGGGCTCTTCCCAGACCGACATGCTGATCGGCCCCAGCGCGCGGTTCATCCCCTGGCCGCGCAGCCAGTTCTCCGCGGTGGCGAGGAGCTCCTGCGCGATCGCGCCGTCCTCGGCGTCGAGCAGGCCCCATTGGCCGCAGCCGGGGCCGAAGCCCTTGGCCGGATCCATTTCCAGCGCGAGCGTGTCGATATGGGCGGAGATCCGCCCGACGACCTTGCCGCCGCGCTCGGCGAGGAACAGCTGTGCCTTGGCGTGGCTGAACCAGCCATTCTTCGCCGGAGTGATGAGGCCGAGCGCCTCGCCCTTCAGCGGTGGGACCCAATTGGGATCGTTCGCATAAAGGCGAAACGGCAAGTCGATGAAGCGCTTGCGATCGGCCTTGCTGTCGATCGGGCGGATGGAAAGGGGGGCAGTGGCCATGGGCAGTTCACCTCCAGGATAGCGCGTGAGCCCTTCCGCCTGGGCCGACATCTGTCAAGCGCGACCCCTGTTACTGCCACCATCTAGCCACTATCTTCTTGCAATGGCTGCTTCCATGAACCCCTCGCTTTCCCTCGACCAGCGCGCCGCCGCGCCGTCCGCAGTGGTCGCGCGCGTGCCCCTGTCGAGCATCGCCGACGATCGCGCGATGCTGCGCGCCGTGGCCGAGATGACGCGCGACCTGAACGCGCCCAGGCCGGCGATCTACTGGACCGACCTGCTGCTGTCGGCCGTGATCGGCTATGCCGCGCTGGCGCTGGCGTTGACCACCCGATCGATCGGCATCGGCGTGGTGGCGGGCGTGGTCGCGGTGCTGGCCTTGTACCGCGCGGGCAGCTTCATCCACGAAATCTCGCATATGCGCCATGCGTCGGTCCCCGGCTTCCGGCTGGGGTGGAATCTGATCGCGGGTATCCCCTTGCTGGTGCCGAGCTTCATGTATGAGGGCGTGCACAACCTTCACCACGCGCGGACGCGCTATGGCACCGCCGAGGATCCGGAATATCTGCCGCTCGCGCTGATGAAGCCGTGGACCTTGCCGCTGTTCATCGTCACGTCGCTGCTCGCGCCGGTGGCGTTGCTGCTGCGCTATGGCGTGCTCAGCCCGTTGTCGCTGGTCGTGCCGGGGATGCGGCGCGTGCTGATCGAGCGTTATTCGTCGCTGTCGATCAATCCTGCTTTCCGCCGCCGCGTGCCCGACGGCCCGTTCGCGCGGCAAATGCTGTGGCTCGAGGTCGCGTGCAGCGCCTGGGCGATCACCGTGATCACGCTGATCGCGACGGGCGTGTTTCCGCTCGGCAAGGTGGCGATCCTGTTCGCGATCATGGCGTGCGTCTACGTGCTCAACCAGGTGCGCACCCTGGTCGCGCACCTGTGGGAGAACGAAGGCGAGACAATGACGGTGACCGCGCAATATCTCGACACGGTCAACGTTCCGCCACCGGCCCTGCTGCCGGTGCTGTGGGCCCCCGTGGGCCTGCGCTATCACGCGCTGCACCATCTGATCCCGGGCGTGCCATATCACGGCCTGGCCGAGGCGCATCGCCGGCTGTCGGGCGCGCTGGCGCCGGATTCGCCGTATCACAAGGCGAGCTATGCCGGCCTGCCGGGCCTGGTCGCGCGGCTGGTGCGCAGCACGATGGCGTCGCGCACATAACCTTTACGTGCGCTTGCCCGGTGTTCGCCGGGGAAGCGCGTGGTCGGATATGGCGCTATTCCTCGGTCCGGATCAGCACCGCTTCGCCGATCATGAAGAACAGGAGGAACGGCGCCCACGCCGCGAGGAAGGGCGGATAGGCGCCGAGATTGCCCATCGCCAACGCGAAATTGTCGGCGACGAAATATAGAAACCCCAGCATCATTCCGATCACTGCGCGCACGAACAATTTGCCCGAGCGCGCCAGCCCGAACGCGGCGACCGCGCCGAGCAGCGGCATCAGCAGCGCCGACAATGGCCCCGACAATTTGTGCCACATCGCGCCCTCGAGCGCCTTGGTCGGGCGGCCGCCGGCCTTGAGATCGGCGATCGCCTCGCGCAGCGCGCCGAACGACAGTCCGTTGGCGTCGATCGTCGCCAGCGTGAACTGGTCGGGGCGCACGCGCTTGCCGATGACGGTCGTGCCGACTTGAGTCAGCTTGCCGCTCGCCACGTCGAAGCGCGTCGCCGGGCCGATCTTCCAGCCATTGGGATCGCGCACGCCCGTCCTGGCCGAGACGATCGCGACGAGATTGCCGCCGGTGCGGTCGAACAAGGTGATGCCGCCGAGCTTGGCCGCATCGCCGTGGCCGCGCACTTGGTCGACCTGGATCAGATCGTCGCCGTCGCGCACCCAGACATTGGCGCGGTCGCCGCGGTCGATCGGCATCGGGCCATAATCAACCTTCTGCCACTGGTTGAGTGTCGCGGTCGCGCGGCTGACGACGCGGTCGTTGAAGGCGAAGGAGATGATCGCCACGCCGAGGCTGGCGATCAGCAGCGGCGCCAGCACCTGATGCGCCGACAGGCCCGATGCCTTTAGCGCGATCACTTCGCTATTCTGGTTGAGCGTCGACAGCGTGATGATCGTGCCGAGCAGCACCGAGAAGGGCAGGAATTGCGAGATGATCTCGGGAATGCGCAGCGTCAGATAGCGCAGGATTTCGGGCTGGCCGTTGCCGGCATGCGCGAGGATATGGCCCGATTCGGTCAGCAGGTCGAGCGCCTGCAGCACCAGCACGAGCATCGCAAGCACCGCAAAGGTGCGCACCAGGAACATCTTGCCCATGTAGAGCGACACGGTGTGCGATGGGAACAGCTCGAACGAGATCATGCCTTGGCGACCTTATCGCGACGTCCCGGGATCAACTTGCCGAGCGCCTTGCCGAATTTCGAGAAGACGCGTTCGAGCGCGCCGATCGGCTGCCCGCCGGGCACGAAGGCGATGGTGTAGAACATCCACAACGTCAGGCCGGCAAACACCGTGAACGGAATCCAGATCGCCACCAGCGGGTCGATCCGGCCAAGCCCGCCGACCGCCTGCGCATATTCGTTCACCTTGTGATAGGCGACGATCATGATGATCGCGAGGAATACGCCGAGTGCCGAGGTCGAGCGCTTTGGCGGGATGCCGAGCGCGAGCGCCAGCAGCGGCAGCAGCAGGATCGACAGCACTTCGGCGGTACGGAAGTGGAAGGCGGCGCGGCTGGTGTCGCGGATTTCCTTGTCGGCTTTGCGGTCGCTGCCGAGCCGCGCGAGTTCGGGCAGGGTGCGCTCGAGGCTTTCGCCGCCGCGCACGCGGAAATTCTCGGTCTTGGGCAGCGGGATCGGCAAGTCGTTGCTGCTGAAGCGCAGCACGCGCGGCGTCGCGACCTTGGCCTCGGTCCGCACCAAGGTGCCGTTGGTCAGGCGGAAGATGATCTCGTCGGGGTTGTCGGTCGCGAAGAACTGGCCGCTCGCCGCGGTGACCGCGATCGATCCGCCCTTGCCGTCATTCTTGCGCAGGAAGATACCCGAAAGCTTGCGGCCGCTTTCGTGGCTTTCCTCGATCCGCAGCGTCATGTCGTTGCCGAAATGCGTGAATTCGCCGACCTTGATCGACGCGCCGAGCGCGCCGGTGCGCAGCTCGAAGCGCAATTTCTCGTAATTGTAGCGCGCGTCGGGCTGGACGAAGCCGACGATCGCGAGGTTCAGGATGCCGAGCGCGATCGCATACATATAGGGCACGCGCAGCATCCGCGGATAGCTCATGCCGACCGCGCGCATCACGTCGAGCTCGGACGAGGTCGCCAGCTTGCGGAATGCGAGCAACGTGCCGAGCAGCAGCCCGACCGGGATGCCGAGCCCGAAATATTCCGGCAGGAGATTGGCGAGCATGCGCCACACCACGCTGACCGGGCCGCCTTCGGTCGCGACGAAATCGAACAGCCGCAGCATCCGGTCGAGCACCAGCAGCATCGCGAAGATGACCAATGTCGAGAAGAGCGGCACCGCGATCAATCGGGCCATGTAGCGGTCGATGGATTTCATGAGCTGGGGTGAAGCGCTTCTGGCCGGAGGGGAGGGGCTACCCGCATCGAGCGGCTATATCGGCGCGCGCGCCTGTCGTCAGCTACCAAATCACTCGGCCGCGATGCTGTCGAGCTTAAGCGAGGCGTGCGCGACCATCGCGTTCGCGATCGCGCGTTCCAGCGCGATCAGCGTGAACGGCTTGCGCAGCACGAGATGCCCGCCGAATTCGGCTTCGCCGCGCGCCTCGCCGGCAAAGCCCGTGACGAACAAGACGGCCATTGCCGGGTGCCGCGGCAGCAGCGCCGCGACCATTTCCGGGCCGGTCTGCCCGGGCATCAGCACGTCGGACATCAGCAGATCGACCGGTCCGATCCGTTCGAGCATCGCGGGCGCGGCGAGCGGGTCGTCGCATGCGACCGGACGATGGCCGAGCTCCTCGAGTGCGCCCATCGTCGCGGCAAGGACGCGTGGGTCGTCCTCGACGACGAGGATGTCGAGCACGGCTTGCGGCCGGGGTTCGGGCGCGATGCTTTCCTGGCGCGGCGCGGCGGGCGCCGCTTCGCGATGGCGCGGCAGGTACATCGTCACGGTAGTGCCTTCGCCGAGCACCGATTGGAGCCCGACCTGGCCGTCGGCCTGGCGGACGAAGGCGAACACCTGGCTGAGGCCGAGCCCGGTGCCCTTGCCGGCGGGCTTGGTGGTGAAGAACGGTTCGAACACGCGCTCGAGCAGGTCTGGGGCCATGCCGCAGCCGGTATCGGTGACGTGCAACGCGACATAGTCGCCCGCATGGCACGTGCCGACCGCGCCCTCCGCCAGCGTGACGTTGGCGGCGCTGATGGTCAGCTGCCCGCGCCCATTCATCGCGTCGCGCGCATTGACCGCGAGGTTCAGCAAGGCGTTTTCGAGCTGGTGGCGGTCCGAACGGACCAGCCAGGCTGCCTCGTCGGCGGCATCGACCGTGACGGAGATGCCGTCGCCGAGCGTGCGGTCGAGCAGGTCGGACATGCCGCGCACCAACGCGACCGGCTCGATCGGCTCGGAGCGCAGCGCTTCTTCGCGCGAGAAAGCGAGCAATTGCCGGGTCAGCGCCGCGGCGCGATTGGCGCCCTCGGTCGCATTGTCGATGTGGCGATGGACCGCGGCGGGATCGCTGTCGAGGTGGCGCTTGGCGAGTTCCAGTCCCCCAAGCACGACAGCCAGCATATTGTTGAAATCATGCGCGATGCCGCCGGTGAGCTGGCCGACCGCTTCCATCTTCTGGACTTGGCGCAGCTTGCTTTCCTGCGCGAGCAGCACTGCCGAGGCGCGCTCGACCGCCGCCTCGAGTTCCAGCGCGCGGTCGCGCTGCACCTCGGCTTCGGCATGGGCGAGGGCGCGCTCGCCGAGCGCGGTCACGGTCACCCAACCCAGTCCGACCGCGCCGACCAGAAGCAGGATGCCGAGCACCGACAGCATGCTGGCGACGCCGTTCGAGCGGCTGACCGAATGCAAGGCCGCCCCGGTGCGCTTGGCGAGCAGCGCGCGTTCCTGCGCGCCGATCTTCTCGAGCAGGTCGTCGATGCGGGCGAGCGAAGCGGAGTCGCGAGCCTTATAATACAGCGGGATCGCCTGGCCGTTGCGCTGATAGAAGGTATTGAGTGCGATCGTCGACAATTCGGTGCCGCGCGTGTCGAAGGCGCGTCGCAGCGGCGCGATCAGCGCTTGCTGCTCGCGATTGTCGTGCGTGATCAGATCGAGTCGGGAAAGCTGCTGCCCTGCCAGCTGCCAGTCTGCCGAATAGCTTTGTCCAAGCTTGGTGTCGCCGCTGATCACATAACGACCCAGCGACGCCTCGGCGCGCGCGATCGTCCCCGAAAGGCTGGCCGAGAGGATCATCACCTCGTAGCTGTGCGTCTGTAGCTGCAGCGCGCGGTCGCGCTGGCGATTGGCCTCGCCCAGCGTGAGAGTGAGCGCGACGAGCACGCCCACGCCGAGGAGCGCCATCACGACCAGCGTGATGACGCGCCAGGCCGTGTTCCACGGCCCGCCCTCGTCCGACATGGAGTCGCCGGTCGCCTCGCCCGCTGTCCCGCTCATCGGTGCTGTTTACCGCAAGGCCACACCGATGAACAGGGCAGCGCGTTCGTCCTAACCAATCACCCCGGTCGCCCGGCCGGCTTTTTCGAACATCTGCAGCACAGTCGCAATCTGATCGGCCGTATGTTCCGCGCAAAGCGAGCAGCGCAGCAGATAGGTGCCGGCGGGGGTCGCGGGTGGGCGTGCCATATTGACGTACAGGCCGCCGTCGAGCAGCGCCTGCCACATCGTCACGGCCTGTTCCTGGTCTTCGAGGATGACGGCGATGATCGCGCTGTCGGGAGTCTCGGTGCCAAGCTTGAAACCGAGCGCCTTGAGGCCGCCGTGCAGCGCGCGGGCATTTTCCCACAGATGCTGGCGCTTGTTGTGCGCGTGCTTCAATTTGCGGATCGACATGGCGGCGGTCGCGACGACCGAGGGCGGCAGCGATGCGGTGAAGATATACGCACGGCACGCCAGGCGGATCGCCTCGAACTTGGGATGGTTCGACACGCAGAAGCCGCCGACCGTGCCGACCGACTTGGAGAAGGTGCCCACGACGAAGTCGACATCGCCTTCGCAGCCTTGCTCCTCATACACGCCGCGCCCGTTGGGGCCGTAAAACCCCATCGAATGCGCTTCGTCGCTCAGCACCATCGCGCCATGTTTCTTGGCGACGGCGACCATCTCCTTGAGCGGCGCGATGTCGCCGAGCATCGAATAGACGCCCTCCAGAATGACGAGCTTGCCGGCTTCCTTGGGCAGGCGGCCGAGACGCTTGTCGAGGTCCTCCACGTCATTGTGACGGAAGCGGACGATTTCGGCATTGCCCTGCTTGCAGCCGTCATAGATCGAGGCGTGGCTGTCGGCGTCGAGGATGACATACTCGCCCTTACCGGCGAGCGTCGAGATCATCCCGAGATTGGCCATATAGCCGGTCGAGAAGACGATCGCGCCCGATACGCCGTAGAAATCCCGCAGCGCATCCTCGACCTCGATATGGTCGCGGAAAGTGCCGTTCAGCATGCGGCTGCCGTTGGTGCCCGAGCCGAACTGGTCGAGCGCGTCCTTGCCCGCCTGGATCACGTCGGGGTCGAACGTCATGCCCATGTAATTGTAGGTGCCGAGCAAAATCGTGTCGCGGCCGGCGATCACCGCCTCGGTTGGCGACTTGACCTGTTCCATCACGATCGCGAACGGATCGGTGACGCCGGTGTCGATCAGCGTCTGGCGTTCGGCGATCAGCGCGTCGAACTTCGACATGAGGTCGCGTTCCGGTGCCACCGCCGCGGGATCGACGGGCAGCTTTTCGGTCGCGAGGCCGGCATCGCTCATCGAATCAACCCTTCAGCTTCGCAACGGCATCGACCAGCTGGCCGACGGTCTCGATCTCGGCCTGCATGTTCATCGTGATGATGATGTCGAACTCGTCCTCGATCGCGGCGACGAAATCCATAACGGTCAGGCTGTCCCACTCCAGATCGCCCTGGAAGGTGGTCGCGTCGGAAAGCGTCACGCCCTTCTTGTTGAAGGGTTCGATCTGGCCGGTGACGGTATCGTAAATGGCCTGGCGGTCGCTCATGGTCGGTCCTTGTCGTGTCGTATCGTCGATGCCGCATAAATGCGGCAGCTTTGTAGCAGGCCTATAGCAAGCCGTGCGCGCGATACCATGCCGCCGTTGCCGCAAGCCCTTGTGGCGTCGGCACGCGCGGGGTCCAGAAGGCCGTGGGAGGGCGCTTGGCGGGGTCGATCGTCCAGTCCGGGTGACACATATAGCCGACACGGTCTGGGGTGAGCTTGGCGCCGGCACCGCGCAGCGCGCGGTCGGCCCGCGCGGCGAGCGCCAGGATCGCCTTCGGAAGCGACACCGGCAGCACGTTGCGACCGACTGCGGTCCCGATCGCGCGGGCGAACTCGGCATGGCTCCACCCGTCGGGGCGGCCGTCATCGGCCTCGTAGATCGCGCGCGGCGTCTCGGTCGTGGCGAGCACGAGCAGCAATGCGGCAATGTCGCCGACTTCGATCCACGACGCGCGCCCGGCCGGCGGGAGCAGCGCGACGCCGAGCTTCGCCATGCGGAACATGTCGCGGACTTCCATGTCGCCCGGCCCGTAGATGCCGGGCGGCCGCACCGTCACCCAGTCGAGCGCGGACGCTTCGACGATCCGCTCGGCTTCGCGCTTCGACCAGCCATAGTCCGATAGCGCCGGCTCGCGGGCCGAGAGCGACGAGATGTGGACGAAGCGCCGCACACCGGCGTTGGCGGCGGCACGGAGCATGGCTTGCGTGCCGGCGATGTTGCCGGCGGCGAAGCCGGCGCGGTCGGGCGCGTTGACGACGCCGGCGATGTGCAGGACCGCGTCGGCGCCGGCGACCAGCCGGTCGAGCGGGTCAGGCGTATCGAGCGCGCCTTCGATCCAGATGACGCCAGCGCGGTCCGGCTGGGCACGGCGGGTGAGGGCGCGGACGTCGTGGCCCGCCGCCAGCGCGAGTGCGATGACGCGCGCGCCGACAAAGCCGGTGCCGCCAGTGATGGCAAGAGTGGTCATCGTGCTGGCATCCCTACGCTTTCGCCTTCGCCGGGGAAGGGCAGCGGCCCGGCATGCTCACACCAGCGCCATATGGTTGCGGTGGATCAGCGCGGTGCGCGGGGCATAGCCGAGGATCGCGGCATGTTCGGCGCTGCGCTTGCCGGTGATCGCGGTGGCATCGGCGGCGTCGTACTCGACCAGCCCGCGCGCGAGCGTGCGTCCGTCGGGACCGACCACCGCGACGAGATCACCGCGCGTGAAGCCACCCGAGACCGCGGTCGCGCCCGCCGCGAGCAAACTGTTGCCGCTTGCGAGCGCTTTCGCAGCACCAGCGTCGATCACGATTTCACCCTTAGCGGTCAGCCCGCCAGCGAGCCAGGCTTTCCGCGCGGGCGCGGTCCGCTCGGCCACGAACACCGTGCCGCGGCCGTTCGCATCGTAACTGGCGAGCGGGTGATCGACATGCCCCGAAACGATCGCCAGATGCGCGCCCGCCGCGGTGGCGATGCGCGCGGCGGCGATCTTCGAGACCATCCCGCCCGATCCCATTCCAGAGCCCGATCCGCCATCGGCCATCGCTTCGATCCGCGCGTCGATCTTTTCCACGCGGGGAATGAGCGTGGCATCGGGGTTGGTGTTGGGGTTGGCGTCGTACAGCCCGTCGATATCGGACAGCAGGATCACGCCCTGCGCGCCCGCCGCCTGCGCGACGCGCGCGGCGAGACGGTCATTGTCGCCGAAGCGGATCTCGGCGGTGGCGACGCTGTCATTCTCGTTGATCACCGGCACCACGCCGAGCGACAGCAGGCGCCCGAGCGTCGCCGCGGCATTGAGATAACGCCGGCGATCCTCGAGGTCGTCGAGCGTGACGAGCATCTGCGCGGCCGTCAGCCCCTCGGCGCCGAGCAGTTCCGCCCACACCTGCGACAGCGCGATCTGGCCGGTCGCGGCGGCAGCCTGCGCGTCTTCGAGGCTGGCGCGGCCGCCCTTGGGCAGCTTCAGCCGTCGCGCGCCGAGTGCGATCGCGCCCGACGAGACGACCGCGACTTGCTGCCCGGCGCGCGACCGCGCGGCGATATCGGCGACGAGACTCGCCAGCCAGGCGCGCCGCACCGTCCCGTCGGGCGCGACGAGCAGCGACGATCCGACCTTGACGATCAGACGCGGGGTCGAGGCGGGGGAGAAGACGGTCATTGCGATGCCGTTAGCGCGCGTGCGTGTCTGCGCCAACCGCGATCAGTCGCGCGCGAAAATCTCGTCGTGCGGGATGGTCAGGCCGATCATGGGAATGACGATGCCGTCGCGCCCCGAAAAAATCGTGTCCAGCCATCCAATCCGCGATTGGCGCTCAACGGTGCGGCACATTTCGTTCACAGGATCGACGAACGCTATCGTGGTTACGCTTTCGACCCGCTTATATTCCTCGAGTTTGGTGCCCTGGTCCAGTCGGGTGGTGCTCGGCGACAAGACCTCGATGATCGCGGTCGGGTTCGTCAGCGCTCGCGCTTCCGAATAGGCATCGCGGGGGCCGGGATCGCAGAAGATGCTAATGTCGGGATATCGCACTTCGGTTTCGCCGACCCGCACTGCCATTTCCGATCCGTAGGGACGGCAGCCGCTTCCACGAAGATTGCGTCGCAGCCAGGCAAATATGTTGCCCTGGACCCATGCATGCGCCTCGGTGCCGCCGGTCATCATGACGATGACCCCGTCGTCGAGCTCGAACTTACGATCCGTGCCGAAATCCATTGCGAGGAATTCGTCGGCCGTGATTTTGCGATAGGCAGGGTCAAACCGCATCGCGGGATCGTATCACGCTCGGGGTTTTGGGCCAAGCGTGACCCTCAAACAGGCGACCATTCCCCCGGCGTGTCGTCGTCACGAGCCGGCGCGCCCTCAGGCGGACCGATCAGCTCGATCAGCCGTTCGACCACCGCCTCGATGCCCGTACCGCCAGCACCCGACATCGGCAGGACTTCGGCCTTGCTCGCGCGCTTCAGCTTGGTGACGAGCTTCTTGACCGCGTCGGGCTCGAGCGCGTCGATCTTGTTGAGGCCGATCACTTGCGGCTTATCCACAAGCCCGGCGCCGTATGCGTCGAGTTCTCCACGAACGATCCGGTAGTTACCCACAGGATCCTCCTCGGTCGCATCGACCAGATGGAGCAGTACCTTGCAGCGTTCGATATGGCCGAGGAAGCGGTCGCCGATGCCCGCGCCATCGGCGGCACCCTCGATCAGGCCGGGAATATCGGCAATGACGAATTCGCGGTTGTGGCGGCTGACCACGCCCAATTGCGGGCGGACGGTGGTGAAAGGATAGGCGCCGACCTTGGCCTGCGCATTGGTGACGGCGTTGATGAAGGTCGACTTTCCCGCATTGGGGAGCCCGACAAGGCCGGCATCGGCGAGCAGCTTGAGCCGCAGCCACACCCACATCTCTTCATAGGGCCAGCCGGTGCCGTGCTGCCGCGGCGCGCGGTTGGTCGAGGTCTTGTACGTCGCATTGCCGCGGCCACCGTCGCCGCCGCGCAGGAAGACGATCCGCTCGCCCGGCACGGTGAAGTCGGCGAGCACTTCTTCCTTGTCCTCGGACAGGATCTGCGTGCCGAGCGGCACGCGGATCAGCAGATCGTCGCCGCCGGCCCCGGTGCGGTTCGAACCCGACCCGCCATGCCCGCGCGGCGCGCGGAAATGCTGGGTGTAGCGAAAGTCGATCAGCGTGTTGAGCCCGGGCACGGCCTCGATCACGATGTCGCCGCCCTTGCCGCCATTGCCGCCGTCGGGGCCGCCATATTCCATGAACTTCTCGCGCCGGAAACTGACGGCGCCCTGGCCGCCCGCGCCCGAGCGGACGAAGATTTTAGCTTGATCTAGAAAATGCATCGGCGGCCCTTAGCCGAACGCGCGATTTTTAGCCAGTCCGTGCCGGCAGGAGTGGGCGGGCCGAGACGAGTTGCTCGACCGCCAGCTCGCGCGCGGTCCCGCGTGCCAGCCCGAGCGCCTTGGCCATCGGCCCGCCGAGCAGCGAATCGCCGAGCGCCATCAGCACGAGCTGCAGCGTTTCCTCGTGGATCGGCTTGGCGCCACCGTCATGCCCCTCGGCCAGATCATCGACCAGCCGGTGAATCGCCTCCAGAATGGGGTCGAGCGCATCCTCGTTGCCGGTGAGGATCATCCAGCTCGCCATCGCGCCGGCGCCGCGCGCAAAGGCATCGAAGGTCATGTCGACCACTTCGCGCGGATCCTGGTTGGTCGCGCGCGCACGCTTCGCGGCGGCGCCGATCTGCGCGGTGATCGTGTCGGCGAGGTGCGCGATCAACGCCTTCTGCAAGTCCGCAGCAGATCCGAAATGGTGCAGCAGGTTAGCGTGCGTCCGCCCGATCCGCGCGGCGACCGCCTTGAGCGTGACCGCCTGCGGGCCCTGTTCGACCAGCAGCGCGCGCGCGGCCTCGATCGCGGCGTCGCGCGAGGCTTCGGGGCTGAGGCGTTTGCGGACTATTGACACGAGTGTAAGTAACGCCTAGTTTCGGGACCTGTTCCTACCCGCTGTTCGGAGGTTTTCGTGGCGAAAGCAACCAGTCCTGCCGATCTCGTCATCACCCCGCGCGACCTGCGCTTCGGTCGTGGCGTCGCGATGCGGCGCTGGTGGCTGAACGACGATCCGTTCGCGACCGCCTTCTACAACGCATTGTCGGTGACCTTCCCCAAGGGCGAGGGCTTCTTCGTCGAGAGCGTGCGCACGTTTCGCGAGGGCACGCCACCGCGGCTGCACGGCGAGATTCAGGCGTTCATCAAGCAGGAAGTGATCCACACGCGCGAGCATGTCGCGTTCAACCGGCATGTCACCGACCAGGGCTATGACACACGTCCGCTGGAAAAGCATATCGACGAGGCGCTCGCGCTGACCAAGGGTCGCCCGCCGATCGCGAGCCTTGCCGCGACGATGGCGCTCGAACATTTCACCGCGATGCTGGCACATCAGCTGATCGCGAACCCGCGTCACCTCGCGGGCGGGGACGAGCAGGCCGCGGCGCTGTGGCGCTGGCACGCCGCCGAGGAAATCGAGCATAAGGGCGTCGCCTACGATACCTGGCTGCACGCGACTCGCGATTGGAGTCGCTGGATGCGGTGGAAGATCAAGGCGCTGGTGATGATCGGCACGACGCAGAAGTTCTTCGCCGGACGCTATAAGGGGATACTCGAACTGCTGCGGCAGGACGGGATCACCGGCTGGCGCGCGCATCGCGGCATCGTCTGGTATGCGCTGGCGCGGCCAGGCATGGCGCGCAAGATCCTCGGCGCGTGGGTCGCCTTCTTCCTGCCGGGCTTCCATCCGTGGAATCATGACGATCGCAAGCTGATCGCGCTCGCGGAGAGCGATTACGCCGCCGCCATCCTGCCGCGCGTGGTGCTCGCGGCCTGAAACTTCGGGGTCGTGGCCTCCCCTTACCGTTCGGCCTGAGGTTGTCGAAGGGCTCTCTCCGCAAGTGCGCTTGCATTTGTGGAGAGCAGGGCTTCGACAAGCTCAGACCGAACGGCGAGGAGGTCGCACTTCACTTCGTACCGTGCTCAGGCCGCCAAGCTAAAAACCGCGGTTCGGTCCTCCGCAACCAGGTCGAGCTCCACGGTAGCGCACGGCGCTTCGGCTCCGCGCGCGACGCTGTAGAGCAGCGTCTCCCCGGTGTGGCGGAAGCCCAGCTTGTCGAGCACGTTGCCCGAGGCAGGATTGTCGAGATAGTAGCTCGACCGAAGCTGCCGCAGACCCAGCGCATGCCGCGCGATGTCGAGCATGGCCTTGCCTGCCTCGGTCGCATAGCCACGGCCCCAAGCGGTCGGCGTCAGCCAATAGCCGAGTTCATGGCCGCCGTTGCGCTGCGTGATCGAAATCGTGCCGATCAGCGCAGGATAGGCCTGCTCGTGGCTGAAGATCATGCAAAGCGGGTCGACGGCCGCGCGCGGGAGCGACAGGAAAGTTTCCGCATCGGTCGGCGTATAAGGCCAGGGCGGGTTGGACAGCATCCGCACGACGCTCTCATGCGCGATGGCACGGGCGAGGGCAGGGGCATCCTCCGGCCAGGCCGGACGCAGCGTCAGTCTCGGGGTACGGGCGAACATCGATACTCTCCTCGTCGTCGCCCTTTGCGCGCCTTGCATGACGAACAAAGGACAATGGATGTGGAGGGAGCATGAAAAAAGGGAGCCGGGGCGACCCGTCTCCCTTGTTTCGGTTTCCTGCTGGAAACCCGGATCGCCCTGGTGGGCAACCCGTCCGGTTACCCGATGTTATTCGGCTGCAATCGCCACCGGCATTTGGACCGAGCAGAATTTGCGGCCGAGCTTGCCTTGATGGAATGCGACATGACCTTCAGTCAGCGCGAACAAGGTGTGATCCTTGCCGATGCCGACATTGACGCCCGGGTAGAATTTCGTCCCGCGCTGACGCACGAGAATGTTGCCCGGAATGACGGCTTCGCCACCGAACTTCTTGACGCCGAGGCGACGACCGGCCGAATCGCGACCGTTGCGCGAAGAGCCGCCTGCTTTCTTATGTGCCATCTGGGTTTACTCCTTACGCCGTGGCGGCCGACGCTTCGGGCGCGGCTGCTTCGGTGGACTTGGTGTTCTCTGCCTTGTGATCACCGATCGCGGTGATGCGCAGGATCGTGTGGCGCTGGCGATGGCCATTCTTGCGGCGATAATTGTGGCGGCGGCGCTTCTTGAACACGATGACCTTGTCGGCCTTCGCCTGCGCGATGATCTCGGCGGTGACCGTCAGGCCTTCCAACGATGCCATCTCCGAGCCTTCGCCCGCGAGCAGAATGTCACCGAGCGTAATCGACGCCCCAGCTTCGCCGTCGAGCTTCTCGACGACGATCTTGTCTCCGGCTGCAACGCGATACTGCTTGCCGCCTGTGCGCACGATTGCGAACATTGCCCTTATCACCTTCAAAAATACCTGTGCCCCACGCAGGGCACGCCCAGCGCGGGAAAGAAGCGCCAGCTATGCGAGAGCGGGCCCTGTGTCAACCGTGGAGCGGCGCGATGACGAGTCAATTCTTGCCGCCGTGGGCGCCCCGCACCCGTTCGCGCGCTCAGTGGCGGTGTTCGCGCCGCAGCGGATATTTGCCGTCTTCATAATCGCCGAACAGCCCCGAAATGGCGGGATGATCGACCGGTTCGTCGAGATCGTCCGGAATCAGATTCTGCTGGCTGACATAGGCGACGTAGCTCGACTCCATATTCTCGGCGAGGAGATGGTAGAACGGCTGGTCCTTGCGCGGGCGGACGTTCTCCGGAATCGCGTCATACCATTCGTCGCTATTGGCGAAGACCGGGTCGACATCGAACACCACGCCGCGAAAATCGAACATGCGGTGGCGCACGACATCGCCGATCGCGAAGCGCGCATGGCTGACCGGCGGCAGGGGGATTTCGGCGGAAAAGGGCGGGGAGGTAATCGGGGTGCGGTGCATGGGTATAACTTAGGCTCTGTTCGGCGCGGCACAAGAGAATGCTGCGGCAATCGCTTGCGCGGCGGGAAGCACTGCGTTAGAGGCGCCCGCTCACCGACCGGTGTCGCCCCTGGTTTGCTCCAGCGGACGCCATCATAAGACCTCGCGGAGAGGTGGCAGAGTGGTCGAATGTACCGCACTCGAAATGCGGCGTG
>CAXTEO010000074.1:0-21679 GCA_964243205.1 uncultured Sphingomonas sp.
AGTTGGTTAGAGCACGGGAATCATAATCCTGGGGTCGGGGGTTCAAGTCCCTCCTTCGCTACCATTTCCTGCAGGCGGATCCCGACGTTGGCGCTCCGCACCTTGCATTTCTTCGAGGTCATCGGCGCGCGGCTTCGGCTCTGCGAACGTTGCGGGCTCACTGCCTGGCTTGATTTTCTTGCCGCTGCTCCGATTTACAGGTCAGGAACCGCGCCGCCGGAGACCGTTATGCCAAGCAGCACCAGGCTGATCGCGCGCCGCCACTGCGCGCCGGGGCCGCGCCCGACGATGCGCGCGCGATGATAGGCGCGGCACTGCGCGAACTGATGCAGCCGCCTAAGGGCATGGACTTCGATTTCACCCAGCCAGCAGGCGAACCCGCGCTGACGCCGCGCGACGGCGTGTCGTGGCGCATCTTCGCCAATCCGGTGTCGCTGTTCGTCGGCGGCGTGGCAGCCGTGTTGCTCGAACTGGCCGAGCCGTCGGTGCGCGCCGGCGTGTGGGACCATAGCAGCTTCCGGCGCGATCCCGGTTTGCGGCTGCGACGGACCGGTTTCGCGGCGATGATGACGGTCTATGGTCCGCGCTCGGCCACCGAGCAGCTCATCGCACAGGTCGTGCGGATGCACGGCAAGGTGCAGGGGGAGACAGCGGACGGACTCGCTTACCATGCCAACGATCCGCGGCTGCTCGATTGGGTTCAGGCGACCGCGTCGTTCGGCTTCGCCGAAGCGTATCATCGCTACGTCCAGCCCTTGTCGCGGGCCGAGCGCTCGGCGGCTTTTGCCGAGGCCGAGCCAGCCGCACGTCGCTACGGCGCGACGGGCGCGCCGCGATCGACCGAGGCGTGGGAGGCATTGCTGGCGACGACCGCGCCCGGGCTGGAGGGATCCGACGTCCTCGCCGACTTCATGGCAATCATGGGCGATGCGCCGATCCTGCCTGCGCCGCAGCGTTGGCTGCAGCGCTTGATGGTGCGTGCCGCGGTGGACATCACGCCCGAGCCGGTGCGCTCGCTCCCGCAGCTGCGCGGGCGCGGGCTGCGCTTTGGCGACGCCATGCTGTTGCGCACGCTCGGGCGGGCGGCAGCGCTGATCTCCCTGCGCGATACGCCACCGGCACAGGCGGCGCGGCGGATGTCGGCGGCGCACGTCTGACACGTCCCGACCTCGCCCCCGGACGGATCGGGGGATCGGCCCTCGCGCGAAATGGTCGTTGTGGTCGTTGCGCAGCCGCCACCGCTGTAAAGCATCGCGCAGAAATCGGCTCCCGCGGCTTCAGTCGCGCAGGTCGGGAAACAGCCGTTCGATCTCGACTTGCAGGTCGCTCGCGCCCTCCAGCAAGCCGAAGTGACCGAGCAGATCGCGTACCAGCCGCGCGCGGTGCGGGCCGATGCCGGGCATGGTTTCGAGCAATGGTCGATCCGCGTCGTTGATCCGGTCGGCCAAGTCGCCGAGCGTGCGATAGCCGGCCTTGACCAGCAAGTGCCGCAGTCCTTTCGGCAGGACCGAATGACCGATCGTCAGGTCGCGGTCGCCCGCGCCGGGGTTGCGATTGCGGAGCCGCGTGCGGCCGGCTTTCTCGCGCTTGAGCGTGCGTTTGACGAGGCCGAGCTGGGCGGAGGTGAGGCCCAATTGGCGGCCGATCTGGCGATACGTATGTCCGGCGTCGCGAAGCGTGCGCGCGTCGGCGACGTTCGACGCCACCTGTTCGGACTGGCTCATCATCGCGCATCCGCTACACGCAATCGGCGTGCGGTGTCACGCGGACCTCGCCGTCTTCCGCGGCGGCGCCAAATGCGCTAGCCGCGGTGCCCGTCCACCGCACCACATGCGGGGCAAGCAGGGAGCAACGGCATGTTCAGTCACATCATGGTCGGATCGAACGACATCGACGCATCGAAGGCCTTCTACGACGCGACGCTCGGCGTGCTCGGCACGCCCGAGGGGCGGAGCGACCCCTATGGCCGAGTCGTCTATGCGCATGACGGCGGGCGCTTCATCGTCACCAAGCCGATCGACGGCGAGCCCGCATGCCATGCCAATGGCGGGACGATCGGCTTCGCCGCCGCCTCGCCCGAGGCGGCCGATGCCTGGCACAAAGCGGGCATCGCCAATGGCGGGACCACGTGCGAGGAAGACCCGGGCGTGCGCGAGAGCGCGTTCGGCAAGCTTTACCTCGCCTATCTGCGCGATCCTGCTGGCAACAAGCTGTGCGCGCTGCACCGTTTGCCGGCCTGACCTTTCGCCGGCGCACCTTGTGCGCCGCCATCCCGCCACCATGTTGTCAGCCGGTCCGTCGCTATCCTAGAAGCGGCGGGCCGACAGGACGAAAGCACCCATGACCATCCATAAGACCCGCATGTTGATCCTCGGCTCCGGCCCGGCCGGCCTTTCCGCCGCCATTTACGGCGCGCGCGCCGGGATGAAGCCGGTCCTCGTCCAGGGCATCCAGCCCGGCGGCCAGTTGATGACCACTACCGATGTCGAGAATTATCCCGGCTTCGCCGACGTCATCCAGGGCCCGTGGCTGATGGAGCAGATGCAGAAGCAGGCCGAGCATGTCGGCACGACGCTGATGTACGACACGATCGTCGAGGTCGACCTGACGAAGCGCCCGTTCCGCCTGATCGGCGACAGCGGCGACGTCTATGAAGGCGACGTGCTCATCATCGCGACCGGCGCGCAGGCCAAATGGCTCGGGCTCGACAGCGAGGAAGCGCTCAAGGGCAAGGGCGTCAGCGCGTGCGCGACGTGCGATGGCTTCTTCTATCGCGGCAAGAAGGTGGCGGTGATCGGCGGCGGCAATACGGCCGTGGAAGAGGCGCTATACCTCACCAACCACTCGCCCGACGTGACGCTGATTCACCGCCGCGATTCGTTTCGTGCAGAGAAGATCCTTCAGGACCGCCTGTTCGCGCATAAGGGCATCACCGTCTTGTGGAACAAGGAAGTGGACAGCTTTGTTGATGGCGGCGGTACGGCCGGGCTGGTGGCGATCGACCTGATCGATACCGTTACTGGCGAAAAGTCGCGGCTCGACACCGAGGGCGGTTTCGTCGCGATCGGGCATCACCCGGCGACCGAATTGTTCCGCGGGCATTTGCGGCTCGACGACGATCATTATGTCTGGGTCGAGACCGGCTCGACGCGCACCAGCGTGCCCGGCGTGTTCGCGTGCGGCGACGTGATGGACAAGGTCTACCGGCAGGCCGTGACGGCTGCAGGAACGGGCTGCATGGCAGCGCTGGATGCCGAGCGGTTCCTGGCGGAGGCGGAGTTCGAACTGGCCGAGGCGGCGGAGTAGGGGCGGGCTGTACGCTTGAGGCAGGAGGCGCCCGGTGAACGATCAGGTTCGCCGGAGCGCCGCTACGATCTGCTCTTCGAGCCACGCCGCATCCCCCGCTTGCGCGAAGCTGTGGCTGGCGGTGTCGCAGTGATGCAGCGGGATTTCCAGGTCGATCGTGTTCGCCGCTTCGGCGAAAGCGAGAGCGGTGTTGTCGCGCCGCGCCAGCAGGATCGTCGCGCGGCTTTTCCAGCCTGCAAGCGCCTCGAGCAGATCGACCGCCAGACTGGTCTCGACCGTGAGTCTGGATTTAGAAAGTTTCGCCAAGCCACTGGCGAGCTTGCGCAAATCAACTCCACCTCGCGCCAGGCGCAGCCATTCGCGCGGGTCCCGCAGCTTCTCGACATAGCGCGCCCGAATGGCGGCGGCGGGGGGCAGGTCGTCGGTTTCTTCGATCAGCCAGGGGTTGGCGAGGATCAGCCGGTCGATGCCCGCGGCGGTGCCGAACAGCGCCAGCGCAGTCGCCGCGTCGCAATTGCCGAAGCCGACCAGCCGCGCGATCCCCGTCTCCGCGCGGAAGACGGCGGCGGCGCACGCGATGTCGGGCGCCGAGGACAGGAAACCGAGATTTTCGCCCGTCGAATCGCCGATGCCGCGCCGGTCGAAGCGAAACACCGGGATGCCGCGCTGCGCCAGCCGCTGCGCGAGCATCGCCATCCCGCGATGCGCGCCGATGCGGATTTCGTTGCCGCCCGACACGATCAGCAAGCCGGTGGTGCCCGGCGCCTCATCCAGCGTCGCGAAGACAGTCTCACCCCCACAGGCGAAGGTCATCACCCTTCGCATGCGGCGATCCAGTCGGCGATGTCGTCCGCCAGCAGCGCGGCGAGCGGGAGGTCGTTGCCGGGCTCCGCGCGGCGCCACAAAGGCGGGCCGGGGACGTGGCGGTCGGCGGGCTTGGGGTCGGACTCGAGGCGCACGGTGCGGACGTATCCGCCGTCTCCGGCCGTCCACGGCGTGGCGATCGTGAGGGCGGTCAGCAGGTCGGTCGACACGAGATTGCCGGCAATTTCGAGCGGCGCTTCCGGCGCGTCGACCTTGGAATACCAAAGATCGTCAAGCACGCCGCGCGGGGCGGAAGCTTGTTTGATCCGTTTGATATCGCGCAACAGGCTCGAACCACTCTGTGGGGCGAGGTGCCAGCGGCCGCGCAGCGGCGCCAGCCGGTCGAGGAGCGCTGCACTTCGGATCGCAACGCCGTAGAGTGGGCGGTCCGCGTTCGAACGCGCCTTGGTGGCGTCGTCGAGACCCAGGGCGATATCGGCAATGCCGCACTCTTCAAGCGGTACCAGGCTTTCGCCTTGCCCCGGCAGGTCGGGCAGCACGCTGGCGACGCCGCGCTCGGCGAGCGCGCGACAAATTGCGACCGCGAAGGCGCGCGTGCGATTGGCTTCTTCGAACAACGGCAAAGCGACCACCGCCACCGGCCCGGAGTCGGGCCCGAAACGGAGCATCGCCTCGCGGTGTCCGCCCGTTTCGTAAAAGTCGATCAAGCGTGCCTCATCGGCACGCTCTACCGCGGCGTCTTGGCAGCGGCAAACCGCACCAGCGCGCCATAGGTTTCGAGCATCTCGCCATCGACCTCGTCATCCTCGATCAGGATGCCGAGCCGCTCCTCGATTTCGGTCAGCAGGCCCGCCACTGCCATCGAATCGAGCTCGGGCAGGGCGCCGAACAGCGGCGTGTCGGCGCGGAACGCGGCGACGCGCGCGTCGCTCAGGCCCAGCACGTCGCGCAGCGTCGCGCGCACGGTCGAATCGATCTGGTCGTAAACGTCTGGAAGCACGTCGAGCCCCGGTTCTGCCTATATGCTGCGCTGCGATAGAGACTGGCCGGCGCAATGCCAAGGGCGGCGTCGCCCCCTTCACACTGCGGCGGCGGCCACTATCAAGGGACGATGATCGCGCTCGACCCCAATCCACGCCCCATCGATACGCTGCCGTCGCGCGGTCGGCCGACCGACGTCGCGCTCGTCGATCGCGCCGGGACGCTCGATTTCGCCGGGCTCGAATTGCTCGTCGGGCAAGTCGCCGGGTGGCTGGCGCAGCAGGGGTTCGCTCCGGGCGCGCGGATCGCGAGTTGGCTGCCCAAGACGCGGCTGGCATGCGTGCTGCCATTGGCCGCCCCGCGCGCCGGGCTGGTGCACGTGCCGATCAACGCGATGCTCAAGCGCGCGCAAGCCGCGTACATTCTGGCCGACAGCGGCGCGCGCGTGCTGATCACGCAGGTCGGTCGGCGCGATTCTTTGGAAAGCGGTGATATTCCGGAGCATTGTGCCGTCTTTCTCGAAACCGATGTGACGAGCGACGAGCCGCTGCCGCCGTCGAGCGGCGATCCCGATCTGCTCGCGGCGATCCTCTACACGTCGGGCTCGACCGGGCGGCCGAAGGGGGTGATGCTGAGCCACGCCAACCTCTGGCTCGGCGCGATCAGCGTCGCGCATTTCCTCGCGCTGACCGCGGCCGATTGCGTGCTCGGCGTGCTGCCGCTCAGTTTCGATTATGGGCAGAACCAATTGTTCTCGACCTGGGCGGCGGGCGCCCGTTACGCGCCGCTCGATTACCTCACCGCGCGCGATGTCGTGAAGGCGGTCGACCGCGTCGGCGCGACGACGCTGGCCGGTGTGCCGCCCCTCTGGGTGCAATTGCTCGAGACCGAATGGCCTGAAGCGACCGCAACGCATCTGAAAAGGCTGACGAACTCGGGCGGTGCGCTGACCGCGCCGCTGATCGCCGGTTTGCGCGCCACGTTCCCTTCGGCCGATCTCTACCCGATGTACGGGCTTACCGAGGCGTTCCGCTCGACCTATCTCGCCCCCGAATTGGTCGCCGCGCACCCCGAGTCGATCGGGCGCGCGATTCCGTTTGCCGACGTCATGGTCGTGAGTGCCGACGGATCGCGCGCCGATCCGGGCGAAGCGGGCGAGCTGGTCCATGCCGGTCCGCTCGTCGCGCACGGGTATTGGCGCGATGCCGACCGTACGGCGCAGCGTTTTCGCGCGGCACCGGCCTGGGCGCGGTCGAGCGGCGTGGCGGTTTGGTCGGGCGATACGGTGGTGATGGACGCGGACGGCCTGCTGCGCTTCGTCGGGCGCGACGACGAAATGATGAAGAGCGCGGGCAATCGGATCAGCCCGACCGAGATCGAGGAAGCCGTCGTCGCTGGCGGGGAAACGGTCGAAGCGGTCGCGATCGGCGTGCATGATGCGCGGCTGGGCCAGGCGATCGTGGTGGTGGCGCGCGGCGATGGCGCGCGCGAGGCCGACCTGCGCGCCAGGCTGCGGCGCGATTTGCCGAGCTTTCAACAACCCGCACGCTATGACTGGCGTATGGAATTGCCGCGCAATGCCAATGGCAAGCTCGATCGCGCAGCGCTCAAAGCGGAAGTGACGTCATGAAAGCGATGGGCACCATTCCCGCGGATTTCGGCGCCATGCCGCTCACGATCGCGGGCGAGAGCGCGCGGGCATGGGTGGCGAAAGCGGGCGACACGCCGCTGTTCGTCTACGACATGGGTATCGTCGCGACGCGCATCGCGCGGTTTCGCGGCGCCTTTCCCGGCGTCGACCTGCATTATGCGATCAAGGCCAATCCGTTCGCGCCGCTGCTCGCGGCGATGGCGCCGCTGGTCGATGGCTTCGACATTGCGTCGCGGGGCGAGCTGGCGATGGCGCTGGCAGCCAAACCGGCGCGGACGATCAGTTTCGCCGGCCCCGGCAAGCGCGACGACGCGCTCGACGCGGCGATCGGCGCCGGCGTCACGATCAACCTCGAATCGGCCGGCGAAGCGCGCCGTGCGCTGGCGATCGGCGAGCGGCTCGGCGTCGCGCCGCGCCTGGCGGTCCGCGTCAATCCCGAGATCGAGCTGCGTGGATCGGGGATGCGGATGGGTGGGCGGGCCTCGCCGTTCGGCATCGATTCGGACGAGGCGGCGGCGGTCGCGCGGCTGGTGATCGACGCGGGTGCAGACTGGCGCGGCCTCCATATCTTCGCAGGGTCGCAAGCGCTCGACAGCCGGGCGATCATCGATACCCAGGCCGCCACGCTCGAACTGGCGGGCAGGCTCGCCGATGCGATCGGCGTCATGCCGCCACTGGTCAATCTCGGCGGCGGCTTCGGCATCCCCTATTTCCCGGGCGAAGTGCCGATCCACGTCGAAGCGATCGGCACCGCGCTCGCCGATCGGCTCGAAGGTCGTGCCGCAAGCTTGAAGGACAGCCGCGTCGCGATCGAGCTCGGCCGCTGGCTGGTCGGCGAGGCCGGCGTCTATCTGACGCGCGTGGTCGATCGCAAGGAGAGCCGGGGCGAGACCTTCCTCGTCGTCGATGGCGGGTTGCACCATCAGCTTGCCGCGACCGGCAATCTCGGCACGGTGGTCAAGCGCAACTATCCCGTAGCGGTCGCCACCGCCGCGCCCGACGCGCCGACCGAGACGGTCAGCGTGGTCGGCCCGCTTTGCACCCCGCTCGATCGACTGGCCGATCGCGTCACGCTGCCGGTCGCACACGTCGGCGACGTCATCGCCGTGTTCATGGCCGGCGCATATGGCCTCACCGCCAGCCCGACCGCGTTTCTCGGCCATGCGCTCCCCGCGGAAGTCCTCGCGCGGCATTCCTAACGGTATCTTCACCTCTTCCGGGCCATATCGGCTCGATAGCCGTGGGTGGCCCGTGTGCGTCAGACGTGATGCCACCGGCAGCAGCGACGGCGGGAGGTATGCATGCAGCGAGTTTCGAAGTCCGCCCGAGGGTTCCTGTTCGTCGGCACGAGTGCGCTCGCGCTCGCCGGCTGTGCGGGCTCGAGTCGGCCCGAACTGCCGCAGGCCGCGTTCGTCGGCACGCAGGAGCAGCCGGGCGAGGAATATATCATCGGCCCGCTCGACCAGCTCAACATCTTCGTGTGGCGCAACCCGGAGCTGTCGTCGAAGGTGCAGGTCCGCCCCGACGGCCGCATCACCACGCCGCTGATCAGCGACATGCCCGCGGTCGGCAAGACGCCGCGGATGCTCGCCGACGACATGAAGATCGGGCTGGGCGAATACATCAAGGACCCGATCGTCTCGGTGATCGTCGAGAATTTCAGCGGCACCTTCAGCCAGCAAGTCCGCATCGTCGGCGCGACCGCCAAGCCGGCGTCGATTCCGTATCGCGCCAACATGACGTTGCTCGACGCGATGATCTCGGTCGGGGGGCTCAGCGAATATGCCGCCGGCAATCGTGCCAAGCTGGTCCGTTATAATCGCGAGACCGGCAAGCAGGTCGAATACAACATCAAGCTGTCGAGCCTGCTCAAGGATGGCGACAGTCGCGCGAACGTCCGGCTCGAGCCGGGCGACGTGATCATCATCCCCGAGAGCATGTTCTGAGGGCGCCGCACAGATGAACGGCCTCTTCGACGAACTGCGCATCGTATGGCACGCGATCTGGCAGCGCCGCTGGATCGCGCTTGCGGTCGCGTGGGGCATCGCCGTGCTCGGCTGGGCGGTGATCGCGCAGATTCCCAACAGCTACGAATCGAAGGCGCGCGTCTTCGTCCAGCTCAACACCGTGCTGCCCAATGCGGTCGGCATTTCCGCGGCCGATCAGCAGAAGGACGTCGACACGATCCGCCAGACGCTGACGTCGGCGGTCAATCTGGAAAAGGTCGTGCGCGGCACCGATCTCGCCAACACGGTCAAGACCGATCGCGACGTGGCGGACCGCGTCGCCGGCCTGTCCAAGGCGATCAAGATCACCGCCGAGCAGGATAATTTGTTCGCGATCGCCGCGACCGGGGCGAGCCCGAAAGTGACGCAGCAAGTCGTCCAGAAACTGATCGACCTGTTCGTCGAGCAGAATCTGTCGGGCGACCGCGACGAAACCAGCTCCAGCCTCAAATTCCTCGATGCCCAGCTCGAGCAGCGCCAGAAGCAACTGGCCGATGCCGACGCCAAGCGTGCCGACTTCCAGAACCGCTATCTCGGCACCTTGCCAGGCACCGGCTCGCTCACCGATCGGATGAGTGCTTCACGCTCGGCGATGGCGCAAGTCGACAGCGACCTGGCGGCGGCGCAATCGGCGCTGGCGGTGGTCAATGGCCAGCTGGCCGGCACTCCAGCCAATGTCCCGGGCATGGCGGGCAGCACCAGCGCCGGCCCGGCGCGGGCACGGCTCAATGCGATCCAGGGGCAGCTCGCCGACGCGCAGGCGCGCGGCTATACCGACAACCATCCCGACGTGATCGCGCTGCGCAGTCAACTCGCCGCGGCACAGGCAGCGGCGCGCGGCGAGCCGCTGGTCGGCGGCGGCGCCGGCGGTGCGGCGTCGAACCCGGCCTATGTCTCACTGCGCTCGATCCAGGCCGACAAGCAATCGCAAGTCGCCGCGCTCAACGCACGCAAGAGCCAGCTGCAGGGCGATCTCGATTCGATCAACGCGAAGCTGGCCGGCGACCCGGCGGTGGCGGCGCAGCAGTCGCAGATCGACAATGACTATCAGGTGCTGAAGGACGGCTATGCCAAGATGCTGTCCGACCGCGAGGCGATCAAGCTGCGCGGCCAGGCGCAGAGCCAGACCGATTCGATCAAGTTCAGCGTGATCGACCCGCCAACCGCGCCGCGCGTGCCGGCGTCGCCCAACCGGCCGTTGCTGTTGACGGGCGTGCTGATCGTGGCGCTCGGCGCCGGGATCGCGGTGGCGTTCGCGCTCGCGCAGTTCAAGACAACCTTCGCCACCGCCGATCGCCTCGAAAAGGCGACCGGCATGCCGGTGATCGGCTCGATCGGCGAGATGGTGACCAAGGCGCAGATCGTGCAGCGGCGACGGATGCTGCTCTATTATGGTGGCGGGGTCGGCGCGCTGGGTGTCGCCTATGTCGCATTGCTCGGGGTCGAGATGCTCCAGCGGGGATTGGCGGCATGAGCGATATGACTCCCCGCAAGATGACACCGTCGCTGCTAGAGCGCGCCGCGGAAATGTATGATTTCGGCGAGATCAAGCGCGTCCAGCCCGAGGTGCCGCCGGTCGCGCCCGCCGCGCCGGTCGAAGCGAAGGCCGCCCCAGCACAAGAGTCAGCGCCGGCGCCTGCGCCTGCGCCGGTCGTCGCGCCGCGCCCCGTTCCGGCCCCGGCCGCCCGCGGTGCTGTCGCGCCGATCGACCGCACGCTGCTCGCCGAGCAAGGCATGCTCGTGCCCGGCGCGCCGATCGGCGCGCTGGCCGAGGAATTCCGGCTGGTGAAACGCCAGTTGCTCACCACCGCGCGTGCCGTCCGGGTGCGCGACGGCGATCTGTCGCGCACGATTCTCGTCTGTTCGGCGCAACCCGACGACGGCAAGACCTATTGCGCACTCAACCTCGCTATCTCGATGGCGGCCGAGCGCGACCTGGAAGTGCTGCTGATCGATGCCGATTTCGCCAAGCCCGACGTGATGGCGCGGCTCGGGTTGAGCGAGGGGCCGGGCCTGCTCGATGCGCTCGCCGACCCGCACGTCGATGTCGAAGCCTGTGTCGTGCGCACCGACATCCCGCACCTCAGCGTGCTGCCGTGCGGCACCAAGACGCATGCCGATACCGAACTGGTCGCCAGCGCGGGGACCGGCGAGCTGATCGCGCGATTGCTGGCGGCCGACCCGAAACGGTTGCTGATTTTCGATTCGCCGCCAGTGCTTGCGGCCTCGCCCGCGGCGGCGCTGGCCAACCATGCCGGCCAGGTGATGCTCGTCGTACGGGCGGACCGCACCGGCGATGGCGATCTGCGCGCGGCGGTCGATCTGCTCGACGGCTGCGACCACATCCAGCTCCTGCTCAATGCGGTGTCCTACGCTCCCGGCGGCCGCCGCTTCGGCAGTTACTATGGACAACAGGAAGACGCGACATGACGCGCCCGAATGCTCTCACCGCGGCTCTTCTGGGGGCCGGCCTGCTCGCCGCCGCGCCGGCAGCGGCGCAGGACCAGCCACGTCACGTCACGATCTCGCCCTATATCGAGGTCGGCCAGATCGTGGCCGCCGATCTCAAGACCGACGACGTCCTGACCTTTTCGACCGTCGCCGCCGGCGTGGAAGCATCGGTGCAGACACAGCGCGCGCAGGTGCAGGTCAGCTATCGCTACGAACGCCATTTCTCCTACGACAAGAAATATGGCGACGACGATCTGCATAACGGCCTCGCGCGCGGGAACATCCAGCTCACGCCCAATCTGAGCCTGGAAGCCGGTGCGCTGGCGACGCAGACGCGCACCGATATCCGCGGCGCCGCGCCGATCGCGCAGGTAGGCCAGCGCGACAATATCAGCCAGGTCTATTCGGCCTATGTCGGGCCGACCTTCGCCAGCCATGTCGGGCCGGTCGGGGTCGCCGCGACCTATCGCTACGGCTATACCAAGGCGACCGCGCCGGGGACGACCGGTGTGGCCGCGGGCAGCCCGGCGCTCGACGTGTTCGACAGTGCGCAAAGCCATACCGTCAACGTCAGCGCGGGCGTAAAAGCAGGCGCGGTGCTGCCGGTCGGGATGAACGTCTCCGCCGCCTATGACCGCGAGACGGCGGGGCAGCTCGACCAGAAGTTCGAGGACAAGATGGTGCGCGGCGACATCGTCCTGCCGGTGTCGCAGACGCTCGCGCTGACCGCGGGCGCCGGCTATGAGAATATCAAGGCGACGCAGAAGGACGCATTGCTCGACGCCGCCGGCAACCCGGTGACCGACAGCCGCGGCCGCTTCCAGACCGACCCGAATTCGCCCACGCGGATCGCCTACGAGACCGACGGGCTGATCTACGATGCCGGCGTGATCTGGCGCCCGTCGACGCGGACCACGCTGACCGCGCATGTCGGCAAGCGCTATGGCGGCGTGTCCTATACCGGTTCGCTCAGCTATGCGCCGTCGCGCGCGCTGGCGGTGCAAGTCGGCGTCTATGACGAGGTCGAGACCTTTGGCGGGCAATTGCGCAACGGCATTGCCGGCCTGCCGACCTCCTTCGTCGCGCAGCGCGATGCCTTCACCCAGCAATATGCCGGCTGCACCTTCGGCGCGGCGGGAGCCGCGGCGGGCGGATGCCTGAACGGCGCGTTCCAGTCGATCTCTACCTCGGCCTATCGCGCGCGCGGAGTCGATGGCGTGATCTCGGCGCGGCGCGGCGCGCTCAATTTCGGGGTCGGCGCCGGCTATTCGAACCGCCGCTTCCTCGCCCCCGACGATGCCGACGCGGCGTTCTCGATCGACGGCGTGAGCGACCAGAGCTATTATGGCGAGGTGTTCGCGAACCTGCCGCTGACGCGCGTCTCGGGCGTCAACGGCACGCTGGTCTACAATTATTACGACAGCGGGATCGCCGATTCGGCGGGCGTGACCAGTGCGGCGGCGACCGCAATGTATTATCATAATTTCGGCCGGCTCGGCACGACCGCCTCGGCCGGGCTCTATTCGTTCAGCCAACGGGGCACACCGGACCAGCTCACCGCCACCGGCCAGGTGGGCGTACGCTATCAATTCTGAAACGCATCGGCCGGTATCGGCCTTGCGAGGATGCTGACATGTACGACGATCATTACGGACTGACCGGACGACCCTTCCAGCTGACGCCCGACGCGCGTTTCTGGTTCGAGACCGCGACGCACCGCAAGGCGATGGCCTATCTCGGCTATGGCCTGGCGCAAGGCGAGGGCTTCATCGTCATCACCGGCGATGTCGGCGCGGGCAAGACCACGCTGGTCGGCCATTTGATGAACACGGTCGACCCGACGCGGCTGCACGTCATCAAGATCGTCTCGACTCAGATCGAGGCCGAGGATCTGCTGCGCATCGTCGCGGGCGGGCTCGAGATCGACAGCGACGGGATGAGCAAGGCGCAATTGCTCGTCGCGATCGAACGCGGGCTGCACGCCACCGCGCGCACCGGGCGGCGCACACTGCTGATCGTCGACGAGGCGCAGGCGCTGCCGGTGTCGAGCCTGGAGGAGCTGCGCATGCTCTCCAATTTCCAGACCGGCGGCCATGCGCTGCTGCAGATCTTCCTGCTCGGCCAGCCCGAATTTCGCGAGCGGCTGCACGGCTCGGATCGGCTCGAACAGCTGCGCCAGCGCGTCATCGCGATGCACCATCTCGACCCGATGGAGGCCGACGAGGTCGGGCCCTATATCCTGCATCGCCTCGCGGTGGTCGGATGGAATGGTCGGCCGTTCTTCACGCCCGACGCCTTTGCCGCGCTCTACGCCGGATCGGACGGGGTGCCGCGCCGGCTGAACCAATTGGCGGGGCGCGTGCTGCTGTACGGCGCGATCGAGGGGCTCGAGACGATCGACGGCGCTGCTGTCGCGACCGTCATCGCCGATATTGCGGGCGATGTTCCGGTGATAAAGGCGTTCCCGGTTTCCGAACCGGCCGCGCCTGTCGTGGAAAAGGAAATCGAGCCCGCACTGATACCGCAGGCGCCGGAGGCGGTCGCTGCCGAGATCGAGCCGCCGCGGCCGCTCCCGCTGGTGCACACGCCGCCGCCCGCCGAGCCGCGCCCGATCCGTCCCGCGTACGACGCGCCGGTCATCGTCGCCCCCGAACCGACGCCGGATCCGACGCCGCGCGCGCCCGAACCCGCGCCGCGCGAGGATGACCTCGCGATCCGCATCGCCGCGCTCGAGGGACGTGTCGACGAGCAGGACGTGGCGCTGCGTCGCGTCTTGACGCTGTTGGTCGATTGGGCCGAAGGCACGCAGGCGCCCGCGCTCGGCGCCGTCCGGTCCGGGACCTGAGCCGATGCGGCATGCGCTCACGGTCGATATCGAGGATTGGTTTCAAGTCGGCGCCTTCGAAACGGTCATCGCCAAGGCCGATTGGGACAGCCTCGCGCCGCGCGTCGAGCGCAATACCGATGCCGTGCTCGCGCTGTTCGCCGAGAGCGGGGTCAAGGCGACCTTCTTCACGCTCGGCTGGGTCGCGCAGCGTTACCCTGCGCTGATCCGGCGGATCGTCGAGCAGGGGCACGAGATTGCCAGCCATGGCTGGGATCATGATCGCGTGTTCACGCTGAATGCGGCGGGCTTCCGCGCCGACATAGCGCGCGCGCGCGCCGCGCTGGAGGATGCCGGCGGCGTCGCGGTGACCGGCTATCGCGCGCCGAGCTTCTCGATCGATACGCGCACGCCCTGGGCGTACGACGTGCTGGCGGAGGAGGGCTATGCCTATTCCTCGAGCGTCGCGCCGCTCAAGCACGATCATTATGGCTGGCCCGAAGCGCCGCGCTTCGCCTTCCGGCCGCTCGCCGATGCCGCGCTGATCGAAGTGCCGGTGACGGTCGCCCAGTTCGGATCGAAGCGGATGGCGACGGGCGGCGGCTTCTTCCGGCTCTTTCCGGCGGCACTGACCGATTACGCCGTGTGGCAAGTGGCGGGGCAGGGGCAGCCTGCGGTATTCTATTTCCACCCCTGGGAAATCGACCCCGACCAGCCGCGCGTCGCCAACGCGCCGGCGAAATCCAAGCTGCGGCATTACAGCCGATTGGGCGCGATGTCGGGCAAGCTGCGCGGTCTGATCGGCCGCCACGATTGGGGGCGGATGGACGCGGTCGTGCGTGATCTCGATCCGCTTGCGGCATGACGCTGCAGCCGCTCTCCGCCTTGCTGGCCGTGCGCGCGATCGACCTGCGCGACGCCACCGAGCGATCGCGCGTCGACGCCTTTGTCCGCGCGCATCCCGACGGCACGCCGTTCCACTTGCCGGCGTGGAGCCGCGCCGTCGCCGAGGGCTGCGGCCAGACCAGCCACACATTGGTCGCCGAGCGCGCCGACGGGTCGCTCGCCGGCATGGTGCCGCTGATTGAATTGCGCTCGGCCCTGTTCGGCAAGGCGCTGGTGTCGAACGGCTTCGCGGTCGGCGGCGGCATTCTCGCCGACGGTGACGCGGCGGTTTCCGCGCTGGCGGACGCGGCCTGGGCGCTGGCCGGGCGGCTCGGCTGCCCGTCGCTCGAACTGCGCGGCGGGCCGGTGCCGGAGGGCGACTGGCAAGCGGATGCCACGAGCTATCTCGGCTTCACCCGCCCGCTCGCCGCCAGCGACGACGCCGAACTGCTCGCCATCCCGCGCAAGCAGCGCGCCGAGGTGCGCAAGGCGCTCGACAACGATCTGACGGTCTCGGTCGGCACCACGCCCGCCGACATCACGGCGCATTATGCGGTCTATGCCGAATCGGTCCGCAATCTCGGCACGCCGGTCTTCCCGGCGCGGCTGTTCCGCGCGGTGCTGCGCCATTTCGGCGACGCCGCCGATATCCTGACGGTGCGCGCGCAGGGAAGGCCGGTGGCAAGTGTGCTCAACCTCTATTTCAACGGTACGGTCTATCCCTATTGGGGTGGCGGCACGCATGCCGCGCGCGGCCTGCGCGCCAACGACCGGATGTATTTCGCGCTGATGGCGCATGCCCGCGCGCGCGGCTGTGCGCGCTTCGATTTCGGGCGATCGAAGGTCGGCACCGGCCCCGCCGCGTTCAAGAAGAATTGGGGGTTCGAGGGCGTGCCCCTGCACTACGGCAAGCGCACCGCGCCGGGCGCGGCGGCGCGTGAGATCAACCCGCTCGACCCGCGTTACATGCGCAAGATCGAGCTGTGGAAGAAACTGCCGCTCTGGGTCGCGAACCGGGTGGGTCCGCACATCTCCAAAGGCCTCGGGTGATGGGCGACGTCCTGTTCCTCGGCCACCGCGTGCCGTATCCGCCCGACCGCGGCGACAAGATCCGCGGCTTTCACGTCTTGAAGTTCCTGTCGGCGCGCAAGCGCGTCCACCTGATCGCTTTCGCCGACGACAGGCGCGACATGGAGCAGCAGGACGGCCTGTCGGCGGTCACCGCCGACCGCGCGATCCGCTGGCGCTCCAAATCGCGTGCGGTGGCGGCGATCGAAGCGCTGATCACGCGCAAACCCGTCTCGCTCACGGCATTCGACGCAGCATCGGTACGCATCGCGGTCGAGCAGGCGCTCGCCAACCTTACGATCGACACGATCTACGTCTATTCGAGCCAGATGGCACAATATCTGCCGGCGCGCGCGCAGCAGACGATCATCATGGATTTCGTCGACATGGATTCGGCCAAGTTTGCCGCCTACGGCAAGGCCGGCGGCGCGATGGCGTGGCTGATGAAACGCGAGGCACGGCTGTTGCTGCGGCACGAGCGCGCAATTGCCCGGCGCGCCGATGCCAGCCTGTTCGTCAGCGCGGCGGAAGCGCAACTGTTCCGCGACCAGACCGGTGCCGAGCGCGTGCACGTCGTCGAGAACGGCATCGACACCGAGCGGTACGACCCCGCCGCTTCCTTCGCGCGGATCGAGCCGACCGCGGCGTTGATCGTGTTCACCGGCCAGATGGATTATCGCCCCAATATCGAGGCGGTGACATGGTTCGCCGAGGCGATCCTGCCGCTGATCCGCATCGCGCATCCGCAAGCGCATTTCGCGATCGTCGGCCGCGCGCCGACCGAGGCGGTCAAGGTGCTGGCCAAACAGCTCGGCGTGACCGTGACTGGCGAAGTCCCCGATGTGCGCGGCTGGATCGCCGCGGCCGCGGTGGTGGTGGCCCCGCTCAAGCTGGCGCGCGGTATCCAGAACAAGGTGCTAGAGGCGATGGCGATGGCGCGGCCGGTGGTGGCATCGACCGCCGCGGCCGAGGGGATCGATCACGCGCACACGATCCGCGTCGGCGAGAGCGCTGCCGAGATCGCGGCGCAAGTCGTCGCGCTGCTCGACGATCCCGCCGGTGCCGAGCGCATCGGGCGCGAGGCGCGCGTGCAGGTGCAGCGCCGCTACAGCTGGGAGGCACGGCTTGCGCCGCTCGACGCGATTCTCGGCATGGCCGCGACAGCGCCGCCCTGCCGCAGCGCGGCGTGATCGCGTGACCGCCCCCGTCGCCGCAACGCTTCCGGCAGCGCACGGGCGGAGCGCGCTCGGCGTGGCCTGGCGTCGCCAGACGGCGGTCCTCGGCGGGGTCGTGCTGCTGCTGCTCGTGCTGTTCCGCACCGATGTCGCGGCGCTGACGGCGATATGGTGGACCAGCACGACCTTCGGGCATTGCCTGTTCATCACGCCGGTGCTCGCTTGGCTGGTGTGGCAGCGCCGCGCGGGGCTGGCGCAGATCGTGCCGGTCGGCTGGGCACCGGGGCTGGCGATCGTCGCGCTCGGCGGCTTCGGCTGGCTGCTCGGCGATGCCGGCGGGGTCGCACTGGCGCGACATCTCGGCATCGTGATGCTGCTGCAGGGCGCGGTGGTGACGATCCTGGGGCCCAATGTGGCGCGCGCCTTGCTCTTTCCGCTGGCTTACGCCTTCTTCCTCGTGCCGTTCGGCGAAGGGCTGGAAGGGCCGTTGCAAAGCGTCACGGTCGCGATGACGATGCCTTTGCTCCACTTGGTCGGCGTGCCGGCGCATGTCGATGGCGTGCTGATCACCATTCCCAACGGCTATTTCGAAGTGGCCGAGGCGTGCTCGGGCGCTAAGTTCGTGATCGCGATGGTGGCGTATGGCGCCCTCGTCGCCAATGTCTGCTTCGTCTCGTGGGGCCGGCGGGCGGTGTTCATGGTGGTGTCGGTGGTGGTGCCGGTGATCGCCAACGGCTTCCGCGCGGCGGGCACGATCTACGCCGCTTATCTCACCTCGGTCGAGCGCGCGACCGGGTTCGATCATATCGTCTATGGCTGGGTGTTCTTCGGGCTGGTGATGGCGGCGGTGCTGGCGATCGGCTGGCGCTGGTTCGACCGCGCGCCGGATGCGCCGGTGTTCGATCCGGCGCGGCTGCAGGCGGCGCCGCGGTTCCGGCTCGACGCGGTGCTCGCAGCGGCGCTGGCGCTGGCGATCGCGGCGGCATTCCCGGCTTGGTCCGCGGCTATCGCTGGGCGTGCGCAGATCCTGCCCGCGCAGATCGCGCTTCCCGAAGTGCCCGGCTGGCATCGCACCGCGACCAGCACGCGCGCCGCCTGGTCGCCCAATTATCCCGGCGCCGACCATTTCCTGTTCGGGCGCTATGCCGACGAGCATGGCGATACGGTCGATCTCGCGATCGCGGTCTATGGCAGCCAGCACGAGGGCAAGGAGCTGGTGGCGTTCGGCGTCGGGCCGATCCGCGAGGAAGATATCTGGCTGCGCGTCGAGGATCTGCCCGATTTGGACGGTGGGTCGGTGATCCGCGTCACCGCGCCGGGTCCCGTCGAGCGCCAGATCGTGACATGGTACCGGGTCGGCGACACGCTGACCTACAAGGGACCGATCGTGAAACTTGCTACTTTGAAGGCCAAGATGCTCGGCGGGCCACAGCGCGCCGTGGCGGTGCATGTCTCGGCCGAAGTGGAGCCTGGCCACGATGCGCGCGCGGCGATGGCGCGCTTCATCGCCGCACTGGGCCCGATCGAGCGCGTGGCGGATCGCGTGGCGGGGATGGCCGACTGATGTGCGGCATCGCTGGCCTCTATTATCCGTCCACGCCCAAGCCCGTCGATCCCGCCCGGATCCGGGCGATGGCCGATGCGCAGGCGCATCGCGGGCCCGACGGGTCGGGCGTATGGACTGCGCCGGGGGTCGGGCTCGGCCATCGGCGGCTGTCGATCATCGACGTCGCCGGGTCGCCGCAGCCGATGGTGAGCCAGGACGGGGCGCTGACCGTCACCTACAATGGCGAGATCTATAACTTCGCGGCGTTGCGTTCCGAATTGCAGGCGCTGGGGGCGGTGTTCGTCACCGCCGGCGACACCGAAGTGCTGCTGCACGGCTGGGCGGCGTGGGGGCCGGCGCTGCTCGACCGGCTGAACGGCATGTTCGCCTTCGCGTTGCACGATGCGCGGCGCCAGAGCCTGTTTCTTGCGCGCGACCGGCTCGGTGTGAAGCCGCTGCACTATGTCGAATTGTCCGATGGCGGCGTCGCTTTCGCCTCCGAATTGAAGGGCCTGCTCGCGCACCCGCTGCTGCGCCGCATGCCCGATATTCGCGCGGTCGAGGACTATCTGGCGTTCGGCTATGTGCCCGACGATGCCTGCCTCGTCGCGGGCGTGAAGAAGCTGCCCGCCGGCCACTTCCTGCTGATCGAGCGCGGCAAAGCGGTACCGGCGCCGTCGCGCTGGTGGGACGTCGATTTTTCGCGCCGCGCGACGGGTTCGGCCAAGGCCCTGGAGGAGGAACTGGTTGCGCTGCTGCGCGACGCGGTGACGTCGCGGATGGTGTCGGACGTGCCGCTCGGCGCATTCCTGTCGGGCGGGGTCGATAGCTCGGCGGTGGTCGCGTTGATGGCCGAGGCCTCGCGCGGCGCGGTGCGGACCTGCACGATCGGTTTCGACGAGAGCAGCCTCGACGAGCGGCGCTATGCCGATGAGATCGCGCAGCGCTTTGCCACGCGGCACCGCGAGCGCGTCGTGGCGGCGGACGATTTTTCGTTGATCGACACCCTGGTCCACGCGTTCGACGAGCCGTTCGCCGATGCCTCGGCACTCGCCACCTATCGCGTGTGCGAACTGGCGCGCGAGGATGTCACCGTCGCGCTGTCGGGCGACGGCGCCGACGAGGCGTTTGCCGGCTATCGCCGCTACAAGTTCCAGGCCGCCGAGGAGCGCGTGCGTGGCCTGATCCCCGCCTCGATCCGCAGCACCGTGTTCGGCACGCTCGGCCGCTGGTATCCCAAGGCCGATTGGGCGCCACAGCCATTGCGCGCCAAGACCACGCTGCTCGCGCTCGCCGAGGATGGCGCGGAGGGCTATGCGCGTTCGGTCGGAGTCACCACGCCGGCGTTGCGCGCTGCGCTGTTCACCGATGCGGCGCGTAGCGCACTGGGCGGGCATCGTGCCGAGGATCGCTACGTCCGTGCGATGCGCGACGCCCCGGCGCGCGATGCGCTCGATCGCGCGCAATATGCCGATTTCCAGCACTGGCTGCCCGGCGACATCCTGACCAAGGCCGATCGCACCAGCATGGCAGTGAGCCTCGAGGCGCGCGAGCCGCTGCTCGATTATCGCCTGGTCGAATTCGCCGCCAGGTTGCCGGCCAACATGCGGTTGCGCGGCGGGCAGGGGAAGTGGCTGCTCAAGAAGTCGATGGAGCGCTATCTGCCGAAGGACATTCTGTATCGGCCGAAGATGGGGTTCGTGACGCCGATCAGCGCGTGGTTCCGCGGGCCGCTGGCCGACGAAGCGGCGGCGCTGGCGTCGTCGCGCGTGCTCGGCGGGACGGGATGGTTCGCGCCCGAGACGATCGCGCGGCTGGCCGATGATCACCGCGCCGGGCGGGCCGAGCATGGGCGAACCCTGTGGCAACTGGTGATGCTGGAACGATCGATGGCGCGGTTGTTCGGCTAGGGTGTTCCAACGCGCGCTTCCCCGGCGAAGGCCGGGGCCCAGTCGCAATGGCCGAGGTCGTTGAGCACAGCGCTTCACCTTCGGCCGCTCCACTCCTGGGCCCCGGCCTTCGCCGGGGAAGCGTCCCTTGGATCGCGCGTTCCTCTCAATGCCAGGCGAACACCGCCATCGCTGCATGCAGCGTCAGCGCAACTAGCATCAGCGACGCGCCTAGAAACAAGGCGAACCGCACCGACACCTTGTTGACCGTCGCCTGCCACACGCTGTGCGCGATGCGCAGCGCGACATAGGCCCAGGCGATCCACGCATTCGCGCCATTGCCGGTGCCGGTCAGCGCGATCACCCCGCACACCGCGTAGAACAGCGTCGGCTGTTCCATCAGATGGATGTAATTGTGCGCCTTCCACTGGACTTCGGCCGGCAGCGCGCGGTCGCCATCGGCCGCCTTGGTGCCGACGAGCGTGCCGAGGTCGATCCCAGCCGCGCGCATCGCCGGCAGCCGCGTAGCCAGCATCCACAGCAGCATCACCAGCGACCAGGCGATCAGCACGACCACCGGCTTCAGGATTTCGCTGTGCATGAAAAAGCCTCCCCCAATTGCTCGGGGGAGGCTGCCTCAGTTCTGGTCCGCGAGCAACACGGCGTCGCCCCGGCGGAGGCCGGGGCCACTATGCGTGTGGCACTGCCGTCGCGGCATAACCCAGCGGCCCCGGCCTGCGCCGGGGCGACGCGGATCAGTCGAAGCTGGCACCCCAGCGCCGCTTGACGCGGTCCTTCCACAGGCCGCGATGATAGGCGTCGGACGCCAGCAGCGGCATCACCGAACCGGCTTCGGCGAACACCATCTGCTCGATCGCGGTGTTGACCTTGCCCCAGCTCGCCGCTTCCTGCAGCGTCGAGGACGAGCAGGCGCCGTCGCGCACATCGGCGACGGTGATCTGCACCGCGTATTTATGGACCTGCACGTCGTCATGGCCGAGGATTTCGGCGCACACCACGGTGTCCTGGATGAAGTTCTTCGGCACGCCGCCGCCGATCATCAGCAGGCCGG
>CAXTEO010000075.1:0-21545 GCA_964243205.1 uncultured Sphingomonas sp.
CCGACTGGCGATGTCGTCGATGCCGCAGGCGAGCGACGGGTCGGCGGCGAGCCTGGCGCGGGTCGCGTGCAGCGCGTCGATCACCGTATTGCCGGTGACGTGGATCGTCGCGGAATCGATATTCTCGCGGCGGAGCGCGTCTGCCGCGGTATCGGTCGGCGCGAAATGCTGGTCGGCGATCGGCGCTACGATGCGGCGGTTCACTTCCTCGGGCCAGGGCTGGTAGATGTCGCCCGAGCGCAAGCCGGCCTCGACATGGCTGACCGGCACCTTGCGATAATAGGCCGCGAGCGCGCCGACCATCGCGGTGGCGGTGTCGCCCTGCACGATCACGCGATCGGGCTGTTCGGCATCCATCACGTCGCCGAGCCCGGTCAACAGCCGCGCGGTGAGGCGGTCGAGCGACTGGCCCGGTTCCATCAGATCCAGGTCGATGTCGGGTGTCAGGTTGGCGATCGCCAGCACCTGGTCGAGCAGCCCGCGATGCTGCGCGGTGACGCAGGTGCGGACCTCGAGCCCAGGCCTGGCCTTCAGCGCGGCGATGACGGGGAAGAGCTTGATCGCCTCGGGCCGGGTGCCGAAGACGACGAGGACTTTATGGGGAGCTGTCACCGCGATCATCCTGTTTCCGTTCGCCCTGAGCTTGTCGAGGGGCCCGCGCTGCCGGCGCGTCGCGCGGGGAGGGGCTTCGACGGGCTCAGCCGGACGGCGATAGCCCCACGTCCCTTAAGGTCGCGCTAACCGCAGCCCGGGCAGCCCGGATCCTTGGGCAACGCGATCGTGCGAAAGCGGAAGGCGAGCGAGTCGACCAGCAGCAGCTTGCCCGCACTGTCCTCGCCGAAGCCGATGATCGCGCGCATCGCCTCGAGTGCGGCAAGACTCCCCATCACTCCGGTCATCGCGCCCAGCACACCCTGTTCCGAGCACGAGTCGCCGGCCTGGTCGACCGCGCTGCCGACGAAGCAGCGATAGCACGGTCTGTCGGCTTCCCAGCCGCGGAACACGCCGAGCTGCCCTTCGAACTGCCCGACCGCGGCCGAGACGAGCGGAATGTGCAGGGCGTGCGCCGCATCGGCGACCGCCAGCCGCGTGGCGAAGCTGTCGGTGCCGTCAAGCACGACATCGGCGCCTTCGAGCAAAGCCGCGGCGGTGTCGGGGGTCAGCCGCTCGGCCCGCACGTCGAGCGTCACGTGCGGGTTGAGCCGCGCCGCGGCGCGCGCCGCGGCCGCGACCTTGGCGCTGCCGAGATCTGCATCGCCGAACAGGGTCTGGCGCTGGAGGTTGGACAGATCGACCGTGTCGTCGTCGATCAGCACCAGCCGGCCGATGCCCGCGGCGGCGAGATACTGGATCGCCGGGCTGCCGATCCCGCCCGCGCCGACGATCGCGACGCTTGCCGCCTTGAGCCGCATCTGCCCGGCGCCGCCGACTTCGCGCAGTACGATATGGCGGGCGTAGCGGTCGAGCTCGTTGTCGGTAAGCGTCATCCTCGCCAGTCGAACACGATCGTGGCGCGATACCATATGTCGCCATCGGGGGTCCGCGTCGCCAGGTTGCTGCGTGCGAATCCGGCGACGAGCCCGGCGGCATATTGCTCGACAGTCGGGCAGGCGATGGCGTGCGGCACGGTGCGGCGGACCGTACCATCGGCACCGACCAGGGTCGCGACATCGACCTTGACGGTATAATGGCCGTCGGCCGGTTTGGGGACGGTGCAGCGGTTCGCAGCGATCTCGGTCGCGACGAAGCCGGTCAGCTGCGGCGTCATCCGTGGCGCGGTGACGTAGGGCAGTGGGGCAAGCACCGACCAGTCGGCGGGAACCGCCGCGACCTCTGCCATTTGCAGCAATAAAAACAGCATCATCGTCCTGTCGATCCGAAGCCCCCGTCGCCGCGGGCAGTATCGTCGAGCGTAACGACTTCGTCCAGCACGGCGCGCTGAACCGGGGCCGGAACGAGTTGGGCAATCCGGTCGCCGCGCGCGATCACGAACGGCTCGGTCCCGAGATTGGCGAGGATCACCTTCACCTCGCCGCGATAGTCGCTGTCGATCGTGCCCGGCGTGTTGAGGCACGTCACGCCATGCTTCAGCGCGAGGCCCGAGCGCGGGCGCACCTGCACCTCGAAACCGGCCGGGATGGCGAGCGCGAAGCCGGTCGCGACCGCGCCGCGCGCGCCGGGTGCGAGCACGACGTCCTCGGCCGCGACGACGTCCATGCCGGCGGCGCCCGCGGTCGCATAAGCCGGCAGCGGCAGGCCGTGGCCGTGGGAAAGGCGTTTCAACGCGATGGTGATGGGGGCGGTCATGGCAGCGCTCTTAGCAAGCCGGGCGGGCGGTGTCGAAGGTCCGTGAAGTTTCATGCGGGAACCGTAGCCGGGTTCGGCGGTTGGGAACATATCAGAAACATGCGAGGCTCACCATGACCGACACGTTGCACAACCCCAAGCTCGACGAGCACCCCGATTCGAACACCGAGAAGGACCCCGATCAGTGGGTTTCGGGCGGCGACCCGATGACCGGCGCACAGGCATCGTATTTGACGACGCTCAGCGAAGAAGCGCATGTCGCGGCGCCGCCGGCCGATCTGAGCAAGGCCGATGCGTCGAAGCGGATCGACGAATTGAAGGGCGAGTTGGATCTGTAGGGTAGGGACCCGGCCAGGTCATGCCGGAGCTGATCCGGCGTGACGGAACGCGCTTCCGGGGCCTCATAAAGATCGTCGATATACGTGCCTCCGTTCGCCCTGAGCTTGTCGAAGGGCTGCTCTCCTCCTGCGCACCGTCCGCAGGAGGATGGCAGGGCTTCGACAGGCTCAGCCCGAACGGGTGGGTAGGGGCTGATCACTTCCGTCGCCCTCACGAAGGCGAGGGTCCCGCTTCGTGTTCTGGGGTGGGCCCACACAGCGGGATCTCCGCTTTCGCGGGGATGACGGAGATCGGGTCACTCCATCCGTATCATGCGCCAGCTTACGCTTGTGTCAGCGCCGCCGCGATGCGGTCCGCCAGGCGGTCCGCCACCTTTTCCTTCGGCAGCCGCTCCCAGCTTTCCACGTTGTCGGCAGTGACGAGGTGGACGGTGTTGGTCGCCCCTCCCATCACGTCGCCCGAGACATCGTTGGCGACGATCCAGTCGATCCGTTTGCGCGCGCGCTTGGCGATGGCGTGTTCCAGCACGCGCTCGGTTTCGGCGGCGAAACCGACCAGCAGGCGCGGGCGCTGCGGGCTGCGCGCGAGGCCCGCGAGGATGTCGGGATTCTCGACCAAGTGCAGTGTCGGCGGGGCATCGGTCCCCTTCTTGATCTTCTGTCCGACGCTCTCGACGCGCCAATCGGCGACCGCGGCGACCAGCACCGCGGCATCGGCCGGCAACGCCGCCTCGACTGCCGCCGCCATTTCGCGTGCGGTCTCGACATCGATGCGCGTGACGCCGGCGGGTGTGTCGAGCGTCACCGGGCCGGCGATGAGCGTGACGCGCGCGCCACGTGCCGCAAGCGCCGCCGCGATCGCAAAGCCCTGCTTGCCCGAGGAGCGATTGGCGAGATAGCGCACCGGGTCGATCGGCTCGTGCGTCGGTCCGGCGGTGACGAGAATGTGGGTGCCGCTCAGCATCGCGATACCGTCGCCCCGGCGGAGGCCGGGGCCGCCCGGCCATTGCGCGCGGCGGCTGTTGCCCGCATCTGGCCAGCGGCCCCGGCCTGCGCCGGGGCGACGACAGGCATGGTCACGCCAGCGCCGCCTGGATCGCCGCGAAGATCACCGCCGGTTCCGGCAACCGCCCGGGCCCGAACTCGCCACACGCCATTGGCCCCTCATCTGGCTCGATCACCGTAACCCCATCGCCGCGCAGCGTCGCGACGTTGCGGCGCGTCGCGGCGTGCTGCCACATCCGCACGTTCATCGCGGGCGCGACGAGCACCGGCGCGTCGGTCGCCAGCAGCAGCGTGGTGGCGAGATCGTCGGCGATTCCCGCCGCCATCTTCGCCATCAGATCGGCGGTGGCGGGCGCAATCACGATCAACTCGGCCTCGCGGCTGAGCTGGATATGCCCCATCTCGGCCTCGTCCTTGAGGTCCCACAGCGACGTATAGACCTGGTTTTCCGACAGCGCGGCGAGCGTCAGCGGCGTGACGAAATGCGCGCCGCCTGCGGTCAGCACGCAGGTCACGCCGATCCCGGCCTTGCGGCACAAGCGGATCAGCTCGCACGCTTTGTAGGCGGCGATGCCGCCACCGACGATCAGCAGGATCTTCATGGCACGATCCGGGTGACGGTGATGCGGCGCCGCTCGCGTGCGATGGTGACCAGGTCGCGCAGCCCGTCGGGGACGAACACCAGACCGATTAGGGCGAGCGGGACGACCATCAGTCCCCAATAGCTCGTGTCGGCGCGGCAGAACAGGCTGATGAGTGCGGCGTAGGCGGCGCACACCGCCAGCGCGCGCAGCGCGGTCGGGTCGCGCCACGCGCTCCAGCCGAACAGGGCGAGCCCGACGAGCGGCGCGCCGAGCCACAGCGGCAGCGCCGCGAGCGCGGTGAGCAAGGCGGTCAGCTTGATGAAGAAGCCGAAGCCGAGCAGTCCCGACCAGCCCAGGCCGACCGGATCGTCGGGGCGCACCACCAGCGACCAGGCATAGGCATGCGACAGCACCGCGACACCGAGCGCGGCGAGCCCGATCGCCCAGCCGGCGGCTTCTCGCTTATGCCCGGTGGCAAACGCACAGATCAGCATGACGATCGCGTAGAGCGCTGCTGTCTCGCGGATCAGCATGGCGCAGGTCGCGATTGCCGCTGCCTCGATCCAGCGATCCTGCCGCCATACGCCCAGCGACAACGCGATCAGCAGCCCGGCCCAGATCTCGTGGAACGCGACCAGATCGGTGCGCACGAACACCAGCCCGCCGCACGCTGCCAGCAGCAGCGCGACCACGCGCGGCGCCTGGCTGTTGAGCGCGGGGAACAGCTTGCGATACCAGGCGAACAGCACGCCCGCGGCGAGCGCATACAGCAAGGCGATCGTCACGGCGTGGGGCAGGGTGGCCTGCACCATCGTCAGCGTCGGCAAGCGCATCGTCACGAAGGGCCGCATCGGATAGCCGTCGCTGCGCTGCGCCGCCGCGGCGACGGCGTAGTAATTGCCGCCGTGGCGCACTGCCTCGGTGATGCTGGTGTAGAGCCCGACATCGGTGCGGTTGCGCGCGTCGTCGGCCGGATCGTGCATCGGCGTGAGCGGCCCGGCGCTGATCAGCGCGGTGAGCGAGAGCGCGAGCAGCAGCGCGAGCGCGGCGAGGGCCCAGCGTGCCTGCGGACGCTTGAAGCTGGCGAAGCGCGAGGGCGCGCTGAGCCAGATCGGCGGGCGGAGCCGAGTCATACTGCCTCCCCTCCCTGGAAGGGAGGGGATTGAGGGGTGGGTCGGTGTGGGGCAGGCCTGACGCACGACAACGGGCCGACCCACCCCCGACCCCTCCCTTCCAAGGAGGGGAGACGGCCCTGACTCACCTCCATAACATCCACCCCGCACCAAGGCTCACGCCAGCGCTCAGCACCGCGACCAGCACATAGCGCCAGCCCCCGCCGATCCGCACCACCTGGATGTCGCGCATCGGCGGTTCGGGCGGTGCGCCCGGTGCATTGGGAAAGCGCCGCTCGATATTGCGGATCAGGTCGGGCAGCCGCGCCAGCGTGCGGAAATTCTCGACCAGCGTGTCGGCCACCGCCGCCTCGGGGCCCAATTCGGTGCGGATCCATTCGCGCACGAACGGCGCCGCGGCGTCCCACAGGTTGATGTCGGGATCGAGGCTGGTCGCCACGCCCTCGACCATCACCATCGTCTTCTGCAGCAGCAGCAGATGCGGCTGGGTCTGCATGTCGAAATCGCGCGTGATGTTGAACAGCCCGTCGAGCATCATCCCGATCGACATGTCCTTGACCGCCATGCCGCGCATCGGCTCGCCGACCGCGCGCAACGCGGTGGCGAACTCCGCGACATTGTGGTGCGCCGGGACATAGCCCGCCTCGAAATGGATTTCGGCGACGCGCTTGTAGTTGCCGGTGATCAGCCCGTAGAGGATCTCCGCCAGCCATACGCGTGCGCGGCGGTCGATCCGGCCCATGATGCCGAAGTCGATCGCGGCGATCTTGCCGCCGGGCAAAGCGAACAGATTGCCCTGGTGCATGTCGGCATGGAAGAAGCCTTCGGCGATCGCCTGGCGCAGGAAAGCGTGGACGAGCGTGTCGGCGAGCTTCTGCAAATCGTAGCCGGCGGCGATCAGCGCCGGGCGGTTCGATAGCTTGATGCCGTCGATCCATTCGAGCGTCAGCACCTTGCCGCTGGTGCGCTGCCAGTCGATCTTGGGCACGAGGAAATCGGGCTCTGCGGTCATCGCATCGGCGAGTTCGGAGGCCGAGGCGGCCTCGCGTCGCAGGTCGAGCTCGCGCGCGGTCCAGCGCTTGAAGGTCTCGATCACGAGGCGCGGACGCAGCCGGGCGAGTTCGCCGCCATAGGCCTCGACCTGAGCGGCGGCCCATTGATAGGTCTCGATCGCGCGCGCGAAATCTTCCTCGACGCCGGGGCGCAGCACCTTGATCGCGACGATGCGGCCGTCGGTGGTGACGCCGCGATGGACTTGCGCGATCGAGGCCGCGCCGACGGGAACGGGGTCGATCGAGGCGAACAGATCGGCGGGATCGCGCCCGAACGCGCGCGTCATCGCGGCGTGGATCGTGTCGTAGGGAACCGGGGGGAGCGCGTCCTGCAAGCGCATCAGATCGGCGGACGCGGCCTCGCCAACGATGTCGGGCCGTGTCGCCAGCGTCTGGCCGAGCTTGATCGCGGCCGGGCCGATCGCCTGGAGCGCGTCGGCATAGCGCGGCACCTTCGGCACGCGCGCGCCGATCCGCGCAACGCGCGCGAGGCGGCGCATCGGCAGCGGGGTGTTGGGGTCGCGCTCGATGCCCGAGAGGGCACCGTGCTTCGCGAGAATGCGGCCCCATTTCAGCAGCCGCCAGACGTGAATTGCGGGGGCGGTCACTTTTGCTCCCCTTCCGCTTGCGAGTTCGGGGTCGACAGCGCCCCTCGCTGTCGAGGATGTGCCGGGGGCACATCCCACCCCGAACTGGGCTGGGGGTGGGCGCGCGCTATCCGGTTAGCGCACCGCTCGTTGAGGTCGGGCGCCCACCCCCGACCCCTCCCGCAAGCGGGAGGGGGGAAGGAGAAGAACGCCATCAAATCTTCCAGCCGTGGTGGATCGCGACCAGCCCGCCCAGCATCGGCTCCACGCCGGTCTGCACGAAGCCCGCGTCGCGAATCATCCCCTCGAAGGTCGGCATGTCGGGAAAGCGGCGGATCGACTCGATCAGATAGCGATAGCTGTCCTCGTCCTGCGCGAGCAGCTTGCCGAGCTTGGGCACCAGTTTGTGCGAATAGGCGTCGTAGACGTCGGCGAACCCCGGCCACAAAGTCGTCGAGAATTCCAGGCAATAGAACCGCCCGCCACGCCGCAGCACGCGATGCGCCTCGCGCAGCGCCTTCGGGATGTCGGTCACGTTGCGGATGCCGAACGCGATCGTGTACGCATCGAAGAAGCGGTCGGGGAAGACCAAAGTCTCGGCATTGGCCTCGGTCCATACCAGCCCGTCGATGCCGCGCTTGGCGGCGCGGTTCATGCCGACTTCGAGCATTTGCGGGTTGATGTCGGCCACCGTCACCGCCGCGCCCGATTCGGCCAGGCGGAAGGCGATGTCGCCGGTGCCGCCGGCCATGTCGAGGATCTGCTCGCCGTCGCGCGGTTTCACGCGGCGGACGAAGCGGTCCTTCCACAGTCGGTGCATGCCGCCCGACATGGCATCGTTCATGATGTCGTAGCTGCGCGCGACGCTCGAGAAGACGCCGCCGACGCGGGCGGTCTTTTCGGTGGCGGGGATGTCTTCGTAGCCGAAGGAGACGGTATCGTTCATGGCGCACGCTCTAGCCGAGCGACGCGCCAGCGCAAACCGCTGCGTTGCCCCAGCCACGCAATTCTCATCCCGCGCAGCGGGCCGATTCGCCTTCGCGTCCTTCTTTCCTTCGCGGTCTTCGCGTGAACCCCTTCTTCCCCTTCGACGCAGCACCCGCGGCCACGCCGAATTTCACGCGAAGACCCCGAAGGAAAGAAGATCGCGAAGAGAAAGCGAGGATGTTGCGGCTTCGCTGCGGTCTCGTGACAAGCGTCGGCACCGATGACATGGACGGTGCATGCCAGAACTCCCAGAAGTCGAAACAACCGTGCGTGGGCTTCGTCCGGTCCTGGACGGCCAGCGCATCACGCTCGTCCAGCTGCGGCGTGGCGATTTGCGGCGGCCGTTTCCGGTCGATCTCGGGCAGCGCCTTACCGGTGCTACCGTCACCGGCCTGTCGCGCCGCGCGAAATACGGGCTGATCGACACCGATCGCGGCGACACGATGATCTTCCATCTCGGCATGTCGGGCCGCTGGCGAGTCGATCCGTCCGAACTGCTGCCGCACGATCATCTCATCCTCGAGACCGCCACGCAGCGGCTCGCGCTCAACGATCCGCGGCGCTTCGGCTCGGTCGACCTGGTGCCGACCGAATCGCTTGCCGACTTTCCCGCCTTCAAGGCGCTCGGGCCCGAACCGCTCGGCCCCGATCTGACCGTCGCCTATCTGCACGACAAACTGGCCGGGCGAAGCTCCTCGATCAAGCTGATGCTGCTCGACCAGCGAATCGTCGCCGGGCTCGGTAACATCTATGTGTGCGAAGCCTTGTTCGCCGCCGGCATTTCGCCAAAGCGCCCCGCCGGCAGCGTTTCGCGCGCCCGGCTTGCGCGACTCGTCCCGGCGATTCGCGAAGTCCTGCTCGCCGCGATCGACGCCGGCGGCTCGTCGCTGCGCGACTATGCCCGTCCCGATGGCGAGCTCGGCTATTTCTCCAAGCAATTCGCCGTCTATGGTCGCGAGGGCGAGCCCTGCGGCTGCGGCGGTACGGTCGAACGCTATGCCGAGGGTGGCCGCTCGACTTTCTGGTGCCCGAAATGCCAGAAATGATTGACCGCCTACCCGGTTCTGGGTAAGGCGCACGGCTTCCGGGGCCGGGAGTTACTCCCGCCCTTTCTTATTTACAGATCAGAGGGCTTCATGGCGAACACGCCACAGGCGAAAAAGCGCATCCGTCGTAACGCCGCGCGGACCATCGTGAACGGCAACCGTACCGGCCGCATTCGCACCTTCGTCAAGAAGGCCGAGAGCGCGCTCGAAGCGGGCGACAAGGCTGCGGCGACCGCTGCCATGGCGCAGGTCCAGCCCGAGCTGATGCGTGGCGTCGCCAAGGGCGTGCTGCACAAGAACACCGCGAGCCGCAAGTTCTCGCGTCTGACCAAGCGCCTCACCGCGCTGGCCTGACACCCGCGTTCAAGGCTGGTTGAGAAACGCCCGCCGGATGGCAATCCGGCGGGCTTTTTGTCGTCCGTGTCGTTTCCGTCCAAACGGCTTCGGCCGCGTCCTCAGAACGTTCTGCGAACGTTTTCAACGGGTTTTGTCACAAAGGACGGATTCACCGCGATTCGCAAAAGCTTCATCGAAGTGTCACGATAGAAAGAGCCCGATTCCAGCGACTTGTGAGAAATTCGACGCGAAACCTTCGCTCGATCCGAGTCAACAGGGTATATTTCGAAAATGTGACCGAGCGTGGGCTTGATCGACTCGCGTCGATCTTCATAAATGCTCCTCCGCCGCGCAGACGTTTCGGTCTCGCGGCTCACTTCGAATGGCGACGTCAGACGGATCGTGATTCCGCCTGGGGGGAGTTTTGTCTGTCGAAAATCCAGCGACGCGGCTCTTGCCGCGCGCGCGAAGCAAAGGTTCTGGTGTGGTCTTGAGCGTGAACGGGGGGGCAAGCGCACACGATACCGGCTTCGGCAGCGGGCAGGACGATTCGGTCGTGCGCGCCTGGAACACGGTGCGGGCGCATTTGCGCGAATCAGCGGGGGTGCGGCTGTTCGACCAATGGTTGAAGCCGATCGCGCTGGTGCCGGGTGCGGATAGCGAGACGGTGCGGCTGACATTGCCGTCGTCGTTCATGACCAACTGGGTCCGCAATCATTATGCCGACCGGCTGTTGCAGGAATTCCGCGCGCTGGTGCCGGCGGTGCGCCGCGTGTCGATCGAGACGGGTGCCGCGCCGACGCCGGTCCTCAAGGTCGAGACGGTGGCCGAGCCTGCCCCCGCGCCTGCCGTCGATGCCGCGCCGCTGGTGATCGCCGCGCGGCCGACGCTCGACCCGCGCTTCACTTTCGACCGGTTCGTGGTCGATGCCTCGAACCGCGTGGCGTTCAATGCCGCCAAGGCGCTCGCCGAGCCGGGCGTGCCGCGGTTCAGTCCGCTGTTCCTCCACAGCGGCACGGGGCAGGGCAAGAGCCACCTCATGCACGCGATCGGCGCGGCCTATCTCGAAGCGGTCCCCGAGGCGCGCGTGTTGCTGATGTCGGCCGAGCGCTTCATGTTCGATTTCGTCCAGGCGCTGCGCAACCGCGATACGCACAGCTTCAAGACGCGGCTGCGCTCGGCCGACCTGCTGCTGGTCGACGATCTGCAGTTCATCGCCGGCAAGGATTCGACGCAGGAAGAATTCTTCCACACGATCAACGAAGTAATGGGTGCGGGTAAGCGGCTCGTCATCTCGGCCGACCGCTGCCCGCAGGGGCTCGACGGCGTCGAGGCACGGATCATGTCGCGGCTGTCGTGCGGCCTGGTCGCCGACATCAAGACGCCCGACCTCGCGCTACGCCGCGCGGTGCTGGAGCGCAAACTGGTCGACTTGCCGGGGGTGCGCGTGCCGGCCGAAGTGCTCGACCTGCTGGCCGCGCGCATCACCGCGAGCATCCGCGACCTCGAGGGAGCGCTCAACCGCGTCGTCGCCTATGCGCAACTGACCGGGGTCGAGGTCGATCTCGAATTCGCCGTCGCGACGCTGGGCGACGTGCTGCGCGGCGCCGAGCGCCGCGTGACGATCGACGAGATCCAGAAGGCGGTCTCGGCGCATTTCGAGCTGAAGCCGGTCGATCTGGTCTCGGCGCGGCGCGCGGTGGTGGTGGCACGGCCACGCCAGATCGCGATGTACCTCGCCAAGCGTCTGACGACGCGGTCGCTGCCCGAGATCGGCCGCAAGTTCGGCGGGCGCGACCATTCGACCGTGATCCACGCCGTGCGCCGGATCGAGGAATTGCGCGATGTCGATCGCGAGATCGACACTGCGGTGCGGGTGTTGTTGCGCGAGCTGGAAGGCTAGCGACTGAGCCGAAAATCCGGTATGAGATTGCTCATAGCGGAGACAGGCGATGCAGTTGGCAAAATGGGGCGACGACTTCGTGGTTCGTCTGCCCAAGGAAATGGTCGAGGCGCTTGCGCTCGAGCTTGGTCAGGAGCTCGATGTGCGCGTTCAACATGACGGATCACTCCGCATCGCTCGCAAAATGACGGTCCAGGAAGCGCTTGAGGGACTACGCAAATATCGCGGGCGCATGCCGGCGGATTTCAAATTCGATCGCGAAGAGGCGAATGCCCGGTAATTTCTTCGACAGCAATGTGCCGATCTATGCGGCGGCTGGCGATGATGAGAAGGGATCGATCGCCGAAAGCTTGCTGGCACGGCGTGGGGTGATCAGTGTTCAGGTCCTGAACGAGGTCGCGGCCGTTGCGTTGCGAAAGCTGGCGTTTACGCTTCCCGAAGTGATCGACGTGCTCGATCGCCTAAGAGCGGTGGCGATCGTCGTGCCGCTCACCGTCGAGACTCATGAGACGACGTTGTGGGTGCGGAAGCGCCATCGGTTCGCCTTCTACGATTGCGCGATCGTCGCTGCCGCACTCCTCGCCGAGTGCGACACGCTTTGGTCCGAGGACATGCACGATGGCCTCGTCATCGACGGCCGCCTCACCATTCGCAATCCGTTCGCCACCTAGACCTGCAAGCCCACCGCCGATTGTGCCGCGGCCAGCGTCGGGGCGGCCAGCACGCGCGCTCGCGCGGCCCCGTCGGCGAGGATCGCGCTCACTGCCGCCCGGTCGTCGAGCAAAGCCGTCAACCGCGCGCGGATCGGCGACAGCTTGGCTACGGCCAAGTCCGCCAGTGCGGGCTTGAACGCGCCGAAGCCCCGTCCGGCGAACTGCGCCAGAACCGCGTCGGGCGTAGTGTCCGACAGCGCGGCGTAGATCGTCACCAGATTTTTCGCCTCGGCGCGCTCCGCCAGGCCGGCGACGTCGCTCGGCAGCACGTCGGCATCGCTCTTCGCCTTGCGGATCTTGGCAAGGATCAGATCGTCGTCATCGACCAAATTGATCCGCGACGCATCGCTCGGATCCGACTTCGACATCTTCGCACTCGCATCGCGCAAGCTCATGATGCGGGGCGCGGCCTTCGATACGAACGGTTCGGGCAAGGTGAAGGTGTCGCCATAATCGGTGTTGAACTTCACCGCCACGTCGCGCGCAAGTTCGAGATGCTGCTTCTGGTCCTCGCCGACCGGCACGTGCGTCGCCTGATAGAGCAATACGTCGGCGGCTTGCAGCACGGGATAAGTGAACAAGGCGACGCTCTGCGTCTCGCCTTTCTTGCCCGCCTTGTCCTTCCACTGCGTCATGCGGCTGAGCCAGCCCATCCGCGCGGTGCCGCTCAGGATCCAGTGCAGCGCCGAATGCGCCGGAACGCGCGCCTGGTTGAACAGGATCGAGCGCTTGGGGTCGATCCCGCAGGCGAGCAATGTCGCCGCCATCTCGGTCGTGTGGGCATTCAACTCCGCCGGAACGACGGGCTGCGACAGCGCATGCAGGTCGGCGAGGAAGAACACGCACTGGTCGTCGCCGACCATCGCATCCTGCATCGCTACCCATTGCTTGATCGCGCCGAGATAATTGCCGAGGTGGAGGTTGCCGGTGGGCTGGATGCCGGAGAGGACGCGCATGTTCATTCCTGGATCGGCTTGGGGGTGGCGGCGCGACGCCGCATCAACGCCTTGAGGTCGGCGATGCGATACGCGCCGGTAAGGAAGCAGGCGACGACGTACACTGCGCTGCCGGTGCCGACCAGCACGCCGAGCGCGACATAGCGATAGAGCAGGGGGCCGCCGAGATACGGGTCGAGCAAGCGTTCGAACGCGAACACCGTGCCGCCCATCAGCAGCGCGGCGAGCAATAGCCGCGGCACTTTCCGCCGCAGCGCCGCGTCGGCGACGAAATGCCCGCGCTTGCCGAGCGTATGGTACAGCATCGCGACATTGACGGTCGAGGCGAGCGCCGTGGCGAGCGGCGGGCCGACATGGCCGATCAGCGGGATCATGATCAGGTTGCCGACGATGTTGATGACAATCGAGATCATCGCAAAGCGCACCGGCGTCCTGGTGTCGCCGCGCGCGTAATAGCCCGGCGTCAGCACCTTCACCAACACATAGGACGGCAGCCCGATCGAGAAGGCGCTGAGCGCCCAGCCGCAGCGCCGCGCGTCGATCGCGGTGAATTTGCCATATTCGAACAGCCCGCGAACGATCGGCTCGGCCGCGACGAGGAAGGCGATCGTCGCGGGGAGGGTGAGGAACAGCGCGAGCTCGATCCCGCGATTCTGCGTGTCCATCGCGGCCTGCTCCTGCCCCGAGGAAAGCAAGCGCGAGATCGTCGGCAACAGGATCGTGCCGAGCCCGATGCCGATCAGTCCCAAGGGCAATTGGTTCAGCCGGTCGGCATAATAGATGTAGGTGATCGAGCCCGACGCCAGCAGGCTCCCGGCGAGCGAGGTCGAGATCAGCAGGTTGATCTGCGATGCGCCGGCGCCCGCGGCGGCGGGGACGATGAGGCGCAGCATCTCGCGCACGTCGGCGTCCAGGCGCGGCATGCGCAGCCGCATGTCGACGCCGGCGCGGTGGCACGCCAGCATCAGCCAGGCGAGCTGCAGCACGCCGCCGACGGTCACGGAGATCGCCTGCACCTTCGCGGTCTCGTACACGTCGTGGCCGTGGAAGAACCACAGCCCGCCGATCATCGCCACGTTGAGCAGGATCGGGGCGGCGGCATTGACCCAGAATTTGTCGAGCGAGTTGAGGATGCCGCCCAGCAGCGAGGCGAGCGAGATCAATGCGAGATAGGGCAAAGTGATCCGTGCGAGCATCACTGCATAGCCGAGCTGGTCCGCCGTCGGATGCTGGCGCGCGAAACCGCCCGACAGCAGCAGCGTCAGCGGCCAGGCGAGCAGCAGCAGCACGAGCGTGAACAGCACCACCACCGGCAGCAGCACCGCCAGCGCGCGCTCGGCAAAGGCGTAGCCGCCGGGCAGGCCGTCGGGTCCGGCGACCTTCTTGTTGAACAGCGGCACGAACGCCGAGGAGAAGGCGCCCTCCGCGAACAAGGCGCGGAACATGTTGGGCAGGCGGAAGGCGACGCCGTTGAATGCGTCCGACGCAAAGCCCGCACCGACATAGCGCGCGGCGAGCGAATCACGCAGCAGCGCGAGGATCCGGCTGACGAGCGTCAGCCCGCCGACCGAGCCCAGGGATTTGACGAGGTTCATTGGCTCAAGCCTCGGTCCGTCGTTCGCCCCTCCCCTCAAGGGGAGGGGCAAGCAGAAATCACGCCGTTCCGAACGTCCCCGTCGCTTCGCCGGCTTCCTGCTGCTGCAGGAACACCGCGCCGAAATCGATCGGCTCGAGCAGCAACGGCGGGAAGCCGCCGTCGCGGATTGCGTCCGCAAGCACGCGGCGCGCGAACGGGAAGATCAGCCGCGGTGCCTCGGCCAGCAGGAAGGGCTGGAGATGCTCGAGCGGGAAATTGCGCAGCCCGAACAGGCCGGCATAGGAAAGGTCGACCAGGAAGGCGACTGTGCCCTCGGCCTCGGCCTTCACTTCGACCCGCAGCACGATTTCGTACACATCTTCGCCGACCTGCGCCGAAGCGATGTTGAACTGCACGTCGATCGCGGGCGCGGTGGCGTTCTGATAGATGGCCGGCGCGTTCGGGTTTTCGAAGGACAAGTCCTTGACATATTGCGAGATCATGCCCGCGGTCGGGGTGGTGTCCGACCCGTTCGCCAGCGGCTCGCCGCCGACCGTGGTGGTGGTGATGAAGCTGTCATCCTGCTCGCTCATGGAACTCGTCCTTGCTTTGGCCGTATAGTCGCCACGTCCTGTAGCGTCGAAGGCGCGCGCCTAGCAGGGGGTGCGGTCGAGTTCAACACGGTCACCGCCCGCTTCGTCATGCGTCGTTTGAATCGTCGGCCGGTTATGCCTATGTAGCCTGTCTAGTAAAAGCCCTGGAGGCCGCGTGTTCCTGATTGTAATCCTCGCGATGGTCGCCGGTTTTCTGGCGTTGCGTCTCTACATGGTGCTCGGCAAGCGCACCGGCCATGAGCAGCCTTTGCCCAAGCCGGCGGAGGACCGCGCGCCGCTGACCATCGTGCAGCGCCCGGCCGAAACCGCCGGCGACGCGCGCGAGCCGGTCAGCCGCGTGGTCGAGCCCAAGGCCGAAGCGGGGATCCGCGCGATCATCGCCGCCGATTCGTCGTTCGACGTGGCGCGCTTCCTCGAAGGCTCGAAGGCGGCATACGGCATGATCCTCGAGGCATTCTGGAAGGGTGACGAGGAACAGCTCGGCTGGCTCGCCGAAGACGATGTGCGCGACGCTTTCACCACCGCGATCCAGGCGCGCAACACCGCCGGCCACGTGCTCGACAACCGCCTCGTGTCGATCGAGCGCGCGATCATTTCCGATGCGTCGCTCGAAGGCAAATTGGCGCGGATCACGGTGCGCTTCGACGCCGACATTGCCGCGGTGACGCGCGACGCCGAGAGCGTGGTGATCGCCGGGTCGATGACCGACGCGGTCGAGACGCACGATGCCTGGACCTTCGCGCGGACGCTCAAGAGCAGCGATCCGAACTGGAAGCTCGCCGATACCGACGAGGCGTAAAGCCGGTGTCGGGGGGCGGGGCGCAGTGGGTTACCACCTTTTTTTCTTCCCCGGCAAAGGCCGGGGCCCAGTCGAGGGCGGTTCGTAACCGCGCGCATCGGCTGACAACGCCTGCTTCGCTCCTGGGCCCCGACCTTCGCCGGGGAAGCGCTTTCGGTGGACTTGCACTGGCGCTCTTGCTCGCCGCTTGTGGCGGCGGGCAAATCGAGCGCCCGGCGGTCAACCGCCCAGCGCCGGCACGTCGCCCGATCCCGGCGACTCCGATCGCCCCCCAACCGACGGGTCCGGTCGCCGCCGGCCCGACCGCGCGCAGCACCGGCGTCGTCGCCGGCCCACCCCTCTACACGCTCCCGATCGACGACACACAGGCCACGCGCGCGCTGGTCGCGTTCCGCGCGACCTGCCCCTCGCTGCAGCGCCGCACCGATGCTTCCGGCCTGACGCGCGGCGCCGACTGGCAGCCCGCTTGTGCCGCCGCCGCGGCGACTCGACCCGAGGAAGCGCGCGCATTCTTCTCGCAATATTTCGAAGCGGTGCAGGTCGGCGACGGCAAGGCCTTCGCCACCGGCTATTACGAGCCCGAGATCCGCGGCGCGCGCGAGCGTCGGCCCGGCTATGAAGTGCCGATCTATGCCCGGCCGAGCGACTTGGTCGATGTCGATCTCGGCCTGTTCAGCGATACGCTGAAGGGCAGGAAGATCCGCGGTCGAGTCGATGGCCGCAGCTTCGTGCCGTATGACGATCGCACCGCGATCGAGGACGGGTCGCTGTCGGGCCGCGCGCCGATCATCGCCTGGGCGGCCGACCCGGTGGAGTTGTTTTTCCTGCAAGTCCAGGGCTCGGGCCGGTTGCGGCTGCCCGACGGCGGAGTGCTGCGGATCGGCTATGACAGCCAGAACGGGCGCGATTATACCGGCATCGGCGCATTGATGAAGAAGCGCGGGCTGCTCGCGCCCGGGCAAAGCTCGATGCAGGGAATCGTCGGCTGGCTGCACGATCATCCGCAAGAGGGCCGTGCGATCATGCGCGAGAATAAGAGCTATGTGTTCTTCCGTGAACAGACGGGGTCGGCGCTGGGCGCGCTCGGCATCGGCGTGACCGGCGGCGTGAGCGCCGCGGCCGACCCGCATTTCGTGCCGCTCGGCGCGCCGGTGCTGCTGTCGATGGACCGCACCGAGGCGCGCCGGCTGTGGATCGCGCAGGATACCGGCGGCGCGATCACGGGCGCCAACCGGATCGACACGTTCTGGGGCGCAGGCGCCGATGCCGAGGCGACCGCCGGCGGCATGGCGGCGCACGGCACCGCATTCCTGCTGCTGCCGGTCGGTACGCTGGCGCGCATCTCCGGCGAGAGGCCCGATGGGAACGCGCCCGCTCAGTTCTGACGAAGCGGCGCTGTGGGCGCGCGTGATGGCCGGCGTGCGGCCGTTGCGTGCGGTGGCGCCGAAGCCGGCGCCCGTGGCCCCGCTTTCCGCCAAGGCCGCGATTGCTGCGGGACGTCCTTTGCCGGCGGCATCCGCCGAACGAGTCGGCATCGCAGCGTCTGCGAAGCGTACGCACCAGCCGCTCGCTTCGACGGGGGTACGCAAGAGCACGCCTCCGCCTCCAAGAGCCCCTTCCAATACGCTCGACGGCACCTGGGATCGCCAGCTCGCGCGCGGCCTCGTCTCGCCCGATCGTACGATCGACCTGCATGGCCATACGCTGCATTCGGCCTATGATCTGCTCGATGCGGCGCTCGCCGCCGCGATCCGCGCCGGGGACCGCACAATCCTGCTCGTCACCGGCAAGCCGCCGCGCCCCGCCAGCGAGCGCCCGCACGCCCCCAACAGCTTTCGTGGTGCGATCCGCGCTGCGACCGGCGATTGGCTCGCCGGATCGCGCCATGCCGCGGCGATCGCGGCGGTGCGGGCGGCGCACCCGCGGCACGGCGGCGCGGGCGCTTTATATATCGTGCTGAAACGTCCGAAAATCTCGCAAAAGTCTTAACCTTTTGCTGGCACGTTCCGCGCCGGGCCTGAGCATATGCTTAGGTAGGGAGCGTCGCATATCTGCAATGAATGAGGTCACGCTCAAGAGTCGTGCGATCGTGTTTGCGATGTGCGCCGGGGCTGTGGCCTTCATTCTTGCCTTGGTCGCGACCTCGGCGGGCGGTGTCGACGTCAGCAACGTCTCGCGCGCGCTGATTCCGGCGGTGGTGTGCGCGGTGATGTGCTGGGCCTCGGCCGAACGCAGTATCGCCGGCACTGCGGCGGCGATCGACTCGGCCATCGCGCGGCTGACCAGCGCCGCGCACGGTGATCTGGCGGGCGAGATCCCCGCGGAAATCGGCGAGGCGGTGCCGCAGCTCGCAGTCGCGATGCGGAGCCTGTTCGAACAGCTCAACACCAATCTCGACAGCGTAAACCGGCTGGCGATGTTCGATTCGGTGACCGGGCTCGCCAACCGCACCAACTTTCGCCGAACGTGCGAACGCATGTTGGCCAATTTGCCGCCGGGCGGCGCCGGCGCCTTGTTCTTCATCGATCTCGATCGCTTCAAGGCAGTCAACGACACGATGGGCCATGCCTGTGGCGACATGCTGCTCGGCATGGTCGCCAATCGCTTGCGCGCGGTCGCCGATGGCGCGCGGCGCGGCGAGAGCGTGGTGCGCCCGCTGATCGGGCGGCTGGCCGGCGACGAATTCACGATGTTCTTTCCCGGCATTGCCGACCCGGCCGATGCGGCGCGGATCGGTCGCGCCATCTTGTCTGCGCTGGCCGAGCCATTCGACCTTTCCGGCAACCATGTCGCGATCGGCGCATCGATCGGCATCGCGCTGCGGCCGCAACATGGCGAGACGCTGACCGAGCTGATGCGCGCCGCCGACGCCGCAATGTACCATGCCAAGGGCAGCGGTCGCGGCCGGGCGGAGCATTTCAGCGCCGAGCTCGCCGCGCAGATTGCCGAGCGCGCCACGCTCGAAAGCGACTTGCGCGAGGCGATCGACCGCGACGAATTCACCCTCGTGTTCCAGCCGCAAGTGAGCGTCGCTTCGGGCCGCATCGTCGCCGCCGAGGCGCTGCTGCGCTGGCGCCATCCGCGCGAGGGGCTGCGCCTGCCACTGACCTTCCTCCACCGCGCCGAGGAGACCGGGCTGATCGTCGAAATCGGCGAATGGGTGGTCCACACCGTCGCCGAGACGATCGCGCGTTGGGGCCGGATCGGCATCGAGCAACGCCTCGCGGTCAACGTCTCGCCGCGGCAGATCGATCATGCCAGCTTCTTCCACCGGCTGCGTGGGGCGATGCACGCGGCGCACGCGCCGGCGCATCTGCTCGAGCTCGAGATCACCGAGACGCTGGCGATGCATTGCAGCGACGACGTGATCGAAGCGATCGCCCTGTTGCGCGCCGATGGCGCGACGATCGCGATCGACGATTTCGGGACCGGCTATTCCAATCTGCCGCGCTTGCGCGCGCTGCCGATCGACCGCGTCAAGCTCGATCGCAGCTTGATCGAGCATGTCACCGACGATGCCGAGGCGCGGACGATCGCACATGCGGTGATCGGGCTGATCCACGGGCTTGGCTGCGAAGCGGTCGGCGAGGGGGTCGAGACCAACGCCCAGGCCGAGATTTTGCGGGTGATCGGCTGCGACGTGGTCCAGGGCTATGCGATCGCCGCGCCGATGGACGAAGCCGCCTTCATCACCTGGAGCCGGGGCGAGGTATGCCGCGCAGCGGTGGCCTAGGGTCGGTTTTCATCGAGGTTGAACCAACCTCCGTTCGTCTTGAACGGGTGAGGGGTGTTCGCATTTAGAAAAAGCGACTCAACGGTCGGTTTTGTGCGCGGCCAAGCGTCGGCACCGGCAATCGTCCCCTTCCGGATACGCCAGGTTGCGACCGCGCCGTGATATGGTTCAAGATAGTAGAAATACTTTCCTCAAAAAACGGGTTGTCTCGACAATCGTGTGATACATGACCTGTCCGATAGGACAGTGCTCATGTCACATTATAAAGTAAAAATGCCCGTATACGGCGCGGCTTCGTCGTTACTCAATCGTTAATCGGGGCGTCTTGCTGTACGGTCCGAAGCGTTGTGCTTAGGGACTCTCCCCTTGTTGCATGGCATAGCGAAAGGGCGCATTATCAGTACTTAAGAGTTATAGAATATGGGCGCGAGGGCGTCGGAGCGGTCCAATGACCACTAAGTTGCACATCGATATGTCTCATGGCCTGATCGACATCGAAGGAGATGCCGATCTGGTGCGTGAGATATATGCCGACTTCAAGACCACGCTGCTGAACGGCGCGGGGTGCGCGGAGGCGCCCGAAGCCGCATCCTCGGACGATCCCGCCGCGACCGCCATCTGGGGAGATGGCGCGGGCCCGACACGACAGGTTCGCGACAGGCAAAGCGCACCAGCCGATGCCGCCAGAGGTGTCGGCGGGGTGACCGCCCCGCTTCCGACATGGACGACGAGCTCGATCAACGCGATTTCGATCGATTTCAAGAAGCATCATTACCGGCGCCTGGGCCTCAAGCGCTATTTGAACCCATAACCGGCATTTCGCACAACGTCCGTGGTTTCAGCTCTCGTCGCCCATCCGCAGCGCCGCGATGAACGCTTCCTGCGGGATCGACACCGACCCGTATTCGCGCATCCGCTTCTTGCCCTGTTTCTGCTTCTCGAGCAGCTTCTTCTTGCGCGTCGCGTCGCCGCCATAGCATTTCGCGGTCACGTCCTTGCGCATCGCGGCGATCGTCTCGCGCGCGATCACCTTGCCGCCGATCGCGGCCTGGATCGGAATCTTGAACAGATGGCGCGGGATCAGGTCCTTCAGCCGCTCGCACATCCCGCGGCCACGCGCCTCGGCGGTGCCGCGGTGGACGATCATCGACAGCGCATCGACCGGCTCGGCATTGACCAGGATGCTCATCTTGACGAGGTCGCCCTCGCGATAGCCGATCTGGTGATAGTCGAAGCTCGCATAGCCGCGGCTGATGCTTTTCAGCCGGTCGTAGAAATCGAACACCACTTCGTTGAGCGGCAATTCGTAGGTCACCTGCGCGCGGCCGCCGACATAGGTCAGGTTCTTCTGGATCCCGCGCCGATCCTGGCACAGCTTGAGGATCGAGCCGAGATGCTCGTCGGGAACGTAGATCACCGCCTCGATCCATGGCTCCGAAATGCTCGCGATCTTAGTCGGATCGGGCATGTCGGCCGGGTTGTGCAGTTCGAGATGGCCGGCACCGTGCGCCAGCTCGATCTCGTACACCACCGACGGCGCGGTGGTGATCAGGTCGAGATCATATTCGCGGGTGAGCCGCTCCTGGATGATTTCGAGGTGGAGCAGGCCGAGGAAGCCGCAGCGGAAGCCGAACCCCAGCGCCGCCGACGTCTCCATCTCGAACGAGAAGCTCGCGTCGTTGAGGCGCAGCTTGGAGATGCTCTCGCGCAGTTTCTCGAAATCGTTGGCGTCGACCGGGAACAGCCCGCAGAACACCACCGGCTGGACTTCCTTGAAGCCGGGGAGCGCCTCGGCGGCGGGACGTTTCGCATCGGTGATCGTGTCGCCGACGCGGGTCTGCGCGACTTCCTTGATCTGCGCGGTGATGAAGCCGAT
>CAXTEO010000076.1:0-21405 GCA_964243205.1 uncultured Sphingomonas sp.
TCGTCGAACGCCTTCCACATGCCGATCAGCCCGGTGCCGCCGCCGGTCGGGTAGAAGATCGCATCGGGCAGCTTCCAGCCCAATTGCGCGGCGAGCTCGAGCCCCATCGTTTTCTTGCCCTCGATTCGGTACGGCTCCTTGAGCGTCGAGAAATCGAACCAGCGCCCTTCGGCGGCGCCCTTGCCGACGATCGCGCCGCAATCGTCGATCAGCCCGTTGACGCGATAGACGCGCGCGCCCTGCAGCGCGATTTCGCGCACGTTGATCTCGGGCGTGTCGTCCGGGCAGAAGACGATCGTCTCGATCCCGCAGCGCGTGGCATAAGCGGCGAGCGCGGCACCGGCATTGCCGTTGGTCGGCATCGCGATCCGGGTGACGCCGAGTTCCTTGGCCATCGCCACCGCCATGACGAGCCCGCGCGCCTTGAACGATCCGGTCGGGAGACGACCCTCGTCCTTGACCAGCACATTGGGGCTGCCCGCGCTTTTGGGGATAGCGACCAGCGGCGTCTCGATCTCGCCGAGGCTGACGATGTTCTGCGTATGCCGCACCGGCAGCAGTTCGCGCCAGCGCCACAGATCGGTCTGCCGCGCCTCGATCATCGCCTTGGGCGTTGCGGCCTTCACCGCCGCGAGGTCGTAGCGTACCAGCAGCGGCCGCCCGACGCGCGACAGGCCGTGAAGCTGGTCGGCCTCGTAGCGCTCGCCGGTCATCGAGCATTCGAGATGGGTGACGAAGGTCGGGCGGTCGGCGGTGAGGTTGGGATTCATGTAATGCGTCGACCTCGCGTGATTACCAAAATATGATCGCCAGGCCGATCACGACCGCAGCGATACCCAGCCAAATGAAGAAGCGACGCCATGTCGTCACTCCATTCAACCCGTCACCGACGAACTCGATCAAAGGGCCGATATCGTGCATGGCGTCGCCCTCGCCGCGTTACGAGGCCTTCGCCACGCCCACCAGAGCCGGCCGCAGCAGACGGTCCTTGATCATGTACCCGGCCTGCATTTCCTGCACGACGGTGCCGGGCGTCTGATCGCTCGGCAGTTCGAACATCGCCTGGTGGAAATTGGGGTCGAGCTTCTCGCCGATCGTGACGAGCTTCTTGATGCCGTTGCGCTGGAACACCGCCTCCAGTTCGCGGCCCGTCGCTTCGAGCCCAGCGACCAGGCCCTTCATCTTCTCGTCGGCGCGCAGCTCGGCCGGGATCGCGTCGAGCCCGCGCGCGAGATTGTCGGCGACCGACAGCAGGTCGCGCGCGAAATTGGTCGCGGCATAAGCGCGCGCATCCGACGTTTCCTTCTCGGCGCGGCGGCGGATGTTCTGCGCTTCGGCATGGGCATAGAGCACCGCGGCCTTGGCTTCGGCGAGCTCGTCCTCGAGCTTGGTCAGCCGCGCATCGGCGGCGTCATGCTCGGCGACCTCAGGGGCGGCTGCGGCGGTTTCCTCGCGCAAGTCCAGCGCTTCGTTCTTATCGTCTTCGTTCATGTCGTCCAGAATTCCCGTATTATCGCATCAGCCGCGCGAGTGTCGCGGCGGTATAATCCACCATGGGCACGACGCGCGCATAGTTCAACCGTGTGGGGCCGATCACGCCGACCACGCCCACCACGCGACCATCCAGTCCGTGGAACGGTTTGGCGATCACCGACGAGCCCGACAGCGAGAACAATTTGGTCTCGGCGCCGATGAATATCCGCGTCGCGTCGCCCGCGCTGGCATTGTCGAGCAGGCGCGCAATATCCTGCTTGCCCTCGAGATCGTCGAGCAGATCGCGCACGCGTTCGAGATCGGCGGCGGCGGTGTCGTCGATCAGCCGCGCCTGGCCGCGCACGATCAGCACCGGACGGCGCTCGCCATCCTCGCTCCAGATAGCGAGGCCGCGCTCGATCAGCGCGCGCGCGGCGCCGTCGAGTTCGGCGCGTTCGGCGAGCAGTTCGCGCTCGATCTTGGCGCGCGCCTCGAACAGCGTCAGCCCGCCGAGCATCGCGCTCATGTAATTGCCCGCCTCGATCAGCGCCGAGACCGGCAGGCCCGGCGGCAGATCGATCACGCGATTCTCGATCGACCCGTCCTCGCCGACCAGCACCGCCAGCGCCTTGTCGGCCGACAGCGGCACGAAGCTCATCTGGCGCAGCACGAGTTCGCGCTTGGCGACCATCACCATCCCGGCACAGGCCGAGAGGCCCGACAGCGCGGCGGTGGTCGCGGCGATCGCATCCTCGACCGGACCGCTCTGCACGAGCTGCCGCTCGATCGCCGCGCGCTCCTCCAGCGAGGGCTCCAGCGCCTGCATCATCCCGTCGACGAACAGCCGCAGCCCGATCTCGGTCGGCATCCGCCCCGCGCTGGTATGCGGCGCGGCGAGCAGACCGAGTTCCTCGAGATCCTGCATCACGTTGCGGATCGACGCCGGCGACAGGTTCAGCCCCGACAGATGCGCGATCGTGCGCGACCCGATCGGCGCGCCGGTATCGAGATAGCTCTGCACGACCACGCGAAACACGTCGCGCGCGCGGTCGTTGAGTTCGCTGATCGGGGGAAGCACCATGTCGGGTATATGGGGCGGTAGGGCGCGAGGCTCAACCGATTGCTGTTCGCATCCCTACCATCCCGCTTCCCCGGCGAAGGCCGGGGCCCAGTAGAGGTGGCGGAGGTAACCGCTCGCAGCGTCCGCCATCGACGGCCCGCTCCTGCGCCCCGGCCTTCGCCGGGGAGGCGGCAGGAGAGAAGCTAGCCATCATCCCCATCACGTTCCGCGTCGCGTGTCACCGTCCATTCCTGTTCGAACAGCGCCGAATCGGCGACCTTGCGCCCGCGCGCGTCGCGCGCCGGGCGGAAGCGGACGTGGCGCAGCGCCAGTTCGCACGTCGCCGCGTCGAGCGCGCGATTGCCGCTCGATTTGACGATGCTGCAATCGCTCAGCCGTCCGTTGACGCCGATCGTCGCGCGATAGGTCACCATCCCGGCGGCCTGGGCGCCCCACAGAGCGTGCGGCAGATCGGTATAGCGCAGCTCGTTGCTGACGAGTTCGGCATCGCTCCCGCCGCCGCCATCGCCGTCGCCGCTGTCCCCGCTGCCGGTGCCATTGCCCTGCCCGCCCGCGCCGGTGCCGGGTCCGGCGATCGGCGCGGCGCCGCTCGATCGCTCCGCGCCAACCCCCGCGATCGGCGCGACCACCACGGGCGGCGGCTGTCGCAGCACGATCGGCGGCGGCGGCGCGACGATTTCGGTCGCCTTCGACTTCAGGTTGGGGGGCGCGGCCGCGCCTTCCTTGCGCTTCTGCGCCTGCTTGGGGCGCTGAACCGGTTCGGGCCGGGGCGGCGGCGGATCGGGCAGCACGGAAATCACGGTCAGTTCCTGCGCGATGCGGCGCTGGAAATCGACGCCGAGCCCCAGGATCAGGCCATAGCCGATCAAGCCGACCAACGCCGCCGCGCCGCCCGCGCCGACGATCCGGTCCTGCCGTGTTGCTGCATACCCTGTCATGCTCGCCGCTTCGTCCTTCAGACCCAATGTGGCCCTTCGCGTCGCCCAGCCAAGGGGTGACACTCGCCCAACGCACGAGTAGGGCGACGCGACCATTTCCAGGAGATTCCCCATGCGCCCAAGCGGCCGCACCCCCGACCAGATGCGCACGATCACGATCGAGCCGCGCTTCACCAAACATGCCGAGGGCTCGGTGCTGATCGGCTTCGGCGACACCAAGGTGCTGGTGACCGCCTCGATCGAGGAGAAGGTGCCGCCATTCCTGCGCGGGCGCGGCGAAGGCTGGGTCACGGCGGAATATGGCATGTTGCCGCGCGCCACCCACACGCGCGGGTCGCGCGAGGCCGCCAAGGGCAAGCAATCGGGCCGCACGCAGGAAATCCAGCGCCTGATCGGCCGTTCGCTCCGCGCCGTGACCGACATGAAGATCCTCGGCGAGCGCCAGATCGTGCTCGATTGCGACGTGATCCAGGCCGATGGCGGCACCCGCACCGCTTCGATCTCGGGCGCGTGGGTCGCGCTGCGGCTGGCGATCGACGGGCTGATGGCGAGCGGCAAGCTCACTGCCGATCCGCTGACGCAGAAGGTCGCGGCGATCAGCTGCGGCATCTTCAAGGGCACGCCGGTGCTCGACCTCGACTATGACGAGGATTCGAACGCCGATGCGGACGCCAACTTCGTCCTGCTCGAAAACGGCAACATCGCCGAAGTCCAGGCGACCGCCGAAGGCGCGACCTATGACGAGGAAGCGCTGCTGCGCCTGCTGCGCCTGGCGCGGATCGGCTGCACCGACATCTTCGCCGCGCAGGCCAAGGCCGTCGCGAAGTGACCGACGAGGTCGGCCGCCAAGCCATCCGCAAGCTTGCCCCCGGCAAGCTCGTCATCGCGAGCCACAATGCCGGCAAGGTGCGCGAAATCAACGCGCTCCTCGCCGGCCATGGCATCGAGGCGATCTCGGCGGCCGACCTCGATTTGCCCGAGCCGGAGGAAACCGGCACGACCTTCGTCGCCAATGCTGAGCTGAAGGCGCTGCAGGCGGCCGATTTGTCGGGCCTGCCGGCGCTCGCCGACGATAGCGGGCTGTGCGTCGAAGCGCTGAACGGAGACCCCGGCGTCTACACCGCCAATTGGGCGGAGACGCCGACCGGGCGCGACTGGAGCCTGGCGATGACGAAGGTCGAGCAGGCACTCGCCGCAAAGGGACCGGAGGCCAGCCGCGCCGCGCATTTCGTCTGCGTACTCGCGCTCGCCTGGCCCGACGGGCATGTGCAATGGTTCGAAGGACGCGCCGAAGGCACGCTCACCTGGCCACCGCGCGGCAAGGTCGGCTTCGGCTATGATCCGGTGTTCGTGCCGGCCGGCAGCGACCTGACCTTCGCCGAGATGGCGCCGGAAGCGAAGCACGCGATCAGCCACCGCGCGGCGGCGTTCGCGCAGTTGACGGCGGCGGTGCTGTAACCGACGTCGCCCCGGCCTTGTGCCGGGGTGACGGGCTGGCACTCAATCCCCTGCCCGCTTGCTCCACACATTCCCTGGCGGGCTATACCGGCACACCAGATAATCGTCGCTCCGGCTGCTCGCCATCGCACAGCCGACCTGGGTGGTGCGGCGCCAGATGATCTGCGTGTAATGCGCGACGTCCTGCCACCGTCCGGTGGTGCTGATGTCGGGGACCGGGCCAGGCGCATACATCCGCCCCTCATCGACCCACAGCTGCACCATCTCGTCATAGCGATACGCCCCGCGCGAGCCCATGAAGAGGTTCTCGCCCTCGGGGAAGCGCCCGCGCAGGCCCGTCGAATGCTTATAGTCGCGCGTCTCGGCCAGGATCGCGGCATAATGCGCGGCGTCGGCGGCAAGTTCCTCGCTCCACACCAGCGGCGGCACGCCGACCTCGGCGCGCGCACTGTTGTGCCCGACGAGCATCGCCCGCTCCAGCAACGACTCGCCGCGCGCCGCCGCCCGGTCGTCGATCCGTGGTTCGAAGACGCGCGGCGGGCGGTCGGGGTCGGGCGCGGCGCAGCCCATCAGCAGTCCGATCAGCGGCAGGGCCAGCAAGTACACGCGCATCTTTCGCAATCTCCTCCACACGCCCATAGGCTGCGCGCATGAACGCCGTCGAAACGCCTCCCCTGGCCCTCTATGTCCATTGGCCGTTCTGCGTCTCGAAATGTCCGTATTGCGACTTCAACAGCCATGTCCGCGAAAGCATCGACCAGGCCGCGTGGCGCGACGCCTTGCTCGCCGACCTTGCGTATGAGGCGGCGGCGCTGCCCGGCCGTCGGCTCGGGTCGATCTTCTTCGGCGGCGGCACGCCGTCGCTGATGCCACCGGAGACGGTGGCCGCGATCATCGACGCCGCCACGCGGCATTGGCCGGCCGAGCCAGATATCGAGATCACGCTCGAGGCCAACCCGTCGTCGGTCGAAGCGGCGCGCTTCGCCGATATCGCGCGCGCCGGGGTCAACCGCGTGTCGCTCGGGTTGCAGGCGCTCGACGATGCGGCGCTGGTGTTTCTGGGGCGTGCGCACGGCGTCGCGGAGGGCCTCGCCGCGCTCGATACCGCGCAACAGGCGTTCGCCCGCGTCAGCTTCGACCTGATCTACGCGCGCCCCGACCAGACGCTCGCCGCCTGGGAGGCCGAGCTGACCCGCGCGCTGTCGTTCGGCACCGAACATCTCTCGCTCTATCAGCTCACGATCGAGCCCGGCACGCGTTTCGCCACCGAGGCGGCGGCGGGGCGGATCGTCATCCCGAGTGGCGACGATGCCGCCGATCTGTTCGAGGCGACGCGCGCGATGACGACGGCGGCAGGGTTGCCGGCGTACGAAATCTCCAATCACGCGCGGCTCGGCGCGGAGAGCCGCCACAATCTCGTCTACTGGCGCTATCGCGACTATGCCGGGGTCGGCCCCGGCGCGCACGGGCGGCGCGGCGGACTGGCGACCGCGCGGCACAAGAAGCCGGAGAACTGGCTCGGCGCGGTGGCGCGCAACGGGCACGGCGCGCAGATCGAGGATCTGCTCGCGCCGGGCGACCGCTCGACCGAGGCGTTGCTGATGGGATTGCGGTTGCGCGAGGGCGTCGATCTCGCGCGGATCGCCGGACTGGGCGCGACGTCGGTCGCGGCGCTGATCGACTGGCAGGCGGCGGCGCGGCTGCAGACGCAGGGGCTGGTCGCGCGGAGCGGCGATCAGCTGCGCGTCACCGAAGCGGGCATGCTCCTGCTCGACGCGATCCTGCCGCTGATCGTTTCCAGCCCCTCCCCTTTAGGGGAGGGGTAGGGGGTGGGGAGACCTCGCAGAGGCCAGCGCCTGTGACTTCCCCACCCCAACCCCTCCCCTGAAGAGGAGGGGCTTAGTGGCTCAGAACCCCGCTGGCGCCGGCGAGATCGTCACCGTCGTCCCCCCGCGAATCTCCTGCACCTCCAGCGCGCGCTCGGCGACATTCTCGCGCCCGAAGCGGAACGCGCCGTCGATCCCGGAGAAACCGCCGCGGTCGCGCAATTTGTCCTCCGGGAAAGGCGTTCCCATCGGCCAGTCGCGCATGATGCGGATCGTCAGCAGCACCGAATCATAGCCGAGGCTCGACAGCCGGAACGGCGCGACGCCGAAACGCGCGCGATATTTCGCGGCATATTGGCGGTACAGCCCGTCCGACACGCTCGCGAACCACGCGCCGTCCAGCGCGGGCTTGCTCGCGATCGAGGCTTCCGAATTCCACAATTCGGTGCCGAGGATATGCGCCCCGCCCATCCCGTTCTTGCGCAACACCGGCACGCCCGCCGCCGCCGGTCCGCCGCCATCGGCGATCAGGATCGCCTGGTACGGCGCGCTCCTGGCCATGCGGAGGATCGCCGCGGTCATCGAACCCGACGCCCGGTCGTAGGTCTGCAGCGCACCGACGCGGCCGCCGGCGGCTTCGACCGCGCGCAGGAAAGCGGTCGAGGCGCGCTCGCCATACACGCCGTTGGGGACGAGCCCGCCGAAGCTGCTCACCCCCTGATCGTGCGCGTAATTGACGACGCGCGCGATCGACTGCGCCGGGACATAGCCCATCAGATACGCGCCGTTGCCCGCCGCGGTCGCGTCGTTCGAAAAGCTCACCACCGGCACCCCGGCGCGGTGCGCGATCGGCGCCACCGCGCGCACGTCGTCAGCGAGCAGCGGCCCAAGAATCAGTTGATTGCCGTCGGCCAGCGCCCTTTGCGCGGCGAGCGCGGCGCCGCCGGCGGTATCGTAGCTCGTGATGCGGACGCGCTCGTTGCGCGAATCGAGCAAGGCGAGCTGAGTCGCATTGGCGAGGCTTTGCCCGACGCCGGCATTGGCGCCGCTCAGCGGGACGAGCAAGGCGACGCGGTGGCGCTGCGTGTCGGTCGGAATACCCTGTTCGACCGTCGGCTGCTGCGATTGCGACGGGCGCGTCGCCGGCGGGCGGCGCGTCGGCGCGGGTCCGGACGGCACGACCGTCTGGCAGCCCGCGAGCAGCACGGCCCCGGCGATCGCCGCCATGTGCAAAAGCCGTCTTACACCGATGGGCCGTTGCGTGCCCGTATCCCGCTCTGCCATGACCGCTCCTGATGAACCTTGATCTTTCGACCAGCCTTAGCCCGGGCCTCTACATCGTGGCCACCCCGATCGGCAATCTCGGCGATCTGTCGCCGCGCGCCGCGCATATTCTCGCCCATGCCGCGGTGATCGCGGTCGAGGACAGCCGGGTGACGGGCAAGCTGCTCAATCATATCGGCGTCAAACGCCCGATGACGCCGTATCACGACCACAATGCCGAGGACGTCCGCCCCGGCCTGATCGCGCGGATGGGGACCGAGGCGGTGGCGCTGGTGTCGGACGCGGGCACGCCGCTGATTTCCGATCCGGGCTACAAGCTCGTCCGCGATGCGCGCGCCGCGGGGCATATCGTATGGACCATCCCCGGGCCGTGCGCGGCGGTGGCGGCGCTGACGCTGGCGGGGCTGCCGACCGATCGCTTCTTCTTCCTCGGCTTCCTGCCCGCCAAGGCGCAAGCGCGCGCCGCCACCATCGCCGAGGTCGCGGCGATCCGGGCGACGCTGATCTTCTACGAATCGGGCCCGCGGCTGGGCGTGATGCTGGCCGCGCTGGCCGAAGGGCTGGGCGACCGCGAGGCGGCGGTAACGCGCGAAATCACCAAGCATTTCGAGGAAGCGGTGACGGGCACGCTGTCGCAGCTCGCCATCCGCTATGCCGACGCCCCGCCCAAGGGCGAGATCGTCGTGGTCGTCGCCGGCCCCGGCGCGCCCGAAGCGGCGAGCGCCGACGATGCCGATGCGGCGCTGACCGAAGCGCTGACGCGGCTGTCGACGGGGCAAGCGGCGAGCGAAGTGGCCAAGGCGCTGGGGCTCGACCGCAAGACGCTGTACGCGAGGGCTTTGGAGTTGAAGGCGTGAGGGCCGCGACCTCCTTCCTCCCCTCCCTGGAAGGGAGGGGTCGGGGGTGGGTCGGCCCGGGAACGGACCGCCCGGCGACCAATAGGCCGACCCACCCCCAGCCCCTCCCTTCCAGGGAGGGGAGTCAAAGATGAGGGACCGCCGCCTCGCCGAAGCCGCCGGCCGCCGCGGCGAGCGGCTTGCCGGCTGGTGGCTGCGCCTGAAAGGCTGGCGCATCCTCGCGCGCCGCGTGCGCACCCCGGCCGGCGAAGTCGACCTGATCGCCCGGAAAGGCGCGCTCGTCGCCTTCGTCGAAGTGAAAATGCGCGCCACCGCCGCCGAACTCGATTTCGCGATCGACGAGCGCCGCCTCGCCCGCGTCGCGGCGGCGGCGGAATATCTCATGCCGACCTATGCCGAGCCGGGCGACGACATCCGCGTCGACGTCATCCTGCTCGCGCCGGGCACGCGGCCGCGCCATATCGAGAATGCGTGGATCGGGTAGGACGCGACCAAGTGACTTTGTCGTCGCCGCGTTCTAGAGGTCGCGCGCATTTGCAGCCGTCGCCCCGGCGAAGGCCGGGGCCGCTGTGAGATCGGGCGCACTGCCCGCCGCCGAGCGGCCCCGGCCTGCGCCGGGGCGACGGCATTGAGACGGAGATTGCCATGTCCCTAGTCGTCGCCGTCCAGATGGACCCGATCGCCCATATCAACATCGCCGGTGATTCGACCTTCGCGCTGATGCTCGCGGCGCAGAAGCGCGGTCATACGCTGTTCCACTACAGCGCCGAGGACCTCAATTATTCCAGCGGCCGCGTCTGGGCCAAGGCCGATCCGGTCACGGTGCAGCGCGTCGTCGGCGACCATTTCACATTCGGCGCACCGGTCAACCTCGACCTCGGCGACGAGACCGACGTGATCCTGATGCGGCAGGACCCGCCGTTCGACCTGGGCTATATCACCGCGACGCACCTGCTCGAGCGGATCGCGGGACAGACGCTGGTGGTGAACGACCCCGCATCGGTGCGCAACGCGCCCGAAAAGGTGTTCGTGCTCGATTACCCGCAGTTCATGCCGCCGACGCTCGTCACGCGCAGCCTCGACGAAGCGCGCGCCTTTCTCGCGCAGCACAAAGAGATCGTGGTCAAGCCGCTCCACGGCAATGGCGGCAAGGCGATCTTCAAGGTGGGGTCGGACGGCGCCAATTTGTCGGCGCTGATCGAAGTGTTCAACACGATGTGGCGCGAACCGCACATGGTGCAGGCCTTCCTCCCCGACGTCGCCAAGGGCGACAAGCGCATCGTGCTGGTCGACGGCGAAGTGGCGGGCGCGATCAACCGCTTGCCCGGCGAAGGCGAGATCCGCTCCAATCTCGCGGTCGGCGGCTCGGCGGTGAAGACCGAGCTTACGAGCAAGGAGCGCGAGATCTGCGCCGTGCTCGGGCCGGAACTCAAGAAGCGCGGGCTGCTGTTCGTCGGGATCGACGTGATCGGCGGCGAGTGGCTGACCGAGATCAACGTGACGTCGCCGACCGGCATCGTCGCGATCGAGCGCTTCGACGGCACCGATGTGGCGGGCCTGATCTGGGATGCGATCGAGCGGAAAGTTGGCTGAGCTCTCTTTCTCCCCTCCCGCTTGCGGGAGGGGTCGGGGGTGGGCGCGCGCTATCGACGGCAGCTGTGGTGGATGGCGGGCGCCCACCCCCCACCCCCTCCCGCAAGCGGGAGGGGAGGAACAATGACCGCCCTCATCGTCCACTTCACCGCCTCGGCCGGCTATCTCGGCATCTTCTTCCTGATGGTGCTGGAAAACGTCTTCCCGCCGATCCCGTCCGAGGTGATCATGGGCCTCGGCGGCATTGCCGTCGCGCGCGGGCAGATGAGCGCGATCCCGCTGATCCTGGTCGGCACCGCCGGCACCGTTGCCGGCAACTATTTCTGGTACGCGATCGGGCACCGGCTCGGCTATCGGCGGCTGCAGCCGTTCGTCGATCGCTACGGCCGCTGGCTGACGCTCGACTGGCAGCATGTGCTCGACCTCGAACGCTTTTTCCGGCGGCACGGCCAGTGGGTGGTGTTCGTGTTCCGCTTCATGCCGGCGTTCCGCACTTTGGTGTCGCTGCCGGCGGGCATGACGCGCATGCCGCTCGGCCGGTTCCTGCTGTGGACCGCGGCGGGCGCGGCGATCTGGAACACCATCCTGGTCGGCGCGGGTTATTATCTCGGTGCCAATTTCCGCGAGCTCGATGCGGTGCTCGGGCCGGCAACGATGGTGATCGTCGCGTGCGCTGCCGCATTCTACCTGTGGCGACTGCTGCGCTGGAAGCCGCGCGTTTAGCGTCGTCGCCCCGGCAGAGGCCGGGGCCGCTCTGCAACTGCCACGCGCCCGGATGTTCCAGCGGCCCCGGCCTCCGCCGGGGCGACGATCGGTTCACGCCCGCGGATGCGCGTTGCGGTACACGTCGAGCAGATGCGCGGCATCGACCTGCGTATAGATCTGCGTCGAACTCAGGCTGGCATGGCCGAGCAGCTCCTGCAGCGCGCGCAGATCCGCGCCGCGCCCGAGCAAATGCGTCGCGAACGAATGCCGCAGCGCATGCGGCGTCGTGCGATCGGGCAACCCCAGCCGCACGCGCGCCGCCTGCGTCGCGCGGCGGATCAGCCGCGGGTTGAGCGGCCCGCCCTTCGCCCCGCGAAAGATCGGCGCATCGCGCGCCGTGCCATAAGGACTGAGCGCGACATAGGCCTCGATCGCGGCGCGCACTTGCGGCAGCAGCGGCACGATCCGCGTCTTGTCGCGCTTGCCGGTCACGCTGAGCGTCGCGCCGAGCGGCAGGATCGCGCCGGTCAGCGACAGCGCTTCCGCCACGCGCAGCCCCGCGCCGTAGAGCAGCAGCAGCACCGCCAGGTCGCGCGCGCCGATCCACGGTTCGCTGGCATCCTCGGCGACATCGTCGGCCAGCGCGACGGCTTCGTCGGGCGAGACCGGGCGCGGCACGCCCTTCTTGACGCGCGGCCCTTTCAGGCGCGGCGTGGTGCCCGCGCCGGTCGCGAAGGCGAGGAAGCCGCGCACCGCCGACAATTCGCGCGCGGCCGAGGCATTGGCGAGCCCCTCCGCGCGGCGCAGCGCGAGGAAGGCGCGCAAGTCGGCGGCGCTGGTTTTGGCGAGTGAGCCGCGATCGACCGCGTCGCCCCAATGCTGGCCGAGGAAACCGCACAGCCGCGTCGCGGTCGCCTCATAGGCGCGCACGGTGTGGACCGAACGACGGCGATCGCGGGAAAGGTGATCGGCGTAGAGGCGGGGGAGCTCGGACATGGGTGCGGGTGTAGCGGATGTTATGGGACAAAAGAATCGCTTCCCTTTCTTCTGCACTTCCCCGGCGAAGGCCGGGGCCCCGGAGCGATGTGGTCGATAGAGAGCACTGCCCCCAATGACCTCGGCCATCGCGACTGGGCCCCGGCCTTCGCCGGGGAAGTAAGAAGGGGGATGAAGCGGCCCCCTTCACCCCGCCCCCTTCACCCGCCATATGAGCGTAAATGTCCCGCGCCCGCGTCCTCGTCCTCAACTCCGCGCTCGGCCCGCTCGATTATCGCGTGCCGCACGGCATGCAGGTCGAGCCGGGCTCGGTCGTGGTCGCGCCGCTCGGCCCGCGACAATTGCTCGGCGTGGTGTGGGAGCCCGAGCGGATGCCGTCCGACGCTGAAGTCGGCGACAACCGCCTGCGGAACCTCGTCGGCGTGCTCCCCGTGCCCGCGCTCGCCGCCCCGCTGCGCCGGCTGATCGAATGGACCGCGGACTATTACCTCGCGTCGCCCGCCGCGGTGGTGCGGATGGCGCTGTCCTCGACCTCGGCGCTCGAAGGCCTCAAGACCGTCACCGAATATCGCGCCACCGGCGAAGTGCCCGCTCGCCTCACTCCGCAGCGCGAACAGGCGCTGGAAAAGATCGGCAGCTTCCAGGGCCTGATCCGCGAACTCGCCGCACTCGGCGAGGTGTCCGACGCGGTGATCCGCGGTCTCGTCAAGGTCGGCGCGCTCGAAGCGGTCGAAGTCGATATCGACAGCCCCTTCCCCGCCCCCGACCCCGATTTCGCAATCCCCGCGCTCTCCCCCGACCAGCGCGCCGCCTCGGCCACGCTGGTCGCCGACGTCACCGCGCGCGCCTTCGCGCCGACTTTGCTCGATGGCGTCACTGGCTCCGGCAAGACCGAAGTCTATTTCGAAGCGGTCGCCGCCGCGATCCGCGAGCACCGCCAGTGCCTCGTCCTGCTCCCCGAAATCGCGCTGACCGAACCCTTCCTCAAGCGCTTCGCCGCACGCTTCGGCGTCCAGCCGGTCGCGTGGCACTCAGGGCTCCGCCAGTCGCAGCGCCGGCGCGCGTGGCGCGGCATCGCGTCGGGGCAAGCGCTGGTCACGGTCGGCGCGCGCTCGGCCTTGTACCTGCCTTATGCGAACCTCGGCCTGATCGTCGTCGACGAAGCGCACGAGACCAGCTTCAAGCAGGAAGAAGGCGTGCATTACCACGCGCGCGACGTCGCGGTGATGCGCGGCAAGTTCGAGCACATCCCGGTGATCCTCGCCTCGGCCACCCCGGCGATCGAGACGCGCCAGCAAGTCGCGCTCGGCCGTTATGCCGAGGTCAAGCTCCCCGGCCGCTGGGGCGCCGCCGAAATGCCCGCGATCGAAGCGATCGACCTGATCGCAGAACCGCCGGAACGCGGCCGCTGGATCGCCCCGCGGCTGGTCAAGGCGATGGAAGCGACGCTGGAGCGCCGCGAGCAAGTCCTGCTGTTCCTCAATCGTCGCGGCTACGCACCGCTCACCTTGTGCCGCACCTGCGGCCACCGCTTCCAATGCCCCAATTGCACGGCATGGATGGTCGAGCATCGCTTGGTCCGCCGCCTGGCGTGCCACCATTGCGGCCACACCGAGCCGGTGCCCAAAATCTGCCCGGAATGCAGCCACGAGGATACGCTCGCGGCAGTCGGCCCCGGCGTCGAGCGCATCGCCGACGAAGTGACGGCGCTGTTCCCCGACGCCAGGATCGCGGTGGTCACGTCGGACACGATGTGGTCGCCCGCCAAGGCCGCCGAATTCGTCGCGCGGATGGAGGCGCACGACATCGACATCGTCGTCGGCACGCAATTGGTGACGAAAGGCTATCACTTCCCCAACCTGACGCTGGTGGGCGTCATCGACGCCGATCTCGGCCTCGACGGCGGCGACCTGCGCGCGAGCGAGCGCACCTTCCAGCAGATCATGCAAGTCGCCGGCCGCGCCGGGCGCGGCGCCAAGCCGGGGCACGTCTATATCCAGACGCACAGCCCCGACGCGGCGGTGATGAAGGCGCTCGTCTCGGGCGATGCCGAGGCCTTCTACGCCGCCGAGACCGAGCATCGCCGCGAGGCCAACGCCCCGCCGTTCGGCCGCTTCGCCGGAATCGTCGTGTCGAGCGAGGACCAGAAGGCCGCGCTCGAAACCGCCCGCCTGATCGGCCGCGCCGCGCCGCAGCACGAGGCGATGGAAGTCTATGGCCCCGCCCCCGCCCCGCTGGCGATGCTGCGCGGCCGCCACCGCTTCCGCCTGCTGATCCACGCCAAGCGCGGGCTCGCGGTGCAGGATATCGTGCGCGAGTGGCTCGGCGGGGTGGAATGGCCGAGCAAGGTGCGCGTGGTGGTGGATGTGGACCCGTATAGTTTCGTGTGAAGGCGGGAACCGCTCCGGCAGCCGCCAACGCCCGAAGACCACGTACGTTTCTACTGTCCTATAGTGCGCCTTCCTGCCAAAATCGTTGCATGGCCCAATCGCTCGATCCTGCCCCTGCACTCCGTCGTTCGACTGCCTCGCTTGGACGCCGCTTCGAACAGATTGTGGCTCACCTTCATCGCCTTCGCGCCGCGCGGCTGGTCCTCGGCTTGCTCGCCGTCAGCCTGGCCACGCTCACCACCCCCGCCCGCGCCGACGACATTTCCGCCACGGCGCGCGGCGTGGTGCGGGTCGTCACGATCGCGATCGTCGATGACGAAGTGGTCGGCTTCGGCCATGGCAGCGGCTTCGCCGTCGCGCCCAACCGGATCGTCACCAACGCGCATGTCGTCGAACTGCTCGCGCGCTATCCCGGCAATGTCGTGATCGGCATCGTGCCGTCGGAGGGCTCCAAAAGCTATCAGGGCAAGGTCATCGCGCTCGATACGGTCCACGACCTCGCGCTGATCGAATTCTCCGGCAAGCCGATCCCGACCGTCGCGCTCTATACCGGGCCGGTCGAGGAAGGCGGGATGGTCACCGCGCTCGGCTATCCCGGCAATGTCGATCTCGCCACCGCCAAATCCGCCGCCGATTACATCCACCCGCTCTCGCCGATCCGCTCCGAAGGCGTCTTCTCCGGGCGGCGGCAGCTGTCCGGCACCGCCGTCATGCTGCACACCGCACAGATCGCGCGCGGCAATTCGGGTGGCCCGTTGCTCGACCGGTGCGGGCGCGTGATCGGGGTCAATTCGGCGATCACGCGTGGCGAGGACGGCGATTCGAGCTTCGGCTTCGCGATCGCCGACAGCGAGCTCACCGCCTTCCTGATCAAGGCCAACCAGCCTTATGCCTCGGTCGGCACGCCGTGCGTCAGCATCGCCGATGTCGACCGAGTCGATGCGCAAGCCGAGGCCAAGGCCTCCGCGCTCGCCGACAGCGCAAAGCGCGACGCCGCCGGCAAGGCCGTCCTCGCGCACGAAGTCGCGCTCGTCGCGGCGCGCGATGCCGCCGACCGCCACCGCGAAAATGTCATGGCGATCGCGACCGTGCTGCTCGTACTCGGCGCGATGGCGATCGGCGCGGGCGGTTTGCTCGAGGCGCAGGCGCTGCGGGGCGCGGCGATCTGGGCGTGGGCGATCGGCGCGCTGGTGATCGCCGGCGCCGTCGTGACGTTCGTGCTGCGCCCGACCGGGATCCCGGCACCGGCGACCGCGGCCGCCAGCGTGGATGCGCCGGCAGTCGCGATGTCGTCGACCGCGCCGCTCGGCAAGCTGGCGTGCCACTTCGTGCCCGAGCGCAGCCGCGTCGTCTCCTCCTCCACCGTCGATACCCTGATCGACTGGGGCAGCGCCGGCTGCATGAACGGCCGCACGCAATATGCCGAGAATGGCAGCAAGTGGGACCGCATCCTGGTGCCAGCGGAGGAACAGACCGTGTCGGTGCTGCAATTCGACCCGGCGGCCAGGAGCTATGTGACGACGCGCTATTTCCTCGGCGCGGACGAAATGGACAGCGTGCGCAAGATCCGCTCGCAAGTGACGCTCAAGGCCTGTTCGCTCGACGAAGCCGGCCGCGCCAATCTGGCGTCGCAACAGGCCGCGATCCGCGCGAGCCTGCCGGGGCAGCCGAACGAGAAGATCGTCTATAGCTGCGCGCCGGCGCCGTCAGGCGGCTGAGCGGTCGATCCGCGCGGCGAAGCAGCCGCGCTTGGCATTGTGCGCGTGAAGATAGGCGACGTGCGGATCGGCGAAGAAGCGGGCGATGAGCGACGGGAGCGCTGCGCCGTCGATCACGTCGGCGTCGGTCATCATGCCCTCGGCATCGAACGCGCGCACCGACAGCAAGCGTATCGTCAGTTGCTCGGGCACGGCATCGACATGGACCGCCCCGGCGCGCGCTCCCTCGCGCACGAAGATCGCGTGGCGCGAGCGATACGGCGTGTCGACCGGCAAATGCTCGTGGCTGATCAGCAGCACCGTATCGCCGGGCTCGGCATCCTCGAGCGAGATGCGGCACGGGAAACCCGGTTTCGCATCGACCGTCATGCGCTGGGCACCGTGCTCGGCGAGCGCTGCGTCCGTGAGACCGTAAAGCGCTACGAACGGCGCGGGGTCGATCCCGCTGATGGTGAAGCCCGTCATTGCACGCCCTCGCGGTCGCGCAGCGCGACCTTGCGGTCGATGCCGTAAGCATAGCCGCCGAGCGTCCCGTCGCTGCGTTGCGCGCGGTGGCACGGCACGACGACGGATACCGGATTCGCCCCGCATGCCGTGCCCGCCGCACGGACCGCGCCGGGATTGCCGACCGCCAATGCGAGTTCGGCATAGCTGCGCGTCTCGCCGAGCGGGATCGCGCGCAAGGCCTGCCAGATCGCCTCCTGGAACGCCGTCCCCTGCACGTCGAGCGGCAGATCCAGGTCGCGCTCGGGCGATTCGACGCTCGCGACGACCTGCGCCGCGAGTGCTTCCAGCGCCGCGCCGCCGGGGACGATCTCGGCATGCGGGAAGCGCGCGTGCAACGCGCCCTCGCCTTCGTCGAACGACACGCGGCACAGCCCCTTGTCGGTCGCCGCGACGAGCATGTCGCCAAGGCTGGTGTCGACCAGCGTCCAGCGGATCGTCACGCCCTTGCCGCCGCGCTGCCACGCGCTCGGCGTCATGCCGAGCCGCTTGGCGCCGTGTTCGTAGAAGCGGCTCGGCGCGGAATAGCCGGCCTCATAAAGTGCCTCGGTCACGCTCTTCTCCTCGGTCAAGGCGCGGGCGGCGCGCTGCGCCATCACTGCGCGGGCATAAGCAGCCGGCGTCACGCCGGTCGCGCGTTTGAACAGGCGGTGGAAATGGTGCGGCGCATAGCCAACGTGGCGCGCGATCTCGTCGAGCCCGACCAGTTCCTCGGCGGCGTCGAGCAAGGCGACCGCGCGCGCGACGGCGATGCGGTCGCGGCTGACTTCGTCGGGCTTGCAGCGCAGGCACGCGCGGAAGCCCGCCGCGCGGGCCTCCTCGGCCGTACGGTAGAAAGCGACGTTCTCGCGCTTGGGGTGGCGCGCCGGGCAGCTCGGCTTGCAATAGATGCCGGTGGTCCTGACAGCGCCGACGAAGCGGCCGTCGGAATGGCGGTCACGCGCTTCGAAGGCGCGCCAGGCGGCATCGGGGTCGAGCGGGAGGAGCGTGGTCATGCCCTCTTCTACCCCCCGCCGCCTCCCGCGCCATCCCGCCGCTTGCGCTCAAAGCGCCGTGTCAGCCGCCGTTCGCGGCGAACAATTCCAGCGTTCGCGCTTTGGCCAGTTTCGCGCTCTCCGCGTGATACGCCTCGCGCCGGTCCGAATTGAAGCCGTGACCGGCGTCGTAGAGATAGACCGTCGCGTTCGGCCAATCCTTGGCGATGACCTTCTCGACGCCGTCCAGCGGGATGCCGTGATCCTCGCGCCCGAAATGGAGGATCACCGGCACCTTCGGCTCTTCGTCGGCCGCCGCCGGGATCATGCTGCCATAATAGCCCGAAGCGGCGGCGACACCGCGCATCCGCGTCGCGGCGAACCATGCGACCGACCCGCCATAGCAATAGCCGACGACGAACACCGGACCGTACTTGGCCAGCGCATCGACGCAGGTCTGCACATCGGCCAGCGTCAGGTCGAACGGGTGGAGCTTGCGCGCCAGCTCGACGCCCGCCGCCATGCCCGCTGCGTCATGATCGACATCGAAGCCGGGATGCTCGCGGTCGAACACAGCGGGCGCGAGCACTTCATAGCCTTCGGCGGCGTAATCGTCGCACAAGGCGCGGATATGCGCGGTGACGCCGAAAATCTCCTGCACCAGCACCAGTCCGCCCTTGCGCGCGCCGGTCGGCTGCGCGTGATAGACGGCGATCTCCGCGCCGTCGGACATCGTCATCGTCTGCATCTGGCCCGTCATCGTCCGTCTCCGTCTGGTATCGCCCCGCGCTGGCGCCGCTAGCAGCCAGCGCCGCGCGGCGGAAGCGGGATCACGCGGCGCGGACGTCGTCCATCAGCTGGTTGATCTGCCCGCGCAGCCGCTCGACGCTGCCGGCGACATCCTCGGCGGTGCGAGTCACCGTCTCCGACGTCTGGCGCGAGCGTCCGGCGCGTTCGCGCAACGTCTGCATGTTTGCCGCCGCATCGACGGTGCCCTCTTCGACTTCGGCGATCGCGGCGGCGATCGCTTGCGTCATGCCGCGCTGCTGATCGACCGCATGCGCGACGTTGGCGGAGGAACGGTCGAGCTCGGCGACGAGGCCGTCGACCGATTCGATCGTCGCCAGGACGGTGTCGCTGGCGGTGCGGACCGCGGCGAGCCGCGCCTCGATCCGTCCGGCGGCGGTCTGCGTCTGGCGCGCCAGGCCTTTCACCTCCTCGGCCACCACCGCGAAGCCGCGCCCCGCCGCGCCGGCGCGTGCTGCCTCGATCGTCGCGTTCAGCGCCAGCAAGTTGGTCTGCCCCGCCACCGCCGCAATCATGTCGAGCACCAGCGCGATCTCCGCCACCAACGCGCCGAGCGATTGCGCCCGGTCACGCCCTTCGAGCGTGCGCGCACGTACCGCGACCACGCCCGCGCGCGATTCGTTCGCCTCGCGGCTGATCCGCTCGATCGCGCCGGCGAGCGCGGTTGCCGATTGCGTGATCGTCCGCGCATTGTCGGCGCTCTGTTCGGCGAGCGCAGCGGTCGCCAGCGCATGCGCTTCGGTCGCCCCCGCCTCGCTCGACATCGCGCCCGCGGTTTCGCGTAGCGCCGGCCCGGTCGATGCCAATTGCCGCACCGACACGCCTGCCTCGCGCTCGAACACGGCGTAAAGCGAATCGAGCTGCGCGGCACGCCTGGCGCGCGCGGCATCGATTCGCCGTTCGCTGGCGAACAGCGCGTCGGCGGTGCGTCGCGCTTCCTCGCTCAGGCGCCGCGCTTCGGCCGACCGTTCGCGCGCAAAGGCCAAAGCGCGGGCGATGTCGCCAATCTCGTCGCTGCGATCGAGCGCAGGAATCGGCTGGTCCGCGCGATCGAGCGTGATGTTGCGCGTCGCCTCGGCGATCTGCGCGAGCGGCTGCTCGACTCGGCGACTCAGCATCCGCATGCCCCAGAAGGCGACGAGCAAGGCGAGCACGGTGACCAGCCCGACCAGAAGGTAGGCCTCGGCGAAACCGGTCTGCAATGCGGCGCTTTCACGGCCCGCATCGGCGCGCAGGTCGGTCATCAAGGTGGTGCTCGACGCGGTCAGCGGGTCGATCGCCGCATAGAGCGGACCGTTGACAAAGAAATCGAGCTGGTCGATGCGCTTGGCCCGGAGCAGGTCGAGCAACGTGTCGAGCGCGGCATCGGCATCGTGCCGCGCCGATTCGACTTGCGCCACTTGCCCGGCGCGGCGCGCATCGAGATTGTGGTGCGTGAACGCAGTCCAATTCTTCACGATCTCGCCCCGCGTCGCCTGGATCGTCGCCACCGCGCCGGCCGGCGAGAGGTTTCCGCTGCGCACCTTGTGCGCGGTGAGCAATGCTGTGGCATAACTCGCATTGACGCGCTGCAATTCCCCGATCGGATACAGGCGGTCCGCAATCAACACGCCGACGCGGTGGCTGGTCGTCAGCGTCGTGCCGATCAATGCGAGCGCGAGCAGCGCCTGGATCCCCAGCAGTCCCGCGACGATGCGGCGCAGCTGCACCCGCACGTTGCGCCCGCCCGCCTCCCATCGCACGACGAGGCGGCTAAAACGCGCTTTGGGGAGGGCCAGAAGCGAGGTTTGCAAAAATCGTTTCATGTCCAACGCTTTGGCGACAAACACTACAACCAATGGTTAATCGGATGTTACAGTTACGTGAAATCCGCAATTTTTGCCGCAGCGCAGCGATTTTCCGCAGACTTGCAACCGACCCGGCCCGATGCTAACCGCTCGCCAACCCATCTGAAGGCGCATTCCCCAGCGCCCTCTTTTTGCATGGGGCCACCATTCGTGCCCAAGAGGACCCCAATCGCGTGGAGACATCCGGCGGTATTCAAGCAAGCTTAAGCGGACGCTATGCGACCGCGTTGTTCGAGCTTGCGCGTGATACAAAGAGCATCGACGCAGTCGAGGCGAGCTTGGCGCGCGTGCGCGAGGCGATCGCGCAATCGAGCGAATTCGCCCAGCTGATCGCCAGCCCGGTTGTGTCGCGCGAGCAGGCCGCCAAGGCGGTTGCCGCCGCGGCGGAGATGATCGACGTCGACCCGACGACGGCGAAGTTCCTCGGCGTGCTCGCCGAGCACCGTCGCCTGTCGCAACTGACCGCGATCATCCGCTATTTCCGCAGCCTCGCCGCCCGCCATCGCGGCGAGACGACCGCGGAAGTGACCTCGGCGCATCCGCTCACCGACGAACAGGTCGAAGCGCTGAAAGCGCAGCTGCGCACCCGCATCGGCACCGACGTCTCGGTCGATCTCTCGGTCGACCCCACTCTCCTCGGCGGTCTGGTCGTCCAGATCGGCTCGCAGCGGATCGACAGCTCGATCCGCACTCGTCTCAATACTCTCGCGCACGCGATGAAAGGCTAAACCATGGACATCCGCGCCGCAGAAATTTCGAAGGTCATCAAGGACCAGATCGCCAATTTCGGCACCGAAGCGCAGGTTTCGGAAACCGGCCAGGTGCTCAGCGTCGGTGACGGCATCGCGCGCATCTACGGGCTCGACAACGTCCAGGCGGGCGAGATGGTCGAATTCTCGAACGGCGTGCAGGGCATGGCGCTCAACCTCGAGGCCGACAATGTCGGCGTCGTGA
>CAXTEO010000077.1:0-21248 GCA_964243205.1 uncultured Sphingomonas sp.
CCGGCAGCGGCAATTGCAAGACCAAGGGCTTCATCTGCCCGTTCCACGGCTGGCGGTGGAACATGGAGGGCGTTAACACCTTCGTCTACGGCAAGAAGGTTTTCAGTGAAGACGTTCTTGATCAAGCCGAGATCGATCTGGTTCCGTGCCGCGTGGAATTGTGGGGCGGTTGTGCCTTCATCAATTTTGACCACGAAGCACCTTCGCTTCTCGAATGTCTCGGTCCGGTGGCGGACCGCCTGACTGGACGGCACGTCGAGGAATTGAAGATGGAATGGTGGTACGGCACCGTGCTGCCGACCAATTGGAAGCTTGCAATGGAAGCCTTTATGGAAGGCTATCACACCATGCGCACGCATCCGCAGCTTAACATCATCCCCAACAGCAGCCCTTACGGAAATGATCTGGATCCCAATGCGGTAGCAAGCGCGCCACAGACGCAAACGGCTCGTCAATATGTCGATATCACGATTAAATTCGTCGAGACCCTGAGCGAGGGCATGGCCGGCATGATCCACCCGAGCGAGGTGGAGATCGCCCGGAGCCTTCGCGACATCGAACTCCCCGACGATGTGCAGGAGGCGGCCGGCGCGTTCTACGGCCGGTTGATGCATGAGATCACCGCGCGAGGTCGCGCCAAGGGCCTCAACATGCCCGACCTCATCGCGCTGGCGGGCAAACCGTTCAACGCGGTCGAGTTCATGTTCCCGCATTACTTCCTGCTGCCGTTCTTCGGCGCGATGTCGTCCTATCGGATCCGCCCGTTGACCGAGGAGACTTGCCTGTTCGAGATCTGGTCGCTGGCAATTCTGCCAGAGGATGAGACTCGCGAGCCGGTCAAGATGGTGATGCTGCCGCATGACAGTCCGGACTTCCCGCCAATTCCGCGCCAGGATTATGATAATCTTCCGCTTCAACAGCAGGGTCTGCATGCCGGCGGATTCGACTATCTCCGCCTGTCGCAGCAATATGAGGGCATGATCAGCAACCATGAACGGCTGATCGACGGATACCTCGCAGGTCTCGACCCGCAGAAGCTCGCCGCGGCGTCGCGTATCGTCAATAGCGGTTTCGATTCGCCGATTCTCGACATCGGTTTCGGGCCCGGTCCACGAGCACCCGAACCCGTTGCAGAGCGCTTGGACGCGGCCGCTTGAAGTCTCATTGAAATCCGAGGAACGACAGATGTCAGCAGATCCCGTAAACGGCGTCCTGGTTGAGGCGCGGGTTATTCCGTTCCCGGCTTCGATCAGTGCGCATGCGCGCGGCTTCATGGCGAGCCTCGTCGGGGCTGACGGTGTCCCCCTGATGGTCGGACAGGCGCCGCCAGCAGCGGATGACGCGGCGGGCTGGGCGGCGGCAAAAGCGATGACCGCGGCGATGATTGCGCAGTTCATGGCTCCCGCGCTGGCAGCATCGACGTCAACCGTGGAGACGGTCGAATTGGGCGGCGCCGTCGTGCATGTAGCGACGCCGCGCGACCCCGGACCGGACGACCGCGCCTATATCGACCTTCACGGCGGTGGATTGGTGCACGGTGGGGGGGAACCTTGCCGCATCGGAGCATTGCTCGCGGCCGACCGGCACCGGGTGCGCAGTTATGCCGTCGATTACCGCATGCCGCCGGAACACCCATATCCGGCCGCGCTAGAGGATTGCCTCGCCGTCTATCGCGCCTTGTTAGAGCGATATGCGCCCGAGAATATCATCGTGGGTGGCGGCTCGGCCGGCAGCAATCTGGCCGCGGCGCTCGCGTTGCGCGCGCGGGACGAGGGGCTGCCCCTTCCCGCCGCGCTGGTGCTGCTGACGCCCGAGCTCGATCTCACCGAGTCCGGCGATACGTTCGAGACAAATCGTCGCATCGACGTGATCCTGACCGGGCCACTCATGAGCACCAACCTGCTCTACGCTGCCGGGCACGATCTCGCCGATCCTTACCTTTCCCCGTTGTTCGGAGACTTCACCAAAGGATTTCCGCCGACGTTCTTGCAAGCCGGCACCCGCGATCTTTTTCTGTCGAACGCCGCTCGGATGCACCGCTCGCTCCGCCGCGCGGGGGTGTCGGTCGAACTGCACGTGTTCGAGGGAATGCCCCACGGCGGATTCGCGGGCGCGCCTGAAGACCTTGAAATGCACGCCGAGGTGAATCGATTCGTCGCCGAGCATTGGGGAAAGGCCCGCCAGGCAATCGCGTGATCATCCGTCGCCATGCCTCCTGACCGGCGAATCCGCTTTGCGGAAAACTACACGCTGACGATCGCTGGGAAGGCGGCGACGACCGCCGGTTGGCGGGAGATCGTCAACCCGGCAACGGCAGCGTCGTTCGCGCTGGCGCCCGATACCGGACACGATGAACTGGACGCGGCGGTTGCAAGCGCGCGCGACGCCTATCCTGCTTGGGCCGCGACAGCTCTCGACGACCGCCGCGGCAGGCTAAGGCAGATCGCCGCAGTCATCACCGAAAACCTCGAGGGCCTATCCAGATTGCTGGTGCAGGAACAGGGTAAGCCGCTCGCAGATGCCCGGGCAGAAATCGTCGGCGCAGCGTATTGGGCGACCGCCACCGCCGACCTTGAGCTGCCGGTTCAAATCGCGGACGGGCCAATGGGGCGCAGTGAGACGCGACACGTGCCGCTCGGCGTGGTCGGCGCGATCGTGCCGTGGAATTTTCCGATTATCCTGGCGATGTTTAAGCTCGCACCGGGATTGCTTGCCGGGAACACGATGGTGCTCAAGCCATCGCCGTTCACACCGCTCACAACGCTCAGGTTGGGCGAGTTGCTCCGCCCAGTCCTTCCGCCAGGCATCGTCAACGTCATAGCCGGCGGTGATTCACTCGGCCCGCTGATGACCGCGCACGCCGACATCGACAAGATCAGCTTCACCGGCTCGACCGCAACGGGTAAGCGCGTGATGCAGGGCGCCGCCGCGACAATGAAGCGGCTGACATTGGAACTCGGTGGCAACGACGCGGCGATCGTCCTGCCCGACGTCGATGTCGCGGGGATTACCGAAAGGCTGTTTTGGGCCGCCTTCAAGAATAGTGGCCAGCTTTGCATCGCGACCAAGCGCGTTTATATTCACGAGGCCATCTATGATGCACTGGCGGCCTCGCTGGCGGCTTACGCCCGTACGGTCGTGGTCGGAGAGGGTTTCGAAGCGGGCGTCCAGATGGGACCGATCCAGAATCGTGCGCAGTTCGATCGGGTCTCGGCACTGATCGGCGATGCGCGGGCGACCGGACTAACCTTCCTTGCCGGAGGCGAGCTGCGAGGAGAGCGGCCCGGATACTTCATTCCGGTGACGCTGATCGACAATCCGCCGGACGATGCGCGGGTCGTGACGGAAGAGGCGTTCGGCCCGGTGCTTCCGCTGCTCAAATACCGTGACGTGGACGACGCCGTGGCGCGGGCAAACGCTTCGCGCATGGGGCTCGGTGGAACAGTGTGGAGCGCCGATGTCGCGAACGCCGCGCGTATCGCTGCGCGGCTGGAGACCGGGACGGTCGCAATCAACGGCCCCACGTCCCCTTCTCCACTCGCGCCATTTGCGGGCCACAAGGAATCGGGTCTTGGCGCCGAAGGGGGACAGGCGGGCCTCCTCAACTATACGAACCCACGCACGATCTTCTTTCCGAAGGCCGACGCGTGAGCCCGCAATCCTCCGAGTGCGACCTGGTCGTCAAACTCATCCAGGCGTGGGAACGGCGCGATGCCGATGCTGTTTCGGCGTGTTTTGCTGAAGGCGGCATCTGGCATAACATGCCATATGCGCCCATCGTGGGCAGAACAGCCATAGGCGCCGCCATCCGACGCTTTCTCGACCAAGTCGAGCAGGTTCGCTTCGATCTTCACCTCATCGCCAAAATCTCGCCCGGCATCGTTGTGACCGAGCGCAACGACATCTTCGTGATGAAAGACGGACGTCAAATCGACATTGCGGTGATGGGCGTGTTCGAGATCGCGGGTAACGCAATACTGGCATGGCGGGATTATTTCGATGGAGCCGCGATGAACGCACCGCCTGCGGCGACGACGACGTGATTGGAGCCCGCGGCCGCGGACGAGAAAGGATAGTCGCATGCATCCCCGGCTGCACGCCATCGCGACACCGGACAAGCCGGCGCTTATCGACGCCGAAACGGGCGAGACGATCACCTTCGGTCAACTGGAGGCGCGCGCGAACCGTGCAGCACACGCTTTGCGTGGCCTCGATTTGCAAGCGGGCGACGCGGTGGTGCTATGTTGCGACAACCGGCCCGAGTTCGTCGACATCTATTGGGCCGCGCAGCGCTCCGGGCTCATCCTAGTGCCAATCTCGACCCGCCTCAAGGCAAGCGAGATAGCGCATATCGTCAACGACAGCGGGAGCAAGGCGATCATCGTCTCCGAGGCGCTGTCCGAAGTCGCGCTCGACCTTGTCGCGCGTAGGTCGGAGATGCCGCGCCTCGACACGGTCGTCGCGATCGGCGCGATCGGCGAGCTTTCCGATTGGGCGACGCTTTGCGACCGCGAGCCGGAAATCCCGATCGCCGATGAGTCGATCGGCAGCCGCATGGCTTACTCATCCGGAACGACCGGAAGGCCAAAAGGCATCCGCTATCCCGCACTTTCAGGCTCCCCGGTGCAGGAGCTTCAGGGCACGACCTTTCTGAGCTCTTCCTATGGTCTCAACGATACGACCGTTTACCTGTGTCCTGCGCCACTGTACCATGCGTCGCCGCTCGGCTTCACGGTCGCGGTCCAGGCGATGGGCGGAACGTCCGTCGTGATGCGCAAATTCGACGCAGAGGCCGTTCTGGCGGCGGTCTGCCGGTGGCGGGTGACGGCGGTGCAGATGGTGCCGACCATGTTCATTCGGATGCTGAAGCTGCCGACGGACGTGCGAACGCGCTACGACCTTTCGTCGCTGAAAGTAGTCGTCCACGCTGCAGCCCCCTGCCCCGTCCCGGTCAAACGCGCGATCATCGACTGGCTCGGCCCGATCGTCGAGGAGTTCTATGCCGGCTCGGAAGGCAACGGACATGTCACGATCACCAGCACGGAATGGATGCGCAAACCGGGCTCCGTCGGGCGCGCCGTCGTGGGAAAGATTCACATTTGCGACGACGACGGGCGGGAGCTTGCGACGGGCGAGACAGGCACCATTTATTTCAGCGGGGGACGCTCCTTCGAATATCACAATGACCCTGACAAGACCGCAGCATCGCGCAATCCGTTGCATCCTGGCTGGTCGACGATGGGCGATGTCGGGCATATCGATCAGGACGGCTATCTGTTCCTGTCGGACCGCAAGGATTTCATGATCATCGCAGGCGGGGTAAACATTTATCCACAGGAGGTCGAGAACCTCCTCATCACGCACCCGGCCGTTGCGGACGTCGCCGTGATCGGCGTGCCCGATGCGGACTTCGGGGAAGCAGTCAAGGCGGTGGTCCAGCCAATCGCGTGGTCGCAGGCGACCGAAGGATTGGGGCGCGAGCTGATCGCGTTCTGCAGATCAAACCTTTCAGACGTGAAGTGTCCGCGCAGTGTCGATTTCGACCCAGCACTGCCGCGCTCCGACACCGGAAAGTTGTTCAAGAAAGAGGTTCGTGCTCGCTATTGGCCAACCGCATGACACAGCGAGGCGTTCCGCCATCGAAATGCCGCCGAACGCGAGAATCGCGATGAACCTCGACCGCGTCCTGCCGCTCTTCTCACCCCTGTTGCGACGTGCGCTCGCTTCCCGGCAGGCCGCGCGGCGCGCGCAGTTCAACGCGTTGCCCCCCGCGCCGGGCAGGGTCGTGTTTCTCGGCGATAGCATTACCGAATGGACGGCGTGGGAAGATTGGTTCCCCAATCTTCCCACCGTCAATCGCGGCATTGGCGGAGAGGCGATCGGCGACGTTCTGCAGCGTTTACCGTCCGCCTTGGTCGCACCGCGCGCCATTTCTCTGCTGATCGGCACCAATGACCTGCATGGCCTCGGCAAGTCCACCGATGTTGACGAGATCGCCCAGCAGATGCAGACGTTGGTTGGAGCCATCCAACGTATCGCGCCTTCGGCACCCCTGTTTATCACCAGCGTGCTGCCGCGCTCGACCCACTTTCGCGATCGCCTCACCGCGTTGAACGGACATTATCGGCGCATAACGGCTGGCAGCAGCGCAACGTACGTCGATATGTGGCCCGTACTCGCGGGGCATCGAGGCGCAATCCGCTCCGAATTCACGGTAGACGGCCTCCATTTGTCGATTGCCGGTTACGCAGCGTGGGTCGAAGTCTTGCGGCCGCACCTAGACCGCTTCGTCGAATGACCGACAGGCCTCACAGGCGCGGCGCGCGGCGTTCCTCGATATCCTTGAGCAATCTCCATATCTGATGATCGAGTTCCTGTGCGGCGGCCCCCGCCTGTCGCTCGACATATGCGTGCACCTCGATCAGCAAACTTCGCAGTCGCGCATTCTCACGGTCCAGTTCGGACAGCTTCAGTCCCGGCCCCTCAGACATTGCCGCTGTCGTGAGACGTGCTGCGAGACCCGCTTCCTTGATGGTGCCGTGAGCTTCCGCAAACAGTCGGCGGATCGCCGCGTTCTCGGCGACGCGCAACGCGGCCGCGTCGTCGACAGCGTGCGCCGCAATGGCCAGAAGCTGCCCCGCGAGGCGCGCGGCCTCAAGTGCGAACGGATCGTCGAGCGCCGGTACGATACTACTGCGCAGCGTCTCCGCCAACGCGCCGAGCGACTCTTCGAGCGACAGGCTCATCCCATCGCCCCGCGCTGTTCCATCAGCATAAGCGCCTCGTGGCGGTGAAAATACCCGGCGCGGATCGCGGAAATCGCCACGACCATTTCGTGCGATGTGCCGTCACGAACACTTGCTTCCGCCGTCGCCCAGATTGCGCTGGCCTTTACCGTCGCGAACAGGCGCCACCAGTCAAGCGCGTCGCGGTCGATCGTCATTCCGCTTGCCGCCTCCCAGATGCCGAGACCGTCCTCGAGCGGGAAGTAGCGCGACATCGGCCACATGCCATCGAGCGCCCATGCGACATCCTCGAGTGGATCGCCGATGTGGCACATTTCCCAATCCAGGACCGCGCTGATCGCGCCATCGGGCGTAAACAGGAAGTTCCCTGCGCGATAGTCCCCGTGCGTGACCGCCGGCTTGCTTGTCTCGCGCGGCGGATCTCGCCGTAGCCGCCGGATCACGCCCCTCGTGCACGGTTCCGGCGCCTGTCCACTCTCGTCGAGCCTGCGCTCCCAATAGTCGAGTTCGCGCTGCCAGAAGTTGCCCGCATGTTCGCCGTTGCGCAGGCCCGCCAAGCCGATGGCATGGTGATCGATCGCGGCGAGCTTCCCCAAGGTGTGCCAAAAGGCGCCCACTACCTGTGCGGCCATGCCCTCGTAGGGGTCTTGAGCGGCATAAAAGTGACCGGGTTTGCCCGGCATCATATCCATGATGAAGAACGGCCGTTCGAGCCAGCCGCTATCCAGCTCGAGAAAATGCGCTCCAGGCACAGGAATGCCTCGGTTCGCAAGCGAGCGATACACCGTGTATTCAAGATCGCGTTCGGCGACGACCAATCCCGAAGGGGGTTCGCGCCGCAAGATCAGGCGTTTTTCGACATCGGCTTCGTCCTCGCGCCAAGTGGCTTGGAACCGATACGTTTCCTGACTGCTACCGCCGTGAATACGCGCCAGATCCGAAACGCGAACATCGTCCGCACGGGGCATGCGGTGAGCGAGGTAACCGGCGATCCGCTTTTCCATCGCGTTCATGGCGTTTCGACCAGACCGGTCACGCCCCACGGCGCATATCGTCCCATACTGAGCGACTCGAATGTGCCTATGCCATGCACCACCGTGCCGTCCGGCTCGATCAACTTGAGCCGGGCAAAGGCCTCGGCGTGGGCGTTGATCAACCCGTACTCGGCCATGTCGCCGGGATGGATCTCGTCATAACCGATGGCGAGCGGTCCCTTATTGAGCCCGTGCCCCCATTCGGGGTTCATATAGCCGAGCCCGGACAGATAGAAGCGTCGCGACGCCTCCACCTCGATGCGATAGGGACGGCCATCACGGTCCACGAACTTGATGACCCCACCTGCCGGCCACCGCGTGCCCGGATGCGGCGTTGCCTCGATACTTGCAGCGGCAAAGTGTTCGGTCGAACCGCCATCGCGCACCATGACCATGTCGCCATGCCAAGTTTCGCCATTACCGTCGTGATTTATGAAAAAGTGGATGATGCGATCGTCGAGATGCGCCGGCACCCAGTACCAGTGGAACTGCGGTTCAGGGGTGGGCACCATCACCTGCGGATCGCGCAGACCGATAGTGCGCACCCCCCATGATCGATCGCGCGTGCCCACAATTGGCGAGGTCGCAGCATCGATGCGAGTGCCGCCGGCCTCCACCCATCCTGTATAATGGCCGACTTGAGTAAGGCGCGTATAATCCATCAGCACGCGCGGACCGTTCCGCCGGATCGAGCGAGGTTCTTCGATCACGTCGTGGCGTCCCTCAAAAAGAAGATCAGCCCCGATACCGTGCTCATTGTTATCGACGATGATCCGCAGGCGCTTTAGCGGTTCTATGACCTCAATGCGGATCGGTCCAACCTGCGTGTCCATCCGTTCCATGTGCATATGGCGCGACGCATGGAGGTTATGCTGCACGTCACCGAAACGGACGCCGAACGCGGCATCCATAATATTCAAGTGCGGATACACGCCAAGAGCGCTCGCAAAGAACATCTCGCCGTCGGCCGAATAGCCGTTGAAGAAATAGCGGTCGTAGAAATTCCGGTCCGAACCTGCAAAAGCGATCGGTTCGGGCGTCTGATGGATCGGGTAATCGTCGCCCATGGTCAGCATCGACGTCACCGCACCTCATAGAATTCATAGTCGATCCGCGCGCTTCGATCGGCCCCTATCGTCAGCTTTCCCTTGCCGATCGCCTGGATACGATTGAGCCAAGCGTAGCGCGCATCGCCCGTCTCGAAAAGCGGAGCCGCCACGACGGTAATACCTTCGCCCGGCCGCGACAGATCGAGCCGGCCACCATAAGTAATGTAGATTAACGCATCGTCATGGGTCCGCACCGTCATGCGCACGTCGACCAGACCAAGGTCCTCGGCCCGCACCATCCAGTCGGCCGCCGCGCCTCCGGCCAAGCTCGCCTGAACGCGTTCGCCCTCGATCGTGACGGATCGGATATCGCTGACGCTGCGCGCGCCAGCGGGGGTATCACCGATCGACAATGTGGGAGCGACATCCACCACCGCGGTGCACAGGGGAACCAGATTCAGCATCACTCATCCTCCTCGCAATCTTGCATGTCGACCCGGGACGCGAGCGCGGGCCCCGCATCACCTGATCCCCTAACGGTGCGGCGTCGACTGGTGCCATCATGTCATCGTGGGAGCGATTGAACAGCGCGGGCCGTGCAATTCCGCACAGTCTACGCGACTGTGAGACCTCCAATACCAACAGAAAAGTAGCCTCATGCCCGAGCAGGACGCAGCAGCAGCACCCGTCTTATTTGCGATGGCAGCTCGACACGTTGCGGTGGTGACGCTCAACCGGCCCGAGAAGCGTAACGCAGTCAATGCCGCGCTGGCTTCTGCACTTGAAGCGATCGTGCGTCGAACAGAGGCCGATCCGGACATCCGCTCGGTGGTGCTGACGTCGAGCTTTGCCCCGGTGTTCTGCGCCGGAGCCGATCTGGCAGCGGCGGCAGTGGGTCAGGGCAAGGGGATCGAGACCGCAGCTGGCGGGTTCGCCGGTTTCACCTACATCGAACGGAGCAAGCCTTGGATCGCCGCGGTGGAAGGCAAGGCTTTGGCCGGAGGATGTGAGATCGTGCTGGCCTGCGATATGCTGGTAGCGTCGCGCACCGCCAGCTTTGGCCTGCCCGAAGTGCAGCGCGGGATGATGGCAGGTGCCGGCGGCGCGCATCGGATAGGAAAGCTGTTGCCGCGCAACATCGCCAACGAACTGCTCGCGACCGGAGACCCGCTGGACGCGGAGTTCGCGTATCGCTGGGGCATGGTCAATCGCCTAACTCAGCCGGGCGAGGCTATTTCGACAGCGGTTGCGCTTGCCGAACGCATTGCCGCTAATGCGCCGGTCGCAGTGCAGTTTTCACTCGCGGCAGCACGCGAAAGCGCAGCGCTACCTGATGCGACGGGACGCTCCGTCGCCGGCGAACGGTTTGCCGCATTGAAACACACCGAGGATTTTAAAGAAGGCCCCCGCGCCTTCCTCGAGAAGCGCGCGCCGATCTGGAATGGTCGCTGAAACTCCAAAGCTTGCGGAGATGTCAAATGGTTGAAAACGATCTTCCCGCCGAAGCCATCACCGATGCGCGGATTTTCACCGACGATGCCGCGCTGCACGGCATGCTTGCCCGCCTTCGGCGGATTGATCCCCTGCCGCGCGTCGCTTCGGGCACGACCATCCCATTCTGGCTAGTAACGCGACATGCCGATATCAGCGCAATCGAGATGAACCCCCAGCAATTTATCAGCGCCCCGCGCCAGGCGATCCTGCCGCTCGCTTATGAGGCAACGACTCGCGGCGAGGGCGGCGGCTATCAGGAGTTCATGCGCAATCTTGTTGCAATGGACGGCAGTGAGCATCGTGCGTTCCGCGCGATCAGCCAGTCGCGCTTTCTGTCCAAAGCACTCAACGCGATCCGCCTCGATATCGAGGAGCTCGCGACCGAATTCGTCGATCGAATGGCCGTCAAAGGCGAAACGTGCGACTTCGCCGGTGATATCGCGATGTGGTATCCACTGCGGGTCATCATGACGATTATCGGCGTGCCACGTGAGGACGAAGCGCTCATGTTGCGCCTGACACAGCAGCAATTGTCGAGTCAGGATCCCGAATTCGCAGACGATGTGTCGAACACGGGCCTCGCCGCGATCAAGAAGATGTTCGAGTATTTCCAGCCGATCATCGCCGACCGGCGGCAACATCCGCGCGAGGATCTCGCCAGCATTATCGCCAATGCGCAAATTGACGGTGCGCATCTCGCCGATCGCGATGTCTTCGGCTATCTGGTGATCCTTGCGACAGCCGGCCACGACACCACCAGCTACAGCCTTGCGGGCGGCCTGTTGGCCCTGCTGCAACACCCCGACCAGATGGCAATGCTCCGGGCCGATCCCGCTTTGCTCGCCAGCGCTGTCGACGAGATTGTCCGCTGGACCTCTCCCGTCCGCCATTTCGTTCGCACTGCGGTCGAGACGTGCGAGGTGGCAGGCAAAACAGTTGCGGCTGGTGACGTCCTCTTGCTGTCATATCCGTCAGCCAATCGCGACGCAGCGGTGTTCGACGATCCCTTCGCCTTTCGCGTCGATCGCAAGCCGAATCGCCATCTCGCCTTTGGTACGGGACCCCATCTGTGTCTCGGCCAGCACCTCGCAAAGATGGAACTCGTTTCCTTCTTCCGCGCGTTTCTCGAACGGATCGAACAGGTCGAGCTCGCTGGCGCACCCCGCTTCACTGAGTCGACCTTCGTCAGTGGGGTGAAGGAGTTGCCGATCCGATATCGGTTAAAGGCGACGGGATAGCCTCGGTCAGGCGCTGGCCGCACGGTCGATCACGATCGCCGCTCCGGAAATGAAGCTCGCCCGGTCGGACACCAAATAGAGGATCAGGTCCGCAATCTCCTCTGGCCTGCCGGGTCGACCCGTGGTCATCATCTTGACCAGCGTCTCGGGCGGGCCTGCCTTGTGCAAAATATCGAAGAAGTCGCCCGCCATCGACGTGTCGACAAGTCCCGGCTGTACCGCGTTGATGCGGATATCATGGCCTGCGCGCGTGGTCTCCTTGGCGGCACTACGGGTGAAATGCGCGATGGCAGCCTTGCTTGCGCCGTAAGAGGCCATGATCGGGTTTCCGGTCAACGCTGCAGTCGACGAGATGTTGACGATGGCGCCTTTCCCGCTCTCCCGCATGAAGCGCAACGCGGCTGCCATTCCAAGGAGTGAGCCGTCCACGTTTATCGCGAAAGTCTTGCGGTATACGGCGAGGTCAGTGTCCCCGGCGCGATCCGACATCGCGACACCAGCACTATTGACGAGAATGTCGAGCCGCCCCCAATTCTCGGCGATCCACGCGGAGGTCTCGTCCCATTGCGCAGCGTCGGTCACGTCCAGCATGCGGCTATGAGCCTCGCCACCGGCCGCGATGACTGCCGATGCGGTTGCCTCGGCGCTGGCAGCGTCGAGATCGAGCGACAGGACTACGCCGCCTGCCGCGCCGACCGCGAACGCGCAGGCACGACCAATGCCCGATCCCGCACCCGTGACGATGGCCACCCGCCCGGCAAGGTCGATCCACGGCGTCGATAGTCCCTGCTGCGCGCTCATTGTCAGCCCCTTCAGATAAGCGGTCGAACTACGCGCAGCGGACGTCTGACGGCTATAGACCATCGCACGGCTCGAAGAATGATCGTGCGCGCGATCAGGACGGACGGCCCTAGTGTAGATGTCTCTGAAAAAACTTGGCGATGGCCAAGTAAGCGTCCTGCGACTCGGGATATTGCGCAGCATAGATATAGCAATGGCCGAGCCCCTCCCCAACGATGAGATCACCGGGAACCCCCGCCTTTACCAATTGCGAATGGGTGTAGACCGCGGGACTCATGTCCGGTGCGCGGGTCCCCGTGATGATGAGCGTCGGCGGGAACTTCGCAAGTACGTCAGGATGCCCGGCTGGCGACACCATTGCGCTGTTCACATCAGCACCCTCGAAATAGGACATCATCGTCTTCATCATCGGTGTCAGCGGCGTGCCCGGCTTGGCCGGCGGCGGGAAGGAACCATCGACATAGCCAGAAAAATACGCCGAATCCCCCGACGTGAAGCGGACCGCACCCGCCCCGAAGATGCCGATCGCGCCTGCCTGTGGCAAACCGTGTGCCGGAAGCCAGGCGGCAGTCTGCGCTGACAACGAACCACCCGCAGAACAGCCATATATTCCGATTTGCGTAGGCTTGTAGGTCTTGAGCAGTTCGCGATATACAGCGGCGACATCTTCACTGGCGGCGGGAAAGCGCGCTTCCGGTCCCTGCCGGTAATTGACGCTGACAACCTTGTATCGGCCCACTGCGGCAATCGGTAGCGATTCGAGGATTGCGCAGGCGTCCGCACACATCGAAAAACCGCCACCATGGAGATTGATCAGCACCCGTTTTGGATCAACCTTTACACCTTTCGGCATCACGATGCGGGTGCGCACACCAGCGATGGTCTGCTCGACAATGTCCGCCGGATACTTCGCCTGCATGAGCTTGACCGACGGCGCGAGGACCATTTCCATTCCCTTGCGAATGGTACCGATGTCGAGATTGTCCGGCATTTCAAAAGCGGGCGCGCCGGCACGCGCCTTCAATGCGTCGATGACTTCGTTGCTCGCCAAACCGGACGGCGGCAAATCGAACGCTGGGACATGCGTCGTACCGTCCTTTTCGAACGTCGGCCGCGACGCCCTCTCCTGGGCATGCGCCGCCTCCTGCACCGCCGCCAACCCGACCATTCCAGCGACGGCTAGCAGTCCGCCTAGCTTGTCCATTCTCATAGCGACATCCTCCCGTGCGCGACGTCACTACGTCCGCGCTCAAGGAGTCCTGCCATTGCGATTTATCTTGGTCCAATGCTAACCGACACGAACATTTATGCGCCGTGTGCAAGAATGTTGGAATGTACCGGATGATCGATCTCTCCTTGCTGAAGCATTTCGTCGCTGTCGTCGATACAGGCAGCTTTACGCGCGCGGCCGAGCGGCTCCACACGAGCCAGTCGGGACTGAGCCGGGCGATCAGCCGCCTGGAGGACGAGCTCGGGGTCGTCCTACTCGAACGCACAACGCGGAAATTGCGATTGACCCCCGCCGGCGAAGCGCTGTTCAGCCAAGCTTCGGCAAGCCTCGACCGGATCGCCGTCGCCGCCGACGACGCGCGTCGGATTGGGCACGGGGCCCATGCCTGTCTGCGGATCGGAATCTGCCAGGCCGTGGCGCAGGACACGCCCCTGATCCAGCGCGGGCTGCAGGCGTTTAGGACGCGCTGGCCAGACGTCGAGTTACGCCTGACGACCGTATTGGGCTTGCACCAGGCGGAGCGGCTGCGCTCATCCATGCTCGATCTCGGCTTGCGAGCTGTGAACCCGGCCGACTCGTACGATCTCGCTTGGAAAGTGCTCTCCCGCAGGCCGCTGACCGTGGCCATTCCGCTTTCCTGGGATTTGGCGAACGACCCCATCCAGCTTGGCGACTTGCGCGACCGTCCCTGGATCCTACCGGATCCTAATCTCGCCAGCGCGGCGTATCAGGGAATGATCCAACTTCTGCGTGCGGCCGGCTTCGATCCTAAGATTGGAGGACTCGCCGATGATCGGCTGACGGCACAGATCATGCTCGCTTGCGGCATGGGCGCCGCGCTCGGTCACTCGCCGGTCGGATGTAACGAGGCGGACGGCTACACGGTGCTGCCACTGCAACTGCCGCCCCCCGGAAGCGATACCGAAACGGTGGTGTGCTGGTCGGCATCGTCGACATCCGATCAGATCGCTTGCCTTGTCGCTTGCCTATGCGATGCCGCGGCTGGCGAAGTTCGCTATCACGCTCCCCAAACCACGAGCGGCCCGACACAAAGCGCTGATCGCGGCAGTTTTGCCACCTGAAGCGTGCGCACCCATCCCTGACGAGCGTCATTCCGGCGGCAGCTTGCGACCGACCGGATTGCGCTTTTGGATCTTCACACGAGTCCGCGAAATTCTCCATCCGGCATCGGTTCGGACCAGCGTACGATAATACCAGCCGGCATTCGATGTCGCTTCGTCATCCCCTAAAAACGCGTAATTCTGAACCGTCTGCGCGGTGTTACCGTCGAGTTCTATTCTTGCCGCCCCCCCCAAATGCAGGCCGTGCGGTGCTTGCGACAACATCGCCGAGAGCTCATCGCGACCGCGAAGCGTCCGCCTGAACACCTCGTACTCGGTATCCGGCGTAAAGAGGTCGAGCCATTCGTCAAAGCTGTCGATCTCCAGGCGCAGGCAATATTCGTCCAAGACAGTTCTGATCGCGACCAAATCAGCCAAATTCCGCAATTCGACGTTCGACATCATGCTTTAAGAACTCCGCGTGTGGTATGCCGCCTCTTCCGGCACCAGATAACGTGCCGACATGTCCGCCTATCGAGACACATCGCCCTTAGCGTTGCAGGCGACCGCATGCAGGGCCGCACCACTCTTAACCGCGGCAGCAAAATAGCAGAAAAGTCGATCGTGGCGCCTTGCCACCCTCCAAATAGATCGCTGATGTTCGTGCAATCACCGGCTCTACGTCAAGCATCGACGCGATCGTGGGAGTGCACATAGCGCCACGGCGATCTTCCTGGACAAGCTGTATCCTTCCATCCGAGCCGGCTATTCAATTCTCCACAAAGCAAACGCACCGAAAGATTGCGTAACCCCACCCAGTTCACCGCCGCTGCAGGCCCGGGAGATTGAGCTATGTCTGATATGATTGACCATTTGTCCGGGCTGCCCTCGATCATCGAGCACGACTTCAGTGAATTTGGCGAAACAGAAACCGTTGCGCTCTCGAAGATACAACGGTTGACCGGTTCTTTCCTCGGCCGAAACTGGGTCACCGTCCCCCATGTGACGCATCACGACGAAGTCGACGTCACCGAGGTTGAGGCGCGCCGCGTCATTTGGAATGAGGCAAATCCCGAGGCGCGGCTGACGCCGGCGATCTTGCTTATTCGGGCGGTCGCCGAGGCACTGACGGATTTTCCGATTTTCAACGCCTCGCTGAGCGCGGACGGGAAGTCGCTCACGCTCAAGAAGTACGTCAACATCGGCGTTGCCGTCGATACGCCGAAAGGACTCGTCGTACCGGTGCTTCGAAATGTCGGCCGGCGCCACCTGACCGATCTTGGCAACGAACTCACCCTGCTCGCCACGAAGGCGAGGGCGAAAGGCCTGTCGATGACCGAGATGTCGGGCGGCTCGATAACCGTTTCATCATTGGGGCATATCGGTGGCACGGCGTTCACCCCGATCATTAATCTTCCCGAAGTTGCGATCGTGGGCGCGACCGCGCTACAGTTACGTCCGCTGCCAAGCGAAGCCGCTGGAGTGACCTGGCGCAAGATGCTGCCGCTTTCGCTCAGCTACGATCACCGCATTATCAATGGTGCGGACGCCGCGCGCTTCGTTCGCGCTATCGGCGAACGATTGAACAGTATGACGATAGGATCCTGAGCCTTCGCGCGCCAATGTCCAACATGCGCAACGAGGCGACAACGGGCTGCGCACGCGTGCGAGCGCGGTAGCGGCAGAAGCAATGACCTTTGTGGCGGTGCCGCCTTATCTGCCAGAGCTGCGCTTAATCGTCGTTGGCAATCGTTATCTGCAACCCGTCCAGCTTCGCGTCGAAACGGAGCTGGCAGGACAACCGCGATGTCGCGGAACGGTGGCTGGATGAATTCAGCAATTCATCTTCGTCCTCGCTCATCGGTGGAAGCCTGTCGGCGAATGCGGGATCCACGTAGATGTGACAGGTTGCACAGCTGACGCATCCGCCACAGAGTGCGAGCAACTCGTCGATGCCGCCGTCGCGGATGACTTCCATCACGGAAAGACCCTCGAGACCGTCGAGTTCACGCCTCTCGCCTTCTCGCGTCGTAACTATAAGTTTCGGCATGCGTCTTTCCGTCTGTTCGTAGCGTCTCGTCAATTTCGCTGGCGACATGCAGGAATTGGCCGCGTGCAACAATAATCGAGTCGCGGTCTCAGCGACTTGCCAGCGTGATATCGCCACGACGCTATGAGCAATGGTGCGAAAGCCGGGCGAAGTACGAGATCTGTGCGCTTTGCCAACCTAAGACCGGTATGCAATCAAACCGCTGCGCGGCGCGTTAGGCCCGAAATCGTTCGGCGCGAAACTGAGCAGATCCGCTTGCGATCAGAACCGCGCCGCCTCGGCGCGGACCTGGCCTGCCACGAAATCTGCGACCGCCCGGATCCGCGGTACGCGGGCAAGGTCTGCGTGAAGCACCATCCAATAGCTTCGTAAAACCTCCACCGCTTCCGGCAATACGCGCACTACGCGCATATGCGGACCGACCGCGAAGCAATGCAGCAAGCCGAAGCCGAGGCCCGAAGCGACGGCTTCCATCTGCGCGGCGATCGAGGACGAGCGGAACACGCAGCTCTTGGCCAGCGAGCGGTCGAGATAGCGTAGCTCGGGCAAGTCGATCATCTCCTCGATATACGACACGAATGGCTGGCCATGCAGCGCCGCCAGTGTTTCGACCGGCCCCGCTCGTGCCAGCAAATCCTCCGATGCGTAGAGCCCGATCCGGTAATCAATGAGGCGCGCGGCCCGCAATCTTCCCGTTTCGGGACGGTTAAGGCTGACCGCGATATCGGCCTCGCGTTTTGACAGGCTAACCGTGCGCGACTGGGGCACGAGTTCCAGCTCGATCCTCGGATGTGCCGCATGCAGGAGATGCACGCGCGGCGCGATGAAGTGCGTGCCAAACGACTCGGTTGTCGCCAGCCGCACCACTCCGGACACGACATCGTCCTGCCGCTCCACACTCCGCCCGGCGGCAAGCACCTGTTCCTCTATCCGCTCGGCGTGCGCGGCAAGATCCAGTCCGGCCTTGGTCGGTCGCACCCCGCGCGGCGAGCGGTCGAACAGCCGCGTGCCGAGCGCAACCTCTAACGCGGTCAGCCGCCGCGCGAGCGTCGAGTGGTTGAGGCCAAGCACCCGCCCGGTCGCGACGAAGCTGCCGCTGCGCGCAACGGCGAGAAAGATCCGCAGATCGTCCCAATCGAGCATCTATAAAAACGCACAGTGGCTTCGCATTCTTCGATCCTATCTGTGGATTTCTTCGAGTGCTATAGCGCTGACAGACCAAGCAAGAGGATATCTCCTATGCGACTGATCCAGCACTTCATCGACGGCGCCACGCATACCGCGACACCCACGCGTCTCGGCGACGTTTATGATCCCGCGCTCGGCGTGGTGCAGGCGCACGTCGCGCTCGGCGATGCTGCCCTGCTCGATGAAGCGGTCGCGAACGCTAAGGCCGCGCAGCCCGGCTGGGCCGCGACGAACCCGCAGCGGCGCGCGCGCGTGATGTTCCGCTTCAAGGAGCTGATCGAACAACATATGGACGAACTCGCCGAATTGCTCTCGCGCGAACATGGCAAGGTGATCGCGGATTCAAAGGGTGACATCCAGCGCGGGCTGGAGGTCGTCGAATTCGTCTGTGGCATTCCCCATCTGCTGAAGGGCGAATATACCGAGGGGGCCGGCCCCGGAATCGACGTCTATTCGATGCGCCAGCCGATCGGTATCGCCGCCGGCATCACCCCTTTCAACTTTCCGGCGATGATCCCTCTCTGGATGTGCGCACCGGCTATCGCGACGGGCAATGCCTTCATCATCAAACCGTCCGAACGCGACCCGTCAGTCCCGGTACGGCTCGCCGAACTGGCGCTGGAGGCGGGTTTGCCCAAGGGCATCCTCAACGTCGTGCACGGCGACAAGGTGATGGTCGACGCGATCCTCGATCACCCGGACGTCAAGGCGGTGAGCTTCGTCGGCTCGTCCGACATCGCGCAATATGTCTACGGGCGCGGCGCCGCCAACGGCAAGCGCGTGCAATGCATGGGCGGCGCGAAGAACCACGGCATCATCTTGCCGGATGCTGACATGGACCAGGCGGTCGCCGACATCATCGGCGCGGCCTATGGATCGGCGGGCGAGCGCTGCATGGCGTTGCCGGTGGTCGTGCCGGTTGGCGAAGAAACAGCCGAACTGCTACGCGGGAAGTTGACCGCGGCGATCGCCGACCTTCGCGTTGGCGTTCCGACCGACCCGGACGCGCATTACGGTCCCGTTGTCGGCGCGGCACACAAGGCGCGGATCGAGGATTACATCCAGATGGCGATCGACGAGGGATCGGAACTGGTCGTCGACGGCCGCGGGCTCACGCTGCAAGGCTATGAGAACGGCTATTTCATGGGGCCGACCTTGCTCGACCGTGTGACGCCAGAAATGCAGAGCTACCAGGAAGAGATTTTCGGCCCGGTGCTACAAATCATGCGGGCAAAGACTTTTGAGGAAGCAGTCTCGTATCCGACCAACCACCAATACGGCAACGGTGTCGCCCTCTTTACACGCAACGGCGACTTTGCGCGGAAATTTGCGGCGAGCGTCGAAGTCGGCATGGTCGGCATCAACGTACCTATCCCGGTGCCGGTCGCCTATCACAGCTTCGGCGGATGGAAACGGTCGGGTTTCGGCGATCTCGATCAGTACGGAATGGACGGCATCCGCTTCTACACCCGCAACAAAAAGATCACGCAGCGCTGGCCCGCACAGAGCGCCAGTGCGGTGCTCGACCAGAGTTTCATCATTCCGACCATGGGGTAGGTTGGAGCGCAGTGGGCGGAGACGCATCAAGAGGGGCAATCCTCCTCGGATGCGTTCGGGCCAGCGTCGCCAGCGGACGAACCTGTTTTTGTTCCGATCACCGCCACATCGCGCGGCCACCCCTGGCGACGTTGAGGCTTAACAGCGAATTTTCCGATCTTTTGCCTGCATCTCAGGCGCCGCTGCGGAAAGCTGCCGGACCAGCTCGTCGACACGTATCTCGCTCCCAGGGCCGTCGGTCGGCAATCCTGCTCGTCACGCACAGTCCACGGGTCCGATGGTAGCATCCGGATTGCGGCGATACCCTAATTGCGAGGCGCTCCTCGGCAGACTCGCCAGGTAGGCCAACCGGATTGAGGGGGATATCCGGACGAGATATACTAGGACGCGGTCAGCCTCGACCTAAAGCTGCGCCTGACGACCGAGCGGAAGACGAGGATCTGAGGGAAGTTGATGCCTACGAAGGCTATTTCAAAGCTGGCGAATAGGCGCTCCGGACCTGCTGTCTCCCGCCGTCATCCGTGTATGGCTCGACAGGCACGCTCCGCAGATCCAGATCAATCGTCGGCACCTTTTCGTGATTTTGAGCTGCCCCCGTCTGAGTGGTCCATCGACTATGATAGTCTGGACCACGAAAGGGACGACGAATGCCGAGCAAGAAGCACAAGCCGGAAGAGATCATCGGGAAGCTGCGTGAGGTCGAGATCGTGCTGGGCCAGGGCGGCACGACCGCCGAGGCCTGCCGACGGGACGCTGTCAGTGAGCAGACCTACTATCGGTGGCGCAAGGAATATGGCGGACTGAAGACCGACCAGGCTCGCCGGATGAAGGATTTGGAGAAGGAGAACCTGCGGCTTCGCCGGGCGATCTCCGATCTGACGCTCGACAAGCTGATCTTGCAGGAGGCGGCACGGGGAAACTTCTGAGCCCCGCGCGGCGACGGCGATGTATTGATCAGTTGCGGCGCGAATTGCCGGTGTCGGAACGGCGAATATGCCGTGTTCTCGGGCAACATCGATCGACACATCGCAAGGTGCCGCGTGGGGCGGACGACGAGCGGCGGCTGACCGACGACATCATCGCATTGGCGAAGCAGTACGGGCGTTACGGCTATCGCCGGGTAACCGCTTTGTTGCGCGATGCCGGTTGGACGGTGAACCGCAAACGTGTCGAGCGGATCTGGCGCAAGGAGGGGCTGAAGGTGCCTCAGCGTCAACCGAAACGGGGTCGGCTGTGGCTTAACGATGGATCCTGCATCCGGCTTCGGCCGGAATATCCTGGGCACGTCTGGGCCTACGACTTCGTCGAGGGGCGCACCCACGATGGGCGCAAATTCCGGATCCTCACCATCATCGACGAGGCCAGCCGGGAGTGCCTCGCGCTCATCGTCGCGCGCCAGCTCAAGCATGAGGACGTGCTGGCGGCGCTCGCTGACCTGTTCATCGCACGAGGGCCGCCAGCCCATATCAGGTCAGATAATGGCGCCGAGTGCATCGCCACCGCCGTGCAGGTCTGGCTCGGCCAGATTGGCGTGAAGACCCTCTACATCGCGCCCGGCTCACCATGGGAGAACGGCTCTAATGAGAGCTTTAACGGGTCGCTTCGCGATGAACTGCTCAACGGCGAGATCTTCTACAGCCTCGCCGAGGCCAAAGTGCTGATCGAGGCCTGGCGACGGCACTACAACACCGTCCGCCCTCACAGCAGCCTCGGCTATCGGCCGCCGGCTCCGGAAACGGCGACACCGCCATTGCCGCCGTCCGGTTCCGCTTCGCTCCACCTACCGGCGGCAATGGCGG
>CAXTEO010000078.1:0-20905 GCA_964243205.1 uncultured Sphingomonas sp.
GATCTTCTTGCCGCGGCGCGCCTCGGTGATCGTCTCGGTCGGGACCTCGATCTGCTCGACCAGCTGCTCGAGCCCCATGCGGGTCGCTTCCGCCATGATCGAATCGCGGACCTTGCCCTCGAAACCCGAATAAGCGTGGATGATGTACCAGCGTGCCATGTGTCGTTTACCTAGATTATTTGGCGAGGCTGAGCAGCAGGTGGACGACCGCCTCGAAGCCGGTGTCGACGACGAAGAAGAACAGGCCGAGCAGGGTGGTCATGATGACGACCATCACGCCGGTCATGATCGTCTCGCGCCGCGTCGGCCAGACGACCTTCTTGGTCTCGGCCTGGACCTGTCGGATGAATTCGATGGGGGTCGTCTTCGCCACGTTTCTGTCACTCATGTTTTTTTAGCCGATTTCGGACATGGGCCCGCCGCCCGGACCTGCCAAGGCCCGATGACGAGATTTCCAATTTCGGAATGGATGGGGCGTAGCGGGTGTCGCTTGCGAAATCAAGCCGAGGGCGGGGAGGCCGGTCACCGGAGCAAGTCCGGTGACTTGTCGGCCGGGATCAGCTGTGCCGACCCGCCTTGCGCGTAGCGCGTGCGCGCTGCGGCTTGGCAGGGGAGCTCGGACTCGAACCGAGGGCCTTCGGTTTTGGAGACCGACGCTCTAACCAACTGAGCTACACCCCTGTGCGGCGTTGGGCTCTAGCGCGCGGCCGGCCCGGTGGCAACCGAACAATGATGCCGGATCTGCGCCTGGCAGCACAGCGAAATCTTGCGCCAAACTCACGCCGCGGCGCGATCGCGGCCTTCGCGCTGCGCCAGGTTGCGCGCTTCCTCGACCGGCAGCGGTCGGCCGAAATAATAGCCCTGCACCTTGGTGCAGCCCAATTCCTGCACCATGATGTGCTCGTCCTCGGTCTCGACCCCTTCGGCCGTCGTCGCCATGCCGAGGCTCTGCGCGAGCGCCACCACCGCGCGGACGATAGCGATCGCCTCGGGCACATTCTTGGACGCGCCGATCACGAAGCTGCGGTCGATCTTGATCGTCGAGAAGCGCGTGCGGCTGAGATAGCCGAGCGAGGAATAGCCGGTGCCGAAATCGTCGAGACTCAATCGCACGCCGAGATCGAGGATCCGTTCGAGCACCTTCACCGCACCATTGTCGTCGCGCATGAAAACGCTCTCGGTCACTTCGAGCTCGAGCCGGCTCGCCGACAGCCCGCTATTGGCGAGCGCGGAGGCGACCACCGCGACGAAGCCGGGATTGTGGAGCTGCTCGGGCGAAACGTTGACCGCGACGCGGGTTTCGCCCGGCCAGTTCGCCGCCTCGGTGCAGGCCGACCGCAGCACCCACTCGCCGATCGGGCCGATCAGCCGCGCATCCTCGGCCAGCGGGATGAATTTGACGGGCGAGATCGGGCCCAGTTCGGGGTGCGTCCAGCGGACCAGCGCCTCGAAGCCCGTAAGCCGCCCCGTGCCGGAATCGACCACCGGCTGATAGTTGAGGTGGAGCTGGTCGCTGGCGAGCGCCTTGCGCAGCGCCTGTTCGAGTATGCGGCGTTCCTCGGCGGCAACATGCAGTTGCGGCTCGTAATGGTGATATTTGCCGCCGCCGGCATCCTTCGATCGATAGAGCGCCAAATCGGCCGAGCGGATCAGCATTTCCGCGGTGCGCCCGTCGCGCGGGCCGGTGGCGACGCCGACGCTGGCGCCGGTGTAAAGCGTATGGTGGTCGAGTTCATACGGCTTGGCGAGCGCGTCGATGATCGTCTGGGCGAGCGTCTCGAGCCGCTGCGTGTCGCTCGCATCGCGCACCACCACTGCGAATTCGTCGCCACCGAGCCGGCCGATCACTTCGTTGTCGGTCATGAGCGTCGCAAGCCGCTCGGACACGCGGCCGAGCAGACGGTCGCCGATCGGATGGCCGAGCGTGTCGTTGACCGCCTTGAAGCGATCGAGATCGATCATCATGAAGGCGCAGCGACTGCCCCATTTCTCCGCCTCGGCCATGGCGTGCGCCAGCGCTTCGTTGACGTAGAGGCGGTTGGGCAGGCCGGTCAGCGTGTCGAAGCGGGCCATGCGATTGATCTTGTCGGTCGTGGCGCGCTGTTCGGTGACGTCGGCGCCGACACCGCGAAAGCCGAGGAACACGCCGCGTTCGTCGTAGCGCGGATTGGCGGCGATCTCGTACCAGCGTTCCTCCGGTCCGACCTGCACCGGCAGCAACAGGCCGCGGAACGGCTCGCGGCCCTTGAGATTCTCGCCGAGCTTGCGCAGCCCGGCGGCGACGTCGCCGCTCTGCCACGTGGGGCCGGCGAGCACTTCGAGCAGCGACTTGCCGTTGAGGCCGGCGGGATCGAGGCCGACCGACAGAGCGAAGCGCGGCGAGGCGCGCACCACGCGGCGCGCCGCGTCGGTTTCCCACAGCCAGTCGGCGCTTTCATCCTGCTCGGCTTCGCGCAGCAACAGGCTGACGGTCTCGTCGCGCTCGGCCAGGGCGATCTCGCCGGCGCGGATCACCACCAGCGCCTTGGCACGCGTGAAGCAGCCGATCATCAGCAGGCTGGTGAACAGCAGAACGGCGGCGGCGAAGACCGGGCCGCCCACCATCAGCAGCATCGCCGCGATGGCGAGCCCGAGGATGCCGAGAAAGCTGAGCGTCGCCAGCGGCAGCGCGGCCATCGCCACGGCCGAGGCGGTCATCAGCACCGACAGCACGATCCACAGCCCGAGCGCGGTCCCGACATCGGCGCGCACCCCGAAGGCGAGCGGCGGGATCGACCAGACCGCGGCGAGCGCGATCCCTTCGAGCACGGTGTCGCGCACGTCGGCGAGCGTCGCAGCGTCGCGCGCCCGCGCCTTGGCGGCAAGGCGGCGGAAGGTGATCGCCACCGACACCGCGGCGACCACCGCGCCCCAGCTGGCCAGTGCCCAGAGCGGCGCGATATGCTGGAGGATCAGGGTGACGAGCGCCGCGCCGATGACGTTGGCAGCGAGCAGGAACAGCGCCAATTGCCCGCCGGCATGGACCTGCGCGGCGCGGATCGGCGCCCAGTCGGTCGTGTCGGCGGGATCGTACAGCCCCAGCAGGGCGCGGGCGTCGATCCGCGGTGCGGCGAATTGCGATGTAGTGTCGGTGCTCACATTCCCCCCGTAGCGCAGCGAGCGTTAGCGGAAGGTTAGGCGCGTGACCGTTTCGGATTGGTTAGCGGGCTGTGCTGCCATCGTGCGTCACCCCGGCCTCGTGCCGGGGTCCACTTCGCTTCTCGAAGGATGCTCGATGATCGGGCGATAGCGCCGCTTACGCCGCCAGATCGTATGGCTTGATGTCGCCGTTGAGATACAGGTTGCGCGCTTTCGCCCGGCTCAGTTTGCCCGAGCTGGTGCGCGGCAGCGTGCGGGGCGGGATCAGTTCGATCACGCAGTTCATGCCGGTGACAGATCGCACCCGCTCGCGGATCTCTTCGCGCAGGCGGACGCGCTCGGCATCGTCCGAGCTGCGGCACTGGACGAGTACCGCCGGCGTTTCCTCGCCGCCTGGCGTGGTGATCGCGAAGGCGGCGATGTCGCCGGCCTTGAAGCCGGGGAGCTGCTCGACCGCCCATTCGATGTCCTGCGGCCAGTGGTTGCGGCCGTTGATGATGATCATGTCCTTGGCGCGGCCGACGATATAGACATAGCCGTCGCTCAAATAGCCCATGTCGCCGGTGTCGAGCCAGCCATCGACCAGGCACGCATCGGTCGAGGCCTGGTCGCGGAAATAGCCGACCATCACCGATGGACCCGAGCACCACAATTTGCCGATCGCGCGCTCGGGGAGCGGGGTGCCGTCTTCCTCGCGAATCTCGACCTTCATGTCGCGCACCGGCTTGCCGCAATTGACGATCGCGCGGTAGCGCTGCGGGCGATCCTCGCCGGCGGCGACGCCCGAAAGCTGGGTCTCCTCGACCAGTTCGACGCGGATGCCCTCGGCGGGGGGCATGATCGATACGGCGAGCGTCGCCTCGGCCAGGCCGTAGCTCGGCAGGAAGGCGCTCGCCTTGAACCCGGCGTCGGCGAAGGCATCCACGAAGCATTGCATCACGTCGGGACGGATCATGTCGGCGCCGTTGCCGGCAAGCCGCCAGCGCGACAGGTCGAAGCGCTCGCTCGCCTTGGTCTGCGAAGACATGCGGCGCGCGCAGATATCATAACCGAAGGTCGGCGAGTAACTGATCGAGGTGCCGGGATTGCGGCTGATCATGTCGAGCCACGCGAGCGGACGCCGCGCGAAATCCTCGGTCTTGAGGTAATCGGTCGAGACCTGGTTGGCGACCGGCGACAGGAAGCAGCCGACCAGCCCCATGTCGTGATACCAGGGCAACCACGAAATGCAGCGGTCGCCATCGACCAGCTGCATGCCATAGGCATGTGCCGTCAGATTGTTGAGAAGCGCGTGGTGCGTGATCGCCACGCCGTGCGGGAAGCGAGTCGAGCCGCTCGAATATTGCAGATAGGCGATGTCGTCGCTCTTGGCCTGCGGCAGCGCGACGTCGGGCGCGGCGCGCGTGACGAGCTCGGACCAGTCGACCCCGGTCACGCCGGCGACCCTGGCCGCATCGGCGCCCATTTGCGCGAGCTCGGGCGGATAGATCAGCAAAACCGGGTCGCAGCTCGACAGCTGGACGCGGAGCTGTTCGATATACGAATCGCGCCCGCCGAACGAGGTTGGTAGCGGCAGCGGCACCGGCCAGGCGCCGGCGTAGATCACGCCGAAGAACAAGGCCGCGAAGTCCGGGCTGGTCTCGGCGACGACCGCGATGCGGTCTTCCGGCTTGATGCCCGAGGCGATCAGGCGCCGCGCCATCGCCAGCGCGTCGTCGCGCAGCTCGGCGAACGGATAGGGCCGCGCCAGCGTGCCGCGGGCGTCATGAAAATTTAACCCGCGCTGGCCACTTGCCGCGTAATCGAGCGCTGCCCCCAGCGTATCGAAGTGGGCAAAGCGCCGCGCAAGCGTGTCGTCGGTTGGCGTCGCGACTGGCATCGTCGTACCCGCTGCCGTCGTCTGCCCCGCCGGGATCTCGCCTAAAACGTTGATATTCATTGGTCTTTGCGCCCTTGATCGCGGCTCGTTCGACGGCCGCGGCTCCATTCTCGGTTTCGGCACGCACCCCTGCTTATGCCAAGCGTTCAAAATCGGGACCGACTATGGCACAATGATGGCGTCATGCGTGAACCGTCCCGTAACCGATCTTCCCGTGCAGAGATACGCGTGCCGCCGCCCCTGGATGCAGGTGCGCTCGAACGGCTCGCCTTGCGCTATGTCGAACGCTTCGCGACGACGCGCGGGCGGCTGACCGCCTATCTCGCCCGCAAGATCCGCGAACGGGGATGGGACGGCGCGCCCGACGGCCCGGCAGCCGACCCGCAAGCGCTCGCCGAGAAGCTTGCGGAACTCGGCTATATCGACGATCGCGCGTTCGGCGAGGCGCGCGCCGCGGCGATGGGGCGCCGCGGGCTCGGCAAAAGGCGCGTGACCGGGGCGTTGCGGCACGACGGGATCGACGAAGCCGACAGTGCCGCGATCGTGCCGGCAGTCGAGGACCGGGCAGTCGAGACCGCGCTCGCGTTTGCGCGGCGCAAGCGGATCGGGCCGTTTGCAGCGGTCCAGGCCGAGCGGCCGGAGCGCGAGAAACACATCGCGGCGATGATCCGCGGCGGCCATGATTTCAGTCTCGCACGCAAGATCGCGTCGATGGCGCCGGGTGAAACCTTCGAAACGCTCGACTAATACGTAGAACTCGTAAGTAAAAAGAGCCGAAGCGGCCCAAATAGTGATGACTTTCCGGCGCGCAATCAGCGTGCTAATAGACCTCGTGGGGGTAAGTGCACGATGCGCAACGAGACGATTCCGGTGCTTGGGGCCTTGGATCGAAGCGACGACCAAGGAAGCGGTGCAGGGACACCGAACGATTCGGCGCGCGTCTATTCGGGCGTGCTGAAATGGTTCGATATGACCCGAGGTTTTGGCTTTCTTGTCGCCGACGACGATACGGTCGGGGATATCCTGATTCATTTCTCGGTGCTGCGCCCGCACAACCGCCGCAGCCTGCCCGAAGGCGCGCGGCTGGAATGTCTTGCGGGCATGCGCGAGCGCGGGTTGCAGGCGACCGAGATCCTGTCGATCGACCTCACCAATGCGATCGAGCCGACGGCGCGTCCGCGCGAGTCGGGGCGCGGCGATCCGGTCGGCCTGCTCGAACATGCCGGGCCGTTCGAGCCGGTGACCGTGAAATGGTTCAACCGCCTCAGAGGCTATGGTTTTCTGATGCGCGACAGCGACTCGGCCGACGTGTTCGTCCATATCGAGACGCTGCGCCGCGCCGGCCTGGTCGAAGTCGAGCCGGGGCAGGCGCTGCGGGCGCGCATGATCGCCGGCGAAAAGGGCCCGCTCGCGGTCGCGGTCGAAGCGCAAGGCTGAGGACGAAGATGACGGTTCGCTTTGCCGGTGCGCTGGCGCTTGCCGCGCTGCTGGCGACGAGTGCGTGCAGCACGCCCGCGCCGACCGCCGCGACAGTGGCACCGACGACGGTGGTGACGGTCGCGAGCGCCAACGGCGCCCACCGCTTCACGGTCGAGGTCGCAGCGACCGAGGAGGCGCAGCAAAACGGCTTGATGTTCCGCACCGATATCGCGCTCGACGGCGGGATGCTGTTCGCGCCGTATCCGCCAAAGGGGCCGCCGCGCGAGGCGAATTTCTGGATGGAGAACACGCCGAGCCCGCTCGATATCCTGTTCATCCGCCCCGACGGGACGATCGCGCGGATCGCCGAGAATACCGTTCCGCAATCGGAGGCGCATATTCCCTCCGGCGAGCCGGTCGGCGCGGTGCTCGAGATTCGCGGCGGGCGTGCGCTCGATCTCGGCATTGCCGAGGGTGATCGCGTGTCGTGGCCGACGCATCCGGGCACGTGATAACCGTTGAAGAGTTGAAGGTCGCGCGACCTCGCGCTAAGCGCGTTGCCATGGGCATCAATCTCAATCCTTTCACCTGGTGGACCGGCGCGAGCTGGGGCACGGCCTTCGGTCTGCGCGGCAAGGCGCGCGCCGGCGAGGACTCGCTCGGCAACGTCTATTACGAGGGCGGCGCCGACACCAACGGCAACCCGCGGCGCTGGGTGATCTATAACGGCGTCAACGATGCCAGCCGCATTCCGCCCGAATGGTTCGGCTGGATGCATCATCAGGTCGCCGACGTGCCGAGCGTCTCGCTGCCCGCGCCGCGCGCGTGGCAGATCCCGGCCGAACCCAATCTGACCGGCACGCTCGCCGCCTATCGCCCGAGCGGTGCCCTCGAAAAGGGCGGCGTGCGCGCCGCCGCCACGGGCGATTACGAAGCGTGGGCGCCCGACGCGTGATTCGCCGCGCTCGGTGGGGAGCGCTGGGCGGCGCGGCACTGGTGTCGCTCGCGATGAGCGGTTGCGGCCCGACCAAGACCGCGGCGCCGACCGAGAAACCGACCCCGGAGACCGCGCTCGATGCCGATACCAGCGCGGCCAACATCGTCACGGTCGATGTCGGCGGCGGAGTCGATCCGAGCTTCGGCGCGACGCCGATGGCGCAGCGCGTCGCCACGCTCGGCCTGCTCAACAAGCGCAACGGGCAAGCGCGCGACGTGACGCTCAAGCCAGGGCAGACGGTCCGCGTCGGCGATGTCGTGCTGCATCTGCGCGCGTGCGAACAGACCGCGCCGTGGGAGCAGGAGCATTATACCGGCGCCTTCGTCCAGGTCGACGTGCAGGGCACCGACAAGGTGTGGCGCCGCCCGTTTTCGGGCTGGCTGTTCAAGGAACGGCCAGCGCTCAACGTCGTGCAGCACCCGATCTACGACGTGTGGGTCAAGAGCTGTGCGATGACCTTCCCGGAAGGCGGGCCCGATTCGGTTGCGGCGGGCGGCGGCGGTGATCCGGCCGCGAAGCGATCGAGCGCGAAGAAATCGGCGACGCCGTCGGGTGACGCGGAAGCGCCGATCGCACCCGACACGGCGGGCGACAGCAACGCGACATAATCTGCTCGGCTGATCTCGACCGCGCCCAATGAGGCGAGGTGATCGGTGATGAACTGGCAATCGAGCAAGTCGAACCCGCCGACGCGCAGCCGCGCGACGAGCCACGCCATCGCCACCTTGGAGGCATCGCGCGCACGGCTGACCATGCTCTCGCCGAAAAACGCGCGGCCGAGCGCGAGGCCGTAAAGCCCGCCGACGAGCGATTCGCCGTCCCACACTTCGATCGAATGCGCGAAGCCGAGACGATGCAGCGTGTTGAACACCTGTTCGATCGGCGCGTTGATCCAGGTGTCGGGACGGTTGTCGACCGACTCGGCGCAGAGCCGCAGCACGCGCGCGAACGCCTGGTCGGCGGTGACGCGGTAGCGCTCGGCTCGGATCGTCTTGCGCAGCGAATGCGACAGGCGGAAGCCATCGAGCGGCAGGATCGCGCGATCGTTCGGCTCGACCCAATAGATTTCGGGCTCGTCGCGCGCGTCAGCCATCGGGAAGACGCCGACCGAATAGGCGCCGAGCACCAGATTGGGGTCGAGCGGCTCGAACGGGCGGCCGCCTGGCGCGGTCGCGCTCACGCCGCCAGACGGCGCTCGATCGCCTGCCACAACAGCGCGAAGGCCTGCGCGCCGGCCGAGCGCGGGGCGAAGCTGCCGACCGCGGCGCGGCGCACCGTCACCTGTTCGACCTGGCTCGCCATCGGGATGACCGGCCAGTCGGGATGGCGCGCGATCGCCTCGGCATGGAGCTTGCGCCGACGATCGACCATCGAATGGACCGGCATCACCTGCGCCTTGGCGCCGAGATGCTTGATCACCTCGGCCAGCGCACGCTCGGACAGCGGGGAGGGGATGACCGGCACGACGATCAGGTCGGCGGCGCGCATCACCTGGTCGCTGGTTTCGGTGAGGCCAGGCGGGCAGTCGAGCAGCACGCGGTCGTACGTCTTGCGCAACCCGGTCAGCAATTTCTGCAGCCGCTTCTTCTTGTCGAGCTCGTGGAACAGCAGATCGAGCCCGCGCAGCGATGCATCGGCCGGGAGCAGGTCGAGTCGCGCGACGGTGGTCTGCTCGATCAGCTTCTCGGGTTCGACGTCCCTGGCGAACACCGATTGCGCCTGGTCGCGGAGCTTATGGCCGTCGCCGCGGTTCGACAGCAGGAAGCTGGAGGCGGCCTGCGGGTCGAGATCCCACAGCAAGGTGCGGCGCGACGACAGAGTCGCGGCGCTCCAGGCGAGGTTGACCGCAAGCGTGGTTTTACCGACGCCGCCCTTGAGGCTGTAGATCGCGATCGTCGACATGAAGGGTCCTTATCGTATCGAACGACCCATCGTGGCCAATCGCCGCGGGCGAGGCAACACCTTAGCCCCTCCTCTTTCGAGGAGGGGCCAGATCAGGTCAGAGGTCGCAGACCTGCTTGGGCTTGCCGGGCTGGGTCAGCGAAACCGCCTTGGGGTTGCCGGTCAGCTCATAGCCATCGGCCTTGAAAGGATCGCCGGCCTTGTCGGCCACGAGCTTGACCGGGGTCGCGTCGGGCTTGGTCTTGACCAGCACTTGCTTGTCGCCGTCGAAGAAGGTGACGTAGGCGAGGCTGTTGTCCTTGCAGCGCAACGTCGCTTCCGATTTGATCGACGGCGGCAGCTCGACCGGCGCCTTGTTGGCGAGGACCGAGGCCATCGGATCGGGCGTAACCGAAGTCACTTCGGTCGGCTTGCTGTCACAGGCGGCCAAGGCGAGGAGCGCGAAAGCGGCGGCGGCGGGGAGGATGCGGTTGGTCATGCCAATTTTCTTCGCGCACGCAACATTCGACGTCAAGAGCGTAGTAACCTCGCCACCGAGACTTTTTTGCAATGCAATAAAACTGTAAGCTGAGGTTCATCTTCGGTCATCGAATTGGTGTGGCCGGGCGCGATCTGGTTTGCGCCCGGTCGCCCATCACCGCGCCTCACACCCCGCCGAGATAATCCATCTTGCCGAGCGGCACGCCCTTCATGCGCAGCAATCCGTACGCGGTAGTCATGTGGAAATAAAAGTTCGGCAGCACGAAGCTCTGCACGAAGCTCAGGCCGGTAAAATCGAAGCTGCGTTGCGGGGTCTTGAGCGTCACCGCCACCTCTTCCTTGCCGTCGATCGCGTCGCGCGGGACCGCCTGAAGAAAGGCGATCGTCTTGGCGATACGCGCGTGCAGATCGGCGAAGCTCGTTTCCTCGTCGGCCATCACGACATTTTCGACTCCGCCGAGTCGCACCGCAGTGCCCTTGGCGCTGTCGCTGACGCGCTGGACCTGGCTGATCAGCGGCCCCATGTCTTCATAGAGGCGCGCGCCGAGCAGATCCGCCGGGTCGAAGCCCTTTTCGGCAGCGAAGTGCTCGCCCTTGGCGAGGATCTTGTCGAGCGTTTCGAGATTGCGGATGAAAACCGGGATGGTGAGATCGTAGAGTGACGTCGACATGCAATGCTCCCCTGAGGTGCCGCCTAGATGGGGCGCGCGGCGGGGCTTGCAACCGGCAGGCGCGGCGATAGCATCGTTGGTATGTCCCGCCCGATCACCAGCTTCGCCGAATTCTGGCCGCATTATTTGCGCGAACACGCCAAGCCGCAGACCCGCGCGATCCATTATGCCGGGACTGCGCTGACCTTCGTGTTCCTGGCGATCGCCGTGCTGCGGGGCGGGTGGTGGTGGCTCGCTTTGCCTATCGCCGGTTATGCCTTCGCCTGGACCGCGCATTTCGGGGTAGAGAAGAACCGGCCGGCGACCTTCACCTATCCGCTATGGTCGCTGGCGAGCGATTACCGGATGTTCTTTCTGTGGCTGGGCGGGCGGCTCGGGCCGCATCTGCGCGCGGCGAGGGTGGTCTAAAGCGCGGGGACGATGTCGGTCTGCGTGAAATCATTGCCTTTGAACAGCAACGGCTCGCCGGTCGCCTTGGCGAGAGCATAGGCGAAGCAGTCGCCGAAGTTGAGCGCTGCGCGATGCATCGTTCCGCGACCATAGACGCGATATGCGGCTCGGCCGATCTGCGCTTGCTCGATCGTGACAGGCATGATGACGATGCCGAATTCCGAGATCAGCCGCTCGGGTTGATCACCACTGAGTTCCGGAAATCGCCGCACCAGCACAGCGGTGAATTCGATCCACGATCCTGCCGACATGCGTAGCGGCACGCTTTGCGTCATGGCTCGCTCGTAGAGGTGCGCGTCATCGTCGCCGATGAGGACTGCCAGAAGCGCCGACGTGTCGACAATCACTCGGGTAAGCCGTCTTCGTCGTAGATCGCGTCCATCCACTCCTTGGACGACAAAGCTTGCAGGTGGGGCGGGAGGTTGGCGCGAAATTCCGCGCTGATCTCCCTTACGCGCTCTAACGTCCGTGCGACCGTTTCCTCGCGTTCGCGATACTCTCGTTCGAGCGCCTTTCGGATCGTCGCAGTGACGGATTGGCCCGACGCATCGGCCAATTCCCGGGCAAGGCGGATCGTCTCCGCATCTTTGATATTCAGCTGTTGAAGGGTCATGTCTACCTCCGCGCGATTTCCTTCTACCACAAGCTGCAATTGTCGTCAGCCAAATCCAGCACGCATTGCGGGCGCGGACGGGCACGCTATGTCAGGCGCATGCACACCACATCCAGCACGCTCGCGCTCATCGGCAACACTCCGCTCGTCCTGCTGAAGGGCCCGAGCGAGGCGGCGGGCGCCGAAATCTACGGCAAATGCGAATTCGCCAATCCGGGCGCGTCGGTGAAGGATCGCGCTGCGCTCGGCATCGTCGAGGATGCCGAGGCGCGCGGGGCGATCGCGCCGGGCGGGACCTTCGTCGAGGGCACCGCCGGCAATACCGGGATCGGCCTTGCGCTGGTCGCCAATGCCAAGGGCTACAAGACGATCATCGTCATGCCCGAGACGCAAAGCCGCGAGAAGATGGATACGCTGCGCGCGCTCGGCGCCGAGCTCGTGCTGGTGCCGGCGGCGCCCTATTCGAACCCGGCGCATTTCGTCCATACCTCGCGCCGCATCGCCGAGGAGACCCCCAACGCGGTATGGGCCAACCAGTTCGACAATATCGCCAACCGCAAGGCGCATATCACCGGCACCGCCGAGGAGATCTGGGCGCAGATGGACGGGCGGATCGACGGCTTCACCTGCGCGGCGGGGACCGGCGGAACGATTGCGGGCGTCGGGCTCGGGTTGAAGGCCAAGGACGAGAAAGTGTGCATCGCGCTAAGCGATCCGCACGGTGCCGCGCTGTACGATTATTACGCGCACGGAGAGTTGAAAGCGGAGGGTTCGTCGGTCGCCGAAGGGATCGGGCAGGGGCGGATCACCGCCAACCTGGAGGGCGCGCCGATCGACACGCAGTTCCGCATCTCGGACGCGGAAGGGATGGAATGGGTGACGCGATTGCTGGCGGAGGAGGGGCTGTGCCTCGGCCTGTCGTCGGGGATCAACGTCGCCGGCGCGGTGCTGCTGGCCAGGCATCTGGGCCCGGGCAGCCGCGTCGCGACGATCCTGTGCGACACCGGCTTCCGCTATCTTTCCACGCTGTACAATCGGGCGTGGCTCGAGAGCAAAGGGCTGGTCGTTCCGCCGTGGTTGCAGCACGATTGAGCGCGGGCATCGACAAGCCGGCTTTAATACGTTACTTTTATGCCACATATTATGAAAATTATCGCTCAAGACCCAGCGCAGACGACACAGCGGGCCAAGGTCGGCATGATCGGCCTTGCCGCCGTCCTGCTCCTGATCGGGCTCGCCTCGGCGATCTTCGCGACCGCCAATCATGACCGGCAAGTCGCCGCGATCGGTAGCGCGCGTCCCGATGTCGTCGCCAATATGATGGTGGGCAACAGCGTCGATCCCGCCACTGCGACCGCCAAGGAACCGCTTGCCGAACTCGGCGTCGCGCCGAGCGCGGCAACCGCCGATGGCAATGACAGCGAAGTTCCGGCTCCAGCCAGGCAGGCGCGCAAGTGACCGGGGAAAGTCGGGGAAATCGCCCGCCGGGCGGCGCGCGGCGGGGACAGGCCGGCGGATCGATCCGCAACCATCGAACGCACCGGGAACAAGTTGATATGGCCCGGAAAAAATTGAGGGTGAATCGAAGCGATTAGAGTCGTTTCCCGTCAAATCCCCTGTTTTCCCCTTGTATCCCCGCATAACCCCGTGATAGCTATTTCTCACAGGGACAGACTCATCTCGCCTGCGCGTGTCGCGCCGACAGGATTGGGACCGGACGGTCGCGGCAACGCGCTTTCCGGAACAGGAGAGGCTTGTCCGCCGAGTGCGGGGACACAGTGGAAGATCGGAGCGATTATCAGGGAGAAGGACTTGGACTTGTCGATGACAAGGGCCGGGTCGCGATTCCTGCATCGCTGCGGCAGGCGCTGGCCGCCAACAGTCCGCGTGCCGACGGCAAGGATGGCGGGACGGTCATCGTCGGCGTCCACCCCGAGCAGAAGTGCCTGCGCGCTTACGATCCCGGCTATGTCGGCATCCTCAAGGCCGAGGTCGAGATGCTGCAGGCGCGCCATATCGCCGAGCATGGCAAGCCCGACTTCAACCTGAAGCGCCGCAACGCCAGCGGCGAGGCGGTGCCGTTCGACGGGTCGGGGCGCTTCATCATGCCCGGCTTCCCGCGGGATTACGCCAATATCGCCGAAAATGCGTTCTTCTGGGGCACGTTCGACTGGATCGACATCTGGGATCCCAAGACGCTGCTCGACGCGGTCGGCGTCGACGAGGCGATGCAGGCGGCGTGCCGCTATCATTGCAGGGCGAAGGGGATCGCGTTGTGAGCCCGCTCGACACGAACGATGCTCCGCACATCCCGGTGCTGCTCGCAGAGGTGCTCGACGCGCTCGCGATCGCGAACGACGAAACGCATGTCGATGCGACCTTCGGTGCCGGCGGCTATACGCAGGGCATGCTGGCGCGTGGCGCGCGCGTATTTGCGTTCGACCGAGACCCCGACGCGATCGCCGCTGGGGCCGGGATGGTCGAAACGGCCGACGGCGCGTTGACCCTGGTGCCGGCGACCTTCTCCGCGCTCGATGCCGAACTGGCCGCGCGCGATGCCGTGCCAGTGCAAGGCGTTACGATGGATATCGGTGTGTCCTCGATGCAGCTCGACCAGGCCGCGCGCGGTTTCTCGTTCCAGTCCGACGGGCCGCTCGACATGCGGATGAGCCAGGAGGGGGAAAGCGCCGCCGATTTCCTGAACACTGCCGACGAAGCGCATATCGCCGAAATCATCAAGGAATATGGCGAGGAGCCGCGCGCGCGGCGTGTGGCGCAGGCGATTGTGTACAATCGCCCGATCACGCGGACCGGGGAGCTCGCCCGCATCGTGCGGAAAGCGCTCGGCTACAAGCCGAACGACAAGAAGGACCCGGCGACGCGGACCTTCCAGGCGATCCGCATCCATATCAATCGCGAGCTGGGCGAACTCGAGGACGGCCTCGCCGCCGCCGAGCGCGTGCTGGCGCCGGGCGGGCGGCTGGCGATCGTGACCTTCCACAGCCTGGAAGACCGCATGGTCAAGCGCTTCCTGCGCGAGCGTTCGGGCGGACTCCCCTCGGGCTCGCGGCATCTGCCCGAGGTGGCCGCGAAGCACGCCCCCAGTTTCGAAGACGTGGGCCGCCCGGTGAAGGCGGACGAAGACGAGATCGCGCGCAACCCCCGCGCGCGATCGGCAACATTGCGGACGGCACGACGGACCGGTGCCGCCGCATGGTCAGAAGGAACGGTGTAATGCTTGGTCTTGCGGGCAAGAGTCTCGGATGGTTTCTCGCCGGTGTCGCGGTGGCGCTCGGCTTCCTGCTGGTGCCGTTGCAAGTCGCGGCCGAGCGCAAGAAGCTAGACCATACCGTCGCCGATATCGTGCGGGCGAAGCGGGACATTCGCGCGCTCGAGACCGAGTTCGACACGCGCGCCAACCTCGCGCAGCTCGACAAGTGGAACGCGGAATCGCTGGGGCTGGTCGCGCCGGCGGCGGACCAGTTCGTGACCGACGAAACCGCGCTCGCGTCGATCGAACCGACTCAGGCCGGCGGCGCGCCGCAAATGGCGTCGTTCGTGCCGTCGGCTCCGGTCGATGGCGTGAAGAGCCAGCAGCCGGCGTTGCAGACCGCGGTCGCCTCGGTCGCTGCACCGACGCCGGCGCGCGGCGCGGCGCCTGCGCCGGTGCTGCGCGCGGTCTCGGCGCCGGTCGCGCGCACGGCGATGGCAGCGATCAGCCAGCCGCATCCCCGCGCGGCAGTGGCGATGCTCGATCGCGCCTTGCTCGACGATAGCGTGATCGGCGATTTGCGCAGCGAAGCGCGTGCCGAGAGCCGGTCGCATAAGTGAGCATCCCCCAATGAGCATCGTCGTCGCACGCCCCTTGCCGGCCCGCCGGTCGAACGATCAGCGCCATGCGCTGGTCGCGGTGGCGCATGTGCGGCTGATGATGTTGATGCTGCTGATCGGGGCGGGCTTTCTGCTGGTGATCGGGCGGATCGCGCTGCTCGGTCTGGTCGGCGCCCCCGCCGGCGCGGCCACGCTGGCCGCCAATCCGGTGGTGCGGGGCGATATCCTCGACCGCAACGGCGAGCCGCTCGCCCGTACGATCGAGGCGTGGACGATCGGCGTGCGTCCGGGTGAACTGCTCGGCGATCGCCCGGAGCTCGCCGCCAAGCTGGCGAGCCTGATGCCCGAACATGACTCGGCCTGGTATCTCGAGCGGCTGACGATGAAGGGCAAGTTCACCTATCTCGACAAGCACGCCTCACCGGCGATGGTGAACGACATCCATGCGCTGGGCGAGCCCGGCATCGTCTTCGCGCGCGAGCCCGAGCGGCTCTATCCGCAATCGACCATGGCGGCGCACGCGCTCGGCTATATCGGGCCGACCGCGACCGACCCCAAGATTCTCGGTCGTGCCGGGATCGAGCGCGCGTTTGAGCAGCGGCTGACCGACCCGGCGCGCCGCGGCGAACCGATCAATTTGTCGATCGATGCGCGCGTGCAGGGCGCGATGGAGAGTGAACTCGGCCGCGCGATGACTATGTTCTCCGCCAAGGCGGCGACCGGGCTGGTGCTCGACGTCCACACCGGCGAAGTGATCTCGATGGTGTCGCTACCCGTCTACAATCCCAACAAGCTGACCGGCACGAGCAGCGATGCGTTGCGCAACAACGTGACGCAGTCGGTCTACGAGCTCGGCTCGACCTTCAAGCCGATCACGATGGCCGCCGCGATCCAGAGCGGCACGATCACCTCGATGGCGCGCCGCTTCGATGCGACCGCGCCGCTCAAGGTCGGCAGCTTCACGATCCACGACGAGCGCGGCGACCCCAAGCGCTGGCTCAATATCCCCGAGACGCTGATCTATTCGTCCAACGTCGCCACGGCGCGGATCGCCGATGAGCTCGGCAAGGACAAGCTCGCCGCGATGTTCACCGCGATGGGCTTTGGCGAGCGCCCGACGATCGAGCTGCGTGAGCGCGCCGGCCCGATCTGGCCGCGTTATTGGGGACGCACGACGGTGATGACGACGGGCTATGGCCACGGCATCGCGGTGACTCCGCTACACCTCGCCAATGCCTATGCGACGATGGTCAATGGCGGGATCTGGCGGCCGACGACCTTGCTCAAGGTCGCGCCGGGGCAGGCGCCGGCGGGGCGGCGCGTGCTGAGCGAGCAGACCAGCGCGCGGATGCGCCAGTTGCTCCGCCTCGTCTGCCTGTACGGCACCGGGCGCAAGGGCGATGCGGCGGGCTACCGCGTCGGTGGCAAGACCGGCACGGCCGAGGCCGCCGCCAACGGGGGCTATGATCATCACCGCAACGTCGCGACCTTCGTCGCTGCCTTCCCGATGGACGCGCCGCGCTATGTCGTGCTGGCGATGCTCGATTCGCCCGAGGGCACCAAGGAGACCGGCGGCTGGAAGACCGCGGCGTGGAATGCGGCACCGGTGGTTGGACGCGTGATCGCGCGCACGGGATCGATCCTCGGCGTGATGCCCGACACCAAGCGCGAGGTCGCGCTCGGCGATCTGCGGCCGATGCTGACCCTCGTCGCGGGCGCGACGCCGCCGAGCGGCGGGGAGGAGCAATGAAGCTCTCGGCGCTGGTTCCCGGCGCGCCGGACACGACGATCACCGGTTTCGCGATCGACCATCGCAAGGTCGCGCCGGGCGTCGTATTCGGCGCGTTCCAGGGCGCGGTGGTCAATGGCGAGGCCTTCGCGCCGGCCGCGGTCGCGGGCGGCGCGATCGCCGTAGTGGCGCGACCCGACGTCGTGGTCGAAGGTGCGGTGACGATCGCCGATGCCGTGCCGCGGCGGAAATTCGCGGAGCTGGCGGCGCGCTTCTTCGCACCGTTCCCGCAGACCGCGGTCGCGGTGACGGGGACCAACGGCAAGACCTCGACCGTCGAGATGGTGCGGCAATTGTGGCGGATGGCGGGCTTCCATGCCGCGTCGATCGGCACGCTCGGCGTCACCACCGCCGACGACCGCGTCTCGACCGGGCTGACCACGCCCGACATCGTCACTTTCCTGTCGAACGTCGCGGGCCTCGCGCGCGAAGGCGTGAGCCATGTCGCGTTCGAGGCTTCGTCGCATGGCCTGTCGCAATATCGCACCGAGGGCCTGCGGGTATCGGCGGCGGCGTTCACCAATCTCAGCCGCGACCATCTCGATTATCACGGCACGATGGAGGCGTATCTCGAGGCCAAGCTGCGGCTGTTCAGCGAAGTGCTCGCCGCGGACGGCGTCGCGGTGGTGTGGGCCGACGATCCGGCGTCGGCCCGCGTGGCCGAAATCGCGCGCGGACGCGGTATTCGCGTGCTCTCGGTCGGCACCAAGGGCGAAACGCTCAAACTCGTGTCGCGCACGCCGACTTTGCTCGGGCAGGGGCTGGGGGTCGAGGTCGCGGGCAAGACCTACACGGTCAACCTGCCGCTGATCGGCGCCTATCAGGCGGCCAATGCCTTGACCTCGGCCGGGCTGGTGATCGCGTCGGGCGGCGATGTCGCGACTACGCTCGCCGCGCTCGCGCGCTTGCAGCCGGTGCGCGGGCGGCTCGAGCGCGCGGTGATCGCGAAGACCGGCGCGCCGGTCTATGTCGATTACGCGCACACCCCCGACGCGCTCGAGGCGGCGATCGCGGCGCTCAAGCCGCATGCGGCGGGCAGGCTGATCGTGGTGATCGGTGCCGGCGGCGACCGCGATACCGGCAAGCGCGCGGCGATGGGCGCGGTGGCGCACGGCATGGCCGAAATGGTGATCGTGACCGACGACAATCCGCGCTCGGAAGACCCGGCGGCGATCCGCGCGATGGTGCTGGAGGGCGCGCCCGACGCGACCGAGATCGGCGCGCGGCGCGACGCGATCGGCGCGGCGATCGCGGCGGCGGGGGCGCAGGACATCGTGCTGATCGCGGGCAAGGGGCATGAGCAGGGGCAGATCGTGGGGGATCTGGTGCTGCCGTTCGACGACGTGAGCGTGGCGCGGGAGATGGTGGCGTGAATTTGGGTGCCGGCGCTTCTTCCTCCCCTCCCGCTTGCGGGAGGGGCCGGGGGTGGGCGCGCGCTGTCAACGCGCGTTCCGCTGGTGGGGAGCTTCTGCACGCTTTCAACGACCGGACCGCTCGCGGTTGGCGCGCGCCCACCCCCTACCCCGTCCCGCAAGCGGGAGGGGAGAGATGAGCCTCTGGACCTCGGATGAAATCGCCACCGCTACCAGCGGCATCGTTTCAGGTGACTTCGCCGCCACCGGCGTCACCTTCGACTCGCGCGAAGTCGGTCCCGGCGACCTGTTCATCGCGCTGAGCGGTGAATTCAGCGACGGCCACCGTTTCCTCGACCAGGCGTTCGCACAGGGCGCAGCGGGCGCGATCGTCGCGCAGCCGAGCGAGCACCCGCACGTGCTTGTCCCCGATACGATGGCCGCGCTCGAAAACCTCGCCCGCGCGTCGCGCGCACGGACCGCGGCGAAAATCATCGGCGTCACCGGTTCGGTCGGCAAGACCGGCACCAAGGAAGCGCTCTACGCGGCGCTCGACCGCGGCGCGCGCGGCCAGGCGCATCGCTCGGTCAAGAGCTACAACAACCACACCGGGGTGCCGCTCAGCCTGGCGCGGATGCCCGCCGACACGCGTTTCGGCGTGTTCGAAATGGGCATGAATCATGCCGGCGAGCTCGCGCATCTGACCACTTTGGTGCGTCCGCACGTCGCGATCGTGACCACGATCGCCCCGGCGCACACCGCCTTCTTCCGCGATGAGTCCGCGATCGCCGATGCCAAGGGCGAGATCTTCGCCGGGCTCGAACCCGGCGGTGTAGCGATCGTGCCGTATGACAGCCCGCATCGCGATCGGATGATCGCCGCGGCGACGCCGCACGCGGCGCGCATCGTCACCTTCGGGCTGGAAAAGGGCGCCGACGTACGCGCGATCGAGACGATGCGCGTCGCGAGCGGCGGGACGTTCGTCACCGCGATCGTCGGCGAGCGCGAACTGAGCTACACGATCAGCCAGCCGGGGCTGCACTGGGTGTCGAACAGCCTTGCCGTGCTCGCCGCGGTCGATGCGGTCGGCGGCGATCTCGCCGCGGCCGGGCTCGCGCTGGCCGAACTCGGGGGGCTGCAGGGGCGCGGCGCGCGCTTCACCGTCCCGGTCGGCACGGGCGCGGCGCTGGTGATCGACGAAAGCTACAATGCCAATCCCTCGTCGATGCGCGCCACGCTCGCGGTGCTCGGCGCGGAGAGCGCGCACCGCAAAATTGTGGTATTGGGCGAAATGCGCGAATTGGGTGACGGCAGCGATGCGTACCATGCCGCGCTCGCCGAGCCGATCGTGGCGGCGGGCGTCGAAGCGGGCATATTGGTCGGTGAAGCGATCGCACCGCTGGCAAAGGCGCTTGAGGGCAAAGGCGAATTCGTCCATGTCGCCGACGCCGCGGCAGCGCGCGCCAGCCTGACACGAATGCTGGCGGCGGGCGACGCGGTCCTCATCAAGGGATCGAACGGCGTGGGGCTGGCGGCAGTGGTCGCCGACCTGCGAAGCAGGATACCAGCCACCCTGCGGAGCGGGACACTTTAATGCTCTATTTCATCGCCGATTATCTGGGCTTTCCCGGATTGCTCAACCTCTTCCGCTATCTGTCGTTCCGCACCGGCGGCGCAGTGGCGACTTCCTTGTTCCTCGGGCTGCTGATCGGGCCGTGGTTCATCGGCTGGCTGCGGCTGCGCCAAGGCAAGGGGCAGCCGATCCGCGCCGACGGGCCGCAATCGCATCTGTCGAAGCGTGGCACGCCGACGATGGGCGGGCTGATGATCCTCACCTCGATGGTCGCCTCGATCCTGTTGTGGATGGACCTGTCGAACCCGTTCGTCTGGGCGTGCACCTTCGTGACGCTGGGGTTCGGCGCGATCGGCTTCCTCGACGATTACGACAAGGTGACCAAGGCGAGCACCGCGGGGGTTTCCGGGCGCGTGCGGCTGATCGGCGAATTCGTCATCGCGCTCGTCGCCGCGACGATGATCGTGCACGAGAATGGCACGCATCTGTACCTGCCGTTCTATACCGGCTCGGTGATCGACCTCGGCTATTTCTACATCGTGTTCGCCGCCTTCACGATCGTGGCGTTCGGCAATGCGGTGAACCTTACCGATGGGCTCGACGGGCTGGCGACGATGCCGGTGATCATCGCGAGCGTGGCGTTCATGCTGATCGTGTATCTGGCGGGTAACGCCAAGTTCGCTGCCTATCTCGGCATTCCGCACGTGCCACATGCCGGTGATCTCGCGATCTTCTGTGGGGCGATCGTCGGCGCGGGGCTCGCATTCCTGTGGTTCAACGCACCGCCGGCGGCGGTGTTCATGGGCGATAC
>CAXTEO010000079.1:0-20818 GCA_964243205.1 uncultured Sphingomonas sp.
TGCGGAAGGGCTGGGCCAGCCACCATTGCGGGAAGGTGTTGGTCGAATAACGCTGGTGGAAGATCGCGACGCGGCTCTCAAAGCGCGTGTCGCGCAGGTCGGGGTAAAACACCGACAAGGATTCGGCGAGGAACAGCCCCTTGTAGATGATCGAACGGCACGACAGGCTGCAGATATAGAAACCCTGGATCTGCGCTTCGATCACGCGCTTCTCGATCCGGCGACGGACGAGATACAGGTTCTTCTCGAACTCGGCGGCGCCGGCGTCGTCGGGCAGGGGCCCGGCGATCATGATCTGCTCGATCTCGGGACGTGTGGCGAGGCCCTTCTGGCCGATCACCGACACGTCGACCGGCACCTGGCGCCAGCCATAGATGGTATAGCCCTCGTCGATGATGATGCTCTCGACGATCGTGCGGCACGCTTCCTGCGCGCCGAGATCGGTGCGCGGCAGGAACACCATGCCGACCGCGAGCCGATTGGGCAGCGGGCGATGACCCGAGGCGGCGATCGCATCGTCGAAGAACTTCAACGGCAGGTCGATATGCAGCCCGGCGCCATCGCCGGTCTTGCCATCGGCATCGACCGCGCCGCGATGCCATACGGCCTTCAGCGCATCGATCGCCGACTGAACGACGCGGCGCGACGGCGTGCCGTCGGTCGCGGCGACGAGGCCGACGCCGCAGGCGTCACCCTCGAATTCGGGGCGGTACATGCCGTGTTCGGCGAGGCGGAGGCGTTCGGATTCTAAGGTCATGTGCGGTGTTCCAACAACTTGCGCTCGGGGATTTCACCGGTCGCGGTCGAAGAGGTGGGTGCCAGGCGACGCCGATGCCGCCGTGGCGGCTTACGCCGCTTTCTTTGCGACGCTCGCTTTCGCCTTGAGATAGGTGTGCATGCTCGCCGCCACGTCGCGCCCGTCGCGGATTGCCCAAACCACCAGCGACGCACCGCGCACGATGTCGCCCGCCGCGAACACGCCGTCGAGCGAGGTCATCAGCGTCTTGTTGTCGACCAGCACCGTGCCCCAGCGCGTCACGCCGAGCTCGGGCGCGCCGAACAGCTTGGGCAGATCCTCGGCATCGAAGCCGAGCGCCTTGATCACGAGATCGGCATCGAGGTGGAAGCCGGCTTCCGGGTCGATCTCGGGTGCGCGCCGGCCCGAGGCGTCGGGCGCGCCGAGCCGCATGCCGCTCGCCTTGACCCCGGATACCGCTCCGTCGCCGACGAAGCTTTCCGGCGCGGAAAGCCAGACGAACTCGACGCCTTCTTCCTCGGCATTGTTCACTTCGCGCTGCGAGCCCGGCATGTTGGCGCGGTCGCGGCGGTAGAGGCACTTCACCGACGCGGCATCCTGCCGGATCGCGGTGCGCACGCAATCCATCGCGGTATCGCCGCCGCCGATCACGACGACATGCTTGCCCCTGGCATCGAGGCTGCCGTCGTCGAACGCGGGGACCGCATCGCCGAAGCCCTTGCGGTTCGAAGCAGTGAGGAAGGCGAGCGCATCGACCACGCCATTGGCCTCGACGCCGGGCGCCTTGATCACGCGGGCGCGGTACACGCCGGTTGCGATCAGCACCGCGTCGTGGCGGCGGCGCAGCTCGTCCATCGTCGCGTCGCGGCCGACTTCGAAGCCCTCGTGGAACACGATGCCGCCTGCCTTGAGACGATCGACGCGGCGCGTGACGACATGCTTTTCGAGCTTGAAGCCGGGGATGCCATAGGTGAGCAAGCCGCCGGCGCGGTCGTAACGGTCATAGACGTGCACGTCATAACCATTGACGCGCAGATATTCCGCCGCGCTGAGGCCGGCCGGCCCGGCGCCGATCACGCCGACCGATTGGCCGCGTGGGCGACCGGGGACGAGCGGCTCGACCCAGCCTTCGTCCCAGGCCTTGTCGGTGATGTACTTTTCGACCGAGCCGATCGTCACTGCGCCGTGGCCGGAGAATTCGATCACGCAATTGCCTTCGCACAGCCGGTCCTGCGGGCAGATCCGGCCGCAGATTTCGGGCATGGTCGAGGTGGCATTGCTCAGCTCATAGGCTTCGCGCAGCCGCCCTTCGGCGGTGAGGCGCAGCCAGTCGGGGATATGGTTGTGCAGCGGGCAATGTACCGAACAATAGGGCACGCCGCATTGCGAGCAGCGCCCGGCCTGGTCCTCGGCATCGGGCGTCGCATAGCGATTGGCGATCTCGCGGAAATCCTCGGCACGGATCTCCGGTTCGCGCTTCGTCGGATAGACTTGCTCGCGATACACGAATTTCAACAGCGACGTCTCAGCCATATGCGACCCTTTCGAGGGCGCAATTACCCACGTTTTCCGCCGATGTCATCAGCAAAACGTCAGATAGGACAGTATAGCTTACTCAATTTATCTGTGATCGACGGATAAACTGGGTCTGCGGCAAGCCATCTCTCGCAAAATATGTCCGATTCGGACTTAAAGACTTAGCAACCAGATTAAAGCAGCACCACCAGCGATGATTCGATAGATGGCAAAGGGCACGAAACCATAGCGCGTGACGACGCCGACGAACCATTTGACGACGAGCAACGCAACCACGAAGGCGACGATGAAGCCGAGCCCGATCGCGCCGAGCCCGACCCCTTGCCCGCTCAGCAGCTCATGCCGATTCTTGACCAGTTCGAGCGTGGTCGCGCCGAGCATCGTCGGGATGGCGAGGAAGAAGCTGAATTCCGCCGCGGTGCGCCGCTCGACGCCGAGCGCGAGCGCGCCGAGGATCGTCGCGCCCGAGCGACTGACGCCCGGTACCATCGCCAGGCATTGCAGGAAGCCGATGCCGATCACCTTGGGCAACGGGATATCCGCCACGCCGGCAATGTCCCCCTTGGGTGCGAGGCGTTCGACGATGATGATCGCGATGCCGCCGACGATCAGCGCGACCGAGACGACCAGCGCATTGCCGAGCAACGCTTCGATCTGCTTGTGGATCGCCAGGCCGATCACCGCCGCCGGCACGAACGCGACGAGGATGTTGCGCACGAAACGGAGCGCGGTCGCGTCGCGCTTCGCCAGCCCCATCCCGACCGCCCAGAACGTCCGCCAATAGAGGACGACGATCGCCAGGATCGCGCCCAGTTGGATCACGATGTTGAACACTTCCCACTTCGCCGCGTCATAGCCGAGCAGCTTGGTCGCGAGGATCAGGTGCCCGGTCGAGGAGACGGGCAGGAACTCTGTCACCCCCTCGACAATGCCGAGCAGGATGATGCTGATAATGTCGCCCACGAAATTCCCCTTACACGGCGCGGTTACCGATATGATCGAACGGCGCTCAGGCCGCTGCCGGCACCGCGAAGCGTCCGCCCTTGCGGTAGCGTACCAGCCAGCCCGGCGCCACGGCGTCGAGCGGGGTTGGCGTTACGCCGAGCAGCGTTAGCCCGTTCGTCGCGGAAACCACATTGTCTTTTGCCAACATCTTCCACTGGTCGCCGGTGATCGGCGCGCCGGGCAGGAAACCGACTGCGGCGATCGCCCCGCCGATCGCATCGGGCAATTCGACGATGTGCGGCGTGCGGCCGGTGGCGGCCGCGATCCAGCGGATCAGCGCGCCCATCGACAGCACGTCGGGCCCTCCGAGCTCGAGCGTCTTGCCCGCAGCCTTGTCCGGATCGGCAAGCGCGGCCACCACGGCGGCGGCGACATCGCCGACATAGACCGGCTGGAATTTGGCGTCGGCGCGCAGCACCGGCACGATCGGGGCCTTGGCGATCATCGCGGCGAAGCGATTGACGAACTGGTCCTCGCGTCCGAACACGATCGACGGGCGCAGGATCGTCGCGGCGGGGAAGGCCTCGCGCACCGCATCCTCGCCTTCGCCCTTCGAGCGCCCGTAAGCCGAAGGCGAAGCGCGATCGGCGCCGATCGCGGAGACGTGCACGAGCGCGCCGACACCTGCTTTTGCCGCCGCCTCGGCGACGATGCGCGCGCCCTGGACTTGGACCGCGTCGAAATCGCCGCGCAGGATGCCGACCAGATTGACCACTGCGTCGGAGCCGGCGACGGCGCGCGCCACGGACTCGGGATGCGCGATGTCGGTGGCGGCGAACTGCGTCTGGCCGAGCCCGCCCAGCGTCTTCAGGAAATAGGCCTGGCGCGGGTCGCGCTGCGCGATTCGCACGCGCGCGCCGCTCTCCAGCAGCGTCTGTGCGACATAGCGGCCGAGAAACCCTCCGCCACCGATCAGCGTGACCAATGTATTCTTCATCGCGTGCGCCTTGTGCCTGCCGTCCGGTTATGCCGCCAGCCTTTGCCCAGCAACGCTCGTGTTGACAAGGCCGACTCCGCTCCCCTAAGGCCCGCGACCTACCCAGTGCCCGGATGGCGGAATTGGTAGACGCACCAGCTTCAGGTGCTGGCGCTCGCAAGGGCGTGGAGGTTCGAGTCCTCTTCCGGGCACCAGGTACCCCTTCCCAAGGGGTACCACAGCTTCTCCGAAAGCTTGAAAAAACCACGGTTTTCTGCCATAAACTGGCTCTGGAAGACCCGCAGTGTGTCATTGCATCCCAGACCGATGTTGGCACCATTGTTGGTACTTCCCGATACCAGCAACGGGAGATACCAACATGGCTCTCACGGCATTGGAAGTCCGCTCCGCCAAGGGCAGGGAGCGTCCGTACAAGGTTGGCGACTCAGGCGGCCTCTACCTCTTCGTTCAGCCCTCCGGGCAGCGCTACTGGCGCCTGGGGTACCGCTGGGCCGGTAAACAGCAGACAATGGCGCTTGGCGTCTATCCCGAGGTCAGTCTTGCGGACGCACGGAGCAAGCGCGATTCCGTCAGAAAGATCCTTGCCGACGGCAAGAATCCCGTCTCGGTCGCGAAAGAGGAAGCGCTCGCTGCAAAGCTGGCCGAGCAGATCACTTTTCGAGTGGTGGCCGGGGAGTGGTACAGCAAGTGCGAGCGGGAGGGGCGTGCGGACATCACGCTCCAGAAGCAAAAATGGCTTCTGGATTTTGCGTATCCTCAGCTTGGTGATCGTCCGATCAATCGTATTTCCGCCCACGAGGTTTACGAGGTCCTCCGCGGGATCGAAGCCAAAGGACATTATGAGACTGCGCGCCGCTTGCGCGGCATCTGCGGACAGGTTTTTCGCTACGCGGTTGCGACCGCTCGTGCCGAACGCGATGTTTGCGCCGATCTGCGCGGCGCGCTGATCACGCCGAAGGTCAAGCACTTGGCGGCGATTACGAAACCTGCCGAAGTTGGCGAGTTGATGTGCGCGATCGATGGCTTCGACGGATATCGCGTCACGCAAGCTGCACTGCGCCTGGCTCCACATCTTTTCGTGCGTCCTGGCGAACTACGGCACGCTGAATGGGCTGAGTTTGATTTCAATGAGCGGGTCTGGGCCATCTCCGCAGAAAAAATGAAAATGCGGCGACCGCATTATGTCCCCTTATCCGAGCAAGCGTTGGCGATCATTGACGAGATTCAGCCGGTCAGCGGAAAGGGCCGCTATCTGTTCCCATGCCAGGGCAAGCGCGATCGGCCAATGTGCGAGAACACCCTCAATCTTGCGCTGCAGCGTCTTGGCTACGGCGGAAATCGGATGACCGCCCATGGTTTTCGCTCGATGGCGAGCACGCTCCTCAATGAGACACGCCAGTGGTCGGCGGACGCGATCGAACGACAGCTTGCGCACGTTGATGCGAACGCTGTCAGGCGGATTTACGCTCGTGGCGAATATTGGGACGAGCGCGTGCGGATTATGCAAGCTTGGTCGGATTACCTCGATGAACTCCGCGGAAAGGCTCGCTTGCGAACCGAGACGCAGAGCGCGGCCTGACGTTCTGTTCGAAGTGGCATTGCACTGCTAGTCTTCGACGTCCGGTAGACTTCAATCGGCGAAGATTTACCGGTTGAAGCCCTGTTGTTCCTAGGGAGCCAGTCGCTGGCAGCAAGCACTCATTCAGCTGGCCAGCGTGGCAGCTGAGAGTCGCGACCGCACATTCGCCAGCTGCTACGGCGTTCCACCTTCAGCCATTCAATCATGTCGCGACGGCTATGGCCACGCCCGTCTCGTACGCACATTTTCGCTGCCGCGCGCGGATCTTGGCAAACTACTTTCGCCTCGCGCCTCAAGCCGCCTTGGTTATAGTGAGACCGCAACGAACGGGGGTCTCGTCCCGGGCGGTAATAAGGGTGACGACAGACACGGATTGACCGAGCCTGCCATCATGCAAAATAGCCCGGGGGGGAACGATGGCTAGCGAACCGATTGACGATGTTGTTGCGTGGTCGAACACACAGGTGCCGTGGCGGCAGGACTGCCTTCGCCGCCTCGCTATTGCCAATGATCTGAGCGAGTTCGACGAGGCTGAGCTGCTTGGAATGGTCAAGCATGCTGCAGGGTTCACAGTCTCCGAAATGCCGCCCATCGCGGATCCCTTCACCAAGGCACATTTTAGCGGCGGCAAGCACACCCCTATCGTCCTCAAAGGCATCGCGAACATTGCTGGCGTCAATCGGCTGGTCGCGAACGCATCACTCGATTTCTGCCCCAAGGCGCTGACCGTGGTGTACGGTCGCAATGGCAGCGGCAAGAGCGGCTTCGTCCGGATACTGCGGACTGCCTGCCGAACCCGCATTGAGAGCGCTGCGACCCTAAAGGTACTCGCGGATGTGTATGGCGACGGCAAAGGCGCGCTGTCCGCTGACATCATGATCGACGCGGGCGCCGGCGATGTTCCGATCGCATGGTCGCCGGGAATGACAGCGGCGTCTCAGCTCGGCCAAGTTGCGGTGTTCGATACCGCGTCCGCCCAGCTGTATGTCGACGAGGGTAACAAGATTCGATACCTGCCCTTCGGCCTCGCACTTCTACACCGGTTGAACGGTGTTTGTCTGTCCTTCAAAGCCGTGCTGGAGGCGGAGCAGCAAGCCGCGGTCGGCACCAAAATCTCTCTGGCGACGGTCGCTTTCCTGACAATACGCGAAACGGCCGCGCAAAAGTTCAATCGCACGGTCACCAAAGGCACCACAGACGCGGCGATCGAAAAGGCATCGGCCTTCAGCGAGGTTGATGACGCCCGGCTCACGGAAGTGATCGGCATTCTGTCGGCCGGATCGACCGCAGCCGCCGACATGACCAACCTTGTATCCTGGGTCGAGACGCTCGCAGTCGAGTGCGCGACGGTCGAAACTGGGTTGAGCGACAAAGCCTTGGCAGCTGCAGCCAATCTCAAAAGCACAGCAGTAACGGCGCGCGAAACGGCCAAACTCGCCGCCGGCGCTCTGTTCGACGACGAACCTTTAGCCGGCGTGAGCAGCGAGAGCTGGCGCAAATTGTGGCGCGCAGCGCGAGACTATTCAGTCACCGAGGCATATCCAGAGAAAGCTTTCCCCGTCGTGCCGAACGACGCCTCTGACGCGGACTGCGTGTTGTGTCAGCAACCCCTTCTGCCCGATGGGGCAGCCCGCATGCAGCGCTTTCAGTCCTATATGGACGATACGCTCGATACGGCAGCGACGAAGGCCGAGCAGGCCGTTATCGACGCCATCGCAGCACTGCCAGCGTTTAACCACCTTGGTGCTGCCGACTTCGCAGAGCGCATCGAACAAATCCGCTCGCGCGACACAGGACTCGCTGATGCCCTGACGACTTTTCAGCAATCGGTGACTGTCCGTCACGCGGCCGCAATGGCGCGGTTTGCAGGAATTTCCGAGAACGACATGCCGGCTATAGTGTCGTCTGCCGAGGCGGTGAAGGCATTGGCCACCAAGCTCGCTGATGAGAAGGCCGAACTGATTAAGGCAAGCGACGCGGACGAGCGGTTCAAGCTCGAGACCGAAAAAGCGGAACTTGAAGATCGCAAGATTTTGAACGCCAACGCCGCGAAGCTGATCACGCGCCGCGACCTGATGGTGACCGACGCTGCCTACACGAAGGCACTGGCTTTGGTCGCAACCACTGGAATTACCAAGCGGGCAAACGAGTTACTCGACACCCATCTGACCTCGGCTGTCATGTCGCGGTTTGATGCCGAGCGCGAGCGCTTCGAAATCAAACATTTGAAGATCGGCCTGGCGCGAAAAAGTGGGCAAACCAAGGCTGAGTTCGAGGTGAACCCGCAGACAACGCTGACCAAGATCACCTCGCAGATTCTGAGCGAAGGTGAGCAGCGGGCGCTCGCGCTCGCCGGCTTCCTGACCGAGGTCGCTTTGACCGATGGCTCGGGTCCGATCATCGTTGACGATCCCGTCTCTTCTCTTGATCGGGAGCGCAGTGCCAAGGTCGCGGACCGCATCGCGGAGGAAGCAGGCAAACGACAGGTGATTGTGTTCACGCACGACATGGTGTTTTTCAACGAACTATGCCGCGCGGCCGATGAAGCGGGAATTAGTCCTGTGACCGTTGCCCTGTTCAGTGACCTCGACGCGGCCGGCAAGGTCGATCCCGCGGGAATGGGCTGGAAGGGCCTGAACGTCGCGAAGCGAATCGGCATCATCAAAAGCCGCTTTGCGCCGATGCTCAAGCTCCACGCGGCAAGCCCAGCCGACTATGAGTACGAGATCAAGGGTCTCTATGGCCGCTTGCGTGACACGTATGAGCGCGTGGTCGAGGAAGTAATCTTCTGCGATATCGTGCGTCGCGGCTCGGATGTCGTCCAGACCCAGATGCTCCGCTACGTCACCTTGCCTGACACTCTCGCGATCCAGTTCCACGAAGGGATGTCACGCGCCAACACCCACAGCCATGACAACCCGGCGTCAGACACCGTGCCGGTACCCAAGCCGGAGGAGTTCGAAGCCCATCTTGCAGATCTGGAAAAGCTGGTCGCCGACTTCAAGGTCGCCAAGGATCAAGCAGAGGCCGCTCGCCCGCAAATGAAGCTCAAGAAGTGATTGGACGTCGGATAAGGTAGCGCACCGTTATGCGTTGCGATGGCCTGCTGGCTCGGACGCATCGATGAGAAGGTACCGGCCGATGACCAAAATATCCGACACTGATCGTACCTGAGTTCGACGTTACGCATGAGGTGCGGCAGCTTTCAGGATCCGCCTCGGCAGGCATGAGCGAAGAGAAATGGAGTTGAAGCTGCCTTTGAGGTTGATGCTGAAGTCAGGCCGCGTTGCCACAGTGGTCCTCGATTGCCATGCTCTCCTTCAGGGGAGACGGGTATGCGATTCGGTCGCGCGCTGCGGTGCGTGTTTTTCACCTTAATTGTCGCCGGGAGCGCATGTCGCGCGACCGATAAGGTGCCGACAATCGGCTTCTATAAGCTCGACGATCAGCGTCTCACGGGCAAAACGACTGTGATCGCGCAGGATAGCGGGTTTGCTGGCCTTACCTTGCTCGTAACCGTTGATACCGCCGGCAAGGTCATCGCGGCGGAGCCCATCGACAATTATCAGAAGCTCGATCCTGCCCCGGCGCTGGCTGCGCTTCGGGCGTGGACGTTCCGCCCGCAGATGTTCGATGGCAAGCCGGTGAATGCAGTTGGCCGGGTCAGCATCAGCTATCAGAAGCAGCCAGATCCGCCGAACGCTGCAATTGTTTTTCCTGCGGCCGACCCAACGGACTTCGAGATCACACTCCACCGCAGCGCCTGCTTCGGGAGCTGCCCCGATTATCGCGTGACGGTACACGGTGACGGACTTGTCGAGTTCGACACCGGCGACAATCATTTCAGGGGCACGGCGGCCCAAGTCCATCTCGAATATAACGGTAACAACGTTCTGCTGCCTGGGCATCATACCGCGCGTGTCGATCCCATGGCGGTCGCGCGACTACTCGATCAGTTTCGAGCTGCGCATTTTTATGGGCTCAAGAAGGAATACGCCTACGGCGCAACCGATGCTTCAACGCAGGTGCTTACTGTCCGGGTTGGCAAGGCGAGCAAGAGCCTGACCGACTATATCGGCACGATGGCGGGCATGCCTCAGGCTGTTCGCGAACTCGAAGAGGCAGTCGACGCGGTTGCTGGCACCGGTCGCTGGGTAGACGGCAACCTCCAAACTATCGATGAGCTTGACAAAGCACACTTCGACTATCGGTCACGTTCGGCCGCGATGCTCGCGGCTGCCGCAGCCGCGAAACTGAGTGGCTATCGTCCAGCGCAAGGCGTCGAGAAGCTGTTGCTAGCGCTGGTCGAGCGCGGCGTGCCGCTCGACGCAAAGATCGGTGACCAGGTGCTGGGTACGATCCTCGTTCACGCAGCCGCGAGAGGCGGAAGCGAGGCTATGTTTGATAACCTGGCCAGCCGCGGCGCGCTCACCGCCATCCCACGCCCAGCCCTGACGGCAGCCTTCAGAAACGTGGGTTGCAGCGCGAAGATCGCTCGCAATCTCGTGAAGGCTGGTGCTGACCCCCATGTTGTGGGTGATGACGGGACAGCTTTAACGGCACTTCGCGGAAGCGCAGCTACCTGCGACGAGCATCCCGCTAAGGAACTGGAGATGGGCCAGACGCTGATCGAGTTGGGCGTGCCGTTGGAAGCCCGCGATAGCCTTGGCTGGACAGCGCTGATGGGTTGCGACTCCCCGCAGCTCGCGAAGCTTTTGCTTAAACACGGTGCGAATCCAAATGCACACGACAAGGACGGCACCACGCCCTTGCTGTCGACCGACGATGACCGCGTCGCTGTGACATTACTGCGCGCCGGGGCAGATCCACGTGCGAAAGATGAAAACGGCACGGTCCGAGCGCAGGCCGCAAAGGGCCATATGCCCGCAACGCTCGCCTGGCTCGATGCGCACGAAGTCCAATAACTCACAACAGGGTTCAGCGGACCTCCATGCGATGTGTGCCGGTTGGCAACTGCAGGAAGGTGCAACGCTGCCCGAGAAATGCCTCGATGATCACTCTGGCGGTCAGGCTATGCTGGCTCGGTTTGACGGTAGTAAAGCTGCCGCCGCCCGCGAGCGCGAACGGCAACAGCAACTGGTCCGCGAGATACGGTCCCGCAAAGGCATCCGACGCGAGATACCCAGCCATGCGCGCCGCGGCGGTCTTTGCGACATGTTCGGCGGAAACGCCGAGCTTGCCAAAGCCGCTCACCACTTCGGTGACATGCTCATAGACCGCCTCGAGCAACACGATGTTGCCCGGGCCCTGCTCTTCGGGCAGCTCTCGGATCGAGAAGGCATCCTCCGGCCAGTCCAATAGTCCGCGCGCCGTCTTGATCTCGCGTTCAGCCACGTCCAGCGGCAGGCCGGCAAAAAGCGCGGTGGCCGAGCGGCCGATCAGTGCGCCGCGATCGACACAGCTGATCGCCGTCAGCGGAGCGGGCGCGATATCGATCTCAATTCGTCCGCCGCCGCGCGGATAGAAGCCGTGCCGCACCAGACGCGCAGTGACGTTCGGCCCCATCCGGTTGATCACCGGCAGGAAGCTTTTCGCGATGAAGTCGAACGGCGGGGCCAGCATGTTGTGCGTGCCGCCCTCGAGCACTAGCCGCGACGGTGCATTGGCGAGCACAAGCGGCATCAACACGGTCTGCAGCACCAGCCCCGTCGATCCAGCGGTGCCGACCGCGAAGCGATACTCGCCCGGCGTCACCTTGCCAGGACGGAAGGTCAGTTCGGACGACCCGACGCTCAGACCTTCGCACGTCGCGCCGCCGACCGCGCACGCAGCCTCGACCGCGGTGACGTGCTGCCGCATCAGCCCCGGCTTCTCGCGCTTGCCGCGCGCATTGATGATACGGAAAGGCTGGCCGGTGACGAGCGACAGCGCGCACGCGTTGCGCACGACCTGTCCGCCGCCTTCGCCTTCAGATCCATCGATGATGATCATGGTCTTCTTTCTTGGGATGGCGGCGTGAAGGGCTACCCCTTCACGCACACCACCTGCTTCAAGGTATGCACAATCTCGACGAGATCGGCCTGTGCCGCCATCACGGCTTCGATCGGCTTGTAGGCGCGGGGACTCTCGTCGATCACGCCTTCATCCTTGCGGCAGGCTACGCCCTCGGTCGCGGCGACATGTTCCGCCACCGTGACCTCGCGTTTCGCCTCTGTGCGCGACATCACGCGCCCGGCACCATGGCTGCAGCTGTCGAACGACTCCGCATTGCCAAGGCCCCGCACGAGATACGACTTCGCCCCCATGGAGCCGGGAATGATCCCCATCACGCCCTTCGCCGCGCGCACCGCACCCTTGCGGGTGACGAGTACGTTTTGGCCGAAGTGGTTCTCGCGCGTGACGTAGTTGTGGTGGCAGTTGATCGCCTCCAGCTCCGCGTCGAACGGCTTGGTGATCACCCGACGCATGGCTGCGATGACGTTGGTCATCATCATCCGCCGATTGAGCGCAGCATAGTCCTGCGCCCACCCGACCGCTTCGACATAATCGTCGAAATGCTCGGTCCCTTCCGGGAAGTAGGCGAGGTCCTCGTCTGGCAGATTGACGAACCACTTGCGCATGTCCTGCTTGGCCAGCTCGATGAAGAACGTGCCGATCGCGTTGCCCACGCCGCGCGAGCCCGAGTGCAGCATCACCCACACGCGCTGCTCGGTATCGAGGCACACTTCGATGAAGTGGTTGCCGGTGCCGAGCGTGCCGAGGTGAACGAGGTTGTTCGACTTGGTGAGCTTGGGATATTTCGCGACAATCTGCCCGAAACGGGTCGCCAGCGTTGCCCATGCATCGACGATCGCCGCGGGCGGATCACCCCACGACCCGGTGTCGCGGTTGCCGCGACCAACCGAACGGCCGACCGGCACAGCGCGTTCGATCGCGGCACGGACGCCTTCCAGATTGTCGGGAAGATCGCTCGCGGTGAGCGAGGTGCGCGCCGCCATCATACCGCAGCCGATATCGACCCCGACTGCAGCCGGGATAACCGCACCCTTGGTTGGAATAACGGAGCCGATCGTCGCACCGATGCCGACATGGACGTCGGGCATCACAGCGACGTGCTTGAACACGAACGGCATCTGCGCCGCGCGTATCAGCTGCGCGCGCGCCTTGTCGTCCACGGCGACGCCGCGGGTCCACATCTTGATCGGTACGCCGCCCTCGACGTGCTGGAATTCGAAATTGGCTTCGGTCATTCTGACCTCCTGTTGAACTGTTGCACGCCGTGGTCGTGGCGACGAGAGATTGGTGAGACTTGCCTGATGCTCTAACCGCTGAGCTACGAGCCGAAGCCCGGCCGGATTCGAACCGGCGACCCCCAAGGTCCGTGTAGTCCCACCGGCATTCGCCACGTGTCGGCGGTGTCGGTATCGGTGACGAGGATTGGCGAGACATTTTTTGCTGAGCTACCCGGTCACCCGGGGATGGGTTTGAACCATCGACCTCCTGCATGAAGCAGGCGCTCTCCCTGTAGTCCCACCGGCATTCGCCGATGATTGTTGCTGGCAACGAGGAATGACGAGACGTTTCCGGATCGCTCCGGGAAGGATTCGAACCTCCTGTACCATGTAGTCCCGTCGGCATTTGCCAGCTTCGTATGTTGTCACGGCGACGAAAAGGTGGCGGACGTTGCGCTCTACCAGGCTGAGCTACCCGCTTGCGCGGGGCGGGATTCGAACCCGCGACACCGTGTAGTCCATGCCGGCATTCGCCGTGATGATATCTGGCCGTGGCGACGAGTGGTGGCGAGACGCGGTCCTTAAGCTACGTTCCAGCGGCGGGATTCGAACCCGCATCTCCCTCGCACCATCACTGGCTCTCGGGCGCTTTACTCGTCGGACCTCGGCAGTGGATGTAGTCCCACCGGCATTCGCCACGGCCAGTTCTTCATACCTCCGTTTGCTCGATGATGCCGACCCAGTCGCGCGTTTCGCCGCGAGCGAACTTTGCGATCGTGTCGAACACGGCGTCGGAAAAACCTCCGACATTGAGGATCTCTGCCCGGCCCGACGCTTGCGTCGTGCCGTGCGGCTGGATGTCGATGCAGACCAGCTTCGCCGCCGGGTTACGCCGGACGATCTTGTCCCACTCGCGCATCGTCTGCGTCGCGCCGCTCTGCACCGCATCGACCCAGGACTGGTTGTCCGAGACGATCACGACCAGATCGACCGCGGCCCGTTCCGCATTCAGCTTGGCCAGCGGCGCCGAAACATTCGTCCCGCCACCGCCGACCGCCGCCAGCTTTGCGGTGTTCACCGCGAGCCGGGCATGCGGATCGAGCGTGATGCGAACGACCTTCTGCTCGAACGGCAGGACGCGTGCCTGGCGGTTGGTCCGCAGCATCGCCGCCGCGACCAGCGCCGCCACGTCGTTGCAACTGACCTTCGACGTGGCGCCCTTGCGGTAGCCTGTCGCCGGCGAGGCCATCGACCCCGACACGTCGGGGCAGACGACCACGCGACCCGCCACGCTCGGCACGCTCGAGACCGAAGCCTCGAGCGCAGTCTCGAGCGCCGCCTGTACCTTGAGCGGCACGCCTTCCCCTGCTGAATCCAGCGCCACCATCAACTGGTACGGCAGCACGCGCGCCTTGCCGATCGCTGCCGCGTCCGACAGCCGCGCGGCGACCGCATCGGTGACCCCCGCCACACCGAACGCGCCGTTGCGCGCTAGGGTGTTGAGGTTCATCCGCAGCGCCTGCCAGCCCATGCTGCGCGCCAACTCACCCCACTGTTCCGCGCTCAACGGAAACGCGGTGAGCCATTCGAACGGCACCGGCGGCAGGACACCCGAAGGGTCCCGCTTCCACGCCTCGAACGCCGCGATCTCGACCGGAAGCGCCGCAACGTCGTACAGCTTGCCGATCAGCCAGCCATAGAAAGCGCGTCGCTCGTCCGTCGCCGGCTTCGGCCGCACCATCCGCACGATGTCGGCCAGCGACGGGTCGTTGCCCGTTGCAGCCGCCATCAGGTCGCGCATCGACGCCGTCTCCAGCCAGGTTTGCACCAGCCGTTTCGGCCGCGTGCCGAGCGACGTCCGCCCGACCTGACCCGATCGCATGATCTGCACGAAGGTGCGCAGCATGCGGCCGGTGTCGATCACGCGCCCGAACACCACGACCGCGAGGTCGGGATCCGCCAGCGTCAGATAAGCGCAGAGCAAGGCCGGCATATCCTTCATCGTTCCGGCCTTGCGGGCATAGATCGCCGCCTTGGCAACGAAGAGCGGATCGACCGCCTTCGCGGCTTCGATCGTCTCGGCCAGATGCGTTTCGGCCGATGCGTAGAAGCTGTCGGACAGCGTTCCAGTGGCCGCCAGCTGCGCAAGCTTGGCCTGCGGGCCATAGGCATAGGCCGGCGCGATTTCGCGGTTCACGCTGTCGGTTGCCGGCAGCAGCTTGGCGATCGCCGATGCGAAGAGGCTCTTGTTTGCCATCTCAAATCCTTTGCGGTTCCGGGGTGATCGGCCCATTCCGATCACCCCTGCCGCGCCGTCCCGCTGGCCATGTTCGAGCACCAGCGGGACATGTCATGCTTCGCAATCCGCATGCCAGTTGAACCTGTCCAGCCCTACAACATCGATAACCACTTGTATTTACGTAGCTATTTCAGGAATCATCATCCCAAGCGCAAACAGATTGTTTGCAGGAGGAGCATTGTTATCATATCAGTTAGGATAGGATTTTATCCCATAGGATCATCATGAAGCCACTCGTCGCCATCGGATTTCTTGGATCCACGCTAGACTCGGGGAAATTCGGTCCATCACGCTGGAACAAGTGGCGGCCATCGGTCGGCCTGTGCATGCATGAGGATCTTCGGATCGACCGCTTCGTGCTGCTGCACGGCACGTCGCACGGGCGGCTTGCGGAATATGTCGCGGACGACATCACCTCGATTTCGCCGGAGACACAGGTCGATCGACGCGTGATCGACTTCGCCAATGCCTGGGATTTCGAGGAGGTGTACGGCAAGTTGCTGGACTTTGCGCGCGCCTATCCGTTCGATCCTGATGCCGAGGATTACCTCGTGCACATCACCACCGGTACGCACGTCGCGCAGATTTGTCTCTTCCTGCTGACCGAGGCGCATTACCTGCCAGGCCGGTTGATCCAGACCCAGCCGCAGCGCGGATCCCCGTCGAGCGCGCCTGGCAGTTGGGACATCATCGACCTCGATCTGTCGCGCTATGACAGCATCGCGACGCGCTTCGCCGCGGTCGCCGCCGAGAGTACCTCTTTCCTGAAATCCGGGATCGATACGCGCAACCCTGCCTTCAACCGGATGATCGACGATATCGAGCAGGTTGCGGTGCGCTCCAAGGCACCGGTGTTGCTGATGGGGCCGACCGGCGCGGGTAAGAGTCAGCTGGCGCGACGGATCTACGAACTTAAGCGCCTCAAGCATCAGGTGCGCGGACCGTTCGTCGAAGTGAATTGCGCGACGCTCAAGGGCGACGGCGCGATGTCCGCCTTGTTCGGACACAAAAAAGGCGCGTTCACCGGCGCGGCGGCCGACCGGCCGGGCCTGCTGCGCACCGCCGATACCGGCACGCTCTTCCTCGACGAGATCGGCGAACTCGGGCTCGACGAGCAGGCGATGATCCTGCGCGCGATCGAGGACAAGCGCTTCCTTCCCGTCGGCGCCGACAAGGAAGCGGCAAGCGACTTTCAGCTGATCGCCGGCACCAACCGCGATCTTGGCCAGTGCGTTCGGCAAGGCACGTTCCGCGATGATCTCTACGCGCGGCTCAATCTGTGGACCTTCACCCTTCCGGGCCTGCGCGACCGGCGCGAGGATATCGCCCCCAATCTCGACTATGAACTCGACCGTTTCGCCGAGCGCGAAGGCACGCGCGTGACATTCAACAGGGAGGCGCGGGATCGCTTCCTTGCCTTCGCCTGCGCGCCGGATGCCGAATGGCGAGGCAATTTCCGCGATCTCGCATCGAGCGTGACGCGGATGGCGACCTTCAGCCCGAAAGGGCGGATTGATCTCGACGGAGTCGAGGCGGAGATCGCGCGGCTGAAGCGCGCGTGGGCGCAGGGCGAGGAGACCGATGATGGCCTTGCCGCTGTCCTTTCGGCCGAACAGCGTGACACGCTCGATCCGTTCGATCGCGTACAGCTGGCGCATGTTCTCGACTGCTGTCGCAGGAGCCGGTCGCTTTCCGAAGCGGGACGTACGTTGTTCGCGGCCTCCCGCGCGCGCAGGGCATCCTCCAATGACGCAGATCGGTTGCGCAAATATCTGGCGCGCTTCGATCTTTCCTGGGCTGATCTGTGATGAGTGCGGAGTAGCCGTTTGCTACCGGATCATTCGGGTAGTCGGGCTTGAGAATAGCCACTGCGGAGTGTGAAATGACGGTGAAACCTGCACTGCACTTCGTCGGATTTCGTGGTGGCGAGTTTCTGTCGGCCGTGCGCATCTGGGGCAGACCGGACTTCATCCACCCTGACTGGGATCATTGGGCACAGCAGGAGGTCCATCCTGCCGACACTGTGATTTTTGCCAAGGGCACCGAGGCAGACCCGCTGGCGCGGTTCAACTATCCGCATCGAGGGTAGCGCTCATACCTTTGCCGTAATGACAGGGTCGACACCCGGCGCATCGTGGGGAAGCTTCCGGTGCATGGCAGACTCCTACCCATATCTGCGCTGCGCTGCGTTGCCGGCCGGACCGGGCCGTACCCCCCCCGACGTTTCCTACATGCGGGCGAATTGAAGACACCGAAGGTCGTACGCAAAACAGCGATCGAATGAGGTGTCGCGATTCAAATTCTGCAAATCCAAGCTTGAGGCCTCTGCGCTTGGCGAAAAATCGGCCAAAAAAGCGGACATAACGCTGGCATGTTAGATGAATTATCGTCAAAATATTGGCCTGATTTCCTCGAATTGTTGGCAAACCAACCGGACATTAAAGCGGACATTGCAATGGACGATCGCGGTGAATCAATCGATCTCATGCAGCCAATGCGGATTGGCGAGGGATCGCCACATCTGTCAGCAGTGCGCGATCTCGCAATGGACCTCGCGCTCAAGGCCGCAGCGTTCCGCAGCAGTCTCCCGCATGGTATCCGCACCGCCCTTGCCCAGCTCGTCCGCGCGATGAACTGCTACTACAGCAATTTGATCGAAGGGCACGATACCCACCCCGTAGACATAGAACGCGCTCTGCAAGGCGATTTCAGCGACGACCCTATCAAACGCGATCTTCAACTCGAAGCTCGTGCGCACATCGCTGTGCAGAAATGGATCGACGATGGCGGATTGGCGGGCCGTGCACATACCCGCGCTGGCCTTGAGGAAACCCATGCTCGCTTCTGTGCCGAGCTACCCGAGGATCTGCTCTGGGTCGTGACGCCGGAATCCGGCGAGCGCGTGCATGTCGAACCAGGGCGTTTCCGAGAGCGCAATGTAAAGGTCGGACGCCACATTGCCATCAGCCCCGGCGCCGTGCCGCGCTTTGTCGAGCATTTTGAATGGGCTTATGGCCGGCTCGGCCGCAGTGACGGGCTTGTCGCGATCGCAGCTTCGCATCACCGCTTCGCATGGATTCACCCGTTTCTCGACGGAAACGGCCGCGTCGCTCGGCTGATGTCACACGCCATGCTGATCGACGCCTTGGACACAGGCGGAGTCTGGTCGGTTGCTCGCGGTTTCGGGCGGACTGCTGATCGGTACAAGCAACACCTCGCTGCCTGCGACTTGCCCCGCCGTAACGATCTTGATGGCCGTGGCGCGTTGAGCGAAGAAGAGCTGGCCAAATTCACCGTATATTTTCTGCAGATCTGCATCGATCAGGTCGATTTTATGACCAGCCTCGTCGAGTCCGATCGCCTGCGTACGCGCATTCAGCGATGGGCGACGGAGGAGATCGCCCTTGGTATTCTGCCGGGCAAGGCCGCAAATGTACTGGATGCGGTTCTTTATCGCGGCGAACTCCCCCGCGGTGAGCTTGAGAGCATCGTCGGCACTGGTGACCGTCAAGCGCGCCGCGTCGCGGCGACGCTCACCGAGATGGGCGTGCTGGTCTCGGATAGCTCGCGCGCACCTCTGCGCATTGCCTTTCCGGCAAAGCTCGCATCGCGTTGGATGCCCGGGTTGTTTCCCGACCAGCCGAGCTGACGGCGCCACTGCCGCATAATGCCGAGCGCCGGGTGCCCGAGTTTTCGGCCCCAACGCCTGCTGAAGTGTGGCGTTAACGCATTCGAATGTGAGCCCTTTTAGGGAGCAGGGCGGGGCCCATCCGACCGATGTCACCAATATCCGCTCTCTTTCAGGAAAACTCCCTTTTCATGCCCTCTTTACCGAGCCGTCAGGACTCAACCGACTCTCGCGCTGCCATCCTCCCGCAACCGTCCTCCGACCGGTCGAGGCAAAGTAAGCGGGGGCGCAAATCTCGGCCGATCGTCGAATTCCCCGAACCACTATTAGACGATTGGGTTGATCCTCCGACTTTTCCAGAAGCTCTCACGCTCCACCTCCGACGTCACGGCGACTCACCTGGTTATTTGGCCAAAGCGCTCGCGCATCAGGGCTATACAGTGGACCCGAAAACGGTGCGCAGCTGGGCCACGGGGAGAAAGCTCCCGAGTGCGGCGCGCAGCTTCGAATGGCTGGCGCGTATCGAGCAGCGCTACCGACTCCCGGCGGGATATTTCCGCCAAAGGATCGGCAGCCCGCCAAAGGCGATGCTCGGTCGCGATCTTTCCGGTCTCGAACCTTCGGAGCGACGTCGGCTCGCCTGGCACCTTCCTGATGATTTTGAGCGCCGTTCGATTTCCGAGCGGGCCGAGATATTGCAATGGGTCCGGGAAGTGATCATCTCGGGTTCGACCGAGTATCGCCGTTTTCAGGCCGAGGCCATGAAGACGCGCTATTCTATCCGCTTTCCCGATTTCTACGGATCCGATTGTGTACCGGCCGCCTCCCTTTCGGACGGCTTCGACCCTCGTGACAGCCGAATGGCGCCGGACCTGTTGACCAAGGAGCTGGCGCAGCTTCTACGCTTCAAGAGCGCGACGCTCACCGATATCGGCGTCAAACGGAGCGGTGTGTGGGGCGCGGAAACGGTCACGCAGAAGACCGAACATCTTGCGCTGATGTTCGGAGCTTTGGCGGCCGATCCGGATGGCCCGGTTCAGGGGCGCGGCGTCCCCGCGCGCGGCATGACCCTCGTGCTGCTGGCAATTCCTGCCGTGTGGGACTGGTATCTGGCTTGGCGGGAGGCACGGCGCGGCTTCTTCACCAATTGGGAAGTCGATATGCTCTCGCTGGGCGCGGCCATCACCCGCAGCGAGACCGGCTGGCTGCGACAGAACCCGCAGTTGGCGGTGCATCTCACGCCGATCGCCGGACTTGTTCGGCAGGAGCAGATCGACCTCGCGGTCAGCGATTGGGATCGATTCTGTGACATTGGCAACGAGCATGCGCTGGCACGCATCGCGCAGATTAAACGTGTCGTGCGGGTGCATCGCGATCCCTTCGAACCGATCCTGGCGGTGCTTGAGGACGAAAGTCCGGTGCGCATCTACCGGCGGATCACAACCGAAATTCTCGCGCGCCTGCCGGATGCCCGGCGCTACCCGAAGGCGACCGCCGAGGCGATGCGCGGTTATCTTATGCTGCGTCTTGGCCTGCACCTCGGGGTCCGCCAGAAGAATTTGCGGCAGCTCTTGGTGAGCCCTCAGGGCACGCTACCGCGCAGCGATCGTCAACTCGAGGCTTTGCGGTGCGGGGAGCTGCGCTGGAATACGCGCGAGCATGGCTGGGAGGTCGTCATCCCGTCGGTTGCGTTCAAGAATGCCAACTCATCCTTCTTCGGCCGACAGGCGTATCGACTGATCCTACCAGACCTAGAGGACCTATATGCGCACATCGCCACGTATCTCGGCACCCACCGGCCATTGCTGCTGAACGGCGCGGATGATCCCAGCACCTTTTTCGTGAAATCGGTGAAGCGATCGAGCACCAGCGCGGCCTATGACC
>CAXTEO010000080.1:0-20661 GCA_964243205.1 uncultured Sphingomonas sp.
GGTCTCCGCACATGATACCGCCACAGCGGTCGCCTGCCCAATTACAGCGGCATTCCGCGCCCTCCCCCGTTTTCGCCGTTTTCCGCTCTGTCACCCCCAGGCTCTCGGCGACCACAGGGCCTGCCGGGAGCGCGGCCGGCCCGACCACGCTCCCGCCCGAAATCCGATCAACGCGCTTCAAGATAGGCGCTTCTGACCTCGGGTGCGCTCTCGAATTCGCACACGCGCTGCATCCGATCGACCGCGCCATCGCCATCCACGATCATCACCGCGGCGTACCAGCGCCCTGCCAGCCGCCCGATCACCGCGACCCGAACCCACTCGGCGTCATCGCTCTCGAGCGCTTCGAATGTGCCCAGATATCGCTCCGCGATACGCGCTTCCCAGTGAAAATCCGCCGCCTCCGCGTCCAGAAAATGCCGCGCCAGGCCTTCGATTCCGGCGCTTCCAAATTCGCAGCCGAGCCCCGCAAGCAGCGCCGTGAAGCTGTCGTTCGAGCTTGCGATGATGCTGTCCATGGTCATGAGAACCTCCTCTTGCGTCTTCCTTCTTGCGTGAAGGACAGCCTTCCGACGGCGGGCGCCGGCGCGTCTGTCAGGGCCACCGGAGCGCCAGCGGAGGTGCCGCGCAGCGGCGGCGGAGGAACCGATTTTGTTGCGCTGCTACAAACGAACTCGGCTGCGCAGCAGCCTCCATTTCGCAGCAAAATTGGAGGGGCCGCCGGCCTTGAGAGACGTGCCGGCGCCCGCCATACTCGGACGATCCGAGACGAGCCCTCCACAGTCGTTCGGGACAACACGCTCGCCCCGCGTGCCCTCACCTGGCCGACAAAGGAACGAACAGCGGGTCTGGCGATGCTGCGGCCGGCACCGACGCCGCGGCCAACGCCGGGTCGCGTCGCACAGCGAACAGCGTGTCCGGCGGCCGGATCTCGCGCTGACTGGGCCCTGCAACGGTCACGAGATAGGCACGCGTTTCGCTCGGCAACGGCGTGCCCCGCGCCAGATGTTCGGTAAGACGAGTGGGACCGGCATTATAGGCTGCGAACAGGCCAGGATAGCCGAACCGGTCATACATCAAGCGGAGATAGAGAGTCCCGGCGAGGATATTGTCATGCGGGTCGTACGGATCGGAGCCGAGTCCGAGCGCGCGGCGCATCGCGCCCCAGGTCTGCGGCATCAGCTGCATCAGCCCCATCGCGCCCGCACGGCTGGTGATCGGATGCCCGTCGAGACGGGTGCGCCCTGCGCTTTCGGCGAGCATCACGCGTTCGATCCATTCGGTGGGAACGCCGAAACGCTGCGCGGCCTCGGTGATATAGGGTTGCCACCGGGAGATTGCCTGAGCTTGGGTCGGCACCGGCGCGACGCTCGCGAGCACGAGCGCCGTCGCGTGGAACAGGCGTTTCACCAGGCCCATAGCAGGGTCGCCCGGCCGACCAGGTCGCGCGCTTCGCTCGGCCCGAAATAGCGTCCGTCGAACGAGTCCGGGCTGGCGGTCATCAGCAAGAACAGCTGCCGGTCGTGCAGGGTTCGGCACCCGCTCCACCACGGCATCGGCCGTCCGGCGCGATCCGCAGCGCGGCGGATCGCCATGCGGTATCCATTGACCGTGATTACGGGCCCACGCGCGCAGATGCTGTCGCCGGGCCCGGCCACCACCCGCTTCACCAGCGGCACGTTGGCGGGGAGGTAATGGCGCCTCGCGGCGAGCGCCCGCGGTGCCGTCGGCAGCCAGGCGATCACCGTGTCGCCGGCCGCGGGCCGGTCGCCCGGGATCACGCGGTACAGCCCGATCGGTGCGCTGGCGCTCGCATTCCACACCAAGCGCGGAGCGGGCGGCGCCGCGATCGTGACGCCGATACAGGTGATGCCGGCGGCGAGCAGCGCTGCGCGTACGCGTAGGAGTGCGGCGCGCCGGCGGCGCGCGCGCAGCGCGTCGCCCCAGGCGAACAGGGGAAGATCGCGGCGCTCAACCATGCTGGCCTCCGGGCGTTTGGGTGGCGGACCAGCGATCGAGATCGTCGATATGGTAGCGCCAGGTGCCACCATGCAGGCGACAGAATGGTCCGGTGCCGCGGCGGCGCAGGCGCCGGAGCGTGTTCTCGCCGAGGCCGAGGTAAAAAGCGGCCTGCGCGGCAGTGAGGAAGGGAGAGGCTTCGCGCGCCTGCCGCGCGCGAAGAGCGGCATCATCCACGGTGCGTGTCCATCTGACGGCGGTGCGGGATGCACCGCGTTGGACGGACTTTGACGGAAATGGGCGGACGTGAAGACGTGCGAAAACGCGCAGCCGCGTTTTCGCACGTCGAGCCTGGACCGGGCGTTCGGCTCCCGCGTCGTGGGGCGCGGGAGCCGCGGCCTCAGTCGGCCGGGTTCCAGATGATCGCGAAGGAATCCGCGTCGTCCTGGCCTGCCGCGCGGCCGAGATTGGCGTAGAGCCGACGTGGCCCGAACTCCGGCGCGGCGAGGCTGAGCGACACATAGTCCTTGCCTGAGCTTTCGCTGCGGCGGATCCAGCCGGCCCCGACCTCGGCGCCGCCTGCCATCACGCGGTAATCGGGCTGGACGTCGTTGGCCTTGCGGCCGTTGGGCAGGATCTCGACGTCGGTGCGGATCGAGAGGGTGCGAAGTTGGCCCTTGAAGCCGTTTCCGTCGCGGGTGACATAACCGATGGCTGGCATTGTGCGTCTCCTTGATGGTCGCCCCGAACCGTTTCCGGGCGATGGGCGGACCAAAGGGGCGGCCTCAGGTGCCCGCGCGAACCGGCACGGCCGAAGCGCCAGCGGAGGACCGGAGCCAAGGCGTATTTGGAGCGAAGCGGCCGCGAGGAGCCCGCAGGCTCGGGGCCCCACGCGGCGTGCCGCGTGGGGTGGGCGCGGGCGGGGAAATACGTCGCAGGCGATGGTTTCGTAAGGGTGCCGGCCGCCCCAGGTCAGCGCCCGAGGAGCCGGAACGGAGCGGCGCGCCACCGAGACGCGGTGCCCCGGCGATCGTGAAACCCGCCACGGAATCGCTCGAAGCGCGGGGCTCCGCCTGAAGCGCGCGCACCGTCTTCGGATCGTTGACGGGCAGCGACCCGAGACATCCCCCGCCGCGGAACGCGCAGGTCCCGGCGATGCGATCGGTCGGAGGCGCAGGGCCCCTAAGCGACCGAATTGGCGACGCGCGCCGTCCTCAGTCCATCGACGACGGAATCGAACAAGTCGAAGAAGTTGCGCTCCAGCTCGCCTTGCGACAGCGCGAAGAACGCGGTCGCCTGCGGGAGCTCCATGGCTCTCGCCGCCGCGCGGCCGTCCTCCAGGAAACGCGGCGCGAGGTCGCGCGCGCTGGCAAGATCGCCTGTACGGCGCATCGAAAGGTCGGCGACCCAGAAGCGATGGATCAGCTGCTCGCGCAATGTCAGCGCACCGTCTCCCTGCACCACCCGCTTGGCGAGCACGGCATGCGCGGCGTCGATCAGCCAGGTTTCGTTATCGCGCCGATCGTGGGGTGTCGTCATGACAGCGGTGTAGCGCTCACCGTGCCGGGCAATCCAGCGATTCGGAGCGACGCACCCCAAACGGAAAACCCCGTGGCGAGCGCCGGAGGCGCGAGCCGCGGGGCCGTATTTCACCCAGATTTCAAGAAGCGGGACGGCGGCACCGCCGCCGTCCCGACCGATCAGGCAGCGAGCGCGTGCGCGCCGCTATCATTGTCGGGGTCCGGCGCTGCGGACTCGCCGTCCGGCTCGACCGGCGGGTCGGCGGGCCGCGCCGCTTCGACCAAGGCATGCGCCCTGACCGTGCCGACCCCGCCGCGCGTCGTGTAGGCGGACGGCGGGAAGGTCATCCAGCGCGGCACCCAATGCTCGGGAGCGATGCGGCCCCCTGCCCCTGCCAGATGGTCGGCGACGATCTGGCGCAGCGTCTTGCCTTTCTCGCCCGCATTGGCGTCGGCGACCCTCGGCCCCGCCACCTCGGCGACGAGCGACAGCAGCACTTCGCGGTCGCGGATCAGGTCGAGCAGGGCCGGATCGGCCTGCCAATAGCGCTCCATCCGGACACCGAGGTGCAGCCCGACCGCTTCGACGGCGGCGCTGCCCGCCGCCAGACTTTCGCCCATCACCACCGCGATCACGTCCATCACGGCGGCGTCGGGCAGATCGAGCAACCGCAGGAAGATACCGACGACGCCGGTATCGTCATGGGTGCCGCCGAGCACAGTGGGTTCGTCGGGGGCGAAGCCGAGCACCGCCAGAACGCTGCGGCGACGCGCGTCGAACTCCGCCTCGCCAATACCGTTCTCGACGCTTTCGGCGACCGCATCGCTCCGCGTCGTCTGCGGCTCGACCCGGACCGCCCACAGATGCGATCCGGCAATGGCGTGCGCGGCCATCAGTCGCACCGCGACGTGCGGTGCCGAGGTCAGCGCGGCGCGCACGGCGGCGTGGCGATGCAGGTCGATATAGGTCTGCATCGTGGCGGTCAGTTCGGGGCGAGGCGGGGCCTTGGCCCCGCTCGCGGTGTCGCCCTTGGCGATCCGCGCGGCTTGCTTGCGGCTGATATAGCCCTCGTGGAACACCACTTCGCCGGTGGAACGCACATCGACATAGACGCGTCCGCCCTTGCGCTTGGGGGCCTTTTCATACTCCCACGATGCGAACGGTTCGGTCGCGGGCACGAGCACGACATCGGCCCAGCCCGCACCCAGATAGGCGACGCGGCGCGCCTCGATCTCGGCGTTCTGGGCCACCCAGAAAGCGTCGGTATCGGCGAAATAGCGGTCTTCGCCGAACAGGTCGGCGACGATGGCACCGCCATAGGTCGCCACGTCGAACAGCGCGCGCGACACCGCGATCGACTGTCCGCCGAACAGCCATGCCTTCACCTGGTGCCCGGCGGGCGCGCGCTGTTCGGGATCGTCTACGAGCGCGAGCCATGCTTTTTGCTGGCTCTTGCTGGCGAGCGTCAGGTGGCGGACGGTGGCGCGGTCGATCGCATCGCTGGCGTAGAGCGTGCGGATACGCGGCAGCAGATTGCCGAGCGCGAGGATTCGTTTCACCGCCAGATCGGGCATGGCGAAGGTCGTGGCGATATCCTCGATGCGGCCGCCTTCGCGCACCAGCCGGGTGAAGGTTGCCCATTGCGTGACTTCATCGGGGTCGAGGCGCGCGAGGTTCTCGATCAGCGAGGCCTCGATGGCGGCGGCATCGTCGCCCTCTTCGAGGATCGCGCACGGGACCGGTTCGGGCGTGCCGGTTTCCTCGGCGACGATGCACGCCGCATGATACCGCCGCAGGCCAGCGACGACGCCGTGTTCGTCGCTATCGCCCTCGGGCCGGACCAGCACGCTTTGCAGGATGCCGTGCTTGCGCACCGACGGCAGCAGGTCCGACACGTCGGGGGCCTTTCTGCCGTAGCGCATGTTGGTCTTGCTGGGCTTAAGTTTGCCGAGCGGAAGCATTGCGAGTTTCATCGGTCTTCTCCTCATGAAAGCCGGTCTTCCGAGTTGGACGATACCGGCCAAGATGCGGCGGGAACGCGCCGCGCGTCCGCCGCCCGGTCAGGGATCGGGCGGAAGGGCAACGGGCGCGATCCGCGCGGTCTGGACGCGCTGGAGGATCGCCTCGGTGGTCAGGATCGAACCGGTGGCGCGGGCGGCAGCAGCCCATTTCGACAGTGGCAGGCGGCTGGCGAAGCCGAGGTCGCGCTCGATGCCGAGCCCGAAGGGCAGCACGAGCCGCTCGAGTTCGGACAGGCTGAACCAGCCCAGTTCGGGGCAACCGAAACCGAGATCGGCAAGGCCGAACAGCGCGTCGCCATCCTCCGCGAGTTCGGTCGCGAGCCATGTCGCCGGGCCTGCCGGGTTGAACAGTTTGACGAGCGGCGCGGGATCGTGGCCGGGCGTCTCGGCACGGGCATGATTGGCGCGCAGCGCCAAGCGCAGGTCGTGGGTCAGCAAGTCCATGACGGTTTCTCCTCGGTGCGGATCAGGCAGCTTCGGCGAGATCGCGGGCGGTTTCGGAGGCGGGCGACAGCGCATCGGCATGCGCTTCGCGGTGGCGGGCGAGCAGCCAGTCGGCAGCCTTGCTGGCGGCGCTGGCAGCGCGGAAGATCGCGCGGGTGTCGCCGCGCAGCACGTCGAGCCAACTGGCGAGATAGTCGGCGTGGCGGACGGTCGGCACGATGCCGAGTGCCGCGCAGAGGAAGGCCGAGCCGAGTTCGGCGACGAGTTCCTCGCGGGCATAGCCTTCCGACCCGAAGGCGTTCTTGAGATCGCGCGCGAGCCGGGTCGCGTGGCCGGTCGCGTGGGTCAGCTCGTGGAGCGCCGTGCGGTAGAAATTGATGGGCTCTAAGAAAGCCGATTGCGGCGGCAGCACGACGAGGTCGGGACCAGGCGCATAGAAAGCGCGGCTGCCCCCGATCTGGACGGCGATCCCGCTGGCGGAGATCACGTCTTCGGCGAGCGGGACCACGCAATCGTCGGGCAAGGGCGCGGGATCGGCGGCGAAACCGTCGCGAAGCCCCTCGCATTGCGCGACATTGAAGACGGTAAAGCGCTTGAGAAAGGCGACCGCTTTGGGGTCCTCCCCGGTCTCGCGTGCGCGGTCCTTCTCGGCTTCGGGCGTGAAGCGATCGGCATAGACCACGGTGGTACCCTTCTCGCCCTTGCGCACGCAGCCGCCTGCATCCAGCGCCTGTTTGAAGGTCAGCCAGCTTTGCGTGGGGTATGCCCGCTCGATGACGGTGGCCCACAGGATGAGGACGTTGATTCCCGAATAGGGCCGCCCGGTGAGCGCATTGCGCGGCATCCCGGGGGCGACACCGCCGCCCGATTTCCAAGGCTGGACCCAAGGGAAGCGCCCGGCTTCGAGGTCCGCGATGATCCGGTTGGTGACCTCGGAATAGAGATCGGCGCGCGGACTGGCGGGCGCAGCGTCCCTGCCCTTGCCCCCGGCGCGGCGTGCGTTGCGTGCAGACATGGCTCACCTCCAGCACCGCCCAAACCCCCATGGCCTCCCCCGGAAAGGCGGGGGTGGGCGGCGAGAGCGCACCGGAAAGGGCCGCCGTGCGCGGCGGCCGCACCCAAAGGGCCGGAACGCAGTGGAGGAGCCGGGCACAGGCCCGGCTTGCGGCCGACGCAGGCGGCCCTAGGAGGAAGCGACGCCCGCACCCGCCTGTCCGGGAGTGGCCACAGCCAACGCCGCCGCGCAGCTGCGCGGCGACCTTATCCCGGGCGGCCAAGCCGCCCGGGCCCCAGCGATCCGAACCGACTGGCCGAGACCCGTCAGGGGCTCGGGGGCGCAGCCCTGGAGCGCGGTCGCGCGAAGCGCGAGGGGCCCGATCCAACCTGGCGCCCACGCGCGAACGCCTTGCCCTGCTTGCCGAAGGCAGCGGCGACGCGCATCATGGGATCATCTGAGGGACCCCATACCGCATGGCGATCGCACGATCTTTCCGAAACGGACCGGACGGCGCGCTCGACGAAGCCGATCGGCACGGCGTCCGCCATTTTCTGTCGAGCGCATCCGCCGGTCCCGCATGCCGTATCTGAGGCGCCCGGATGGGCGGATCGCGGTCACGATCGACAGCAATGTGTGGAACCTGTTCCATGCGCTCGACGTGGATCTGTCGGCGGTGCTGCCGAGCAACCGGTTCGTGCTGTTCATCGCGCGGGAGATCGAAATCGAGACGATTGCGATCCCGAATACCAAGCCCACGCTCAAGGCCTATATCGCCCGTCAGATGGAGGATGCCGGTGTGCAGGTGACCACGACATTTGGTTTTGCACGCGAGGATGGGGGGCTGGAGCGACACGGCGGCTTTGATGTCGGCACGTTCCAATCCGATGACGAACGAGGCTTCTATGCAGCTGTATCGAAGCTTTATCTGCTCGGGAGGGGCGATCGCGGGAGCGGTCTCACGGACAATGAAGGCGACGCCGCCTTGGGAGCGGCATCCTTGTCCTCGGTCGTGCTCACGCGCGACGTGAAGAAGGCCGGTCCGCTGCGTGTTGCGCTGGAGTAGGGCGGCAAGGTGCTCGACATGCGCCCCTATGAGCGCGCCATCGGAACGCTCGCCGACGATATCGTGCGATATCATGACGCACCGTGATCAAACCTCGCCCCAGTCGCGCCTGCGCTGTTCCACATCCCGAACGGCACGCCGTTGTTGCCAGGCCATCGACTGGAGCACCTCGCGCAGCTGGTCGCGAGCATAGGCCTGGACCTTGGGACGCGGATCATCGACCCATTGCTCGAGCCGCGCGCGGTGCGCGCCCTCGGCTTCGACGAAACCGAATTCCCCCATCGCCACGCCTGTCTTCGAAAAGACGTGTGATAAGCGCTGCAACAGAGGGTTGCCCGGCTCGAGGCGATCTACGACGTCCATACACACGGGGTAGATCGCCGCGTTGCCGTCATAAGCCAGCAAAGTCGTAAGGACGAAGGCCAGATCGTCCTCCCCTCCGGTCCTGACGATTTCGGCAAGCGGAACCGCGATCTCGATCGACAGAGTCGGGAAGACATTTCCGATGAGCCGTCCTCCGCGGAACTCGTGATGACCTGGCGAATGTGCGTGCCAGCGGCGCGCGGCATCGAGCAGCAGCGCTGGTTCACGCGCGAACGGCCCCTTGAGCTGATGCAATTGGAACGGGATGGCATCGAACGGGTCGCCACGTTTGCCGCGCTCCCGTTTGCAGCGTTGCTCGAAAAACTCGAGGACCAGCCTCGGGAAGCGCTCGGCGACGGCGGTAAGCAGCGCGTCGGCAGGATATTCGATTTCGGGGACCTCCACGAAGGACTGCATCAGCAACCGCGACTGGCGCTCATCCAGCGCCGCGAAAAGCTCGCCGCGATGCAGGCCCCAGGCCTCGTTGATCCACTCGCTCTTTTTGAGCCTGGTGATGAGGTCGATCGCCGGCATGAACACGTCGTCGATCAGCCTAGGATCCGGCATCAAGGCATATCGTTGCGCAGTGACGTTCACCAAGCCCAGCACCCCCTCGAGGTCGGACACTTCGATCGCGCGAACCGAGGCGCTGAGAAGCGCCTCAATATCGAACGGTTCCTGGCAGCGCAGATACGCGGCTAAGCGGGAGAAAAAGCGCCCTTGCGCAACCCACTGCGTGAAGTGATCTTGCGATATCGCTGCGTCGGACGTGCGATCGATCCCCAGGAGGATGGAGACGAGCACGGGCGAGAGGGGCTCGTCCATCTCGTAGAGGAAGCGCTCGGCGACCCGCGGTGATCTCTCGCCCAACAGCATCATACAATCCCCGAGCGGCATCAGTTCGCCGCCGGTGGTCTTAGGCTCGGCGATATAGCGTCGCACCTTGGAGATCCATGCCTCGACCGTGGCGTCGGTAATCTGGGCCACAATCGCGGGAAAGCTTGCGGCGCGCCAGGCGTTCGTTGCATCGGGATCGAAGGGATGCGCCTCCCAGGCGTCCGGTCGGACCGAGCCATGGCCGACCAAAGTTTTGTAAAGCACGTACTCTGGATCTGCGTTGAGCGCGTCGCGGAGCGCCAGAACCGCGGCGACTATCTGCGCTTGAGCAGCCGCGGTTTCGGCGTTCGCAGAAAGATGCGGTGCCAGTCCACTGAACCGGTAGTGCGTGTGAAGCGCATCGACCTCGCACCATCGGCGTAATTCCAGCCCCCAGGCACAGATCCGCGCAGTCTCGATGGCCAAGACCCGTGCGCCATCCTCCATGACCATGCGCATCAGGTCTTCGTTCCCCCCTTGATAGGGGGTAGTAGCGGCCTTGCGCAGTGCGGTGAGGATCTCGCGGCGTGCAAAGTCGTCGCCTGCTGCATCGAGCATCTGCTCGAGATATCCGATCGCCGCGCCGCGTTGGGTGCGAAGCAGTTCAGATACCGGCACTGCAGCGTGGTGGATGGTGACCGTCATAGCGTTCTGGGTGGTGCCGCCGAGCTCGGCCGCCAGGATATTTCCAAGCATAGCTGCCAGCACTCCGTGCGCGGCGGCAATGGCCGCGGGCGCGAGCGTTCCCATGGCGTCGAGGACCAGTTGCGGAACGGCGGGACCATATTTCTCCCAGATCGCCAGATCGTGCTTGGAGAAGCGCGTCGCCAGTTCGATCCACGTCTTGCGCTCGGTGTCAGTCGCGGCATTTTTATAGAGCTGGACCAGGGTCGAGAAGGTAACTTTCGGATCGCTGTAAAGATGATCGCCAAACAGCTGCGCGACGCTTGAGGCGATATCGTCGCCACCCCTTCCTGGATAGGTGCCGAAGACACTCTCGACGGGGGCGGCGGCTGTGCCGCGAGACCGTTCGACCGCGGCGACCAGCAGCGGTACCAGTTTGAGAAATTCGCCGGTCCGGTCGTCGACCTGCGGCAGGATCAGATCGTTGAGCTTCCCGATTCCCTCGGACAGCGCATTGTTGTCGGTGGAGGACGTAAGAATTTCGACCATCGGATCAAAACTTTCATCGGCCTCCATCAACCGGCTGAAATCGCGCGCGATTTTGTCGAAATCGTGACCCGCAGGCAGCAGATACTCGCGCATGACCTTGTCCATGCGGTCCTTGATCGCGTCGAGACGTTGGTTGCCGACATGTTTCAGATCCGGCTGCTTGTAGATCGTGTCATGCCCCATCTCCGCCCAGGCGTGATTGAGCAGGGTCTGGACCTGTATTTCGGCCTTGAGCCCTGCGAACGGCGCGTATTCGGGAAGCGCGAGGCGCTCTGGCTTGAGCTGCACGAGATAGTTGGTGCTGTCGAACAGGCGGGTTTCGGTCTCGGTGCCCGGTACCGGATGGTGGACATTGACCGACAGGATCTCAAAATTCTCGCGCAGGATGCCTGTATTATGGAAGCCATCGACCTGCGCGTTGGTGAGGAAGACGATACGCGTGCCGGCGAGGTCCTTGATCTCTTCCTCGATCGCGCTGGCGGGATCCACACCGCGGTCAGCAAGTTTCTTCTCGAGCGATCCGGCTTGCTTGGCACGCCCGGTTATCGCGTGCGGGACGACGTTGTGCACCTTGACGGCGGCCTCAAGGACGCTGCGGATCGCCGCAACGAAGTCGGCATATGCGGAGCGCCCACCGCGTCGATACTCTTCCAGTGTCATTTCGCCCCCGTTCCGGCTGAATCCGTCCAGGATTTCAACGCTCACGTCTACTCGCTCGGCGTCACCGGGTCATGATTTTGACGAACACACCATGATTGAGCCGCTTTGGATCATCGGCTACGATCGACGACTTTAGCGAACGGATGAAGTCGTCACCGACATTGCCCCGTCGAATCGTGGTTCGCGCGTTGCCGGCGCTCCCAGCAACCGCAGAAATCACCGTAACACTCCCCAAATATATTGTGTTTTACGCGCGTAAGGCGCACATTTCGTCCATGGCAACCAGCGGCACCTCCCCAACCAAGAGCGCGAAAGCAGCCGTTCTCGGTCGCAGTGCCGCGACGGGTCGATTCGTGCTGGCCCCGGTCGTGAGCAAGAAGGCCACGGTGTCCGACAAGCAGATCACGGCCGCGGTGAAGAGCGTCCTTTCCAAGAGGAAGTAGCTTGCCCGCGGAGACGATGTCGGCGGACGACGTCTTCATCAACTGCCCGTTCGATGCGGCCTTTGCGGCCACCTTCCGCGCGCTGATCTTCGCCATTCTCGTCTGCGGGTTCCGCCCGCGCTCGGCGCGCGAAATCGACGACGGGGGCCAAACGCGGATCGACAAGATCTACGATCTGATCGCAGCCTGCCGCTACGGGATTCACGACCTGTCACGCACAGAACTTGATCCGGACAGCAATCTACCCCGCTTCAACATGCCGCTCGAGCTCGGCCTGTTCCTCGGCGCCAAGCGGTACGGCGGCACGCAGCAAAAGGCCAAGCGAGTCCTGATCCTCGACGTGGAGCAATATCGCTATCAGCGCTTCATCTCCGATCTGGCCGGCATGGACATTCACGAGCATGGCGGCGACGCAAAACGCGCACTCGGCGAGGTCAGGGATTGGCTGGCGAACGTTTCGCGGCGCGAGTTGCCGAGCGCCGATCGGGTCCGGCGGATCCATGATGCATTCCTGGCGGATCTTCCGGAGATGGCGGCCGCGCTCGAGTTCGATCCGAACACCATTCCCTATGTCGATTATGAGCGCATCGTCGCATCCTGGCTGCTCGAAGCGCCGGCCGCGACGGGCGCGTGACGGGCTCCAGACGCTCGCCTCCTCGCTAAGGTGCGCGGCATCGGTCGACGTCCAACGCGAACGGCAGCAGTCGCCCCCCAATAGCCTCTCATTCGGCCTCCATCTTATGGGACGACGCTATCGGCGGCGAAGCAGCGAAAGATGGCCCTGCTGGGCGGTTCTGTGCGCATCGGCTGCCAATCGCACGAGCCGATGCCGAAGCGACTGCCCGTCAGCCAGCCATTGCTCCTCGACGCGCTGCTCCCCGAACAAGACGCGGCCGATCTCGCGATAGCTTGCGCCGGCGCGAAGCGCGTCGTGGACGCGCAAGGCCTCGACCCAGCGCTCCACCCGGCGGTCTCGCGGGAACAAGGTCGCGGCGAAGCGCCGGTATCGATAGAGATACAGAAAGCGACGCAGTGCCAGTAACGGTGGATCGACCGCCTGGATCCCGTCAAGCCGATAGCGCAGCATGACCCGATCGCCGGGAATCAGTCTCCCGTGGTCGAATTCCAGTCGGATATGGTGCCAGCCATCGGACAGGATCGCGTGCTGGCTCCCTCGCCCGTCGGTCACGCTGCTGAGCCAGGGCGACAGTCGGGCGATGTCGATCCCGTCAGAATCGCGCCGGCCGACCGGAACGGCATCGAGATGGAGCGTCGCCGGATCGAGATCGGCACGCCAAATGATCCGGGCATCGGGCGCGGCGCGGGCCGGATGCTCAGCGAAAGTGAATCCCCCATTGGTGCGCATCGACGCGGGCACCATCGAACGGCGTGGCATCGCCAGGCGTCGCGCCAGAAACCTGCCGATACCAGGCAATATAATCGGGGTCGCGACGCAGCCACTCCCACGCCAGGCCGGTGCGATCGATCCCGCGCAGCCGTGCATAGAACCCTGCATCGCGCCAGTCGGGTGAAGTTCCCCCGTCGGTCACGCGCAATCGCGGTGCGCAGCTGTGTCGAATCGCCGCGCCAGACACGCGTCAAGGTTAGTGCAACCGTTACCGAGTTCGACGATTGACCCGTAACGAAAATTACGTAACAAATTCATTTCTAGTGATTTTCTCGAAGTTGCGTGCCGCACACGACCCGATCGGCGAACACAGGATCCCGTCGAAGTGCCAATCTCAAAAGCGACCTCTCTCAGGGGAGGCGCGTGCGACAGGAGCGAAGCGCCGTGGATATAATGGAGCTGGCAGAGCATTTCATTTGGTTGATCGATACAGCGCCGACGCTCGAGGAGCTGCAGCGCCGCCTGGCGGGCATCACCGTCGAGATGGGCTTTCAGTTCTTCGCGCTGGTCGATCATCTCGAGACGCCGCTCACGCCGCGCAGGATCCTGCGGTTGCACACTTATCCCGAGGCGCTGGTCCGGATGTATCACCAGCGGGCGATGATGGTCTCCGATCCGGTCCATCGGCTCAGCCAGCTGCGCAACGCCGGCTTCCCATGGTCCGATCTGCACAATCTGCTCAGGGTCACTTCGAACGACGTGATCTGGATGGTGCAGGCGCGGGCGCTCGGCATCGCAGACGGATTTACGGTACCGGCCAATGTCGCCGGCGAGTCGAGCGGTTCGATCTCGTTCGCGCTCGGCGGCGGGCGGGACTTTCCACGTCGCTGGCTGCCCGTGCTCGATACCATCGGCTCGCACGCCTTCCAGCGCGCACGCCAAATCCTGCGACCTCGCTTTATCGGGCTTCTCACGCCCAAGCTCACCGAGCGGCAGATCGAATGCATCCTGTTGCTGGGCCGCGGGTTCACCGCGCCGCAGTCGGCGACGTTGATCGGACGCGGCACGGAGACGGTGAATACCCATCTCAAGACCGCGCGGGAGTTATATGGGGCGGGGAACAAGGCATTGCTGCTGGCTCACACGTTGCGGGACAGTACGCTGACATTCGACGATATTTTTTCCTGAGTCCTCCCCAGTACTGGGGAACCCCGGCGTCCAAATCCGACGAAAAGGTGCCGCTCCACACAAGGAGCGAGGCACATGCACCATCTCATCCATACGCCGGGACAGGCGACAGACGATCATCTCAGAGCGATGTACGAAGCGCGCAAGCGCGTGTTCGTCGATCTGCTGAAATGGGATCTTCCGGTACTGGCGGAGCGCTACGAACTCGACCAATTCGACGACGAGCACGCTCGCTATCTGATCATCGCCGATGTCCAAGGCGAGCATCTCGCTTCGACGCGGCTGCTGCCGACGATTCGGCCGCATCTGATCGACAGCGTGTTCGCAGCGTTGTGCGACAAAGCGCCGCCGGTCGGCGAGACGATCTACGAAATCTCGCGCTTCTGCCTCGACCGGAGGCTGCGGGCGCCCGAGCGCCGGGAAGTCCGCAACATTCTGGTCCGTGCGCTGGTCGATCAGGCGCTCGCCGGCGGCATCACCACGTACACCGGTGTCGCCGAACTGGCCTGGTTCGAGCAGATCCGGGATTTCGGCTGGGACTGTTCCGCGCTCGGGACACCGCTTCCGCTGCCGTGCGGGACGCTGGTGGCGCTGCGCATCGACATCACAGCCGAGACGCCATTCCTGCTCGCGTGGCGCGGCATCGGCGCACGGCCCGGACCGGAGATGGAGACGCGCCATGCTGCATGATCGCGATCTCGCCGCGCGCTTCCAGGCGCCGGAAACATCACGCGACGAACGTGAGATCGCGGCACTCTCGTCGATCCTGCTAAAGCAGGGCTATGTCGTCGCGCCGGCATTGATGCCGCCCGACGCGGTCGCCGCGATCGACGCCGAGCTCGAGCACAGCTTTGCCGTGACACCGTTTTGCGAGGGCGGCTTCTACGGCGAGGAGACCAAGCGGTTCGGGCGACTGCTCGCGCGCTCGTCCCGCGCTGCCAATTTCGTCGCCCACCCGACGATCCTCGGCATCGCCGAACAGGTGCTGAAGCCGTGGTGCGACACGATCCAGCTCAACGTCACGCAGGCGATCGCGATCCACCCCGGCGCGCTGCCGCAACTGCCGCATCGCGACCAGGACATGTGGCGTGGCGACGTCGGCGTGCGCGAGTATCTGATCAACGTGATGTGGCCGTTCACCGACTATACGGCGGAGAATGGGGCGACCCTGGTCTGGCCGCACAGCCACGGCGCCCGAGCGCTCGACGAGGGTCCCGCCTCCGCTCCGGTGGTCGCGGAAATGTCGCCCGGATCCGCGCTGATCTTCCTGGGGTCGACGCTGCACGCGGCCGGCACCAACTGCACGCACCAGGTCAGGCGCGGCATGGTCGTCGGCTACTGCCTGGGATGGCTGAAGCCTTACGAAAACCAATGGCTGGCCTATCCCCCCCCGGTCGCACGGCGCTTCTCACCCGAGCTGGCAGCGCTGGTCGGCTATCGGCAGCACCGGCCCAATCTCGGCAATTATGAAGGCCAGTGCCCTTCGGTGCTGCTGCGCGAGTTGGACGAACGGCCGCTGGGCGCGATCGACGCGCTGCGGCCCGACCAGACGGTGCTGGTCGAGGACTATGTCGACACCCAGCGGAGGCCGGCATGAACGCGGGGCCGACCGCGGAACGCGCCTATGATGTGCTCAAGCGGCGCGTGCTGAGCGGAGAGTTCCGCCCGGGAGAGCGGCTCGAGCCCGGATCGCTGGGGGAGCCGCTCGGCATCAGTGCGACACCAGTGCGCGATGCGCTCTACGTGCTGGCAGGAGAAGGCCTGATCGAGACCCGCACCAGCGAGGGCTTCTACATGCCGCAGGAAAGCGAACGCGGCTTGCGCGATCTCTATGGCTGGAACGCCGAAGTCCTGCTGATAGCGATCTCGAATTGGTCGAGAGACCCCGCGGATGCTCCGGCATCGGCGTGGCCACCGGTCTCGGCGGGCGAGCTCGAAGCGGCGCAGCTGTTCGACTGGGTCGCCGAACGATCTGCCAACCGCGAGCACCGCCGCGCGATCGCGTCGAACAGTGACCGCCTGCGCGCGGCTCGCCGGGCCGAGTCGCGCGTCATCGAAGGCGCGGCATTCGAACTGCGAGGGCTGGTCGAGGCCATGACAACCGGAGACCGCGCCCGATTGCGCTTGCTCCTCAACGCCTATCATCGACGTCGCGTGCGGCACGTTGCAGACATCGTTGACGCGATACGAAGGCAATGATGGCGCATCCGAATAGTTTTGGACATGCGCTTCACAGCGGTAGACCGGCTTCTGCCAGACGGGACAATAATCGTTCTATAGTCCAACTATAGAATTCTTATAATCGGCAGAAGGTCCTAGCTTCGGGCTGCTGCAAAACCGCAGCAACCGAAAGGAAGTCACCATGGCACAGAAAGATGATGTCCCGTCGGACGTGATCGACCTCGGTCCGGCCAGCACCCAGACGCAGGGTCCGCTCCTCGTCAAGATCGACGACATCGGCGGCCAATATGCGTTCGGCATGTCGGACGATTGAGGCAGGCGGCGCGCGGCCGAGCCGCGCGCCGTTCTCGCGGGGATGTGCGCGATGGGCTATACTCTGCGTGCTGGAACATCGTTCTGCGTCGTGCAGGACCGACTGGTTTTCCTGGATATCGAAGCCGACCGCTATTTCTGCCTGAGCGGCCGGGCACAGGCGCTCATCGAGGCGCTGCGCGCCGGCGCTGAATTGCAGGCGCCAGCCGCCATGCTCCTCGACGCGCTGTTGCGAGACGGAACGCTCGTTCGCTCCGACACCGACATCGCGCCCACCCCGTGCGCGGCGCGTTACACGGCGAGCGACAGTCTGCTGGATGCCCCGCTTCCTGGCGTTTGGCCCGGCGCGTTTGCCCGAGCGCTCGGTGGCGTGGCCGTGGCGACGCTCGCGCTGCGTCTCGGGACGCTCGGCTCGGTGTTGCGTGGCGTGGAACGCGCCAAGGCCAAGTCGGCAGTCGATGCTGACGAGCAGGCCGACCAGGTCCGCGCGATCGCGGCGGCCCATCACCGGACGGAATTGGTGGCGTCGCCCAAGGGTCAATGCCTGCCGCGCTCGGTCGCGCTTGCCCGCCATCTGCTCGGCGCGGGCTTACGCGTCGATCTCATCATCGGCGTAAAGCTCTTCCCGTTCGAGGCACATTGCTGGGTCCAGGACCGTGCGTTCCTGGTCAACGACCGGATCGAGCGGGTAAGCGCGTTCACTCCGATCCTGGTCATCTGATGCGCGGCCGCTATCTTGGTATCCTGCGCTCATCGGCCGAGTCGAGCCCTCGGGCGACACGTGCGGTTCGGTCCTGTTTCGACTCCATTCCCGGGTTCGAGTGCGTGATCGACACCGATCGGCTGAGTTTGGGCGTGGCGGGCACGCTTACCCTCGACAGGCTTCCGGAGGATGGTGGCGCGATTCTCGGATCACTTTTTTCCGCGTCGGGGGCCGGTCGGATCGCGACACTCGACCGACATGAGGCGCAGCGGATCACCGCGTCGCATGGTAAGTGCCTGCTCGATCGATATTGGGGTGGATATGTCGCGATCCTGCCCGGCGCAGCCGGGCGGTCGTGCGTTCTGCGCGCGCCATTCGGGGAACTCCCCTGCTATTTCATCAGCGCGGACGACGTAGTGATCATCGCGTCGGATGTCGCGCTGCTGATCGCAACCGGTTTGGTCGCCCCCAAGATCGACTGGTCAGCAATCGCGATCCACCTTGGTGCGCGCGAGATACATCACCCCGAGACGTGCCTCGACAGCGTGACGGAAATCACCGGCGGTCGCCGGTTGACGCTCGATCCGCGCGACACCACCCTCGAAGAGGTTTGGTCGCCTTGGATGTTCGCCGGCACGGACCGACGGATCGAAGACCCCGGCGAGGCGACGCAGCTGGTTCGCGACGCGGTGCTCGCCTGCGTGTCGGCGCGCGCGGCAGAGTTCGATCACATTCTCCTGATGCTGTCGGGCGGTCTCGACTCCTCGATCGTCGCGGCAGCGCTGGCCCATCAGGAGCGTCCGTTCACCTGCCTCAATCTGGTCACCCGCGATACGGCTGGCGACGAGCGTGTCTACGCGCGGTCCGTCGCGGCAGCGCTTCACTGCGTCCTGCTCGATCATTTGCGGGATCCGACGCAGATCGACTTCGCAACGTCGCTGGCGGCCCGTCTGCCGCGCCCCAGCGCCCGCGCCTTTTCGCAGGAAACCGCGCGCGCCGCCGCACACGCCGCGACGATCGCCGGGGCCAACGTGATCTTCAATGGCGGCGGCGGCGACAATGTCTTCTGCTCCTTGCAGTCGGCGGCCCCTGCGGCGGATCGCCTCCTTACACGCGGGCCCGGCGCGGCCTTCTGGCAATCGGCGATCGATGTGGCCCTGCTGGCCTCGGCGAGTGTCTGGCAGGTCACCGTGGCTGCTGTGAACCGTGCCTGGTTCAGAGGCCCGGCGTTTCGCAACCCGCGCGATATCCAGCTACTGGCACGCGATGCTGCCGCCCGTGTTGCGGAGGCGCCGATCCACCCGTGGCTGCGCGCGCCAAGACGAGCCCTCCCGGGACAGGCCTCGCACATCGCGCTGCTGACGTTCGCGCAAAGCTATGTCGAAAGCATCGACCCGCAAGATCCGCTTCCGACCGTGCTGCCCTTGCTTGCCCAGCCCGTCGTCGAAGCCTGCCTGCGGATTCCGAGCTGGCTTTGGCTGGGCGGCGGGCAGAACCGCCTGATCGCACGGCGCGCCTTCGCGCAGGACCTACCGGCTTGCATTGCCGATCGGCGTTCGAAGGGATCGCCCAACATCTTTTCCGCCGAGCTGTTCGACGCCAATCCCAGCGTCATCCGCGACCTATTGCTCGGCGGGGAACTCGCCGCACACGGCATCATCGATCCGGTCGCGGTCTCGCAGGCGTTCGGGCATGATGGCCCGCTTCAGGGCGAGGCGTTCTACCGGCTGCTGCAGCTCGCCGATGTCGAAGCCTGGACGAGAGCATGGGCGTAAGCCCCGCCCCGCTACGACCCGCGTGGCGTGACCGGGCGGCGTCGGGAGCGACGCAGTGCGTCCCAGCGCTGATATTGCGCAGCCTTTGCCGGCGAGGGATCGCGATGGTCTAGAAGCCAGAAGTCGAACCAGTCCACATTGCGCTGATAGATCGCAAGTCGGTGTGCCGGCTGCCACTTTTCATGATGCTCGCCGGGGAAGACGAAGAGATCGACCGGCTGCTTGTGCTCGCGCAGCGCCGCATAGGCTTCCAGCGCCAGGAGGTATTCGTCGTCGGCGACCTGAAACAGGATCGGAACGTTCATCGTCGCCGCGTTCTGCGCCAGCGAGAAGGGCCGCCAAAGATCGGGATCGCTGCCGCTGGCAGGCGGAAAGCCATAGCTGCGCCAGGTGTCGGCAAAGGCCGTCCCGGTGTAGGTCATGATGGTCCTGGGCTCGAGCGAATTGCCGCTGATCGATGCGGCAGCAAAGAGATCGGTGTTGAGCAGCGCGAACTTGGCGCTCATCGCGCCTGCGCTGAGCCCGGAGATGCCGATGCGCGAGGGATCGACGATGCCCCGGGCACGAACCTGCGCAATGCCTGCGATGATGGAAGAGACCTGATTCTTCATCTCCGCCCAGCCTTTCAGGTCGGCGGCATTGGCTTCGTCGACCGTCCGCACGTTCGGAAGGCTGTCGGCATAATCGGCGACCCGCTCGACGCTCAACACCGCAAAGCCATGCGCCGCGAGCGCATGAATCGGATATTCGTCGCCGGTCCCGCCGCGCAAGAAGCCTTGGCTGCGATATTGCACGACCACCATCGGCAGCGTCTCGCCGGATCGATAGGCGGGCGGGAGGACGAGATCGCCCCACCCTTCGAGGCCATTGGCGTTGCGCCAGTGGAGACGTTCGACCTTTCCCAAAGTGATCGCCCCGAACTCGGGATTGGGATCGAACAGCACAGCAAAGGCACCGGTGGCGGGATTGATCGATACGAGCTGACGCGGCGTGGTGGAGTTCTCGCGCAGGCAGAGCAGCCGCTGCGCGGCCGGGATGCAGCCGTCGAGGACCGAGTGCCCCGTGAGGATGCGCCGCGGGGCCCCGGCGCCGGGACGCCAGCGGTACAGGGCCATCTCGTCGCCGTGCCATCCCTCGAACCGCAGAAACACAAGGTCCCGACCGCCGGCATCCCACCACAGACCGGTGAAGCCGCCATCGCACGGCGCGGCGCGGCATTCCACGGCATGGCCGGCGGCGTCGGTCGCGAAGAGCCGGAGCGCGCCGAACGGCGTTGCGGCGGAGCGCGACGTCCACGCGCGCCTTCCGGTCTTCGACATTGCGGCAGGCGGTCCGGGCGTGGGTAACAGAACCGCATCGTCCGGCGTCGCGGCCTGGATGCGCCCGGTTGCCACGTCGATGACATAACGTTGCGTCGGAATGGATCCCGAGACCCGGGGCCGCGCCGAGAGATAGGGAAGGATCCGAGCGTCGTAGTTCCAACCGCCCCGCCCTTCCCGCTCGATCGCCAGATCCGCCTCGCTTCGTCCAGCGGCGGTCGAATAGACGAGCGCATCGCCATCCCGCCGCCATGCCAGCGCGTCCACGTCGGTTCGAGAGTGGGTGACGACGTCGCTGTGCGTACCGTCCGCACG
>CAXTEO010000081.1:0-20119 GCA_964243205.1 uncultured Sphingomonas sp.
CGATCCGCGACCGCAGCCACTGGAACATCGCCAACATCACGCCGAAGGATCCGGTCACGCTCGGCCTGACGACGCAGCGCGAGCTCGACGCGGCGGTCGCCAAGGCCGCCAAGGTGGCCGGGCTGGAAGCGCCGGTCGACACCCGCCTCGAGGGCGACCGCGAAGCGCTGATCACCGAGTTGCGCGCGCAGCGCGACCAGGCCGCGCGCGACGCCGAAGCGGTGGAGAATGGCGAAGTCATCGCCCCGCGCGCCGAGCCGACCGCCGAGACGCTGTTCAAGCGCTGAACCTACACGATTGCCCTCCCCTCCCTGGAAGGGAGGGGTCGGGGGTGGGTCGGTATGGGGTAAGGACGGCGTTCGATCGAGAGCCACCCACCCCCAGCCCCTCCCTTCCAGGGAGGGGAGAAGAAACCCGATGACCGACCGCCCCCGCTTCGACTTCACCATCCACGCCACCGACGGCAAGGCGCGGACCGGCGAGATCGCGATGCACCGCGGCACGATCCGCACGCCGGCCTTCATGCCGGTCGGCACCGCGGCGACGGTCAAGGGCGTCAAGCCGGCCGACGTGCGCGCCACCGGTGCCGACATCATCCTCGGCAACACCTACCACCTCATGCTGCGCCCGGGTGCCGAGCGCGTCGCGCGGCTCGGCGGCTTGCACGCTTTCATGGGCTGGGACCGCCCGATCCTCACCGACAGCGGCGGCTATCAGGTGATGAGCCTCAGCGACCTGACCAAACGCGACGAGAATGGCGTGACCTTCAAGTCGCACCTCGACGGCAGTCGCCATACGCTCAGCCCCGAGCGCTCGATCGAGATCCAGCGGCTGCTCGGATCGGACATCGTGATGGCGTTCGACGAGCTCGTGCCGACCACCTCCACCCCCGAAGTCCAGGCCGCGGCGATGGCGCGCTCGATGCGCTGGGCCAAACGCAGCCGCGATGCGTTCGACGGCGGCGGGGCGCATGCCGAAGCCGCGGCGATCTTCGGCATCCAGCAGGGCGCGCTCGACCAGACTCTACGCGGCGACAGCGCCGCGGCGTTGGTCGAGATCGGCTTCGACGGCTATGCGGTCGGCGGGCTCGCGGTCGGCGAAGGCCAGGAAGCGATGTTCGGCTGCCTCGATTTCGCGCCCGGCCAGTTGCCCGCCGACAAGCCGCGTTACTTGATGGGCGTGGGCAAACCCGACGACATCGTCGGCGCGGTCGAGCGCGGAATCGACATGTTCGATTGCGTGCTCCCCACGCGCTCGGGCCGCACCGGACAGGCCTTTACGCGCAATGGCCCGATCAACATCCGCAACGCCAAGTTCGCCGAGGATCAAGGGCCGCTCGACCCGACCTGTGGCTGCCCGACCTGCGTCAATTTCGAACATGGCGGCAGCCGCGCCTATCTCCATCATCTCGTGCGTTCGGCCGAAATCCTCGGCGCGATGTTGATGACCGAGCATAATCTGTGGTTCTATCAGGCGCTGATGGCGGATTTGCGCGATGCCATCGCCGGCGCGCGGCTCAAAGCCTTCGCCGATGCGTTCAGGCAGGCATATTACAGCCGCCGAGAGAGGGAATGATGTCCAAGATCAACGAAATCGAAGCCGCCGCGCTCGACCACAAACGCGTCCGCGATGCCGCCGAAGCCAATGTCGAAAAGCACGGCAACTGGCCGGTCGCGCCCATCGCGATCGGCGTCGGAGTCGGCTCGGCGGCGCTGGCGGCGGTGCTGCTATACGCGAACCGGCCGAAGAAGAAGTAGTACTGCTGCCTCCCCTCCCTGGAAGGGAGGGGCTGGGGGTGGGTTGGTATGGGTGGCACCGCCGGCTCGGCCATCGGGCCGACCCACCCCCTACCCCTCCCTTCCAGGGAGGGGAGGCGCGTGCCAGTGTCCCGTTCGATTGACACAGCGCCCGCCCGCGCGACACACTGACCCAAACGCCTCCCCCCCATCATCGGAGCTCCCCTCATGCTATCCCGTGCCGCCCTCCTGCTGGGCGCCGCTTTGCTCCCGCTGACCGCCGCCACCGCGAAGCCCGCGCCCGCCCCCGCGATAAAGCCGATCGCCTTTACCGAGCGCACGCTCGCCAATGGTCTGCGCGTCTATGCGATCCGCGACACCAGCACCCCTAACGTGTCGGTGCAGGTCTGGTACGATGTCGGCTCGAAGGACGATCCCGCCGGCCGCTCGGGCTTCGCGCACATGTTCGAGCACCTGATGTTCAAGGCGACGCGCAACCTCGTGTCGGAGCAGTTCGACCGGCTGACCGAGGATGTCGGCGGCGACAACAACGCCTCGACCAATGACGATTACACCGAATATCACGAAAATGTCCCGGCCAACCACCTCCAGCGGCTGCTGTTCGCCGAGGCTGACCGGATGAACGCGCTGGTGGTCGAGCCGAAGAGCTTCGCCTCGGAACGCGACGTGGTGAAGGAGGAGCTGCGCCAGAACACCAACGCCCGGCCATACGGCAAGCTGTTCTCGCTCTACTTCCCGGCAGTGTCGTATACGCGCCATCCCTATGCCCGCGGCACGATCGGCAGCCTCGAAAATCTCGAGAGCGCGCAGATCGACGACGTCCGCGCGTTCCACGCCACCTATTACCGGCCCGACAATGCCGTGCTGGTCGTATCGGGCAATTTCGATGCGAAGCAATTGGACGCCTGGGTCGACCAGTATTTCGCCGGCATCAAGCGCCCGACCGCGCCGATCCCGCGCGTGACGGTGACCGAACCCGAGCGCACCACCGCGACGCATTATGTCGTGCATGAGGCCAACACGCCGTTGCCCGCGGTGATGATCAGCTATCCGATCCCGGCCGACAGCGACCCCGACAATCCCGCGCTGGCCGTGCTCAACGCGGTGCTGTCGCAGGGCGAGAGTTCGCGGCTGTACGAGACGCTCGTCTATCGCGACCAGCTCGCGCAGAGCGCCGAGAGCGTGCTCGATTCGAAGCAGGGGCCGGGCAATCTCGCGGTGTTCGCGATCCTCGCCGGCGGCAAGACCGTGGCCGATGGCGAAGCGGCCTTGCGTCGCGAAGTCGCCCGCCTGCGCGACACGCCGGTCAGCGCCGCCGAGCTGGCCGAAGCCAAGAACGAGATCCTCACCGCCGCGCTGCAATCGCGCGAGACCGCCGAGGGCAAGGGCCGCACGATCGCATCGGCCGTGATCATCGACCGCGACCCGCGCGCCGCCGACCGCCAGCTCGCCGCGATCGGCCGCGTCAGCGCCGCCGACGTCCAGCGCGTCGCCGCCAGATATCTGCGCGACCAGCGCTCGGCGACGATCCAGTATCTGCCCGAGGACCCCAAGGCGACGCGCAACGACCCTATCGCGGTCGCCAGCACGGTCGTCGTGGCGCCGCTGACGGCGCCCGGCAAGGTCGAGATCGTCACGCCGGCCAGCGCCGCCGATCGCATCGCCGCGCCGCCCGCCGGCCCGGCCATCGCCGCAAGCGCCCCGGTGACCAACAGCTTCACGCTTTCCAACGGCCTGCACGTCGTCCTGGTCGAGAAGCACGATCTGTCCCTGCTGACGGCCTTGCTCGTCGCGCATGGCGGCGCGGCCGGGGACCGGCCCGATCGCGCCGGCGTCAACAGCCTCGCGGCCGATCTGCTGACCAAGGGCACGCGCACGCGGTCCGCCACCGAGATCGCGCGGCAGATCGAAGCGCTCGGCGGCTCGATTTCGAGCGAGGCGAGCTGGGACGGCGCGTCGATCGAGGTGACGGTGAAGTCGGACCAGGCAGCGCCCGCGCTGACGATCCTCGCCGATGTCGCCCGCAACCCGGTGTTCGCGGCCGAGGAGATCGAACGCGCCCGCGCGCAGACGATCGACAGCGTGCAAGTCGCGCTCAAGAATCCGAGCCAGCTCGCCGGGCTCGTCGCGGCGCGCGCGGCCCTTGGCGCCTCGCCTTACGGCCATCCGCTCGCGGGCACGCCGACCTCGCTCAAGGCGATCACCGCGCGCGACATCCGCGCCGCTTATGCCGCGACCTGGGCGCCTGCGCAGGCCACTTTGGTGCTGGTCGGCGACGTCACGCCGGCGCGCGCCAGGGCGCTGGCCGAAAGCTTCGCCGGCTGGACGGCGACGGTGCCGGTCGGCCCCGACGGCCCGCGCCAGATCTATCCCGCGCCGCGCGTCGTGGTGGTCGACATGCCGGGTGCAGGACAGGCCGGCGTCGTCGTCGCGCGGCCCGGCATCGCGCGCAGCGACCCGCGCTATTATCCGGCGGCCGTCGCCAATACGGTGCTCGGTGGCGGCTTCTCGTCGCGGCTGAACCAGGAGATCCGCATCAAGCGCGGCCTCGCTTACGGCGCGGGCAGCAGCTTGCAGGCGGGTCGCCTGCCGGGCCTGGTCGCGGGCCGCACCTCGACCAAGAACCCGAGCGCGCCCGAGACGGTGGCGATCATCCTCGCCGAAATGAAGCGGCTCGGCACCGAGCCGGTCAGCGCGGCCGAGCTCGACACGCGCAAGGCGGTGCTGGTCGGCAATTTCGGGCGCGCGACCGAGACGACGGGCGGGATCGCCGGGACGGTCGGCGGCTATGTCGTGCAGGACGTGCCGTTGAGCGAATTGGGCCAGTACACGCAGCGTGTATCCGCGGTCGATCCCGCGGCCGTGCAGGCGGCGGCGGCCAAGCTGCTCGACCCTGCGGTGGCGAGCATCGTCGTGGTCGGCGACGCGAAGCTGTTCCTGCCCGCGCTGCGCAAGGCCTATCCCACGGTGGAGGTGATTCCGGCCGATGCACTCCAGCTCGACAACGTGGCGCTGAAGTGATGCGTCAAAGCTTACGCTAACCATCAACCGTTCCACCGCGAGACACTCGAAAAACGGGTGCATCGCGGACCGGCGCGATAGGCTATGGCGCGCGCGTGACGGTGCGAATGCTCCTCGATTGGGTGAAGATGCGGCGGCTGAGCAAGCTCGGCGTCGCGGGGCTGCTCGCGCTCGTTTTGGCGGGCGTATCGGCGCATGCCGCGTTGCGCGCGATCGTCGATCAGCACGAGAAGGCGCTGCACGGCGCGCCGGTCGCGGCGGGCTATGAAATCGAGGACCATTTCCCCGGCGCTGCCTATTTCTACGCTGCCGACACCGCCGCGCCGGGCGATGCCGCACCGGCGCGCGGTATGACCGGCACGATCGCGCTGCCCGATCTGCCAGTGCCGGCCGACGCGCTGGCGCCGGATGGTTCGATCCACCCCGCCGCGCCCTTTTCGATGGCGCATGTGGGCGCGATCGACCGAGGCCGTGCGTTGCAATGCCTGACCACGGCGATCTATTACGAAGCCGCGACCGAACCCGATGCCGGACAGCAAGCGGTCGCCCAGGTGATCCTCAACCGGGTGCGCCATCCCGCCTTTCCGGCGACGGTGTGCGGCGTGGTGTTCCAGGGATCGGAACATGTCGGGTGCCAGTTCAGCTTCGCCTGCGACGGGTCGCTGCAGCGCGGCAGCCCGTCCCAGGCCTATTGGCTGCGCGCGATGAAAGTCGCCGCGGCCGCGCTCAACGGGCAAGTGATGGCGTCGGTCGGGCTGGCGACGCATTACCATACCTACGCCGTCACCCCGGCGTGGAACCGCAGCCTGGTGATGACCGCGGCGATCGGGGCGCATTTCTTCCATCGCTGGCAGGGCTATTGGGGCACGCCCGCCGCCTTCCACCAATTGTATGCCGGCGGCGAGCCGGTGCCGGGGCCGCATCCGCGGATCGAGGCGCCGGCGGTGATCCTTGCCGCGGCGGCGCTGCCCGTTGCCGGGGCGATTACCAAGGCAGCAGCGATCCAGCCCGCTTATGCGCAGAGCGGGACGCCGATCGCAGCAGCCGCACCGGCGAGCCTGCCGGGCGATTCGCAGGTGCTCGACCGCTGGAAGGATTCGGGCAAGCCGCTCCAGTAAAGCCTCCCCTCCCTTCCAGGGAGGGGAGGAAGCTTAGTGCTTCTCCGCCAGATAGCGATCGAACCACGCCAGCGTCCGCGCGCCGACGTCGGCCGCATTGGCGGCGCCGCGAATGCCATGGCCTTCGTCGGGATAGATCACCAGGCTCGTCGGCACGCCCATGTCCTTGAGGCCATGCCAATATTCGACCGACTGGGTGGGCGGCACTTCGATGTCGCGTTCGCCGACATAGATGAAAGTCGGGGTGTGCGCGTTGCGGATGAAATTGACCGCCGACACGTCCTCATACGCCTTGCGATCCTCGTACAAAGTCTTGCCGAAGAACGGCAGCATCCACTGGTCGATGCCGTTGGTGCCGTAATAGCTCACCCAGTTCGACAGGCCGGCGCCGGCGACGATCGCCTTGAAGCGGTTGGTCCGGGTATTGGCCCACATCGCCATGAAGCCGCCATAGCTGCCGCCGGTCAGCCCGAGCCGGGCATCGTCGACAGGCGCGACCCGCTCGACCGCGTCGATGCCGGTCAGGATGTCGCGCAGATCGCCGCCGCCGAAATCGCGCTTGTTGGCGGCAGTGAACGCCTCGCCCTGGCCGTAGCTGCCGCGCGGATTGGGCAGGAAGACGTAGTAGCCGGCATCGAGCAAAGCCGTCATTCCGGTGCCGAAATTGGGCACGTTCGCCGCGGAGGGTCCGCCATGGACGATCGTGATCATCGGCGCCTTCTTCTTGGGATCGGCGCCGAGCGGGGCGAGCAGCCAGCCCTGCACGTCGAAGCCGTCATTCTTCCAGCCGATGCTGCGCGCGGTCATCCGCGCCGGGACCGCGTCATTGTCGTGGGTGATCTGCACCGGCGCATTCACCGGCCCGGCGAAGATTGCGGGGGCGTGGGTGAAATCCTGCACCACCGTTGCGACGATCGACCCATCGGCGCTCCACGCCGCCTTGGCGTCACCGGCGGCGAGGCTCGACGGGCGGCTCCACCCCAGACCATCGGCGCGCTCGCCCGCATCGGCGAACAGCCCCATCCGGTCGCCGCGCAGCGCGGTGCCGCGGATCAGGCGATCGTTCCACGCCAACGACGTGACGGTGAGCGCGCTGTGCGGCTGGGTATTGCGCGGCTCGCCGCCCGCGAAGGGCACGGTCCAGACATCGCCGCCAACCGAGCCGAAATCGCTCATCAGCCCGCCGATATAGGCGACCGTCCTGCCGTCGGGCGAGACGCGCGGGAAATTGAGCTGGGTCTTCGGCCTGGCGATCGTGCGGACGGCACCGGTGCCGGCATCGACCGCGTCGAGCGTCGCGACCCACCAATTGTCGTCGCCATTGCCGAGCGCCGAGGTGGCGACGAAGCCGGTGCCGTCGGGCGTCCAGTCATATTCGTAGATGTAGCGGTTCGCCGGCGAGAGCGGCTGGACCTTGTCCGCCGCGACCGACCCGGCCACGTCGAACACTGCGAGGCGCTGCTCGTCATTATGCTCGCCGATCTCGCCGATCTGGCGGACGCCGGCTTGCGTGGCGCCCGATTCCTTGGCGGCCCCGACCGTCACCAGCAGCGCGATCCGGCTGCCGTCCGGCGAGAAACGCGGTGTCTGCGCGATGCCCCTGATCGTCGCGATCGTGTGCGCCGTGCCGGCATGATCGACCGCAAGCACGACGGTGCCGGCTTTCTTGTCGCGCGCGAGCCAGGCGAGGTCGCCATTGGGCGCGAAGGTCAGGCCCGACAGCGAGCAGGCGGCAGCGCACGGGTCGAAGCTGCGCAATACCCTGCCGCCGGTGGTGGCGCGCAGCGTGATGCGGCTCTTGTCGCCCTCGCCTTCGATCGTCGCGATCCGGTCGCCCTTCGCGGAAAGCGCGAGACTGCCATAACCGTGCACCGCAGGTGCGGCGAGCGCGGGCGTGGCGGTCGCGGCGAGGAGAAGGACGAACAGCGCGCGCATATGGGGGGAGCTCCGTGGGGTGACGGAGCGGGATAGCACAGTGGAGGAGCGGGGCAATCGGGGTGGGCCTCATCGCTTGGTCACTCCCCTCCCTGGAAGGGAGGGGCTGGGGGTGGGTCGCTCTCAACGGGAACGGCACGCCCGACCCACACCGACCCACCCCTCGATCCCCTCCCTTCCAGGGAGGGGAGGCACTGCGGGAAGGGTTATTTCTCCAGCCCCTTCGCTTTCCCCCACGAGCGGGCCGCGGTGTAGCCCAGATACCCGGTCCCGAAGAGCGCGTAGAGCGGCTCGGGAATACCGTTCAGATAGGCGTTCATGCCGGCCGCGATGTCGCGGGCCATCTCCGGGCGCACCGCGGCGATCAGGCCCATCGGAATCGCCCAGAGCAGCAACACGTACATCACGTAGAGAAAGCTCGGCCGCGCGCGGCTGGTCCACGGATCGGCGCTTTGCGCTTCGGCCATGATCGCCGAGATCTGCGTCTTGACCTGCTCCATCTCCTGCGTGCCCTGCAGCGTAAGCAGCTTTAGCTTCGCCTCGTCGCGCGCCTTCGGGTCGGGGATGACCTTGTCGATGATGCTGGTGATCGGGCCGAGCAGGCCGTCGAGAAGTCCCATATCCGTCTCCTGTCATCTGGAAAGTCACACTAAAGTCGCACCATCGGCGCGGCTAACCGATACGGTTCGCAAGCCAGCCGTAGAGAAAGGCTTCGTTGGCGGGCCGGCTCTCGGCGAGCGCGACATAGCGCTCGCCCTGCAGCGCCTCGATCGCCTTGAGCAGCACGCTTTCGCCACCGGCGCCACGGCGCGCGAGGAAGGCCGCGAGCGCGGCGAGCGTTGCGTCGCCGACATGCCCGTCGACCGGAATGTCGGGATAATCGGATGCGCCGCGGTTGAGCGCGTTGAGCGCGCGTTGCAGGAAGGCGGTGGCGACGGCCGGCCCCATGTTGACGCCCGTGTCGAACAGTTCGGCGGCGATCTGCGGCGCGTGGCCGGCGACCGCGTCGAAGCGCGGGGCAGTCCAGTAGAGTTTGCGATAGATCGCGCGCGCGGTGTCGAGCGGGAGCGAGCGCATCGGGCCGGCATAAGCGTTGGCGCGCGCCACGGCGACGGTGATGCCGTATTTGGTTTCACCGCCGCGGTCGGCCGGGTGGTTGGCGTAGCCGCCCTCGCGGTCGAGCACGGCGTCGATCAGGGAGTCGATGGTCATAGGTCACCTCCGACTCGCTATAAAACCTATCTGGTTCGTGTAGGACAGCCCTTTTCGCCTCCCCTCCCTGGAAGGGAGGGGATTGAGGGGTGGGTCGCTCTCAACGGGAACGCCCCGCCCGCCTCATGCCGACCCACCCCCGGCCCCTCCCTTCCAGGGAGGGGAGGCGGAATTGGACTACGGCTTTCCCGCGCCCACTTGCGCCAACAGCACCGCGACCGCCGCGCTGAGCTGCGCATCCGCCCCGGTCGCCGTCTCGCCCAGCGGCCGCTCGACCGCGACATCGACTGGGCGCGGGTGCATTTCCATGTCCTGCCCGCGACCGTCCTGGATGCGCGTGCCCGGCGTGCGGACCGCGGAGCCGTCGATCAGCGGCTCGCCGCCGGTGAAGATGATCCAGCCCGCGGTCGGCTGACCGACGACCTTGCCGAGGCCGAGCGCGCGATAGCCCTCGGTGAAATCCTCCGCATCCGACAGCGAGGATTCGTTGGTGACCAGCACGGTCGGCTTGCCCAAGGCGCGCTGGCCGAGCGCCTGGCGGCCGGGCAGCGAGAACAGGTCGCGCGGCGTCATCGTCAGGTAATTGCGGCGCGCGAGCACGTCGATCGCATAGCCGTTGACGAAGCCGCCATTATTGTTGCGGATATCGACCACCACGCCCTGCCGCCCCTGATTTTCGGCATCGAGATCGAGATAGAGCTGATCGAGCGATTCGGACGACATGTCGGCGATATGGACGTAACCGAGCTTCCCGCCCGACAGCCGGTCGACCAGGGCGCGGCGATCGTCGACCCACTGCCGATAGGCGAGCCCGGCCGCCGCGCCGACCGAGACGGGACGCACGACGACGTCGCGCCGGCCACCCGCGCCCTCGACCCCCAGCGTGACGCGGCGGCCCACCGTATTTTCGAGCAGCGCATCGAGATTACCGTGCGCACCGACCGCCACGCCGCCGACGCTGACGATGCGCTCCCCCGGCACGATCCGCTCGATCGCCGCCGGCCCGAGCGTCACCACTTCGCGCACGACGAGGCCGCGGCCGGCATCGTATGCCGCGCGATCGAAGCGCAGGCCGAGGTCCCCGACGCGATTGGGCCGCGGTGCACCCGGCGCGCCCGGCCCGACGCCGATCCCCGAATGCGACGCGTTGAGCTCGCCGATCATCAGATTGATGATCCGGCGCTCTTCGTCGGGCGTGCGGGCCCCACCGATATAGGGCTGGAAGCGCGCGCGCAGCGCCTTCCAGTCATGGCCGTTGAAGCCGGCATCGAAGAATTTGCGGTCGAGGATGCTCCACGCCTCGTCGAACACGATCTGCTTTTCGGTCGCGAAGTCGACGTCCATTTCGGCACCGACCGGGATCGGCTTGGGCTTGGGGCTTTCGAGCGGGGTCGAGACGACATGGCCGCCATCGAGATAGAACAAAGTCTTGCCGTCGCCGGTGAGCGCGAAATCGCCCTTGGGGCGGTCGCTCTGGCTGAGCTGCTGCGCGACCGGCGGCTCGTCGGCAAGCTCGTCGAGAGAGTAGCTGTAGAGGTTGGCGCGGCCCTTCTCCTGCGCGCGGAACACCAGCGTCTTGCCGTCGGCACTGATCACCGGCGTGTCGGCGTTGAGCCCGAGCGGCAGGATCGTCGCGCGGCCGCGCAAGCCGGCCCAGACGATCGTCACCGGCGGAACCCTGGCCGGGGGCACGGCGGCCCCCTTCCTGCCCGCGGCGGGGAGCGGCTTGGGCGCGGGCGGTGCCGGCGTATCCGATGGCGCGTCGGGCGTGCCGGGCTGCTTGCCCGGTTTGAACAGATCGCTGAACTTGTCTTCCTTGAACTTCGGGACATGCGGCAGCAGGTCGATCCGGACGATGCGCGAATCCTCGGTGCGCTGCGCGGTGTCGAACAGGATATATTTGCCGTCGGGCGACCAGGCGATGCCGCCCATCTGCCCGTTGCCCAGAAAACTGACCGGACGCGCCGCGCCGCCGGCCGATGGCACGACCTGGACGTTCACGAACGAGCGCGCATCGAGCAGCGGAAAGGCGATATACTGCCCGTCGGGCGACCAGGTCGGGCGCGGGCCGTCGCGCCCGTCGGTCGCGATGGCGCCGGTGAAGAGCGTGCGATCGGCGCCGCCGGCCAGCGTCACGACGTGCAGTTCGCGATCGTCCAGGACGTAGGCGGCGGACTTGCCGTCGGGCGCGTAGCTCGCGACCGAGGCGATGCCGTGCGTGGTGAGCATCGTCTCGCGGCCGCTTGCCACGTCATATTCGACGAGGCGATGGTCGAGCCCGCGTTCGGAGATCACCAAAGCGCGGCGGCTGTCAGGCGACCACACGACCTCGCGTTCTGCGCCGGCAGTGGTGGTGATACGCTGCGCCGCGCCGCCATCCTTGGCCGGCGCCGCGAACACTTCGCCATGGCCGATCACCGCGACCTTCTGCCCGTCGGGCGAAAGCGCGAGGCGGGTGAAGCTCTGCACCGTATCGTGGCGTCGGGGCGTCGTGCTCGCCGCGCCGCGCAACGTGATCGGGACCAGCGCGGCCTGGCCGGTCGCAGGGTCGACGCGCCACACGCCGAAATCGCGCTCGAACACGATCGCCGATCCGTTGGCGGCGATCGACGGGTAAAGCAGGCGACCGCCGGTGAAGCGGGTAAGCGGCTCGGGCGCGGCACCCTCGCTCGTCGCGATGCGCCACAGATTCTCGGTGCCGCCCCTGGCGCTCATATAGACGATGCTGCGGCCGTCGCGGCTCCACATCGGCCAGGCGTGCTTTTCGCCATCGGCGAGCAAGCGGCGATAGGCGCCGCCCTCGGCGACCGGTTTCAGCCACAGCTCGGTCTGGTCGATATGCGAGGTGCCGTTGCGCCACCATTGCCCGTTGCTGAGGCCGCGCGTGTTGATCGCCAGCATCGTGCCGTCGGGCGACGGCGCGGCCTGGAATTCGGCGAGATATTTTTCGCGGCTGATCTGCATCGGCGTGCCGCCGTCGGTGCTCACGCGGAAGATGTCGGCCTGCCGCCCGACATCGGCGACCGCCGAGGCGAAATAGAGATATTTGCCATCGGGCGACCAGGCGTCGAGTTCCTCGCCCGCCTCGGCATAGGTCAGCCGCGTCACCGCGCCGCTGGCGAGATCGAGCACGTAGATATTGGCGTTGCCGCCGCGCGTCGAAGTGAAGGCGAGCCGCGTGCCGTCGGGCGAATAAAGCGGCCGCGCCTCGGTCGCCGCATCGGTGACGAGCGGTCGCGCGACGCCGCCGCCCGACGCGACTTCCCATATGTCGCCGCCCGAGGCGAAGGCGATCAGCGCGCCGTCGGGCGACAGGCTGGGCTCGGCGAAAGCGGGTCTGGCGCCGTCCTGCGCCGCGGCGAACGGCGCGAGCATGGTCGTGGCGAGCAGGCCGGCAGCGGCCAGCGCAAGGCGGTTGAAAGTCATGTGGAAAGGCCCCTGATCGCTGTTTGCCGGCAACAAAGCGCAAAAGCCGGACAACGACAAGCTGCGCCGGTGTCTGCGATGGCGTTGCGATCGCGCGCGCGCTAGGTCGGCCGCGTGAGCCTCATGACGGACAGACGCGCGATCTTCGCTGGCGGTGGCGCGATCGTGCTGGTGGCGGTGCTGCATGCCGCTGTGTTCTGGCCGGGCATCATGACCTGGGACGCGATCCGGCAATATGGCCAGGCGCTGAGCGGCCAGTATGACGACTGGCATCCGCCCGCGATGAACTGGCTGTGGCGGCAGCTGGGCGTGTTCGGCGCGGGGCCGGCGCCGATGCTGGCGCTGCAGGTCGCGCTCTATTGGAGCGGGACCTTGCTGTGGGTGCTGGCGGCGTGGCGGCGCGGACGGCCGCGTGCGGCAGGCGCGATCGCGCTGCTGGCGCTGTCGCCGATCGTGCTGGTGCTGGTGGGCACGGTGCTCAAGGACTGTCTGTTCGCGGGCGCGCTGTTGCTGGCGAGCGGGCTGCTGGCGGCCTGGCCCGAGCGCCGCGCTGGCCGGATCGTCGCGGCGCTGCTGCTGGTCGCGGCGGCGACGCTGCGCTTCAACGCCGTCCCGGCATGCCTGCCGCTGCTGCTGCTCGCCGCGCCCGCGGCATGGCGCAGCACCCTGCCCCGGCTCGGCGCGACCGTGCTGCTGGCGGCGATCCCGCTCGTGCTCGCGCTGCCGCTCGCCAATGCCGCGCTGCACGCCAAGCGCAGCGGGGTCGAGCTTTCGCTGGTGATCTACGACCTTGGCGGGATCGGTAAATTCAGCGGCACCGACGCCTTCCCGCCGACCGGGGTGGCCGATCCGGTGGCGGTGAACGCCGCCTGCTATTCGCCGATCTCATGGGATTCGTACGCCTGGTGGGGGCCGGCGCCGTGTGCGATCGGGTTCGAACGCTTGCGCGCGCCGCTGAAGACGGGCCACGGGCCCTATGGCTGGTGGGCGTCGGCGGTGCTGCACCATCCGATCGCTTACGCCGAGCACCGGCTCGCGCATTTCGACCGCAATACCCGCTTCCTGGTGCGGGATGCGGATTTGCCGGGGCTGTCGCTAGCCTCCGACCCCAATCCGTGGCGCTATGGCGTCGCGCCGAACACTGGGCGTTCGGCGATCGCGGAGGCGGCGAATTGGGTGCTCGCCACGCCGCTCGGCTGGCCGGCCTGCTGGCTCGCGCTCGGTGTCGGGCTGCTCGTGTTGCGCCCCAGGCTCGACGGCGATCCGGCGGTCGCGATGGCGTGGTCGGCAATGCTGTACGGCTTCAGCTACGCGCCGCTGAGCGTCGCCTCGGAAGTGCGCTATCACTTCTGGACGATGACCGCGGTCGGGATCGCGGCGGCGCTGATCCTGGGGCGGCGCGAAACCTGGGCGCTCCCGCGGTGGCGGGTGCTGGTGGCGGGATTCCCACTGATGCTGGTCATCACGGCTGGCGCGATCGCACGGCTATAGCCCACCACACGCGCTCCCCCGCGAAGGGAGAAGTGAACGGTGGACCCTCCGCCCCTACCCGTCGCTTTCCACCAGTTCGACGATCTCGAAGCTATGCCGCTGCCAGCCGCGCTGCCCCGCCGCTTCGCCCAGCGCATTCTTCTTGCGCCTGGCTTCGGCGAGCGACTTGGTGTGGCCCCAGAACACTTCGCTCTTGCCGTTTTCGAGCACCGCGACGATCCGCCAATAATGCGTGAACGCCGTATTGGTCGGCCCGATCGTCTTCACATAGCCGTCGGGCAAGGTCGCGGTCAGATAGCGCTTCTTCGCCACGCGCGCGTCAGCCGGCCGTGCCGATCCGGTCGAGCTTGGCCAAAGCGTCCGCCGACAGCGCCAGATCGGCCACCGCCAGATTCTCGCGCAGATGCGCGACCGACGACGTGCCCGGGATCAGCAGGATGTTGGGCGAGCGGTGCAGCAACCAGGCAAGTGCGACCTGCATCGGCGTCGCGCCCAGATCGGCCGCGACGTCGGACAAAGCGGTCGACTGGAGCGGGCTGAAACCGCCGAGCGGGAAGAACGGCACATAGGCGATCCCCGCCGCCGCCAGCTCGTCGATCAGCGAATCGTCGCCGCGATGCGCCAGATTATATTCGTTCTGCACGCAGACGATGTCGGCGATGCCCCGGCCCTCGGCGACTTGCGTCGGCGTCACGTTGGACAGGCCGATATGGCGCACCAGACCCTCGCGCTGCAATTCGGCGAGCACCTTGAGCGGCGCGGCGATCGAGCCTTCCGCCGGCGCCATCGCGAACATGATGCGCAAATTGACGACGTCGAGCGTCTCCAGCCCGAGATTGCGCAGATTGTCGTGCACCGCATCGGTCAGATCCTCGGCCGAGAAAGCCGGGTTCCACGATCCGTCCTCGCCGCGCTTCGCGCCGATCTTGGTGACGATCGTCAGCGCGTCCGGATAGGGGTGGAGCGCTTCGCGGATCAGCTGGTTGGTGACGTGCGGCCCGTAGAAATCGCTGGTATCGATATGATCGACCCCGGCGGCGACCGCCGCCTGCAGCACCGCGATCGCCGCGTCGTGATCCTTGGGCGGGCCGAAGACGTGCGGCCCGGCGAGCTGCATCGCGCCATAACCGAGGCGCTTGACGGTGCGATCGCCGAGAGTGAAGGTTTCGGCGGTACGGCGATCGGTCATGCAACGTCTCCTGCGGGCTCGACCGCCATGTAGGCACGCGCCCCGCCCGCGATAACCCACGCCCGCAAACTTCCTATCCCGCCGAACCCGTCACCTTGGCTTCGGCCGCGCGGTGGCGGCGATAGATTTGCACCGAGCCGCGGCGCTTCCGCTTCGCGGCGTAGAGCGCGAGGTCGGCGCGGTGCAGCAAATCGCTGCGGTCGCGCACGTCGGGCTCGAGCCAGGCCGCGCCGATCGTCGCCGAGACGGTGATCCGCCCGTCGTCGAACGCGGCCACTTCGCGCAGGCCGTTCGACAGGCGATCGAGGATGCCGGGCAAATCGTGCAGCGCCGCCTCGCGCGTCAGCAAGACGACGAATTCGTCGCCGCCGAGCCGCGCGGCAAAGGCGCCGGCCAGATACTCCGCGCCGAGCAATGCCGGCATGCGCCGCAGCACATCGTCGCCGGCGAGATGGCCGTGGCTGTCATTGACCGCCTTGAAATGGTCGAGGTCGATCAGGGCGAGCGCGAGCGGCGTATCATGGCGTCGCGCCGCCGCCATCGCCTCGTCGAGCACTTCGTTGAAATACGCGCGGTTGGCCAGGCCGGTCAGGTCGTCGCGCCGCGCACGGTGGCGCAGCGTCTGTTCCATGCGGTGGCGTGCGGTGATGTCCTGCAGCACGCCGATCACCGCGACCGGTTTGCCGTTGCGCAGTTCGAGCTCGCCCATCGCGCGCACGCGTCGTTCGTCGCCCTGCGCCGTTACGAAATCGGCTTCGACCGTGAAGGGCATGCCGGTCTCGATCGTGCGCGCCAGCGCTCCGGCGATCTCGGCGCGCGCCTTGGGTGGAAAGAAGGTCAGCGCATCGTCGAGGCCGAGCACCTCGCCCGTTTCGAACCCATAAATCGCATAGACCTGGTCGGACCATTCGGTCTGGTTATCGTGGAGCCTGATCCGCCACGACCCGATATTGGCCATCCGCTCGGCCTGGCGGAACTGGCGATGCGTGATGTCGAGATGCTGCAGCGCGAGGCCGCGTTCCTCCGCCAGCACGTTCGCGCGCGACGCGAGCGCGCGCGCCGAGAGCAACGACTCCGCCAATTTGCCGAGCTTGCGCAGCAAGGTCGCTTCGTCCTCGGTCAGCACGCGCGGATGATCGTCGATGATGCACACCGTCCCCATCGCATAAGTGGCATCGACCGCATTGTGGTCGGCCGCGCGGATCGGCATGCCGGCATAGAAGCGGATATTGGGCGCGCCCAGGACCAGGGGATTGTCCGCAAAGCGCGGGTCGAGCGTCGCATTGGGCACGACGAACAGATCGTCGCCGCGAATGGCGTGCGCGCAGAAGGACTGCGTCCGCGGCGTCTCGTCGATGTCCAGGCCGCGCTTCGCCTTGAACCATTGCCGCCGATCGCCGACCAGCGACAGCAAGGCGATCTTGGTGCCGAGCAGTCGCTGCGCGCAATCGACGATCGTCTCGAACTCGGCCTCGGGCGGCGTGTCGAGAATGTCCAGACCGTCGAGGACGGCAAGGCGACGAGTCTCGTCGGTGGCGGGCCGCTCCTGGGTCGAATCAAGGTCGGTCATGACCTATGATATCGGGTAGCCGGTTAACGAATGACTAGGATATCAGCCGACGCTGCGCTCGCCATGTTCGAGCATCGCCGGAATGACGAGGTCCTCTTCGTCGGCAAGATGGCGGCTCAGCAAGTCGGACAGACGCGCGCTGGTGGCGGCATACACGTCCGCGGCACGACGCCGCGCGTCGCCGGCCTGCGGCAGCGCGGCGAGCAGGGCACGCGCCTGTTCCACCGTGGCGAGCAGGGCCGCGTGGATGATCTCGTGGTCGTTCTCGAGCAGATCGAACCCCGCCACCATCCGCGCATCGAGCGCGCGGAACTTGGGGAAATAGGCGTGATCCTCGATTTGGTGATGCCCGGTGAGATGCTGCAGGAAATGGTTGAAGCGCGGCACGAATGCGCGCTGAAAACCATCCGCGTCGATTTGCCCGTCGCGAAACATGTCGGTCGTCTGCCGCAATTGCGCGCCTTGCGTGCGCAAGCTGGCATGGACGTGCAGCCAGAAGGCGGTGAGCTCGCCATAATTGCGATGCGCGCGCCACTGCGGGGCCGGATAGGCCGCGCGGAGATAGGCGATGGCGTCGGGGATGCCCACGCGATCGGGCAGGAGCAGCGCCGCAGCAATCGTCATGGCCGGGAACAATCTTTCGGCGGTCCGGTCGTGCGGCAGCAGCCGACGCCCGCACGCCGCGGGGGGATCTCTGGTCGGGGCGACAGGATTCGAACCTGCGACCCCCACACCCCCAGTGTGATGCGCTACCAGGCTGCGCTACGCCCCGACCGAGGGAGGCGCGTCTAGGCCGACCCGGGCCGCGATGCAAGCCACTTCCCGCGCGCCGGGCGGATCATCAGCGGAACTGGCCGAGCGGGAGCAGGCGATTGGCGAGCGCCTGGACCAGTCTCACGTCGCCGCCCTTGAGCACCAGATCGAGCTGCGCCGCACGGCGCTGGATCAGGCGGTCGAGCGCGGTGGTCACCGATGCATGCGTCGCCTGGCCGATCAGCGCGATGCCGCGTGGATCCCTCGGGTCGATCGAGAGCCGCAGCAGGCCGGCGATACCGGGAAACAGCGCGCGGTTGCCGCCGAGCACTACCGCGCGGTCGATCGCGTCGAGGCCGGCCGCCTTGCGCGCGCCGAGACCGCCGCGCGCCATCAATGCGCCGAGCGACTTGACCGCGCTGAGATGCCACGCGCCGAGCGCCGCCTGCGCCTCGGCATCGCGCGGGAATTGCGTGACCAGCGCCTCGAACTGCGCCTTGGCGGACAGCGCATCGCTGCGATTGTGCGTCAGCTTGGCGCGGTAGCTGGTCGCGATCGCCCGCGTCATCAGCGCTTCGGCATCGGTCGGCGCGCGGCCGAGCGTCGCGGTCGCGCTCGCCTCGGCAGCGGCGATCTGCGCCAGCGCAATGGCGCGATCGCGCTCGACAAAGGCGGTCTCGATCAGCGTCTCGCGGCCGGTGGCGGCATGCGCCGTCGCGGGTGCGGCAAGCGTCAGCGTGGTGAACAGACAGGGTCGGATGAAGTCTTTCATCGCGCTTCAACGCAGGCCGGGCCGAATTGGCCCCATCGCCACGCCGGACGTGCCCCGGTTCCCCCTTCGGTGCGGGCGGGCGGGCCGTGCCCGGCCCGGCCGTTCATCGGATATCGTTGCGCGCGAGCACAGTAACTGATAGCGCGCGCCGCTTGAAGCGTGTCCGAAAGGGCGCGCCATCCCGCATGTCGATCAGCGCCAGGCGGACCAGTCTTACCAAGGTAACCCATGTTCGCCACCCCAGCATTCGCCCAGACCGCAGGCGCCGCAACCGGATCAGACGGCATGCTCGCCATGATCGTGCAGTTCGCACCGCTGCTGCTCGTCTTCGTCGTGTTCTACTTCCTGATCCTGCGCCCGCAGCAGAAGCGCGCGCGCGACCAGGCGGCGACGATCGGCGCGGTCAAGAAGGGCGATTCGGTCGTCACGGCCGGCGGCGTGGTCGGCAAGGTGACCAAGGTCGAGGACGCGTTCGTCGAGGTCGAGATCGCCCCGACCGTCAAGATCAAGGTGGTCAAGTCGACGCTGGCGGACGTGACCCCGCTCGGCTCCAAGCCCGCGAACGACTGACATGCTCGATTTCCCGCGCTGGAAGGTCGTCTCGATCCTGGGGTTCCTCGCCTGCCTGATGGCATTGGCGATCCCCAGTTTCCTGCCCGATTCGGTCACGAGCAAATGGGGCGCCTTCCCGCACCCCAAGGTCAATCTCGGGCTCGATCTCGCCGGCGGCAGCTATCTGCTGCTCGAGGCCGACACCGACGAGCTGATCAAGAACCGGCTCGAGGCGATGCGCGAGCAGATCGTCACCGAAATGGCCAATGGCCCGGCGATCTCGATCGGCGACATTGCGACCGACGGCGGCAAGTTGAGCTTCCTGCTGCGCGACGTGACGCAAGTCGACGCCGCGCGCGAGCGGCTCAACAAGCTGACCGGCGGCGTCGGCTATACCGGCCAGCGCGACTGGGACCTGCAGGTGGTCGACGGGCAGCGCGTCGTGATGACGCCGACCCCCGCCGGCATCACCGCGGCGATCAAGGCCGCGATGGCGACCGCGACCGACGTCGTGCGCACGCGCATCGACAAGCTCGGCACCAAGGAGCCGACGATCGTCGGGCAGGGCACCGACCGCATCGTCGTGCAGGTGCCAGGCCTCAAGGACCCCAAGGCGCTCAAGGAGCTGCTCGGCAAGACCGCCAAGCTCGAATTCAAGATGGTCGACGACACGCCGTATATTCCCGGCGGGATCGTTCCGGTCGGCAGCCAGGTGCTGGCCTATCCCGAGGCGGGGCCGCAGGCGAAGATCATCGTCAAGCGCCAGGCGATCCTCACCGGCGACCAATTGCTCAGCGCGAGCCAGGGGTTCAAGCCCGACGGCAACGAGCCGATCGTCAATTTCGGCTTCAACAGCGAGGGCGGCAAGAAGTTCGCACGCGTGACGCAGGAGCAGACCGGCAAGCGCTTCGCGGTGATCGTCGACGATCAGGTGATCTCGGCGCCGCGGATCAACACGCCGATCCTCGGCGGCGCCGGCTATATCGAGGGTTCGTTCACCGTCGAATCCGCCAACAACCTCGCGATCGCGCTGAGCTCGGGCAAATTGCCGATCACGCTCAAGGTGGTCGAGGAGCATAGCGTCGGTTCGGATCTCGGATCGGATTCGATCAATGCCGGCATCACCGCCTCGGCGATCGCGGTCGTGCTGGTCGTGCTGTTCATGATCGCGACCTATGGCCGCTTCGGTTTCTATGCCGACTATGCCGTCGTCATCAACGTGGTGGTGATCATGGGCGTGCTGGCATTGCTCAACGGCACGCTGACGTTGCCGGGCATCGCCGGCTTCGTGCTGACGATCGGCACCGCGGTCGACGCCAACGT
>CAXTEO010000082.1:0-19944 GCA_964243205.1 uncultured Sphingomonas sp.
TCTACCCGACCGGCGGCGGCACCGGGCTGATCGGCATGTGGAAGGCGTTCGACGAACTCGAACAACTCGGTTGGATCGGCTCCGAGCGCCCGCGCATGTATGCCGTGCAGGCCAGCGGCTGCGCGCCGATCGTCCGTGCGTTCGAGGCCGGGCTGGAACATGCCGAGCGCTGGGAAGACGCGACGACCGTCGCCGCCGGCATTCGCGTACCCAAAGCGGTGGGCGATTTCCTGATTCTGCGCGCGGTGCGGGAAAGCGGCGGCAAGGCGCTCGGCGTGGGCGACCCCGCGATCCTCAAAGCGGTCGACGACTGTGCGAAGAAGGACGGCTTGCTGCTCTGCCCCGAGGGCGGCGCGACGCTCGCCGCCTATCGCGAAGCGCTGCGCACCGGCGAAGTCGACGAGGACGAGCGCGTCGTGCTGTTCAACTGCGCGACCGGGCTGAAATATCCGATGCCCGAGGCCAATGCCGCGGTCGATCGCTTCGGGGAGATCGATCTCGGCGCGCTGTGATCGCGGCGTGCGCCGCTAGGCGGCCCGGTCGCGTACTGCGCCCGGCTGGTCCTTGCGCCGCAGATAGGGCGCGACGAGATTGCGGGCGCGGAACCATTCCTGGCGTTCGGGCGCCAGTGTCGAGAAATTGCCGATCACGCGGCGACAGTCGGCGCTGCGGCACTGGCAGATCATGTGCCAGTTCGATTCTGCGAGCGTGGTCGAATAGTCCCATGTAATCTCTTCGCCCGCGGCGATCTCGCGCACGGCGATCAGCGTCACCGTCCCGCCCGCGAAGCGCAGCCCGGCATTGGGCGCGCAGCTATGGTTGATCAGATCGTCGATCTGGCCCGACGGTCCCATGAAATGGTCGGGCGTGACCTGGACGAAGCGGTCGCTCGCGCCGCGCAGCGCGCTCGGCACGCGATCGACGCGGAAACGGCGGCCGGTGAAGCGTACGATCGCGTCGCCCTCGGCAAAACCCTGCGCGGCATAGACCGCCTTGCCGAGGTGCGTCTCGCCGACCGCGAACAGATTGGCCGTCGGCACATAGCCGTCGAGCACGAACAGCCGCCCGTCGCGAAAGCCAAGCGAGCGCAGCGGGTTGATCGTCGCCAGGCCGATCATGAACCACACGCTGGCGTGGCACAGCAATTCGACCAAGATATAGGCATATTCGCCGAAATGCTGATCGCCGCTGCGCATCGCGACGAGCAACGTCGCGAGGTCGCCGACCGACCACAATCCCCACGCCGGGGAGCGTTCGCGCGTGCGGTCCGCCATCACGCTGCGCCATGTCGGCCAGAAGCTCACCGGCAGCGCGAGCACGACCAGCATGTGCGCCCAGAAGGCGTTGCGCGCCGCGATCCACAGCAGCAGTGCGGCGAGGCAGGCGGCGGTGCAGATCAGCTCGCCGCGCGACGGCGCACTCCACACCGATCGTCGCCAGATGCCGAGCGTCACCGCGACACACGCCAGCGCCGAGAGCGCGAACACCCAGCCTTGCACCGCGTGCGGGTTGACCGCGGCATAGGTCGCCGCCTCGACCGTGGTCGCCGCGCTCCAGATCAGCCACGACGCGCGGTTGGGCTGCACCAGGTGCCGCCGCAGCCCGACCAGGTACAGACCATAGCCGGCCAGGCTGCAGGCGATCGCAATGATGAGCCAGGGATCGACCGTCATGGGCCCAGTTACCGTTAAGGTTAACGGCAGATGTACGCGAACTTATGACTCGCGTCTATAAAAAGTGAGGGTTCACCGCGAGTCGCGATCAATCTCAGAGCAGCGGCATCGGTTAAAGCTGGGCGATCCTGGCGATGATCGTGGCGTAGATCGCGGTCAGCGCAACCAGATCGTCCAGGGCGACGGCTTCGTCGAGCTTGTGCATCGTTGCATTGACCAGGCCGAATTCGACCGTCGGGCACAGCGCCGAGAGAAAGCGCGCGTCCGACGTGCCGCCGGTGGTGGAGAGTTCGGGGCGCGCGCCGGTATGCGTTGCGATCGCATCGCCGATCAGCGTCGAGAAGGCGCCGGGCGCAGTCAGGAACGCTTCGCCCGAGATGCGCGCGGTCACGCTTGCCGCCGGATCGTGGCGGGTGACCAGTGCCGCGATGCGTTCCACGAGGTCGGCGCCGCGCTGCTCGTCGTTGAAGCGGATGCTGAGCCGCGCGGTGGCGCGCGCCGGGATGACGTTGGTGGCGGGGTTGCCGACGGTGATGTCGGTCGCTTCGATGTTGGACGGCTGGAACCAGGCATTGCCGGCGTCGAGCACGATTGCGTCGATCTCGGCGAGCATCGCCACCAGCCGCGGGATCGGATTGTCGGCGAGTTGCGGGTAGGCGACATGGCCTTGCTTTCCCGAGACTTCGATCCACAGATTGACCGACCCGCGCCGGCCGATCTTGACCGTGTCGCCGAGCTTCGCCGCAGAGGTGGGTTCGCCGACCAGGCAAAAATCGGGCGTCACGCCGGTTTCGGCCATGCGGTCGATCAGCGCGCGCGTGCCGAAGATGGCGGGGCCTTCCTCGTCGCCCGTGATGATCAGGCTGAGCGGCGCGCCCGGCTCGGCCGGGATCGCCGCGACGAAGGCGGCGATCGCGCCCTTCATGTCGACCGCGCCGCGACCGTAGAGCAGGCCATCGCGGATCTGGGGGGTGAAGGCGCCGCTGGTCCAGCCTTCGCCCGGCGGCACGACGTCGAGATGGCCGGCGAACGCCAGATGCGGGCCGGTGCCGGCGCGCGTCGCGAGCAAATTCTCGACCGGGTCATCGGGCGCCTCGCCCGCGACGAAGCGATCGACCGTGAAGCCGAGCGGCCGCAGCGCGGCTTCGAGCACGTCGAACACCCCGCCGCGCGCCGGGGTCACGCTTTCGCAGGCGAGCAACGCGCTGGTCAGCGCAACGACATCGCTCATGCAGTGGCGGCGGGTTGTTCGAACTGCTCGATCACCCATTCCTCCTCCTGCGCGCTGGCGATCCAGTCCTGCAGGAAGGGATGGTGCAACACTGCGTCCATATAGGGTGCGGCGAAGCGGGCGATCGGCAGGCTGTAGGTGACGATCCGCGTCACCACCGGCGCATACATGATGTCGGCCGCGCCGAACGCGCCGAACAGGAAATCACCCTCGCCGCCGAAGCGCGCGCGCGCCTGCGCCCAGAGTTCCATGATGCGGCCGAGATCGGCGAGCACGTCCTCGTCGGGTTGCACCGGCGGGAAGATCTGGCGCACGTTCATGCTGTGCTTGCGGCGCAATGCGGTGAAGCTCGAATGCATTTCCGCCGCCATCGACCGCGCCATCGCGCGCGCGGCGGGGTCGGCCGGCCAGAACAGGTCGCGCGAGGTCTTCTCGGCGAGATATTCGACGATCGCGAGGCTGTCCCACACCACCGCGTCGCCGTCCCACAGGATCGGCACCTTGCCCGAGGACGGGGCGAATTCGTCGCCTTCGCGGCGCTTGTCCCATTCGGCGTCGTAGAGCGGCACGACCGCTTCTTCGAACAGCAGCCCGGATTGCTTGCAGGCGAGCCAGCCGCGCAGCGACCAGGAGGAATAGGCCTTGTTGCCGATGATGAGTTTCATGAGGTCACGCCTAAGCGAGCGACCGATGCCGCGCAACCTGTGGGTAGCGCCGCGCGGCTTGATCGCGCATGAACGCCCGCGATGAATCGCAACGCCCCTTATGCCCTGCGGCTGCTCTCGATGGTGTGGCGCCGGCGTGGGGCGCGCCATGCGGGGGAGCAACTTCGCCGGCTGCGGCGGCGAGTCGCGATGGGGGTCGGCGCGGTGCTGCTCGGGCTCGTTGCCTTGCTCTTTGCCGGCGTCAGCGACCGTGCGCAGGGGCTTTTCGGCACACTGGTGTCGCGCTTGCCGTATGCGCCGCTCGTGCTGACCCCGGCGCTATTCGCCCTGGTCGTGTGGGTGACGCGGCGGACCGCGCCTTATGCCCGAGGCTCTGGCATCCCGCAGGTGATCGCCGCGAGCCGCGCGCCCGATACGCCGCCGAGCAACGCGCTCGTCTCGCTCTGGACCGCTTCCGTAAAGCTCGTCCTGACCGTGATCATGCTGCTCGGCGGCGCGTCGGTCGGGCGCGAGGGGCCGACGGTCCAGATCAGCGCGGCGATCATGGTCAAGGTGCATCGCTATTTCCGCGTGCCGATCACCTCGGGCGTGCTGATCGCCGGTGGTGCGGCGGGCGTGGCGGCGGCGTTCAACACGCCGCTCGCCGGGGTCGCCTTCGCGATCGAGGAACTGGCCGCGGCGTATGAGCAAAAGGTCGCGGTGCTGGTGATGGGCGCGGTGATGATCGCCGGGTTGGTCAGCCTGGGGATTGCCGGCGACTATGTCTATTTCGGCGCGCTGCACACGACGCTCGGCGTGGCGGGCGTACTGACGATCACGCCGGTGGCCGGGGTGCTCGGCGGGATGGCGGGCGGGCTGTTCTCGCGCGTGGTGCTGGGGTTTGCCGGCGCAAGCTGGCGGCCGATCGCGGCGGCGCGGGCGCATCCGCTGTTGCTCGCGCTCGGCTGCGGGCTGGTGGTGGCGGTGCTCGGCGTGGTGACCAGGGGCGCGACCTGGGGCACGGGCTATGGTGCTACGCGGGCGCTGGTCGAAGGGCAGGGGCAGTCGCTGTGGTTCGGGCCGGCCAAGTTTATCGCCGCGCTGGCGACGACGCTGAGCGGCGCGCCGGGCGGGATCTTCGCGCCGTCGCTCGCGGTGGGGGCGGGGCTCGGTAATCTGATGACCGGGCTGTTCGGCGACCAGCCGGCGGGCGCGGTGGTGCTGCTCGGGATGACCGCCTATTTCGTCGGCGTGGTGCGCGCGCCGCTGACCGCGGTGATCATCGTGATGGAGGCAACCGCGGCGCGTGGCATGATCCTCCCGCTGTTCGCCACCGCGCTGATCGCCGATGCGGCGAGCACCTTGGTGTGCCGCGAGCGGCTGTATCACGGGCTCGCCAAGCCGTTCGTGGCACTGGTGGAGGGCAAGGCATGACGCATGATTTCGTGGCGCGGATCGCCTGGACGGGCAATCGCGGGGCAGGGACGCGCACCTATCGCGGCTATGACCGGACGTGGGACATTGCGACGCCGGGTGGGGTCGCGGTGGCGTGTTCGAACGACCCGCGGCTCGGCGGCGATCCGGCGCTGCCCAATCCCGAGGAGCTGCTGCTGGCGAGCTTAGCCGGGTGCCACATGCTGTGGTATCTGCATCTGGCGAGCGTCGCGGGCGTGGTGGTGACCGGCTATAGCGACGATCCGCGCGGTGTGGGCGAGAGCGAGCCCGACGGGACCGGGCGCTTCGTGAAGGCGGTGCTGCGCCCGCGGATCGCGCTGGCGGCGGGGAGCGACCTGGCGGTGGCGGATGCGATCCATGCGCGGATCCATGCGCATTGCTTCATCGCTCGGTCGGTCGCTTTTCCGGTTGAGGTGGCGGCGACGTACGTCGAGGTTTGAGGACGGGTTGGCGAACGCGGAAAGTCACACGAAAGTCGCACCATCGGCGACGCGTCTCGGTGAGCGTCACAGCGACGTGAGCGTCGTTGGCGGGATATCGACGGCGCGAAAGAGCGGTGGGTACGGTCTCAGAAATTTCACGTGTAGGACACTGATTTTTGCGGCGGAAACGCATCAAACCGCCTTTTGAACAAAGGGTTGAGACCGCGCGGTCGACGGTGTAGCCTTTGCTCCGGGGGTAACCGATGGCGGACCAGAGCTGGCTCTCACTCTTTGGCGCGGCGTTTGGCGGCGGCTTTACGGTAAAGCTCCTCGATATCGGGTATCAGGAATATCGGACCTGGCAGACCCGGCAAACCGAAGACACGAAGACGATCGACGAACGGCTTGAACCGCTGTTGCGAGCAGCCGACGAGCTTGTCGGGAAGCTCCGTTCGCTCGCCGAGCAGGACTTCATTCCGATCAAGGACGCCGATACGGAAACGATGGCCGACACCGGGTTCGCAAGTGTCGTCTACCTGTTCGTCCAATTCTGGTCGGAGGTTGAGATTGTCCGGTTTCGTGGGCTTTCAACGGCCGTCGCAAAGAGTCAGCGTGGAAAGCAGACACAAGCTTTTCTGACCTGCCTCGAGTCGCGCCGGGTGCGGCTGATCGACCGGATTTCGCAGCGGGCGCTTGGTGAGGCCGCGCTGATCGACGGCAAGACCGTAAACTTTGTGGCTTTCATCAAAAGCTATGAAGCTGATCCGTACATGAAGCGGTGGCTGGTTCCGCTCTTGCAAGTATTGGCGGAGACACAGCATAGCGGCCCGCGACAAAAAGTGTTGCAATATGCAGCCGTCATCCATGCCTTGATCGACACGCTCGATAAGAACCATGTCGTAACTAAAAGTCGGCCCGCTACACCCAACAAGCTCAACGGCAAGTCCTGGAAGGATCTGAATTATCGCGTGTTCGGGGTATATCTGAAATTTGTCGCCAATCGTGACAAATACATAGGGCCGCCGAAGCGGCGGCCCTGAGGGTGTTTGTCCGGCGGTGCGCAGGATTCAATATCCGTTGCACCGCCTTTAGCTCGTGGTCGTCTACAACGGCCCGCTTGCGATATGGTCCGTCGAGCCGATAAAGTCAATCATTCGTCCCCGATCCCAGCCCTGCGCTTATGACAAAGCCCGCCTCAGCGCACCGCTTCGATCACCGCCGCGCGCAGTTCGGGGATGCCGAGCCCGGTCTCGCTCGACGTCACCAGGATTTCCGGGTGCGCCGCCGGGCGCTTGCGCGCTTCGGCCGTGGTCGCTTCGGTGACCTCGACTAGCTCCGACGCCTTGATCTTGTCGGCCTTGGTGATGACCATGCGGTAGCTCACCGCGGCCTTGTCGAGCATCTCGAGGATGTCGCGATCGACTTCCTTGATGCCGTGGCGCGCGTCGATCAGCACCAGCGCGCGCTTGAGCACGTCGCGCCCGCGCAGGAAATCGTTGACCATGAAGCGCCACTTCTTGACCAGATCCTTCGGCGCCTTGGCATAGCCATAGCCCGGCATGTCGACCAGCCGGAACGCCAGCGGATTGCCCACGTCGAAGAAGTTCAATTCCTGCGTCCGGCCCGGCGTGTTCGACGTGCGCGCGAGCGAATTGCGGTTGGTCAGCGCGTTGAGCAGCGACGACTTGCCGACGTTCGAACGGCCGGCGAACGCCACTTCGTTGACGCTCGGCTCGGGGATGAACTCCAGCGTCGGGGCCGATTTCAGGAACGCGATCGGCCCGGCGAACAGCTTGCGCGCCGCCTCGATATCCTCGGGTTCGAAGCTCACTTCTTCACCGCCGGCTCTTTCAGCCCCGGATGGCGCGCATACAGCAAGCGCTGCTGCGCGACGGTCCACAGGTTCGAGGTGATCCAGTAGACCTGCAGGCCCACCGCGAACGGCGCCATCACGAACATCAGCACCCAGGGCATGATCGCGAACACCTGCTTCTGCGCATCGTCCATCGGCGCCGGGTTGAGCTTGAACTGGAAAAACATCGAGATACCGAGCAGCACCGGCACGATGCCGATCGCGAGGAACGGCGGCAGGTGGTACGGCAGATAGCCGAACAGATTGAGGATCGTCGCCGGATCGGGCGCCGACAGATCGTGAATCCAGCCGACGAACGGCTGGTGGCGCATTTCGATCGTCAGCAGCAGCACCTTGTAGAGTGAGTACATGATCGGGATCTGGATCAAGGTCGGCAGGCAGCCCGCGAGCGGGTTGACCTTCTCCGCCTTGTACAGCGCCATCACTTCCTGCTGCGCGCGCGCCTTGTCGTCCTTATGCTTTTCCTGGATCGCCTTCATCTTCGGCTGGATCGCCTTCATCGCCGCCATCGAGGCGAACTGGCGCTGCGCGACCGGGAAGATGAGCGTGCGGATCGTAACGGTGAGCAGGATGATCGCGACACCGAAATTGCCGATCATGCGGAACAGCCAGTCGAGATATTTGAAGATCGGCTTCTCGACGATCTCGAACCAGCCCCAGTCGATCGCCTTGCCGAAATGCTGGATGCCGAGGCGGTCCTCGTAACGGTCGAGCGTGTTGGTTTCCTTGGCGCCGGCAAAGAATTTCGCGGTCGAGACGAGCACCTTGCCCGGCGCGATCACGCGCGGCGCCTGGGTGAAGTCGCCCTGGAAGGTGTCGCCATTCGCCGCATGGAAGCCGGCATGGACCTGCGCCTTCGGGTCGGGGATCACGGCGGCGAGGAAATATTTGTCGCCGAAGCCGAGCCAGCCGCCCTGGGTGTCGAAGAAATTGTCGCCGGCCTTGGCCGAGCTGCCCCAGATCTTGCCCATGAAGGTGGCGTCTTTGCCCTTCAGATTGTCGAAGGTGATGTCGTAGGTCGCGCCGCGATCGAACACGCCGATCGGCCCGATATGGTTGGTCCAGGTATCAGCCTCGGTGCCGATGCCCGAGCGCGAGACAAGCGCATAGGGGCGCAGCGCGATCGGTGCCGGGCCGGCATTGCCGACCATCTGGCGCACGGTGAACATGTATTTGTCGTCGACCGCGATGGTCAGCGCGAAGACCTGGCCTTTGCCGTTGTTCCAGCGCAGCACGACCGGCGTGGTCGGGGTCAGCGCAGCGCCGCTGGCGGTAAACAGCGTGTCGCCATTGGGGACGGTGACACCGTCGCCATTCCAGCCGAACCCGGCGAAATAGGCGTTCCTGGTGCCGCGCGGCGACAGCAAGCGGATCGGCGGCGACTTGGCGTCGATCGTTTCCTTGTACTTGGTCAGCGTCAGATCGTCGATGCGGCCGCCCTTGAGGTTGATCGAGCCTTGCAGGTCGGCGGTGCGGATCGGGATGCGCGGGCTCTCGGCCTGGACGATCTTGAGGTCGCGAACGTTGGCCGCGCCGGCGGCGGCGGGGCCCGTCGGCGTGTCGACGACCTTGCTCTTGCCGTCGACCATCCGCGTGACGGGCGGATTTGCGGCATGCGGGAAGAATCGCGCCGACAGGAAATTGCCGCCGAGCAGGATGATCGCCGCGAGGACCGCGAAGAGGATGAAATTGCGGGTATCAGTTTTCACGCTGGCGTATTCCGTTCGTCGCTCGGGGGCGGAGTATCAGGGTACCGGGTCAGGTCCGAACTTGCCCCAAGGGTGACACCGCGCGATTCGCTTGGTCGCCAACCACCCGCCTTTGAAAGCGCCATAGCGGCGTAAGGCGGTGATTGCATAGGCGGAACAGCTTGGGGTGAAACGACAGGTGGGCGGGAGGATGGCGGAGGGGCCGATCTGCCAGCCGCGCACGAGGAGGATGAGGAGGCGAGTCAGCATGCTCGCGCTCCGTCACCCCGGCCTTGTGCCGGGGTCCACCAGGCCGCTCGGACAGCACTCGCGATCCGGGCACCGGACTCGGTGAGGCGTGGACCCCGGCACGAGGCCGGGGTGACGATGGGGAGGGTGCACGTCACCGCGCCACCTTCGCCAGCGCCTTGGCCAGTTCGGCGCGCAGCACGGCATAATCGCGCTCGATCCCGCCGTTGCGGCCGATCAGCACATGGTCGGCGCCGCGCACGCCCTTTTCCGGCAGCAGTTCGCGCGCCAGGGCACGCAACCGGCGTTTCATCCGGTTGCGGGCGACGGCGTTGCCGATTTTCTTGGTAACGGTGAAGCCGACACGCATGTCGGGATTGCCGTCATCGCGCGCGCGCACCTGCAGGACGAAGCCCGGCATCGGCGCGCGCTTGCCAGAGTTCGCCGCGAGAAAGTCGCGGCGAATCTGCAGCGTGGTTAGGCCGACAGCTTCTTGCGACCGCGATTGCGGCGCGCGCGAATCACGTTGCGGCCGCCCGGCGTCGCCATGCGCGAGCGGAACCCGTGGCGGCGTGCGCGCACCAGATTGCTCGGCTGAAAGGTCCGCTTCATCGTTCATTCCCTGCACGTCTAAATAGAAAACGGCCGCCACGCGGACGGCCTTGATGGGGAGCGCTTAGACTTGGGACCTGAGAAAGTCAACGCGGGCGATCGTTGGAAGGCGGCGCCAGCATCTCGGCGAGGCGCGCCTTGAACGACAGCGGCGGGCCGTCCGCGGGCACGACTTTGTCGCGCGCGCGGCGGCGCGCGGCGCTTTGCCGGCGCAGGCCCATATCGGCATAATGGCCGAGCTTGGGCCATCGCCGCTTGGCATCGACGAACACGCGTTTGGCGCGGTGCGAGTTCTGCAGCATCAACGCGAGCCCGGCGGCGAAGACGAAGATCCCGCCCGGGCCGGGGATCGCGCCGACCACCGGCGAGAGAATCACCAGCACGACGCCGGTCGAGAACCACAAGGTACGAAGCATCGGGTTGCGGGCAGCTTTCATCACCTCAGGATGTGGGTCGCGCGACACGATTGCACAAGGCGGCCATCGCGCGCAGCACCGGCGAGGTTTCGCGGGCGAGAAAAGTCGTTATGCTCCCGACACATCCGGGGGAGGGGCCAATGGTCGCGAGCGTATCGACGGTGGCCTATCTCGGGCTCGAGGCGCGTGCGGTCGAGGTGCAGGTCCAGCTCATCCCGGGTCTGCCCGGCTTCTACGTGGTCGGGCTGGGCGACAAGGCGGTCGGCGAAAGCCGCGAGCGCGTGCGCGGCGCGATGGCGGCACTGGGCCTCTCGCTGCCGCCCAAGCGCATCGTCGTCAATCTGTCGCCGGCCGATCTGCCCAAGGAAGGGTCGCATTTCGATCTGCCGATCGCGCTCGCCTTGCTCGGCGCGATGGGGGTGGTCGATGCCGAGACGCTGAGCGACTATCTCGTGGTGGGCGAACTGAGCCTCGACGCGCGGATCGCGCCGTCGCCGGGCGTGCTGCTCGCGGCATTGCACGCTTCGGAACGCGGGCTCGGGCTGGTGTGCCCGGCGGCGCAGGGGTCCGAGGCGGCATGGGCCGGGCAGAGCGTGCTGGCGGCGCCCGACATCCTGTCGCTGATCAACCATTTCAAGGGCCACGGCCTGCTCGGCGCGCCGGCGCCCGGCGAGATCGAGGCGGTCGCGGGCGGGCCCGATCTGCGGCAGGTCAAGGGGCAGGAGACCGCCAAGCGCGCGCTCGAGATCGCCGCGGCGGGCGCGCACAACATGCTGATGGTCGGCCCGCCGGGGTCGGGCAAGTCGCTGATGGCATCGTGCCTGCCCGGTATCCTGCCGCCGCTCGACTCGGCCGAGGCGCTCGAAGTGTCGATGGTGGCGAGCGTCGCCGGCACGCTGACCGGCGGTCGCCTCACGCGCACGCGGCCATATCGCGCGCCGCATCACTCGGCGTCGATGGCGGCCCTGGTCGGCGGCGGGCTGAAGGTGAAACCGGGCGAGGTCAGCCTCGCGCATCTCGGCGTGCTGTTCCTCGACGAACTTCCCGAATTCCAGCGCGCGGTGCTCGATTCGCTGCGTCAGCCGCTCGAAACGGGCAGCGTCAGCGTGGCGCGCGCCAATGCGCACGTCACCTTCCCGGCGCGCGTCCAGCTGATCGCGGCGATGAAACGTGCCGCTGCGGGCATCTCGGCGATGCCGCGCTCGCCTGTTCGCGCGCGTCGCGCTGCGCGGCGGATTATCAGGCGAAGGTCTCTGGGCCGCTGCTCGACCGGATCGACTTGCACGTCGACGTGCAGGCGGTGAGCGCGGCCGATCTGGTGCTGCCGCCCCCGGCTGAGGGCTCGGCCGAGGTCGCCGCGCGTGTCGCCGCCGCGCGCGCGCTTCAGACGGCGCGCTACGCGGACCATCCGGTGCGGACCAACGCCGAAATCGATGGCGAGTTGCTCGAAAGCGTCGCCACGCCCGACGAAGCGGGGCAAAAGCTGCTCGCACAGGCGTCGGCGGCGATGCGGCTGTCGGCGCGCGGCTATACGCGCATCCTGCGCGTGGCGCGCACGATCGCCGATCTGGCCGGCGTCGAGCAAATCGGGCGGCTGCACGTCGCCGAAGCGCTGAGCTATCGTCGGCAGGCTCCGCGGAACTGACTTGATCGGTTAACACTTGCGCGCGACAACCCGACCACCGCGCGGGTCGCGCGAAGGGGGAATGACGCATGGAATGGATGATCTTGCCGCTGAAGCGCTACGCGCAATTCACGGGGCGCTCGCGGCGCAAGGAATTCTGGCTCTGGATCCTGTTCCAGGTGATCGCCGGCTTCGTGCTCGGCATTCTCGATACGGTGTTCGGGCTCGGTGGACATGCGAGCGGCGTGGCGAACAGCGCGCCCGGCGCTTATGGCGCGGCGGCCAATCTGCGCGGTGGCGTCCTCAGTAACATCTTCTCGCTGGCGGTGCTGATCCCCAGCATCGCGGTTTCGGTGCGACGGATGCACGACATCAACCGCAGCGGGTGGTGGATCCTGCTGCCCCTGGTGCCGATCGTGATCGTGTTCGCTATGGTCGTCGCGGCGGCGACGTCGACGAGCATCACGGCGATGGTCTTGTCCGGTATTGCCGGCCTCGCTTTCATCGGCTGCGCGATCGTCGTGTTCGTCTGGTATTGCACCGCCGGCACGATCGGTCCGAACCGTTTCGGCGACGACCCCAAGGCCGACATTCCGGCCGACCTGGCGCGCACCTTCGAATAAGGCGGCGCGGCGCGTCAAAGATCGGCGCTGCGACAATAGCTCTGGATATCGCCGAAAGCGTTGCCTATACGCCGCGCTTCGCCGACGCAGCGTGAGCGCGCCGGCCGAGCGGGCGTGGTGAAATTGGTAGACGCGCGGGACTCAAAATCCCGTTCCTTAATCGGAGTGTCGGTTCGAGCCCGACCGCCCGCACCATCGGAAAATCAGATGTCGCCGCGGCCTTGGGGTCGCTTTCATCGAAAGTGGATCAAACCTCCGTTCGCCCGAGCGGTTGGGGGGCGATCGGATTCAAAAGAAAGCGACTCTCAGTGGCCGATTGCGGCCTTCTGCCGGACCTTCGACCTCTGCACCGGGAACGCCATGACGTTGGACCCGAATGGGACATCGGCGTCGTGCCGGCACGGCGCTTCCCACTGCGCCACGATCCGTTCGCACTCGGCGTGCGTGCGGTTGCGGCGCGCCAGCATGAAGTCGATCCATGCGCAGCCGGGATCGTAATCGACTCGCCCGTCTTCGAGCACCGCGTCGCCCGTCACGATCGCTGCTGCATCGAGCGCGTCGAGCCCGGTGTTGATCAGGCTCAGCGCCGAGAGCAATTGATCATCCGACCAGCCGGCCGTTTCGACGGCGTGGCGAAGTGCAATATCGCGCCGAGCGTCGTGCAGGCGCGTCCGCAGAGATGGGCTGAACTTCACAATTGGTCTCCCGGCCATGATCTGGTGTCATGGTAGAGACGATGCCGGTCAAGAATTTCCGCCCTATTGGCGGCCGACACTATTGATTTTTCTAATTAAAGTACCGGAACGGCCGTATCCCTCACTATTAAGCGGCGGCCAGTTCCAGCGATTCGCTGATCTCGAACCATACGGCTTCGGCGGCATCGAGCTTCTTCGACACTTGCGCGTGTTGCTTGGTCAGCTCGGCCGGCGAAAGCCGCGCGAGCCACGCTTCGGCGCTGCTCGGGTCGAGCATCGCGCGATCGATCGCGTCGCGCTGCTTGGTCAGCTTGGCGACCAGCGCCTCGGCCTCGTGCGCCTTCTTCTGCAGCGCGACCGAGGCGGCGCTGAGCTGCGGTTTGTCGTCCTTCTTGGCCGCCTTGGCCTTGGCGCCTTCGCCGCTGCTGTCGCCGGCGAGCACGAAGGCGATGTAATCCTCCATGCTGCCGGCATATTCCTTGGCCGTGCCGTTATCGACCAGCACCAGCCGGTCGGCGGTGAGCTCGACCATGTGGCGGTCGTGGCTGACCAGGATGACCGCGCCGTCATAGGCGTTGAGCGCCTGCACCAGGGCTTCGCGCGCATCGACGTCGAGATGGTTGGTCGGTTCGTCGAGGATCAGCATGTGCGGCGCGTCGCGCGTGATCAGCGCGAGCGCGAGCCGCGCGCGTTCGCCGCCCGAGAGCCGCCCGACCTTCTGCGTCGCCTTGACGCCCGAAAAGCCGAAGCGGCCGAGCTGCGCACGCACCGCGCCGGGCGTCTTACCCGACATCATTCGTGTCATATGCTCGAGCGGGGTGTCGTCGCCGTCGAGTTCCTCGACCTGATACTGGGTGAAGTATCCGACGCGCATCTTGCCGCTCGACGTCATCACGCCGTCCATCGCCGGCAGCTGCGCCGCGAGCAGGCGGGCGAGCGTGGTCTTGCCGTTGCCGTTGCGGCCGAGCAGGGCGACGCGGTCGTCCGGGTCGAGCCGCAAATTGAGCCGCTGCAGGATCGGCTTCTCGGCATAGCCCACTGCCGCCATGTCGAGCGTGATCAGCGGCGGACGCAATTCCTCCGGCGACGGGAAATCGAAGGTCAGCGTCGGGTCTTCGGCCATCGACGCGATCGGCTGCATCTTGGCGAGCATCTTCTGGCGGCTCTGCGCCTGCTTCGCGGTCGAGGCGCGCGCGCTGTTCTTGGCGATATATTCGCTCAGCTTTGCCCTTTGCGAATCCTGCGCGGCCTTGGCAGCGGCGAGCTGCGCGACGCGCTCGGCGCGCTGGCGCTCGAAGCTGTCGTAACCGCCGGTGTAGAGATGGACCTTGCCGCCCTCGAGGTGGAGGATCGTGTCGACCACATTGTTGAGCAGGTCGCGCTCGTGGCTGATCACCACCATCATCGCGGGGTATGATTTCAAAAAATTCTCGAGCCACAAGGTCGCTTCGAGATCGAGATGGTTCGAGGGCTCGTCGAGCAGCAGCAGATCGGGCTCGGAGAAGAGCAGAGCCGCGAGCGCGACGCGCATCTTCCAGCCGCCGGAATAGCTGTCGAGCGGGCGGCCCTGCATTTCCTCGTCGAAGCCGAGGCCGACCAGGATGCGCGCGGCGCGGGCAGGGGCGGTGTAGGCGTCGATCGCGGTCAGCCGTTCGTACACCACGCCCATGCGGTCGGGGTCCTGGCAGGTCTCCGCCTCGATCAGTAGCGACGCACGCTCGGTATCGGCCGCGAGCACGGCTTCGACCGGGGTGGTCGTGCCGCTCGGCGCTTCCTGCGCGATATAGCCGATGCGCGTGCCGCGCGGCATCTCGATCTCGCCGAGATCGGGCTCCAGCTGACCGATCATGACCTTCATCAGCGTCGACTTGCCCGCGCCGTTGCGGCCGATCAGGCCGACGCGGCTCCGGGGCGGCAGCGCCGCGCTCGCACCGTCGAGGATCGCGCGCCCACCGAGGCGCACCGTGATACCATTGATATTCAGCATCCGCGCCGCCTAGCAGATTGTTGCGTTGCACCCAAGTGTCCGCCACGGCGTTGTGTAACAATACGAGAGAGACCCGAAATGAGCGTCGCCTTCCGCCGCGAGAGCGACGAGGAACATCTGGAACCGAAGTTCGAACGGCCGATCGCGCCGGGGCCGAACCTGGTAACCCCGCGCGGCCTGGCGCTGATCGGGGCGAAGGTGGTCGAACTCGAAACGGCGGTGGTGACCGCGGCGCCTGCCGACCGCGATGCGGTCGCGCGCGAGCTGCGCTATTGGCACACGCGCCAGACCACCGCCGAAGTGCAGCCGACACCGGCCGAGGGGACCGTCGGGATCGGCAGCCGCGTGACCTACCGGCTGGGCGGTGCCGAACGCACCGTCGAGATCGTCGGCGGCGACGAGGCCGATCCCGCGGCGGGGCGGATCGGCTATCAAGCGCCGCTCGCGCGCGCGCTGATCGGCGCGGAGGTGGGCGAGCATTTGGATTTCGCCGGGAAGGACGAGGCGATCGAGGTGATCGGCGTGACCGGGATATAGGGCGCTTTCGGGTCCGATTCGAGCCGGGGCACCCCGGCGCCACTCATTCCGCTTGCAGGAACGCGACGAACGAGTCGGTCGACGACCGCAAATGGCGGATGCTGCCCGACAGGTCGCGCGCGCTGCCGCGCACCGCGGCCGACAGCGAGGATGCTGTACCGGCGGCGCGGGCGACGCTGTCGATCCGGCGTTCGACATCGTCGGCGGTGCGCACCGCACGACCGGCGCCGGCATCGACCTCCTGCGCGGTCGAACGCTGATCGCCGACGGCGGTCGCGATGCCCGCCGCCGCGGCGGACACTTGCCCGATCGCGCCGGTGACGCTGCGCAGTTTCTCGCTGGTATCGGCCACGCCTTCGCGAATGCCGGCGATCAAGCTGCTGATCAGGTCGCTCGCCCGCCGCGTCTCGGCGGACAGCGATTTCACTTCGCCTGCCACCACCGCGAAGCCGCGACCGGCATCACCCGCGCGCGCCGCCTCGATCGTCGCGTTGAGCGCCAACAGGTTGGTCTTGGCCGCGATCTTGCGGATGTCGGCAAGAAAGCCCTCGATCTCGACCGCATGTTCTTCCAGCATCGCGACGGTCTGGACGCTGCGCCGCGCCTCCGCGCTGGCACATTCGGTCAGCTCGGATTGGCGGTCGGCCGCGCTGGCGATCGTCCGGATCGAATGCGAGAGGTCGCGGATCGACGACGCCACCTGCGCGATGTCCGCCGCGGCGCGGCTCGCGCCCATCGCGACTTCGTCGGCTTCCTGCGTGGCGCTGCCGGTGGCGTCGTCGAGCTGCACCGCGGCCCGTTCCAGGCGCTCGGTGGCATGCCCGATGCGCTCGACCACCGAAGTGACCGATCTGTCGAATTCACCCGCCAGACTGACCAGTTCCGCGCGCCGCTCGGTGGCGATCCGCTGCGCGTCCTCGGCGCGATGCTGGCGCTCGTGAGTCGCGGCGACTTCGGCGGCGCGCGCCTGGTCCATCGCCTGCTCGGTCCGTCGCAGCCCGGTCTCGGCCGCGCTGGCCAATTCGCGTGCCCGCAACAAGGCGGATTGTTGCCCGCTGAACAAGCGCTCGAGCTGGATCGTCACGATCGTCAGCGCCCCGAATTGCAACGCGACCGCGCCGATATGGAACAGCACGCGGCCGATATTGCCGTTGCCGTCGAACACCCATTCCGGCGCGAGCCATTCGAGCGACAGATGATGGAGTGCGGTCAGGATCGTCGCCAGCGCAATCGGGCGCCAGTCGGCCAGCAGCACCAGTGCCGCCATCCCGACGAGGAAATACATATGCGCGTCCATTTGCCATGGGTTCCCGCGGAGCAGGAACACCAGCATCGCCGGATAGATTGCGGCGAGCGGCCCGACGAGCGTGCGCGCTTCGGTATCGTAGCGCCCGCGCAACGCCATCAGCGTCGGCGCGGCATTGATGGCGCAGCCGACGATCAGCAGCGGCAGCGCGGCGCCGACGTGCAGCATGGCATCGCCGATCAGGACCAGCGCGAGCGCGGCCCAACCGAACAGCGCCCACGCCTGGATGCCGCGACGGCGCAGCGAATCGAGCGAGTCCAGCGGAACGCGGCGGCGCTCTCGTGCGGTGGCGCTCAGGCGGAGAAGCGCGCTCACGGCGCGCCTTCCGTCGTGCCGTGGCCGCCACAGCCCGCCGGCGGCGGCGCCATGATGAGAAGCCCCCACGACGCGATCCGCGCGATCCGCGCGCGGTTACCGATGACGACGAGCGATCCCGGGAAGGGGCCCGTACCGAGCAATGCCGCGCCGCCGGCAAGCGCCGTCCTGGCAACGGCATTGGCGTCGCCGCCGCTCAGCGGAACCAGCAGCATCCGGCCCGCGGCGGGGGGCCACATGACCAGCGTGGAAAGCGCGATCACCGCGATGGCCGCTTGCGCGGGGATCAATACACTGCACAAAAATACTCGCATGCAGCACGCGTACGACACATTGCTTAACGCCGCGTAAGCCACGTTCGACCCGGCTTCACCGCGCCAGCGTAATCCGCGCGATCAGCCCGCCGCCTTCACGATTTTCGAGCGTGACGTCGCCACCGGCATCGCGCACGATCGTCCGCGCCAGCGCGAGGCCTAGCCCGATCCCGCCGGTCTCCTTGTTGCGCGAGGTTTCGAGCCGGGTGAACGCCTCGAACACGTCGCCGAGCCGGTCGTCCGGGATGCCCGGGCCACGGTCGCACACCAGGATCGAGACGGTATGCGCCGCGGCCGCGACGCTCACCTCGGCGGTGCCGGCATATTTCAGCGCATTTTCGATGAGGTTGCGCACCGCGCGGCGCATCAGCCCGGGGCGCAGCCGCATGCGGATCCGCTCGCTTTCCTCGAACAGCACGTCGCGGCCCATGTCGCGGAAATCCTCGACCACGGCATCGACGAGGGCTGCCAGATCGACTTCGGTCGGTGGCTCGCTCGGGCGGCCGAGCCGCGCGAGCGACAGGATATCGTCGAGCGTGCTGTTCATTTCGGCGATCGTCTCGGCCATCTTGGTGCGGTCGGTATCGTCGTCGACCGATTCGATTCGCACGCGCAGCGAGGCCAGCGGCGTGCGCAGATCATGCCCGATCGCGCCGAGCATGCGGTCCTTCTCGTCGAGCATCGCCGTCACGCGCAGCCGCAGCGCGTTGAACGCGACGATCACGTCGCGCACGTCCTGCGGCCCGCGCGGGGTCATCGGCTCGGCCGCCGCACCGGGGCGGAAGCCGCGCGTCGCATCGGCCAGCGAGCGGAGCGGCCTGGCGATGCGCTGCGCCGCCCAGGCGACCGGCAGCAGCACGATCACCCACAGCACCAAAGTCTGCCACAGCAATCGCCAGATCAGGTAGGATTCGGCGCGCGGCCAGGGGGCGTGGAGCACGAGCCAGTCGCGCCCGGGCCGCTCGACCGCGATGGTGATCTCGCCGCCGCTGCGTACCGCGCGTTCGGCGAAACGCGGGCCGAGCTTGCGCAGCCACGGGTCGCCGCGCTGGATGTCACGCACTTCGGTCTCGATCCGCCCGACTTGCAGCCCGGCCTCGCGCAATTCGGTGCGCAGGCCCGCCTCGACGTCGGGCCGGTGCTCGCCGCGCGGATCGACCGGCGAGACGCTGCGCTGCTGGACGCGCCCGCGCTCGGGGCCGGGCTGCGGGCCTGCGGTGCCGCGTTCGACCGCGTCGACGATCCGCGCGACCGCGGGGCCGGTCGCCTGTTCGTAGCGCGCCTTGCGGCGGTCCTGCAGCAAGGTCGCGAAATTGATCGCCTGCGCCACGAACAAGGCGATCGCGACGAGCAGCACCATCTGCCCGGACAGGTTACGCGGCCAGAAACGCAGCCTCAAAGCCGCGTCACTTCGGCGGCGAGCGTGTAGCCGCCGCCCCATACCGTCTTGATCAGCTCGGGCGCCTTGGCATCGGCTTCGATCTTGCGCCGCAGCCGGCTGACCTGATTGTCGATCGCGCGGTCGAACGCGGCGGCTTCGCGGCCTTGCGTGAGATCGAGCAACTGGTCGCGCGTCAGCACCTGGCGCGGGCGCGTCACCAGCGCGTGGAGCAGGTTATACTCGCCGGTCGACAGCGGGACCGACACGCCCTCGCGATCGACGAGCGTGCGCTCGCCCGATTTGAGCACCCAGCCGGCGAACGCGAACGACCCGGTCTCCGGCGCATGCTGGCGCGTGCCGCCGGCCGCGGCGCGGCGCAGGATCACCTTCACCCGCGCCGCCAGCTCGCGTGGCGAGAAGGGCTTCACGACATAATCGTCGGCGCCCATTTCCAGGCCGACGATGCGGTCGGTCTCCTCGGTCCGCGCGGTAAGCAGGATGACCGGAATTTCGCCGCTTTCGCGGATATGGCGGGTCAGCGACAGGCCGTCCTCGCCGGGCATCATGATGTCGAGGATGACGAGGTCGATCGCATAGGCCGTCATCCGCGCGCGCGCGCCCTCGGCATCGCCGGCCTGGGTAACGCGGAAACCCTGGCGCGTGAGATATTGCGCGAGCGGCTCGCGGATCGAGCGCTCGTCATCGACCAGCAGCAGGTGTGGTGTGTCCCCCATGATGTCGGTGCTTAGCATGATACGCCCTTTGCAGAAGAGGGGCTTGGCAGGGATGCCGGGCGGGCGGGGGCACCCGCCCGGCGGCCGGGCCGCGGGGATTACTGGCCCGGACTGGGTGCGGGCGGCGGGGGCGGCGCGACCGCGTCGGCCGGATCGGCGTGGCCG
>CAXTEO010000083.1:0-19934 GCA_964243205.1 uncultured Sphingomonas sp.
CACGAAGTCGCGCCCGTCGAGCGCCGCGCGCGCCCGCGCCGCGCCCGCCAGCATCGCGCCGGCACGCGGCGACGCGCCGGTCTCCAGATCGGCGACATCGCGCGTGCCGCGGATCAATGCGGTGATGTAATCGATCACTTCGTCGGCGAGCCGCACCTGCGCCACCATCGCGATCGCGTCGCCGATCACGACCGCATCGGCGACGCGCGCGACGCCCCATTCGGCGGGCTCCATCGCATGCGCATGCGACCCGTGCGCCGCGACGATGCGGCGTTCCTCGGCCGCACTCGGATAGTCCACGATCTGCTTGAACAGGAAGCGGTCGAGCTGCGCCTCGGGCAACGGATAGACGCCTTGCTGCTCGATCGGATTCTGCGTTGCCACCACCATGAAGCGGTCGCCCAGCGACAGGCTCTCGCCGTCGATCGTTACCGTCCTTTCCTGCATCGCCTCGAGCAACGCCGCCTGCGTCTTGGGCGGGGTGCGGTTGATTTCGTCGGCGAGCAGCAGGTCGGTGAAGATCGGCCCGCGCGTCAGCGTGAAGCTGCTGGTCTGGAAGTTGAACAGGTTCGCGCCGATGATGTCGCCCGGCATCAAGTCGGGCGTGAACTGGATTCGCCCGAAATCGAGCCCCGTCACGCGGGCGAAGCTGCGCGCCAGCAGGGTCTTGGCGGTGCCCGGCGGCCCTTCGAGCAAAACATGCCCGCCGGCGAACAAAGCGACGAGCAGGATATCGACGGTCTGCTCCTGCCCGACCACGGCCTTGCCGATCTCGCTCCGAATCGCTTCGGCGAGCGCCGCCACATTCTCCACCGATTCGATACTCACCGTGTCTTCTCCCATAACCAGTGGTGCAGCGCCTGCGCCGCGTGCAGCATCGTCCGCGGATCGCGCGCGGCGCGGGCCTGCGCCGCCAGCTCGGTAAAGCGCGCGCGGCCGCTCAATCCATCGAGATAGGCATCGGCCGCACCGTCGCGAAGCCGCGCGGGCACGCCGAACACGCCGCCCGCGCGCTCGCGCACCAAGTCGGCATAGCGCTCGCCCAGCCCGCCCTGGCGCCGCGCCTTGCGCACCAGCGCCGCGGCATTGTCGATCAGCGCGGTCTTGCCGAAGGCGATCGCGCGCGCGCGGCGGCGCGGCGCACCGAAGCGCGTGGTCGCCTGGATTCCGGCGAGCAGAACCGCCACGGCGATCGTCAGCGTCATCGCCAGGAAAGGCGGGTCGAACATCAATTTGAGCGGGCTTGGCGAGCGGCCGAGGCCGTTGAGCGTGACGTCGAACAGGATAGATTTAGCGCCGGTCGCGTTGAGCCAGTCGAGCAGTTCGAGCGCGGCGCGCGCTTGCCCCGCGTCGCGCATGCCGATGTTCGAAAGCAGGTCGGGATCGGCCAGGACGTAGAACGGGTGCTCGCCGATCTGGCCGAGCACGATATGCCCGTCCGCATCGGTGAGGATCGGCCGCAATTCCGCACCCGCGATCGTCTGTACCGGACGCGGCGCGGCGAGACGGATCGTCCGCGGCATCCACGGCAATGCGACCAGCGGCCGGCCCCCGCTGCGATAGCGCATAACCTTGAGCGTGTTCGCCGGCGCGAGCACGCGCTCGGGATCGGCAACCGGCCGGAAACCGACGAAGCGCGCCCAGCCGGAATGCGCCCGGTCGCCGGTCGTGGACCATTTCGGCAGGATGACGAGCGTCGGCCGGACCGAGCGCGCGACGAGCACCTTGGTCATGTCGGTCGTGCCGGCCTCGGGCGTCAGCACGACCAGGTCCTCGGTATCGAGCTTGCGCACGTCGCGCACGATCTGCGGATTGCGCCCGGTTGCTTCGGCGAGGCGCACGAGCCCGCTATAGCCCACCGCCGCATTGGACAGCGCATGCGCGCCGCCATTGCGCCCCGATCGCAGATCGGGCGCATAGGCGCCGAGCACCAGCATCGCGACGAACGCCAGGATGCCGACCGCGACCATCACGCCGACGCTGCGCACGGTGAAGGCGCCCGCTCCGTTCGGCGCGCCGGTGGTAAGGTCGCTCATCCGCGCCACGCCCCCGGCAAGGCAAAATCCTTATATGCGGCGCGCGCCGTGCTCCAGTCATCGGGCCCGACCGAACGGCCGCCGAACAGGCTGCGCTCGACCAATCGCGCGATGCCGGCGAACAGATCGCGCGCCGAGGCCGGGATCGCGTCGGATGCGCTCAGTTCGCGGCTGGTCAATGCCGGGCGCACCAGCCGCGGGCGCCGCCGGGCGATGTCGTCGATCGAGCGGCGCAGCAGATGATGCACCGCCTCGGCAAAGCGCCCCTGCGCCGCCAGCGCATCGGCTTCGCGCAGCCACTCGCGCGCCGGCGCGGCCTCGGGCGCCCATTCCGGCGCGGGTGCGACCGCGACCGTCGCCGCGCGCCGGGTCAGCCGCCACGGCCACCGCCACGTGCCGTGGCGGAGACGCTGGTAGGTCGCCCATGCCACCGCCCCCACCACGATGGCGAGCACGCCCCACAACAGGATGCGCGCATAGGGCCAGCGCGGCAGCAAGCTGTCGAGCCACAGCAGGAAACGGCCGACCGGCTCGAGCAGCTTGCCGAGCCACGCGCCGAAGTGCTTCAACCACTCAGGCGCCTGCGGCGGCGGCGGCGCGCGCTGGAGCGTGAACTGGACGGTCGGATCGGCGGTCAAGGCGGCGTGGGCCGCGGCGAAACGGTCGGTGGCGGTTGCCACCTGGTGCGATGTCCCCCCGCTCACATGCATTTCCCCGGGCAGCAGAGACGCTACCCGTTCGAGATTAAACCAACCCACCGCCCAAGCAATCGCCAAATGCGTGACGGGTCGAAGGTGAACATTGCCGAGTGTGATCCATCGCTTCCCCCTTCGTCATCTCGGGACAAGCCCAGGGGCGACGGCTGAGGGTCTTGGATCAGACATAGGCACCTTCAGCCGGCGTTCAGCGCGAATCGGCGAAGCGGCCGGTCGAACGGTTCCATTTCGGCCCCGATCTGGTCTAAAGGGCCGCCATGTCTCCTTTTCCGTCGCGTCTCCGCGCCCGTTACCCGTTCCTGCTCGCCGTTTTGCCGCTGTTCGCGCTGACCGCCGGACAGTCGTCGAGCGGGGTGCTGCATATCGCCGTCGACAATGTCCGCAATCAAACCGGCCACGTCCATGCCGACTTGTGCACCCAGGCGCAGTTCCTCAAGGATTGCCCGATTTCGGGCAACGCGCCGGCGCATATCGGCCTGACGACGGTGACGTTGACCGGCCTCAAGCCCGGCCGCTACGCTGCGCAGGTCTTCTACGACGAGAATGGCAACGGCAAGGTCGACCGCGGCTTGTTCGGCCTGCCCAAGGAAGGCGTCGGCTTTTCCAACGACGCCAAGATCAAGCTCGCCCCGCCGAAATGGGAGGACGCCGTGTTCGACTATGACGGGCAGGAAAAGACGATCCGCCTGAAGCTGCGGTATTTCGTCGGTCCGGACGCCCCCACGCGGTGATCGCCCGCGCGCTGCAGCACCTGGTCGCCCTCGGCGTGCGTCGCCCGTTCGCGGTGCTGGCGTTATGCCTCGCGCTGGTGATCGGCGCGGGCGTGTACGCCGCCGGGCATTTCGCGATGACCACCGATACGGCGGCGTTGATTTCGCCCAAGATCGCGTGGCGGCAGAACGAGAAAGCGGTCGAGACCGCCTTCCCGCAACTCTCCGACGTGCTGCTGGTGATCGTCGACGGCAAGACCCCCGAACTGGCGGAGGCGGCGACCGCGAAACTGTCCGCCGCTCTGGCCGAGGACAAGACGCATTTCCGCACCGTGCAGCGTCCCGACGGCGGCGCGTATTTCGACCGCGAGGGGCTGCTGTTCGGCTCGACCGCCGAGGTCAAGGCATCGACCAAGGCGCTGATCGACGCGCAACCGCTGCTCGGCCCGCTCGCCAGCGATCCCTCGCTGCGCGGCATTGCCGGCGCTTTCTCGACGATGCTCACCGGCGTGCAGCGCGGCGACGTGCCGCTGTCGCGGATCGATCGCCCGATGCGCGCGATGGCCGACGCGCTGGATGCATCGGCCGCCGACAAGCCCGCTTATTTCTCCTGGCAGGAGCTGTTCGCCGAACCCGGGAGTGGCGCCGCCCCGCCCCGCCGCCGCCTGATCCTGGCACAGCCCAAGCTCGATTACGGCGCGCTCCAGCCGGGCGAGGATGCGGTCGCCGCGATCGTCGCGCAGGCGGCCAAGCTCGGGCTCGACCCGGCGCATGGCGTAAGCGTGCGCACCACCGGCGAAGTGCCGCTCGCCGACGAGGAATTTGCGACGCTCGAGGAGAATATCGGCTTTGTCGGGCTGGTGATGGCGGTGGCGATGCTGGTGACGTTGTGGCTGGCGACGCGCTCGGTGAAGATCGTCGCGGGAATCGTCGTGACGATCATCGCCGGGTTGGTGGTGACGACCGCACTCGGGCTGCTCGCGGTCGGCGCACTCAACCTGATCTCGGTCGCGTTCATTCCGCTGTTCGTCGGGCTGGGGGTCGATTTCGGCATCCAGATCTCGGTACGCTTCAACGCCGAACGGCTCGACGGCGCCGCGACGGGCGTGGCGCTCGAACGCGCGGCGGTCGCGCTCGGCGCACCGCTGGCGCTGGCGGCGGGCGCGGTGTTCCTCGGCTTCGGCGCATTCCTGCCGACCGATTATGTCGGTATTGCCGAACTCGGCATCATCGCCGGGCTCGGCATGATCGTGGCGCTCGTGGCGAGCGTGACGCTGCTGCCGGCGATGCTGATGCTGCTCGAGCCCGGAGCGCCGCAGCGCGAGGTCGGGTTTCGCGAGGCGGCGCCGCTCGACCGCTGGCTGCACACGCATCGCAAGACCGTGCTGTGGGCGTTTGCCGCCTCGATGGCCGGCAGCATCGCGCTGCTGCCGCTGGTCCAGTTCGACTTCAACCCGCTGCACCTGCGCGCCAAGGATGGCCCCGCGATGCGCGCGCTCACCGACCTGATGCGCGACCCGCTGCGCACCCCCAACACGATCAACGTGCTCGCGCCCAATGCCGATGCGGCTCGGGCGCTGGCGGCGAAGCTGAGCGCGCGGCCCGAAGTGGCCGAAGCGGTGTCGGTCGACAGCTTCGTGCCGGAGGACCAGGCGGCGAAGCTGGCGCTCGTGCAGGATGCCGCGCTGCTGCTCGATGCGACCGTCAATCCGTTCGACGTGACACCCGCGCCCAGCGACGCGGACAGCATCATCGCGCTCATGAAGACTGCCGGCGAATTGCGCGCGAGTGCCACCGCCCATCCCGGCCCCGCCGCGGGCGACGCACGGCGCCTGGCCGCTGCCTTCGACCGCGTTGCGCGCGCTGCGCCCACGGCACGCTCCAGGGCGAGCGTCCTGCTCGTCACGCCGCTCGGCACGATGCTCGACCAGATCCGCTCCGCACTGCTGGCCGAACAGGTGACACGCGAGACCCTTCCGCCCGAGATCGCCGGCGACTGGGTGTCGAAGGATGGCCGTGCGCTGGTGCAGGTCTTCCCCAAAGGCGACAGCAACGACAATGCGGTGCTGCGCCGCTTCACCAAGGCGGTGCGCGCGGTCGCGCCGAGCGCGAGCGGCCTTCCGGTCGCGACGCAGGAAGCGGCGGGTACGGTCGCCTGGGCGTTCGTCGAGGCCGGCGTGCTGGCGCTGGCGCTGGTCAGCGGCCTGCTGTTCGTCGTGCTGCGCGACGCCAGGGAAGTGGCGTTCACGCTCGCGCCGGTGGTGCTGTCGGGCTTCCTGACGCTCGGCAGCTGCGTGCTGATCGGGCAGCCGATCAACTTCGCCAACATCATCGCCTTCCCGCTGCTGTTCGGGGTAGGCGTCGCCTTCCACATCTATTTCGTGATGGCATGGCGCGGCGGCGCGACCGATCTGCTGCAATCGAGCCTGGCGCGCGCGGTGCTGTTCAGCGCGCTCGCCACCGGCAGCGCGTTCGGCAGCCTGTGGCTGTCGCACCATCCGGGCACGGCGAGCATGGGCAAGATCCTGATGATCTCGCTGGCCTGGACGTTGGTGTGCGCGCTGATCTTCGAGCCCGCGCTGCTCGGGCCGCCGCGGGCGAAGAAAGCGTAGCGCCTTCTCCCATGTTGCGTTTTCCGGCGAAGGCCGGGGCCGCGGAGCGATGGTCGACGCCGTCGAGCGCCGCGCCCGATGACCTGCGGCGCTACTCCTGGCCCCCGGCCTTCGCCGGGGAAGCGATAGTGGGAGAAGCGGGAGCAGGAGAAGCGGGATTGGTCACCGCCGGCGCCGCCGGATCGGCCGGCAGATCGTCCGCCGCGGGCTGGTCGCCGGCAGGCGTGGCACTCCCCGCCGGATCGTTCAAAGGATCGTCGAGCGGACTCGCCGCGGCCGCTTTCGCGCCACCATGCGTCTCGGCGATCTCGACCGCGCGGTCCTGCAGATAGGCCGAGCGCAAGGTCGCATAGGGGTCGACCGCGCTGCCCAGCAGCGCCTTCAGCGCGCCGTCGGATTCGACTCGCAGATCGAGCCCGGTCAGCACCGCTTCCGACACGCGATATTCCGCGCGGTCGAACGGCGTGCCGATCGTGAAGGCGTAGGTCTGCCCCTGCGCGATCCCCGCGCCGAAATCGCGCAACGTGCTGGGGCCGACCAAAGGCAGGAAAATATACGGCCCCGGCCCGACGCCATAATGGCCGAGCGTGTCGCCGAAGCTGTTGGCGTGGTGCGGCAACCGGAAATCGCGCGTCTTGGCCACATCGAGAATGCCGCCGATGCCGACCGTCGAATTGACCAGGAAGCGCCCGAACGTCTTCACCGCGCGCTTCGGCTTCAACTGCAGCACATCGTTGGCGAACACCAACGGCTCGCCGACATTGGAGAAGACGTGGCGGATGCCGGTGCGGACCGGCTTGGGGAAGACCGCCTTGTAGATCATCGCCAGCGGTCGGAACGCGATCCGGTCGAGGAATTGATGGACCGAGAACATCGCCCGGTTGAAGCCTTCGAGCGGATCGCCCTTGGTGCGGTGATGGCGCGCGGTCGCCGCCGGCGCGACCGGCGGCACGGCGGCCACGGCCGGCGCCGGCGGCACGGCGTTCGCGGGTCCGGCGAGCGGCGCGACCGCACCCTGCGCGACCGCCATTGGCGCGGCGAGCAGCGCGAACGCCGCCACCGCCACGCGACCTCCCCGCATCGTCAAGGTCAGCGCCCGCCCTTCGCCGCGAGGTCGTTGAGGTGGCTGATCAGCGCCTTGGCGCCGCCCTTCGCGAAAATGCTCTCGAAATCCGCGCGGCGCGTCGCGAGCTGGCTGATCGCATTCTTGTAATAGACGTCGACGATCCGCCATTTGCCGCCGCTCGCGCGCAAGCGATAGCCGATCGACACGGTATCGCCCTTCGGCGCGGACAATGTCGTCCGCACGAGCTTGTCGGCGCCACGCGTGTCGATCTTGGGATCGATCGTAAAGCTTTCGCCGCCAAAACTGCTGAAGTTCGCCGCATATTGCGCCACCGTCAGCCGGCGCATCGCCGCCACCAGAGCGGTCTGGTCGGCCGGCGCGACCTTGAGCCAGTCGGGCCCGACCGAAAGCCGCGTGATGAGGCCGATGTCGAACGTCTGGTCGACCACCGGGCCGATCCTGGCCGCGCGCCCCGCCGTGCCGAGCGCAGCGCCGCCCTTCATGATCGCGAGCAGGCCGTCGTCGAGCGCCTGCACCGGCGCGCGCGCCGGGTCGGTCGCTTGCGCCGCCAACGGCGCCGCAAGGGCAAGTGCCGCGACGGACACGACAAAACGCAAGGACGACGCCATCGAAAACTCCTTTTGGGTCACACGCAGATGTCCCGCGCGATCGCCGGTATCACCGCCGCGCTGCTAGCACAAACGGCTGTAGCAGCGATGAACGGCGGCCGTCGCCCCCGGTCCACCCCGTCGAACCGGCGTCCCGACGGGTTTTTTGCGTTGGCCTCATGTTGCAACGCGGCTAGAATAGCTATCTGGGTGGTGTGGATGACCAAATCGCGTGGGTGCCGTACGGCGTCCGGGCTCGGTTCGGCATCGAGCGTACGGAAGGAACGGTGTTTGCAGGTCATTCTCGCCAACCCTCGAGGGTTTTGCGCAGGCGTCGTCCGTGCGATCGAGATCGTCGAGCGCGCGATCGATCGCTACGGCGCCCCCGTCTATGTGCGGCATGAGATCGTGCACAATCGCCACGTCGTCGACACGCTCCGCGCGAAGGGCGCAGTGTTCGTCGAGGAACTGGCCGACGTTCCCGAAGGCGCGATGACGGTCTTTTCCGCGCACGGCGTGGCGCGCTCGGTCGAGGACGAGGCGAAGGCGCGCAAGCTGCCGGTGTTCGACGCGACCTGTCCTCTGGTCACGAAGGTTCATCTCCAGGGCCGCCGCTATGCGCGCGCCGGGCGCACGCTGGTGATGATCGGGCATGAGGGCCATGCCGAAGTCGTCGGCACGCGCGGCCAGGTCGATGCGGCGGTGCATCTCGTCTCGACCGAAGCCGATGTCGCGGCGCTCGACCTGCCGCTCGACACGCCGCTTGCCTATATCACGCAGACCACGCTGAGCGTCGACGACACCAAGGGCGTCATCGCGGCGCTCGGCCGGCGCTTCACCAATTTGATCGGCCCGGACGTGTCGGAGATTTGCTACGCCACGCAGAACCGGCAGAGCGCAGTGCGCGACCTGTGCAAGGTCGCCGACCTGATCCTGGTGGTCGGATCGGCGAACAGCTCGAATTCCAGCCGGTTGCGCGATCTCGGCGCCGACGAAGGACTGCCGAGCTATCTCGTCGCCGATGGCAGCGCGATCGACCCGGCCTGGTTCGACGGGGTCGAGCGCGTCGGCCTGACCGCAGGTGCCTCTGCGCCGGACGAGCTCGTCGAAAGCGTCATTGCCGCATTGCGCCGGCTCGGCCCGGTCGACGTGACGCAACTCTCGGGCGTCGAAGAATCGCTCGAATTCGGCCTGCCGCGCGAGTTGCGCGACCCGGCCCCTACCCAATTCGCCGCCGTCGGCGCATAGGAACAGCCATGACGCTTCCCCTCGCCCCCCTCATGCGCATCGGCGCCTACACGCTCAAGAACCAGATCAAGGGCGGTAAATATCCGCTCGTGCTGATGCTCGAGCCGCTGCTGCGCTGCAATCTCGCTTGCCCCGGCTGCGGCAAGATCGACTATCCCGATGCGATCCTCAACCAGCGCCTGAGCTACGAGCAATGCATGGAAGCGATCGACGATTGCGGCGCGCCCGCCGTGTCGATCGCCGGCGGCGAGCCGCTGCTGCATCGCGACATGCCGCGCATCGTGCAGGGCTATATCGCCAAGAAGAAGTTCGTGATCTTCTGCACCAACGCATTGCTGCTGAAGAAGAAGATCGACGACTACAAGCCGTCGCCGTATTTCACGTGGTCGATCCATCTCGATGGCGACAAGGGCATGCACGATCATGCGGTCGATCAGGACGGCACGTACGACGTCGCGATCGAGGCGATCGAGCTGGCCAAGGCAAAGGGCTTCCGGGTCCAGGTCAATTGCACCGTGTTCGACGGCGCCTCGTCCGAGCGGCTCGCGACCTTCTTCGACACGATGGAGTCGATGGGCGTCGAGATCACCATCTCGCCGGGCTATTCGTACGAGCGCGCTGCCGACCAGGAGCATTTCCTGACGCGCGAACGCACCAAGAATTTCTTCCGCGACGTCTTCTCGCGCGGCGATGGCGGCAAGGCGTGGACCTTCACCAATTCGCCCCTGTTCCTCGATTTCCTCGCGGGCAACCAGACCTATGAGTGCACGCCCTGGTCGATGCCGCTGCGCACCGTCTTCGGGTGGCAGAAGCCGTGCTACCTCGTCGGCGAGGGCTATGTCCCGACGTTCGCCGAATTGATGGAGGGCACCGACTGGGATCAGTACGGCGTCGGCAAATATGAGAAATGCTCGAACTGCATGGTGCATTGCGGCTTCGAGGGCACGGCCGCGGCCGACGCGGTGCGCAACCCGCTGAAGATGTTCACGGTCGGCCGCAAGGGCATCCGTACCGAGGGGCCGATGGCGCCCGACATCGACATTTCGCACGCGCGAAAGGCCGAGGACGTCCACTCAACCTATGTCGAGGCCGAACTCGCGCGGATCAAGTCGGTCGATCCCGAGGGCTTCAAGCGTACCCAGCGCGCGGCGTAGGCTGCGAAAGGCCGCACCGGCATCGCGGCCCGTGCGGATAAGCGCGGGAAGCTGCGCCGGGTTGCGCGCGAGCGAACTGAGGATCGCGCCGAGCGCGATGTTGCCATCGGAATTCATGCCGACGAGGGCGGCCGGCGGGAGCACATGGTCGGCGCTGTCGGAAATCGTGCGCAGGATCGCGAAGGGCAGGTTATGTCGCGCGGCGACGCGCGCGGCGATGTGCGACTCCATGTCGACGGCGATCGCTCCGGTCGCGGCGTAGAGCGCGGCTTTTTCGGCGGTGGAGACAATGATCGTGTCGGCGCCGGCGATGGTCCCATGATGGGCTTCAGGAAGACTGGAACGAAGCCAACCCACAAAAGCGCTTCCCCGGCGAAGGTCGGGGCTCGGTAGCGAAGGTGGCTGTAAGGTAGCGCTGCGCTCGGAAACCTTGGACGCCTCCACTGGGCCCCGGCCTTCGCCGGGGAAGGAAGTGGGGTTGAGTTCGCCGACAATTACATCGCCCGCCCGCAGCGCCGGATCGAGCGCCCCAGCCACGCCGCACGACAGCATCACCGTCGCCCCCGCTACTGCCGCCTCGAGCGCGCGCTCCAATCGCGCCGCATCCCCGCCGCCCGCAACCACCACGACGCCAGCCCGCGCAATGATCGCCGCCTCGCGCCGCAGCCCGCACGCCACCAGCAGTGTCACATCCCGAACGCCGGCTTGCTCGCATTCGAGCGCTTCAGGTTGCGATACCGCGCCACCGCCCATAACGGGAAATAGGCGGGATAGCCGTGGTAGCGCAGGTAGAACACGCGCGGGAAACCGCCGCCGGTATATTTCTCCTGCCCCCACAGCCCGTCCGCCGCCTGCGTCGCGATCAGATGCCGCACGCCGCGCTCGACTGTGGGATGATCCACCCGCCCCGCCGCCATCAATGCCAGCAAGGCCCAGCCGGTCTGCGACGCGGTCGAGGGTGCGGACGCATAGCCTTTGTAATCGAGCGCGTAGCTCTCGCAATCCTCGCCCCAACCGCCGTCGAGATTCTGGATCGACTGCAGCCAGTCGGCGCCCTTGCGCACCATCGGGTTCTTCGCGTCGAGCCCGGCGGCGTTGAGCGCGCACAGCACCGACCAGGTGCCGTAGATGTAATTCACCCCCCAGCGTCCGAACCAGCTGCCATCGGGCATCTGTTCTTTCTCGAGAAAAGCGAGTGCCGCCTTCATCCGCGGCGAATCGGTCTCGCCCAGCTGCGCCAGCATCGACACGACGCGCGCCGTGACGTCGCTGGTCGGCGGATCGAGCAGCGCGCCGTGATCGGCGAACGGGATGTTGTTGAGGTAATGATAGCTGTTGTCGGCATCGAACGCGCCCCAGCCGCCGTCGCGGCTCTGCAAGCCGACGGTCCATTCCACCCCGCGGCCGATAGCCTCGTCATAACCGGGGCCGCCACGATCCTTGGCGCGGTCCATCGCCATCACCACGACGGCGGTGTCGTCGAGGTCGGGATAATGCGCGTTATTGTACTGGAACGCCCAGCCGCCGGGGCGGACATCGGGCTTCTCCTCGGCCCAGTCGCCCTTGACGTCGAGCACTTGCAACGGCGCGAGCCACGCCAGCCCGGCGGCGGCGCGCGCTTCGTTCTCGTCGCCGCCCGCCTCGAGCATCGCATGCGCCGCCAGCGCGGTATCCCACACCGGCGACACGCATGGCTGGCAATAGGCCTCGTCCTTCTTGATGACGAGCAGCCGATCGACCGATTCGCGCGCCAGCACTCGCGCCGGATAATCGACCGGGCAGCCCAGGCAATCGAACATCATCACGCTGTTCGCCATCGCCGGATAGATCGCGCCGAGGCCGTCGGCGCCATTCAACCGTTCCATCACGAAGGCGACGCAGCGGTGAATCGCGCGGCGGCGCAGGCGGCGCGGCCATATCGGTTCGACCGCCTTCAGCACCACGTCGACGCCGTTGAAGAAGGTCGTCCATCCGCGCTTCGTTCCCGCCGCCCGGCTGACCAGGGCGGCGCGCTTCTGCGTGTAGAGTTCGTCCACCCGAACGCCCGACGGGTTGCGCGCGACCGGCTTCTTGGCCGCCAGCACCAGCAGCGGCACGATCACGGTGCGCGCCCAGTACGACATCTTGGACAGATGGACGGGAAACCAGCGCGGCAGCAGGATCAATTCGACCGGCAAGGTCGGCACCGTCCGCCAGTCGGCGCAGTCGAACAATGCCAGCTGGATTCGCGTGAACACGTTCACCGCCGCCGCACCGCCGGCCTTGTGGATCGCCCCGCGCGCCTGCGCCATGTGCGGCGCGTCCACGTCCTCGCCGATCATCTTGAGCGCGAAATAGGCCTTCACGCTCGCACTGACGTCGAACGCGCCACCCTCGAACAGCCCCCAGCCGTGATGCGCGGGCGACTGGATGCGGCGCAGATACACGCCGATCTTGCGCTCGAGCCCGGCATCGCGCGGCTCGCCGAGATAATGTTTGAGCAGCACATATTCGGCCGGGATCGTCGCATCGGCCTCGAGCTCGAACACCCAATGCCCGTCGGCGCGCTGCAGCTTTCCCAGCGCGGTCGCGGCGCGCGTGGCGGCTGCATCGGCCTCTTGCACCACGCTCGCGCGGTCGATCGTCTCACTCGTCATCGCCGTGCCTTAGCCGACCGCGCGCGCCCGCGCCAAGCGGGCAGCGGTCTCGCCCGACCGGATCGCGCCTTCGATCGTCGCGGGCAGGCCGGTCTGGGTCCAGTCGCCGGCAAGGAACAGGTTGCGCCAGCGCGTGACGGCCGCGGGGCGCCTGGCATCCTGCGCCGGCGTGGCGGCAAAGGTCGCGCGCTTTTCCTTGACGATCTGCCACGGCGGCAGCGTCGCGGGCAGGCCGTGGATCGCGGCGATATCGGCCCAGATCATCGCCGCCAGCTCCGCGCGATCGGTTTCGACCAGATGATCGGCCGCGCTGATCGTGACCGAGATCCGGTCGGGAAAGGCGAAGATCCATTCCGCCGTGCCGCCGATCACGCCGATCATCGGCGCGATGCCGGACGGCGGGGCATAAGCGAAATGCGCGTTGACGATCGCCCGGAAATCGTCGGGGACGGCCAGATCGGGCACCAGGCCTTCCGCCACCCAGGGCGGCACGGCGAGGATGACGCTTTCGTCGGCCCCGATCGACTCCTCACCAGTGCCGAAATCGAGCGCGACGATTCGATCTTCGGCAAATTTCAGGCCGCGCAGGCGCCGGCCGAGGGTGAGGGCCGTCCCGCGCCCCTCCAGCCAGGCGAGCGCCGGATCCACGAACACCGCCGCCAGCGTCGGCTCGGCGATCCGCGGGCGACTCGCGCGCCCGCCCCGGCCGAGCGATTCGCGGATCACCGCGGCGGCAAGCTTCGCCGAACCATCGATTGCGGCGGTGTTGAGCGCGGCGAGCAGCACCGGCTCGACCAACTTGTCCCACACCGGCCCTTGCGGATCGACCCGCTCGCCGACCGTCGCGGCCGCGCCGCCGCGCAACAGCCCGGCCAGCCGCAGATAGGCGCCGGCGCGCGTGCCCGGCACGCGGCGACCGTCGCGGAAGATCCACCACGGCACCGGCCCGTCATTCACCCGCACCGCCCAGCGCGCGCCGGTATGGCGGTCGACGAACGCGAAATCGGCGTGGAGCGGCCCGCTCAGTTTGTCGCTGGCGCCGATCGTCGCGAGATAGTCGGCGACGGCGCGATTGCCCGACAGGACGAGGTGATTGCCATTGTCGATCGTCCGGTCGAGTTGCGGGTCGTGATACGAGCGGCAACGCCCGCCGGCCTGCGCCGCCCCATCGACCAGCTCCGCCGCTACGCCAGCGCGTGCGAGGTCGACCGCGGCGGCCAGCCCGGCCATGCCGGCACCGATAATGTGCACGCGCGGCTTCAACGGAACAGCATCAGCCGCAAGACGGTGAAGATCAGCGCCGGCTTGTTGACCTTGATCCGCGTGCGCGGCGGTGCCCAGCCTTGCGCTTCCATCCGCACCAGGATCGGTTCGTACACCGCCGCCATCAAGCGCGGCGCGATCAGGTGCCCGCGCGGCCGCTTGGCCAGGATCGCTTGCGCCGCGTGGAAATGCTCGTGCGCCCGCAGCGCGAGCAGGCGCGCGGCGGCATCGACGCGCGGATCGCCGACCACAGTGATCGGATCGAGCAACTCGATGCCCGCCGCCAGCAGCGGCTCGGCCGGCAGATAGACGCGTCCGATATCGGCATCTTCGTCGATATCGCGCAGGATGTTGGTGAATTGCAGCGCGCGCCCGAGATGATGCGCCAGCGCGACCCCCGTGTCATGCTCCATCCCGAAGATCTTGACCGACAGCCGCCCGACCGCCGAGGCGACGCGATCGCAATACAGGTCGAGCGCGTCCATCGGCGGCCAGCGGATGTCGCGCTCGACGTCCATCGCCATGCCGTCGATCACCGCGAGGAAATCGGCCTTCTCGAGCGCGAAGCGGCGCACCGCTTCCGCCACGAGGACGGCTTGGCCGGGGTCGCCGCCGGCATAGAGCGACTCGATGTCGGCGCGCCATGCGTCGAGCGCGGCGGCCCGCTCGGGGCGGTCGCCGACTTCATCGTCGGCAATGTCGTCGACCTGGCGACAGAAAGCATAGACGGCGTACATCGCCTCGCGCTGCACCTTGGGGAGCACGCGCATGCCGGCATAGAAGGAGCTGCCGGAGACTTGCGCCTGGAGTTGCGCGGGGGTCGCCTTGGGGTTCATGCCCGCCCCTTAGCCATTTGCGACGCCGCCGCCAACGCCGCGAGACCGAGCGCCTCGTACGGGCGATGATGGACGCGCTGCGACAGCGGATCGCGCGTCTTGAGCCGCTGCGTCAGACTGGCGGCGAGGCGGTGGATGATCGCGACCTCGACCGCGAGGCGGCGGTCGTGGATTTGCCGCGCGAAGCCGGCGGATTGCGTCAGCAAAGCGTCGCTGCGCGCGGCGAGATCGCGCATCGTGGCACGCAGGCCAGGGGTAGCTGCGGGCTTGTCGAGATCGGCGACTTCGCCACCATGCGCCGCGAGCACGTCCAGCGGGAGGTAGACGCGCCCGATCGCGCGATAATCCTTGGCGCAATCCTGCGTATGGTTGATCACCTGCAGCGCCGCGCACAAGGCGTCGGAAGCGGGCCAGGTCGCCTCGCTCTCGCCGTGCACGTCGAGCACGTAGCGCCCGACCGGCATCGCCGAATAGCGGCAATAATCGAGCAACGCCGCCCAATCGGCACAGCGATCCACCGTGCAGTCGCGCTCGAACGCCACCAGCAGATCGAGCGCGTGTTGCGGGCTGAGCCGATGCGCGTCCATCGTCGCGCGCAACGCCACCGAATGCGCATCGGAATCGCTGGTGCCGAGGATCGTCGCGCGCATCGCGCCGAGCAGAGCGAGCTTTTCGTTGGCCGACACGGCGGGGTTGTCCGCAACGTCGTCGGCGCCACGCGCGAAGCGGTAGAAGGCCATGACCGGCGCGCGGTGTTCGCGCTTGAGCAGGACCGAGGCGACCGGGAAATTCTCGTCCTTATGGCCCTTGCCCGAGGCGAGATCGGATGCCGAAACCGGGGGGCTCATGCCAGTTCCGCCTGGGCCCGGCCCTTCCACATCCCGCCGCGCCCGCGGATGTGCTGCCACGCCGAAAGCAATGTACAGCCAGCATAAAAGGTCGCGATGGCAGGCAAGAGCAGTCCCCAAAGTGGCGAGCGGCGGTAGAAGCGCAGCATCGGCTGAAACGCCAGCGCCATCAACGCCCAGGCGGCGATCGCGGCATATCGCGCCGGCCCGCTCGCGAAGATCGCGAGCAGCGGCGGCGCGAAATAGGTCAGCGCCAGCCCGAGCGTGGTGCCGGCGAGCAGCACCGGCGAATAATTGAGCTGGGCATAAGCCGACCGCGAAATCATCGCCGCGACCGAGCCCCATGTATCGTAGCGGCGGATGCTGGCGGCACGGTCGGTCAGGCCGAGCCACACGGCGCCCTGGGTCTTGAGCAGCGCCCCGAACGCGCAATCGTCGATCAGCGCCGCGCGCACCGCGGCGATCCCGCCCGCCGCGTCCAGCGCGTCGCGTTTCACCAGCATCACACCGCCGGCGGCGGCGCCCTGGCCGCGGCCGCGCCGGTTCACGGCGGCAAAGGGGTAGAGCATCTGGAAGAACCACACGAATGCCGGGATCAGCGCGCGCTCGGCGAGGCTCTCGCAGCGCAGGCGGGCCATCAGCGAGACCAGCACGCGGTCATCGTCGCGCGCACGCGCCACGAGGCTGCGCAGCGTGTCGGGCGCGTGCGCGATATCGGCATCGGTGAGCAGGAGATAGTCGGGCGCGTCGCCGGCCGCGGCCACGCCTTGCGACACCGCCCAGAGCTTGCCGGTCCATCCGGCTGCGAGCGGGGCGCCGGTGACGATCGCCAGCCGGTCCGAACCGACGCGCCGCGCGATATCGGCTGTGCCGTCGCTGCTCGAATCATCGACCAGGATGATGCGGAACTCGCCGGGATAATCCTGCGCGGCGAGACTGCCGATCGAGCGCGCGATCACCTCGGCCTCGTCGCGCGCCGGGACGATCGCAGTGACCGACGGCCACACTCCCCTCCCTGGAAGGGAGGGACTGGGGGTGGGTCGGTGTAGGGCGAGCGCCAACGCCGCCTCTGGCCGACCCACCCCCGCCCCCTCGATTCCAGGGAGGGGAGAAAGGAGGCGGTCATCCCGCTCGCGCGTCAGCCAGAACCCGTCGCGCGCGAACACCAGCACCAGCCAGATCGCCAGCGACAGCAGCGCGACCCCAAGCGCGATCACCGCAGCATCCCCGCCTGCGCGAACCACGCGATCGCATCCGCCAGCGCTTGCGCGTACGGCCGCGCGCGATAGCCGAGCTCCGCCTCCGCCTTGCGACTAGAATAATACATGTCGTGTGCCGCCATGCGCAGCGAATCGAGCGTCAGGAATGGGTCCTTGCCCGTAACGCGCGCGATCTGCTCGTTCGCCCAGGCGAGTGGAAACAGCGGACCACGAGGGATACGCACCGTCGGCGGCTTGCGCCCGACCATCCCCGCGACCACCGCGAGCATATCCCGCAACGCGACGTCCTGTCCGCCGAGCACATAGCGCTCGCCGATCCGCCCCTTCGCCATCGCCGCAATGTGGCCATCGGCGACGTCGTCGACATGGACGAGGTTCAAGCCGCTCTCGACGAACGCCGGCATCCGCCCCGACGCCGCCTCGACGATGATCCGCCCGGTGGGCGTCGGGCGCGCGTCGCGCGGGCCGATCGGCGTCGAGGGATTGACGATCACCGCCGGCAGCCCGTGCGTCAGCACCATCGCCTCGACCAGCCGCTCGGCGACGACCTTGCTGCGCTTGTACGCGCCGACCGCCTGTTCGGGCATCGCCGGGCGCGTCTCGTCGGACGGCTTGCCATGGTCGGGCCGCAGCGTCGCGACGCTGCTGGTATAGACGATCCGCTCGACCCCGGCGCCGAGCGCCGCCTCCATCACCGCGAGCGTGCTCGCGCGGTTGTTGCGGACGATGTCCTCGGGGTCGGGCGCCCAGATGCGATAATCGGCGGCGACATGGTATAGCTGCCGTACCCCCGCCATCGCGCGCGCCATCGCCGCGGGATCGCGCGCATCGCCCTCGACCAGTTCGCCCGGGAAGTCGGCGAGATTGGTCCGCGCGCTGCTTGCCCGCACCAGTCCGCGCACACGTGCACCCGATGCCGCCAGCCGCAGCGCAACCGCCGATCCGACGAAGCCGGACACGCCGGTTACGAGTGTGATGTCGCTGTCCATGGCCGCGCTCTACGGATCGTCGTTGGGTGCTGCAATGCCCCTGCCGTCACCCTTGCACGAGGCCGGGGTGAAGCCATATACAGGCTCGTCGTTACGCGCTCGCAATGATGACGTGCTTTTCACGCAGCAGCGCCTAGCCCGCATCGGGCGAGCACGGTATGGGGCACGCATCGTGCAGCACTTTCTCGACACTTTCGGCGCGGCGCTCGGGTGGCTGGCGATCTTGCTGTCGGCGTCCGGCATCGTCTTCTCGATCTGTGCCGCGATCGTTTTTCGACGCTTCTTCGCCACCGCACGGCCCGTGGCGGCACGCACCGAAGCGGTCACCTTGCTCAAGCCACTCTATGGCGCCGAGCCTCGGCTGTACGACAATCTTGCGAGCTTCCTTGCGCAGGACCACCGCGGTCCGCTGCAACTCGTGTGCGGCATTCAGCGCGCCGACGACCCCGCCATCGCGGTGGTTCAGGCGCTCAAGGCAGCACACCCGCATGCCGATATCGACGTCGTCATCGACGGCACGCGGCACGGCGCGAACGGCAAGCTGTCCAACCTGATCAACATGGACCATGTCGCGCGCCATCCCTTCGTCGTGCTCAGCGACAGCGATATCGCAGTGAAGCGCGATTATGTCGCGCAATTGCTCGCGCAATTCGACAACCCGAAGATCGGCGCGGTCACCTGCATCTATCACGGCCGCGGCGACGCCGGCTTCTGGTCGCGGATGATCTCGGCCGGGGTGGCCTATCAGTTCATGCTCGGCGTCGCGTTCGGGGTGGCCAACAAGCTCGCCACGCCGTGCATGGGCTCGACCATCGCGCTACGGCGCGAGACGCTCGACCGGATCGGCGGCTTCGCGCGCTTCGCCGACGTGCTCGCCGACGATTATGCGATCGGCGAAAGCGTACGCGCGATCGGCCTGCTCGTCGCGGTGCCGCCGATGCTCGTCACCCATGCCAGCGACGAGACGAGCTTTGCCCAATTGTGGCGCCACGAACTGCGCTGGGGCGCGACGATCCGCGACGTCGCCTTCTGGCCCTATGTCGGGATCGTCATCGGCCTGCCGCTGCCGACCGCGGTGCTGGCCGCGTGCTACTGGCCCGGCGCCGGAGCCATTCTCGCACTCGCAGCAATTTTCGCGCGCGCGACGGTTGTGCATAACGTCGATGCGGCGGTAGGGACACGCGTCGCGCCGCTCTGGATGGCGTTGCTGCATGATTTCGCCGCTTTTGCGGTCTATATCGCCAGCTTCTTCGTCCGGTCGGTTGATTGGCGCGGGGCGACCCTTACACTAGAGACGGACGGCCGCATCGCAGCGGCCACGGAGCAGTAGATTATGTTGCGGACCCTTTTCCTCCAGGCTCCTTCGTTCGACGGCTATGACGGCGGCGCCGGCGCGCGTTACCAGATGAAGCGCGAAGTGAAGTCGTTCTGGTATCCGACCTGGCTCGCCCAGCCCGCCGCGATGGTCGAAGGGTCGAAGCTGATCGACGCCCCCGCGCACGACCAGTCGTGGGACGATATCAAGCATGAGATGGACGAGCGCGACCTCGTCATCCTGCACACCTCGACGCCGAGCTTCCGCCAGGACGTCCACACCGCCGAGCTGATCAAGGAACGCAATCCGCGGATCAAGATCGGCTTCATCGGCGCCAAGGCGGCGGTCGAATCGACCAAGGTGCTCGAGACCTCGACCGCGATCGACTTCGTCGCGCGCAACGAGTTCGATTTCACGATTGTCGATGTCGCCAACGGCATGCCGCTGCGCGAAGTGGAAGGGATCAGCTGGCGCGACGCCGACGGCGCGATCATCCACAACAAGGACCGCAAGGTCGTCGAGGACATGGACACGCTCCCGTTCGTCTCGCCGATCTACAAGCGCGACCTGCAGATGGAGAAATATTTCGGCGGCTATCTGCTCCACCCCTACGTCTCGTTCTACACCGGCCGCGGCTGCAAGAGCCGCTGCACCTTCTGCCTGTGGCCGCAGACCGT
>CAXTEO010000084.1:0-19011 GCA_964243205.1 uncultured Sphingomonas sp.
CGCTGGATCGCACGAGACCATCCTGCTCGCGCGGCTACGTTCCTACAGGAATTGCGCCAGACCTGTCGCGACTTGCTGGCCTTTCCGCAAGCCTATCCAATCGATCCGCGCTACCTGCCGATCGAGGTTCGTCGTCGTTCCCATGGCAGGTACATCATCTTTTACCGGATCGGCCAAGACCGCCTGACCATCGTCGGCATCGTTCATTCCGCTCGGGACATCGGGGCGACCCTCAAGCAACGCCTGCTCTGACCGGAACATCTCCCGCACCCAAAGATTGAATCATCTTCGCAACGAAGGGACGGATAGATGGCCGCACGCGCCTATTGGCAAGGACAGATCAGGCTGGCGCTCGTGTCGATCCCGGTAGAGATCTATTCCGCCACCAAATCGGGCGCCCAAATTAGTTTCAAGCAGATCCACGAGCCGACCGGCAAGCCGATCCATTACGAGAAGGTCGTTACCGGCGTCGGCCCGGTCGATGTCGACGAGATCATGAAAGGCTTCGAGTTCGAGAAGGGCGAATATGTCCTGCTCGGCCAGGACGAGATCGACGCCGTGAAGCTCGAATCGAAGAAGACGCTCGAGCTGACCCAGTTCGTCGATGCGAGCGAGATCGACGTGCTCTATTACGAAAAGCCCTATTTCGTGGTGCCGGCGGACGATCTGGCGGAAGAGGCGTTCATCGTGCTGCGCGAGGCGCTCCGGCGCACCAAAAAGGTGGGCCTGGGGCAGCTGGCGATGCGCGGGCGCGAATATGTCGTCAGCTTGAAGCCGTGCGGGCGCGGGATGGTGCTGGAGACGCTGCGCTATGCCGACGAGGTCAACAAGGCGCAGGGCTATTTTCGCGACATCGCCGACGACACGCCCGATGCCGATCTGATGGAGCTGGCCGAGGCGCTGATCGAGAAGAAATCGGGCGCATTCCATCCGCAGGATTTCCACGACCGCTATGTCGATGCGCTGCGCGATCTGGTCGAGCGCAAGCGCAAGGCCAAGGGCGGGAAGATCATCGAGGAGAAGGGCGACGACAAGCCGGGCAAGAGCTCGAACGTGGTCGATCTGATGGCGGCGCTGCGCAAGTCGATGGGGAATGCGACGCCGGCCAAGGCGGCGGCGAAACCGGCGGCGAAGAAGGCACCGGCCAAGCGCGCACCGGCGAAGAAGCGTGCTTGAGCTGCAACACGTCCTCCCTTCCCGCTTGCGGGAGGGGGTAGGGGGTGGGCGCGCGCTATCACCGGCAGCTAACGTCGATAGCGCGCGCCCACCCCTCAATCCCCTCCCGCAAGCGGGAGGGGAGGGATGAAGACCGACCCGCTCGCCAGATACAACGCCAAGCGCGACTTCGCGAAGACCGCGGAGCCCGCCGGCACGCTCGCGCCCGGAAACGGCAACCGCTTCATCGTGCAGAAGCACGACGCCTCGCGCCTGCATTGGGATTTCCGCCTCGAAGTCGATGGCGTGCTCAAGAGCTGGGCGGTGACGCGCGGGCCGAGCATCGACCCCGACCAGAAACGCCTCGCGGTGCGGACCGAGGACCATCCGATATCCTATGCCGATTTCGAGGGCACGATCCCGGCCGGCGAATATGGCGGCGGGACGGTGATGCTGTGGGACAGCGGGACCTGGGCGCCGATCGCGGGAAAGAGCGCGCACGATCTGGAACACGGCCATCTCCACTTCGTGCTCGATGGCGAGCGGATGAAGGGCGAGTGGATGCTGATCCGGCTGAAACCGCGCGGTAAGGAAAAGGGCGAGAGCTGGCTGCTGCGCAAGGTCAATGATGCCGAGGCGGGCGGGACCGATACGCTGGCCGAGACTGGGCTGACGAGTGTGGCGACCGGGCGAACGATGGCGGAGATTGCCGAGGGGAAGAAACCGTCGCCCCGGCGGAGGCCGGGGCCGGCCGGGAAGGGCGCGACACCGGCGATGCGCGCCAAACCCGGCGGCCCCGGCCTGCGCCGGGGCGACGTGGCGTTTCAGGAGCCGCAGCTTTGTACGCTGGTCGATGCAGTGCCGGCCGGTAACCAATGGCTGCACGAGGTTAAGTATGACGGCTATCGCGCGCTGATCGCAGTCGCCAACGGCAAGGCGAAAGTCTTCACTCGCTCGGGCCTCGACTGGACCAACAAGTTCTCGGCCGTAGCCGATGCGATGGCCAAGCTGCCGGTCAAGACCGCGCTGTTCGACGGCGAGATCGTCGCGTTCAAGGACGGCAAGCCCGATTTCTCGACGCTCAAGGACGCCATCTCCAACGCCGGCGACATGACCTTCTTCGCCTTCGACCTGCTCCAGCTCGACGGCGAGGACCTTACCGGCCTGCCCAATATCGCGCGGAAAGAGCGGCTCCAGCCGCTGGTCTCGGGCAAGGATGCGCGCGTCCAATATTCCGAGCACATCATCGGCCAGGGCGAGCAATTGTTCGAGACGATGTGCCGCGAGGGCTATGAGGGCGTCGTCTCGAAACGCGCCGACGCGCCCTATCGCGGCAAGCGCACGCAAGCGTGGCTCAAGACCAAATGCATCCAGCGCCAGGAATTCGTCATCGTCGGCTGGACGCCGTCGGAAAAATCGCGCGGGTTCGCCGCGCTGCTGCTCGGTCTGAACGGGCCCGACGGGCTGGTCTATGCCGGCAAGGTCGGGACCGGCTTCAGCACCGATACGATGCAGGATTTGCGCGAGCGGCTGGAAAGGCTCGAGCTCAAGACCCCGACCGTCACGGCGCCGCGCGCGGCGGTGCGCGGCGCGCATTGGGTCAAGCCCGAGCTGGTCGCCGAAGTCGCTTATGCCGAAACCACGCCCGACGGCGTGCTGCGGCATTCGAGTTTCCTCGGCTTGCGCGAGGACAAAGCGGCCAGCGAGGTCGTCGCCGAAACGCCGGTGCCCGTCGCCACCGAAACCGGCACGCCCGAGATCCACGTCAAGGTGAGCAGCCGGGACCGCGTGATCTTCCCCGAATCGAACGTCACCAAGGGCGAGCTCGCCGATTATTATGCGCAGGTCTCGGGGATCATGCTCCCTTGGGCCGGCAACCGCCCGATCAGCCTGGTGCGGTGCCCGCAGGGCCGCGCGAAGCAATGCTTCTTCCAGAAACACGACGCCGGCAGCTTCGGCACGGCATCGGGCGGCGAGCATGTCCACAAGGTGCCGATCCTGGAGAAGGACGGATCGACCGAGGACTATCTCTATGTCGACGACGCCGATGGCCTCGTAGCGTGCGTGCAGATGGGGACGATCGAATTCCATGGCTGGGGCTCGTCGGTCGGCACGCTCGAACGGCCCGACCGGCTGGTGTTCGATCTCGACCCAGACGAGGAGCTCGGCTTCGATATCGTGAAGAAGGCGGCGGCCGACCTGAAGGAGCATCTCGCCGAATTGGGGCTGGTCAGCTTCGCGATGCTGTCGGGCGGCAAGGGCGTGCATGTCGTCGTGCCGCTCACCCCGCAGGCCGAATGGCCCGCGGTCAAGGATTTCGCCGATCGTTTCGCGCGCGCGCTCGGCGCGGCCGAGCCCGACCGCTTCGTCGCGACCATGTCCAAGGCCAAGCGCAAGGGACGGATCTTCATCGACTGGCTGCGCAACCAGCGCGGCGCGACCGCGGTGCTGCCGTACGTAGCGCGCGCCCGCGCCGGCGCGCCGGTCGCCGCGCCGGTATCGTGGACCGAACTGCGCGACATCGATGGCGCCAACCGATGGAGCGTGCGCGATGCGGCGGAACTGATCGCGCGCGCCGGCTCGCGCGATCTCGCCGGGTGGGGCGTGGCGGACCAGGTTTTGCCCGACCTTTAGACTCACGTGTTGCGCCCGCGAAGGGATTGTGGCCATGTCGCGCGGGAAAAGGGACCCGAGTGATCGCCAGCGCGCTACTTATCCGCCGTTCCCCCGCGAAGGCGGGGGACCAGAGCCAGACAGCGGCGCCCGCATTGCCCCGGATCGCCGTCTTTGCGGGCGAGCGGCCGGACTGATGGCGACTGTCCCTGTCCCTTCGTTGCTCGACCCGGCCACCCACGCTGCGCGCTGGATCACCGACTATCGCACGCGTGCGATCAGCGGCGACGTGCTCGGCACCGATCCGGCATGGACGGCGATGTTCGAGGAACTCGCCGCCGTCGCGGGCGACGATCTCGGCCTCGCGCGCGAACGCGTCCAGCGTCATGCCGAGGATATCGGCACGGGCTTCCGCATCATCGGCGAGAGCGAGGAACGCCCCTGGCCGCTGTCGCCGGTCCCCTTGCTGATCGAGGCCGCGGAATGGGGGACGATCGAGCGCGGGATCATCCAGCGCGCCAATCTGCTCGAGAGCGTGACCGAGGATCTGTACGGCGACGCGACTTTGGTCGCACGCGGGCTGATCCCGGCGGCTTTGGTCGGCGGTTCGCCATTCTTCCTGCGCCCGATGGCCGGGCTGGTCCCGCCGGGCGGACACCATCTCCACTTCATCGCGGTCGATCTCGGGCGCGGGCCGACCGGCGAGTGGCGCGTGCTGGCCGATCATCTGCGCAGCCCCGCCGGCGCGGGCTATGCGCTGGAGAACCGGCTGGCGATCGCGCGGACGCTCGGCGGGCTGCAGGCACGGCTCAACGTCCAGCGCCACGCGCCGTTCTTCGCGGCGTTCCGCGACGGGCTGGCGGCGGCGTGCCGGCGAGTCGAACCGCGCATCGGGCTGCTGACGCCGGGCCGCTACAGTGCGAGCTATGCCGAACAGGCGCATCTCGCGCGCTATCTCGGTTTCCTGCTGGTCGAAGGGGCCGATCTCGCCGCGCTCGAGGACAAGCTCTATGTCCGCACGATCGGCGGGATGAAGCGCGTCGACGCCTTGTGGCACCGCGTCGATCCGCGCCTGCTCGATCCGCTGGCGTTCGATTCGCATTCGCAGATCGGCGTCGCCGGGCTGATCGACGCGGCCGCGGCGGGCAATGTCGTGATCGCCAACGTGCCCGGTGCCGGGGTGCTGGAATCGGCTGCGTTCGGGGCGTTCCTGCCGCAGCTCGCGACGCGGCTGCTGGGGGAGGATCTGATCCTGCCCAATATCGCGACCTGGTGGTGCGGGCAGGACGGCGCGCGTGCCGAAGTGATGGCCGATTTCGACCGGATGCTGATCGGCCCCGCCTTCGGCGTCGCGCCGCTCGGCATGCCCGACGGGGTCGCGCGCCAAGGCTCGGACATTGCTGGCGCGGCGCGAACGCTGGTGCTCGACGACATGGCGCGGCGTCCGCAGGATTATGTCGGGCAGGAGATCGTGCGCCTGTCCACCATGCCGGTCGTGACCGATGCGGGCCTGGCCGCACGCCCGTTCACGTTGCGCGTGTTCGCGGCGCGCGGCGCGGACGGGCAATGGGTCGTGCTGCCCGGCGGCTTCGCGCGCATCGCCGAACATCCCGATCCGCGCGCGGCGGTGATGGGCGAGGGGTGCTGGTCGGCCGATGTCGCGGTCCATGGTGCCGAGGCCGTGGTGCACAGTTCGCTGCTGCCGCCGGCCGATACCGTGCATGTCCGCCGCAACCCCGGCACCCTGCCGAGCCGCGTCGCCGACAATTTCTTCTGGCTCGGGCGCTATCTCGAGCGCGGCGAGGCGTTGCTCGGCATCATTCGCGTGATGCTCGGCAATTCGATCGATGCCGATGCCGGCGCGGCGCTGGCGGCCGAGACGGTCGGGCGGCTGGTCGGGCTGGTGGTCAATTCCGGTGCCGCGCCGCATCCGGCAAGCTTGCGGCGCGCCGACCTGTCGGCGTTCGCGCGCACCGCGATGGAAGACGCCAATTGGCACAGCGTGCGGACGATCAACCGGCTCGCGCGCGGCATCGGGCAGGGGTCGCGCGATCGGCTGGCGGCGGATGTCGTGCGCCTGCTCGACGGGCCCTATCCCAGCAAGGGCGGGATGCTCGATCGCGCCGGGTCGTTGCAACGGCGCTATGCCGCGCTGTCGGGTCTGTCGGCCGAGCATATGGGGCGGACCGCGGCGTGGCGCTTCCACGATCTCGGGCGCCGCCTCGAACGCGCGCTGGCCATCACGCGTGCCGTTCGCGCATTCGGCATGGCGCAAGCGAGCCTCGACGATCTGTCGACCCTGCTCGATCTGGCCGATAGCCAGATCAGCTATCGCCAGCGCTATCTGACGGGCATCGCGCGCGTGCCGGTGGTCGATCTGGTCGCGCTCGACCCCGGCAATCCGCGGTCGCTCGCGTTCCAGATCTGCCGGATCTGCGAGCATCTCGCAGCGCTGCCCGTGCTCGAGGATGACGGGATGGAGGAGCCGCAACAGGCGCAGGGCTCGGTGCTGACGGCGATCGTCACCACCGCGACCGCGGCGGGGCTCGAAGCGGATATTCTGGGCGATGTCGAGCGGCGGCTGTTCCAGCTGTCCGAGGCGGTGGCGCGGCGGTATTTCCTGCAGGGCGCCGAGCCGCTGCGCGCTGCCGGGATGACGCTGGCGTGATTGTCATGGGGACGAAAAGGTGGATTCGATGATCTACGAAATCCGCCACGTCACGCGCTTCGATTACGGCGCCAGGGTCAAGTTCGCGCGCTGCAACTTGCGGCTCAAGCCGATCCACTGGTCGGGGCAGACATTGCTCGATTACCGTCTGACCATCTCGCCCTCGGGCCGCGTCGCGCCGGCTCGCGCCGAGGCCGGGCTCGCCAACGTCATGCGCATGGTGGTCGAGCAGCCGGTGCGGCATCTGGTGATCGAGAGCGTGTCGCGGATCGCGATCGACCGGCCGGTGCCGATGCCGTCGAACGGGTCGCCGCGCCTGAGCGAGATTGCCGCCGCGGCGCGCGCCAGCCGCGATCCGTCGCCGGCCGGGCCGGCAACCTATCTGTTTCCCTCGCCGCTGATCCCGCTCGATCGCGACATCGCCGAATGGTGCGCGCAGGACCTTCATCCCGATCGTCCGGCGCTCGACGCGGCGATCGGCCTCGCGCAGCGCATCCAGAACGACTTTGCGTTCGATGCGGAAGCCACTTTGGTCGACACGTCGCCGCACGAGGCCTTCATGAAGCGCGGCGGGGTGTGCCAGGATTTCGCGCAGATCATGATCACCGGGCTTCGCGCCGCCGGCCTCCCCGCGGCCTATGCCTCGGGCTATATCCGCACGATCCCGCCCGAGGGCCAGCCGCGTCTGGTCGGCGCCGACGCGACGCACGCTTGGGTGTTGCTATGGTGCGGCGACGCGCTTGGCTGGGTCGGAGTCGATCCGACCAACGGTATCTGGATGGCGGGCGACCATATCGTGATGGCGATCGGCCGCGATTATGGCGAGATCGCGCCGATCGACGGGGTGGTGCTCGGTTCGGGCGCGCAGAAGATGGACGTCAGCGTGGATGTCGCGCCGGTTTTGGAAGTCGCGGCCTAAATTCCCTTTCCCAAAGGGAGAGGGAGAAGGTTTGCACTCGCTCGCCTCATACCCCAGATAGGCGCCATCGAACCTATAGCAGAACACCGGGGACTTTCGTGGCCGATCCGTACACAGCACTGGGCGTCGCGCGCACCGCCACCGAGGCGGAGATCAAGAAGGCGTATCGCAAGCTCGCCAAGGAGCTGCATCCCGACCGCAACAAGGACAATCCCAAGGCGAGCGAGCGCTTCAACACGGTGACGCAAGCCTATGACCTGCTCACCGACAAGGACAAGCGCGCGCGCTTCGACCGCGGCGAGATCGACGGCGAGGGCAATCCGGCGGCGCCGTTCGGTTTCGGCGCGGGCGCCACGCCGGGCGGTTTCCGGCCGAACCCCGGCGGCGGCGGCTTCCAGGCCGACGGTCCCGACCTCAGCGACATCTTCGAGAACATGTTCTCGGGCGGAGGCCGCGGTGGCGGCTTTTCCGGCGGGTTCGGCGGATTTGGCCGGCGCGAACAGCCCAAGGGCGCCGACATTCTCTACAAGCTGAGCGTGCCGTTCATCGATGCGGTGACCTCCAAGGCACAGCGGATCACGCTGGCCGACGGCAAGACGATCGACCTCAAGCTGCCGGTCGGGCTCGACAGCGGCGCGCAGATGCGGCTTGCCGGCAAGGGGCAGCCCGGGCCGGGCGGCAATGGCGACGGGATTGTGACGCTCACCGTGTCGTCGCACCGCTATTTCGAGCGAGTCGGCGACGATGTCCGGCTCGACTTGCCGATCAGCCTGTCCGAGGCCGTGCTCGGCGCCAGCGTGCGCGTGCCGACCGCCGAGGGCGCGGTGATGCTGACGGTTCCCAAGGGGGCGAGCTCGGGCAAGACGTTGCGGCTGCGCGGACGCGGCTTCCATCGCAAGGACGGGACGCGCGGCGACCAGCTCGTCACGCTGATGATCGACTTGCCGGCCAACGACGAAGCGCTGATCGCCTTCGTCGAACAGTGGAAAGACGCGGACGCACGGAACCCGCGGGCCGGGATGGACGTCTGAAGTCTTTCTCCGGAGCCATTGCTTGAGCCAGATTTCCCCCGCCTCGCCCGAAGAACGTGCCGTCCATGGCGAGGCTGGGGTAAAGCCCGCCGACGTGCCGCCGGTGGCGCGGCTGCCGACGCGCGCGTGGCAGGTGTTCCGCCGCGTCGTGATCGGCGTGTTTTCGGACGGCTTCATCCATGCCGGCAACCTCGCCTATCTCGCGCTGCTGACCGTCTTCCCGTTCTTCATCCTCGCCGCGGCGATCGCGTCTCTATTGGGCCAGAGCGCCGAGACGCAGCGCGCGGTCGCCTCCTTCCTGCACGTCCTGCCCGGCAATGTCGCCGACCTGCTCGAGAAACCGATCCATGACGTGCTGCTGGCGCGCACCGGCTCGCTGCTCTGGATCGGCGCGATCGTCGCTTTGTGGTCGGTCGGCAGCTTCGTCGAGACGATCCGCGACATCTTCCGCCGGGCTTACGGCGTCAAATCGACCAAGCCGTTCTGGCACTACCGGTTGAGCTCGATGCTGGTGATCGTGGCGTCGGTGGTGCTCGCCTTGTTTTCCTTCCTCGTCCAGGGTCTGCTGACGGCCGTGGAGCGCTTCATCTACGCGCTGCTCCCGTTCGCGCAGAATATCGCGGGCTGGATCGGCCTGTCGCGAGTCGTGCCGGGCGTGGTGATGTTCGGCGCGCTGTACATGCTGTTCTTCTCGGTCACGCCGTCCAAATACCGGCTGAGCAAATGCCCGAAATGGCCCGGCGCGCTGTTCACCACCGCCTGGTGGGTCAGCATTACCGCGCTGCTGCCGATCGTCTTGTCCAATCTCGGCAGCTACGACCTCACCTATGGCAGTCTGGCAGGGGTGATCATCGCCTTGTTGTTCTTCTTCCTGGTGGGCCTGGGCATCGTGTTCGGCGCGCATTTAAACGCAGCACTGGCGGAACCGCCCGAACCCGGAGTACAGAGCCCGCACGATAGCGAAGAGGTATGACTGCGTGACGGAATTGATGGCAGGCAAACGCGGGCTGATCATGGGCCTCGCCAATGATCGCTCGCTCGCCTGGGGCATTGCCAAGAAGCTGAGCGAAGCGGGGGCGGAACTTGCCTTCAGCTACCAGGGCGAGGCGATGGAGAAGCGCGTTCGCCCGCTTGCCGAGCAGCTCGGCGTGGCGCGGCTGTTCGATTGCGACGTGTCGGATATGGGCGCGCTCGATGCGACCTTCGCCGAACTGGCCAAGGAATGGCCGACGATCGATTTCGTCGTCCATGCGATCGGTTTTTCCGACAAGAACGAGCTGCGCGGCGGCTATGTCGACACCAGCCTCGACAATTTCCTGCTCACGATGAACGTCTCGGTCTATTCGTTCGTCGCAGTGTGCAAGCGCGCCGCCGCGATGATGCCCAATGGCGGATCGCTGCTGACGCTCAGCTATTACGGCGCCGAGAAGGTCATTCCGCATTATAATGTGATGGGCGTGGCCAAGGCCGCGCTCGAGACCAGCGTGCAATATCTCGCGGTCGATCTGGGGCGCGACAATATCCGCGTCAACGCGATCTCGGCGGGCCCGATCAAGACGCTGGCGGCGAGCGGGATCGGCGACTTCCGCCTGATCCTCAAGTGGAACGAGCTCAACTCGCCGCTGAAGCGCAACGTGACGATCGAGGATGTCGGCGGCGCGGGGCTGTACCTGCTCAGCGATCTTGCGAGCGGCGTGACCGGTGAGACGCATCATGTCGACGCCGGCTATCACGTGATCGGCATGAAGGCGGAAGACGCACCGGATATTGCGCTGGCGTAAGATATCCCTCTCCCCCTTGGGGGAGAGGGAAGGGGCCCACCGCGAAGCGGTGGGAAGGGTGAGGGGCATGACGAGATCCCGCTACACCGTAGGTGACGGCAGCATCGATCGCGCGCGAGAATTGCGGCGCAACGCCACGCCAGCCGAGACCAAACTCTGGTCGGTGTTGCGGGGCAGCGCGCTTGACGGCCATAAATTCCGACGCCAGCAAAGGCTCGGGCCGTTTTATGGAGACTTTGTCTGCCAGGCGGCGCGGCTCGTCGTCGAGATCGACGGCGATACGCACGTAGGCAATGAAGCGCGCGACGCGCGTCGTACCGCGTTTCTCGAACGAGAAGGCTATCGAGTGCTGCGGTTTTCCAATGTCGACGTGATGGGGAATGTGGAGGGCGTGGCGCAGGTCATTCGTTCCGCATTCGACCCCTCACCTTCCCACCCGGCTGCGCCGGGCGGGCCCCTTCCTCTCCCCCATGGGGAGAGGAGAGCATGAGCTTCAACACCTTCGGACACGTCTTCCGTTTCACCACCTGGGGCGAATCACACGGGCCGGCGATCGGCGCGGTGGTCGACGGCTGCCCGCCCGGCATCGCGCTCAGCGAAGCCGAGATCCAGCCGTTCCTCGACCGGCGCCGCCCCGGTACCTCGCGCTTCACCACGCAGCGGCAGGAGCCCGACGCGGTACGCATCCTTTCGGGCGTGTTCGAGGGGCGCACCACCGGCACGCCGATCAGCCTGATGATCGAGAATGTCGACCAGCGTTCCAAGGATTATAGCGAAGTCGCCAAGGCCTATCGTCCCGGCCATGCCGATTACGCCTATGACGCGAAATACGGCTTTCGCGATTATCGCGGCGGCGGGCGCTCCTCGGCACGCGAGACGGCGTCGCGCGTCGCGGCGGGGGCGGTGGCGCGGCTGGTGATCCCGGAAGTGCGGATTACCGCCTGGGTCGAGGCGATCGGCGGCGATGCGATCGATCCGGCCAATTTCGATGCGACCGAGATCGGCAACAACCCGTTCTTCTGCCCCGACGCGCACGCTGCCGCGCGGTGGGAAACGCTGGTCGATACCGCGCGGAAGGCGGGCTCGTCGCTCGGCGCGGTGATCGCATGCGAGGCGACCGGCGTGCCGGCCGGCTGGGGGGCGCCGCTCTACGCCAAGCTCGATGCCGAACTGGCGGCGGCGTGCATGGGAATCAACGCGGTGAAGGGCGTCGAGATCGGCGACGGCTTTGCCGCGGCGACCTTGCGCGGCGAGGACAATGCCGATGCGATGCGGCCCGGCGCCGATGGCCCGGCCTTCCTCGCCAACCATGCCGGCGGGATCGCCGGCGGGATCGCGACCGGCCAGCCGATCACGCTGCGCGTCGCGTTCAAGCCGACCAGCTCGATCCTCACGCCAGTCGAGACGATCGACCGCGACGGCGCGGCGACCGAGATCATGACCAAGGGGCGGCACGATCCGTGCGTCGGCATCCGCGGCGTTCCGGTGGTCGAAGCGATGGTGGCGCTGGTTCTCGCCGATCATAAGCTGCTGCACCGCGCGCAGACCGGAGGATAGGGCAAGTCGTTGCTCTGTTGCGGCAAAGAGAGCGACCAAATTAAGATGAACGCGTTGTTAGGTTCGACCCATTCGATGGTCATGACCCAAAAGGAAAAGACCCAATGCGTATCACGACCCTCACCGCTATTGCCGCTTTGACGCTCTCGACTGCAGCGTTTGCCCAGACGACCACACCGGCCCCGGGCGCGCCGACGACGACCGCGCCCACGACCACGGCGCCGACCACCACCGCCCCGACCACGGCTGACCCGGCGACAACAAAGACCGATCCTGCAGCCACCACCGCAACGCCCGATTCGACAATGACGACGCAGTCTCTGAGTGATACGTCGACCACCACGACGACGACCAAGAAGAGCAAGAAGCACCCGAAATAAGCGCTTCTGCCGTCACTCGGAAAATGCCCCGGCCACGCACCAGCGCGGCCGGGGTTTTTGCGTCCGCGCTGCGCCCCGGGGAGGCGCGGAGGCGTCAGTCCGAGAAGGGATCGCGCACGAGGATTGTGTCGTCGCGCTCGGGGCTGGTCGATACAAGGGCCACCGGGCAGCGGATCAGTTCCTCGATCCGGCGGATATATTTGATCGCCTGCGCCGGCAGATCGGCCCAGCTGCGTGCGCCCGCCGTCGTTTCCTGCCAGCCGGGCATCGTCTCGTAGATCGGCTGGACGTCGGCTTGGTCGGCGGCGTGCGCCGGATAGTAATCGAGCGTCTCGCCGCGCAGCGAATAGCCCGTGCAGATCTTCACTTCGTCGAAGCCGTCGAGCACGTCGATCTTGGTCAGCGCGATGCCGGTGATCCCGCCGACTGCGGCCGACTGTCGCACCAGCACCGAATCGAACCAGCCGCAGCGACGCTTGCGCCCGGTGACGGTGCCGAACTCATGTCCGCGAATCCCCAGTTGCTCGCCAGTTTCATCCTCGAGCTCGGTCGGGAAGGGGCCCGAGCCGACGCGGGTGGTATAGGCCTTGGCGATGCCGAGCACGAAGCCGACTGCGCTCGGCCCGAGGCCCGAGCCGCCCGCCGCGGTGCCCGAAATGGTGTTGGATGAGGTGACGAACGGATACGTGCCATGGTCGACGTCGAGCAGCACGCCCTGTGCGCCCTCGAACAGGATGCGCTTGCCCGCAGCGCGATCGGCGTTGAGAATGCGCCACGTCGGCTTGGCGAAGGGCAGGACGAACGGCGCGATTTCGCGCAGCGCCTCGACCAGGGCAGCGCGGTCGACCGGCGGCTCGCCGAAGCCGGCGCGCAAGGCGTCATGATGCGCGCTGATCCGGTCGAGCTGCGCGTCGAGCGCGTCGAGATGCGCCAAGTCGCAGACGCGGATCGCGCGACGACCGACCTTGTCCTCATAGGCCGGGCCGATGCCGCGGCGCGTCGTGCCGATCTTGCCGGCGCCGCTCGCGTCCTCGCGCAGGCCATCCAAGTCGCGGTGGAACGGTAGGATGAGCGCGCAGGTGTCCGAGACCATCAGCGTGTCGGGCGTGATCGTCACGCCCTGGCCGCGCAGCTTCTCGACTTCGGCCTTGAGCGCCCACGGGTCGAGCACCACGCCATTGCCGATCACCGACGGCGTGCCGCGTACGATCCCCGAGGGGAGCAGCGAGAGCTTGTACACCGCGTCGCCGACGACGAGCGTGTGGCCGGCATTGTGCCCGCCCTGGAAGCGCACGACGACATCGGCGCGCTCGGCGAGCCAGTCGACGATCTTGCCCTTGCCCTCATCGCCCCACTGGGCGCCAATCACTGCTACGTTTCCCACTGTGTCTCGCTGCCCGATTGTTACGTTTTCGGTGCAGCCCTAATGCGAGGGGGGCGGGGGGTCCATGTTTAATCCGGGAAGTCGCGCTTGACTCGTCGAACACGCTGAAAGAGCCTCAAAAAAAACGAGGGAGGAATGCATGCGCCGCTTTGTGATCGCCGCGATCTTGACGATCGCCCCTACGCTGGCGACGGCGCAGGACAAGACCGCGGCCGAACTCGGCAGTGCGGACATCATCGTCACCGCAAGTCGCCGTGAAGCCGATGGTTTCGACGCCAGCCAACCCGCCATCGGTCTGCGTCGTCGCGCCGATTTCGCGATCCAGGAACTAACGATCACCGGAGACACGCGCGACGAGGCAAAACGGCATGGCGAAATGTTCGATATGCTGCGAGGCGCGCTTGCCCAGGCGGCGCGGGATGGCGTGCAGCTGGCGACCGGCGACACCGTTGTCGAACCGCTCACGGCGGGCAATTACCGCGCCCTCACGCTCAAGAAGGACAGTCGACCGGATGCCGAGAAGCTTACCTTTCTGGTCAAGGCGCCGCTTGGCCCCGGCAGTGAAGCCAAGGCCGCGCTCGACCGCATCGATGCGTTCGTGAAGGCGGTGCCGACGGTGGGACGCGCGCTGATGGAAAAGTCAGACGACCTGACGCTGTCGATCGTCGCACCGGACCAATATCGCCCGCAGATCGTGCAAGCGGTGGCGGACGACGCGCGCGCGATGGCGACGCGGTTCGGGCCGGACTATGCCGTCGAAGCCAAGGGCATCGAGCGCCCGGTCGAATGGACGCGCGCCGGGCTCACCGATGTATTGCTCTATATTCCCTACCAGTTGACGGTCGTGCCGAAGCGGTAGCGCGACCGTAGAGCGGTATGACATGAGCGGGTTTTGCTGCCTCCCGTCGTCGCCACCCCGGGGTGGCGGCCAACACGGTCAGCGACGCTTCGTCACCCTCCACCAGATCGCGCGATTAGGCCGCTGGCCCGGGTTCGGTCAGTCGCAGACCTCGACATAGCGCCCGTAGCGTCGGCTCCAGACCAGCCCGCAGCCGTCCGCGCCGGCGTCGTCATAGAGGCCGTCGTCATAGCCGTAGCCGCCATAGCCATAACCGTCATAGCCATATCCCAGCGGATAGCCGTAATAGCCGCCATAGCCATAGCCACCGTACCCATAGCCGCCGCCATAGCCACGATATCCGCCGCTATAGCCGCGTCCACCGCGACCGCCCCGATAGCCTTGGGCGATCTGCCCGCCGCCATGATAGCCGCCACCGCCGGCCTGCGGACCGCGCCCGCCACCGCCGCCCCCGCGAAACGCGCCGCCGCCGCCGAAGCTTCCGCCCCCGCTGTGCGCGACGCCTCCACCGCCTCCGCCGTGACCACCACCGCCACCGCCATGGCCACCACCGCCGCCATGCTGCGCGACTGCCGGCGTCGCAGCCAGCAGGGCGATGCCGAAGATCGAGGCGAAAATCTTGTTATGCGTTTTCATGCTATATCCTTGGGCCAGAGCCCCCGTAGGCAGGATATAGGAACGACCAAGCAGGATTTGGAGGGGGCCGGTCGCTCGGCCGTGTCACAGCGAGCGCGCTTCCCCTTGCGCGAGAATGTGGGTGCAGAGCTGCGCCTCGGGCGTGTCGCCGGCTTCGAGCGCCGCGACGGTGACCCAGCCCGCCGCGCGCATCGCCGCGGCCACCGTAGGATCGGTGCCGAGCGGGACGAACAGTCGCCGGCGGTCGACCTCGGCGAGGCCCGCCGCGACGATCGCATCGGCGTAGAGCGAGAAGCCGACCGCGGCTTCTTCCGCGCCATCCTCATGGACGATCGTATAGGTGCCACCGCGCCCGATCTCGCCGAGCACGCCGCCTGCGAAGATCGAGAAGCCAAGCCAGCTCTGATATTCGAAGCCGTGGCGCTCGGTCGGGTCGAGCGTGAGCGCGACGCGGCCCTTGAGGCCTTCGGCAATGCTCCACAGGGCGTCGAGCCGCGAAGTCAGCGCGCCGCCTGCGTCGAACTGGCAAAGGCGATCGTGCGCCTCGAAGAACGGGCCTGCGGCGGCAATCAGCGGGAGATAGGCCGGCGCGATCGCGGCGACGCCGCCGGCGTCCTTGGCGTCGAGCCGGTTGCGTAAGCGATCGATCTGGTCGGCCGCGACCGGGAAGGGGCCGCCCGCGAGGATATCGACCAGGTCGGGGAGGGTGAAGTCGATCGAGACGTTGGGCACGCCCGCCGCGGCGAGCGCGGCGACCACCACTTCGACGATCTCGCGCGCGGCGGCGACGGTGTCGAGGCCGATCAGCTCGCAGCCGATCTGGCGCGATTCGCGGTTGGGCGAGAGCTGCGAGGCACGCAGCTTGAGCACCGGGCCGGCATAAGACAGCCGCACCGGGCGCGGGTGGTGACCCATGCGCGTCGCGGCGATGCGGCCGATCTGCGCGGTCATGTCGGGGCGGATCGCCAGCGTTGCTTGCGAGACGGGGTCGACGAAGCGCACGGCATCCTGCGCACGCGCCGCCTTGAGGCGGCCGGCAAGGCCCGCCTCGAATTCGGCGAGCGCCGGGTCGGCGCGTTCATAGCCGTGCGCATGGGCGGCGCCGAGCAGCGCCTGTTCGAGCCGCGCGGCGGCATCGGCGAAGGGCGGGAGCCGGTCGTGGAAACCGGTGGGGAGCAGGGAGGTGGTCATCGATCGTCCTTCTCCCTCTCCCCTTCGGGGAGAGGGTCGGGGAGAGGGGCAGTACCGAGCGCAACGCCGATCGTATCGAGCACGCCTCGAAGGTTTCCCATCACATCGGCGTTGGCGAAGCGGATCACGAGATACCCTTGGTGTTCCAGCCACGCAGTGCGGCGGGAGTCCGAGGCTCCGTCGTCTGCGTGGGTGTCGCCGTCAACCTCGATCACGAACTTTCGCGAGCGGGCGACGAAGTCGGCGATGTAGGGGTAGATGACGACTTGGTGGCTGAATTTTACGGATTCAAATCGCTTCGCGCGCAGGTTGTACCAGAGGCGGGCTTCTGCGGGAGTGGGGTTGCTGCGCATGTATTTGGCGCGCGCGAGCAAGTCTTTGTTGGTTTGTGGCACGGCCCCTCTCCCCGACCCTCTCCCCGGAGGGGAGGGGAAGAAGATAACGCCTTTAGAACGCCAAGCCCATCGCGGTCTTGACGCCGGCCAGCGCGCGGACCTGCGCCAGTAGGTCGGGCGTCAGCGCTTCGTCGATCGACAGCAGCAGCACCGCTTCGCCACCGGCCGAACGGCGGCCGAGGTGGAACGTGCCGATGTTCACCCCGCCGGTGCCGAGCAACGTGCCGAGGCGCCCGATGAAGCCCGGCGCATCCTCGTTGACGACGTACAGCATGTGCCCGGCGAGATCGGCCTCGACCTTGATGCCGAACAGCTCGACCAGCCGCGGCGCGGCGTCGCCGAACAGCGTGCCGGCGACCGACCGCTCGCCCGCATCGGTCTTGACCGAGACGCGCAGCAGCGTGTGATAATCGCCCTCGCGCTCGGTCTTGATCTCGCGCACTTCCATGCCGCGCTCCTTGGCGAGCAGCGGTGCGTTGACCATGTTGACCGTGTCGGTCTGCGTGCGCAGGAAGCCGGCGAGCACTGCCGACACCATCGGCTTCTGGTTGAGCTCCGACGCGGCGCCCTCGCTGTGGATCGAGATCCGCGCGATCGAGCCGGTGGTGAGCTGGCCGACCAGCGAGCCGAGCTTTTCGGCCAGCGCCATGTACGGCTTCAGCCGCGGTGCTTCCTCGGCGGAAAGCGACGGCACGTTGAGCGCGTTGGTGATGCCACCCGACATCAGATAGTCCGACATCTGCTCGGCGACCTGGATCGCGACATTGACTTGCGCTTCGTCGGTCGAGGCGCCGAGATGCGGCGTCGAGACGAAGTTGGGCGTGCCGAACAGCGGCGATTCCTTGGCCGGTTCGGTCACGAACACGTCGAGCGCCGCGCCGCCGATATGGCCCGAATCGAGGCCTGCCTTGAGCGCCGCTTCGTCGATCAGCCCGCCGCGCGCGCAATTGATGATGCGCACGCCCGGCTTGGTCTTGGCGAGATTCTCGGCCGACAGGATGTTGCGCGTCTGGTCGGTGAGCGGGGTGTGCAAGGTGATGAAGTCGGCGCGCGCGAGCAACTCGTCGAGCTCGACCTTCTCGACGCCGAGTTCGACGGCGCGTTCAGGGCTGAGGAACGGATCGTAAGCGACGACCTTCATGCGCAGACCGAGCGCGCGGTCGGCGACGATGCCGCCGATGTTGCCCGCGCCGATCAGGCCGAGCGTCTTGGCGGTGAGCTCGACGCCCATGAAGCGGTTCTTCTCCCACTTGCCGGCCTGGGTCGAGGCGTCGGCCTCGGGCAGCTGGCGGGCGAGCGCGAACATCAGCGCGATGGCATGCTCAGCGGTGGTGATCGAATTGCCGAACGGGGTGTTCATCACCACCACGCCCTGCGCGGACGCCGCGGGGATATCGACATTGTCGACGCCGATGCCGGCGCGGCCGATCACCTTGAGATTGGTGGCGGCGGCGAGGATCGCCTTGGTCACCTTGGTCGAGCTGCGGATCGCGAGGCCGTCATACTGGCCGATGATCGCGATCACTTCTTCGGGAGTCTTGCCGGTGATCTCGTCGACTTCGACGCCGCGTTCGCGGAAGATCTGCGCGGCTTTGGGATCCATTTTGTCGGAAATGAGGACTTTAGGCATGGATTATACTCCGTCGCCCCGGCGTAGGCCGGGGCCGCTATGTTTGGGATGCTGCGCTCAGATAACGCAGCGGCCCCGGCCTGCGCCGGGGCGACGTGTTCAGGCGGCCTTGGCGGTCGCGTAGGCCCAGTCGAGCCACGGCCCGAGCGCGACGATGTCGGCGGTGTCGACCGTCGCGCCGCACCAGATGCGCAAGCCCGGAGGGGCATCGCGATAGCCGGCCAAGTCATACGCCGCATTCTGCTTCTCGAGCAGACCGGCGACGGTCTTGATGAACGCTTCGTCGGCGCCTTCGACCGTCAGGCACACGCTGGTCTTCGACCGCGTCGCCTCGTCGACGGCGAGATGGCCGAGCCACGAGCGCTCCGCGACGATCTTATCGAGCGCCGCAGCATTGGCGTCCGAGCGAGCGATCAGCCCGTCCGCGCCGCCGACCGACTTCGCCCATTCGAGCGCGGCAATGCAATCCTCGACCGCAAGCATCGATGGGGTGTTGATCGTCTCGCCCTTGAACACGCCCTCGGTGAGCTTGCCCTTCGACACCAGGCGAAACACCTTCGGCAACGGCCAGGCTGGGGTGTAGGATTCGAGCCGCTGGACCGCACGCGGGCCGAGGATCAGCACGCCGTGACCGCCTTCGCCGCCGAGCACCTTTTGCCACGAGAAGGTCGCGACATCGATCTTGGCCCAGTCGATGTCATAGGCGAACACCGCGCTGGTCGCGTCAGCGAAGCTGAGGCCTTCGCGGTCGGCGGGGATCCAGTCGGCGTTCGGCACGCGCACGCCCGAGGTGGTGCCGTTCCAGGTGAACA
>CAXTEO010000085.1:0-18856 GCA_964243205.1 uncultured Sphingomonas sp.
AGGGTCTCGAGTTCGAGCTCGACGTCGTCGAAGGCATGCAGTTCGACCGCGGCTACCTCTCGCCTTACTTCATCACCAACCCCGAGAAGATGTCGGTCGAGCTCGCCGATCCGTTTATCCTCATCCATGAGAAGAAGCTCTCGAACCTGCAGGCGCTGCTCCCGATCCTGGAAGCTGTCGTTCAGTCGGGTCGCCCGCTGCTGATCATCGCCGAGGACATCGAAGGTGAGGCACTCGCCACGCTCGTCGTCAACAAGCTGCGCGGCGGCCTCAAGGTCGCAGCGGTCAAGGCACCGGGCTTCGGCGATCGTCGCAAGGCGATGCTCGAGGACATCGCGATCCTGACCAAGGGCGAGATGATCTCGGAAGACCTCGGCATCAAGCTCGAGTCGGTCACGATCGGCATGCTCGGCACCGCCAAGCGCGTCACGATCGACAAGGACAACACCGTCATCGTCGATGGCGCTGGTGACCATGACGCGATCAAGGGCCGCACCGATGCGATCCGTCAGCAGATCGAGAACACGACGTCGGACTATGACAAGGAGAAGCTCCAGGAGCGTCTCGCCAAGCTTGCTGGCGGCGTTGCCGTGATCAAGGTCGGCGGTTCTTCGGAAGTCGAAGTCAAGGAGCGCAAGGACCGCGTCGACGACGCGCTCCACGCAACCCGCGCAGCCGTCGAAGAAGGCATCGTCCCCGGCGGCGGCACGGCTCTGCTGTACGCCAGCAAGGTCCTCGACGGCCTGACCGGTGCGAACGAAGACCAGACGCGTGGCATCGACATCGTGCGCAAGTCGCTGACCTCGCTGGTGCGTCAGATCGCCACCAACGCCGGCCATGACGGCGCGGTCGTTTCGGGCAAGCTGCTCGACGGCAACGACCCGACGATCGGCTTCAACGCGGCGACCGACGTGTACGAGAACCTGGTGGAAGCCGGCGTGATCGATCCGACCAAGGTCGTGCGTACCGCGCTGCAGAATGCGGCATCGGTTGCCGGCCTGCTCATCACGACCGAAGCGGCCGTGAGCGAAATGGCTGAAGACAAGCCGGCGATGCCGATGGGCGGCGGCGGCATGGGCGGCATGGGCGGTATGGATTTCTGAGCCAACGCAGCCGTGGCTAAGCATAGCTTAGCCACGGACTCGCGTGGCTCCGGCCGGCGGGTCGGCGGTTCATCCGCCGATCCCGTCCGACGAGCACCGGCTTGCCGGTGCCGGAAACCCGCACCACCCAGCCTCCTGGCTGGACCAAAAGCGAAGGGCCGACGGAGCAATCCGCCGGCCCTTTGTTTGTTTGCCGAACAGGGATATATTCCGGTTATGCCCGCAATCGCCCTCGACCCTGCATATCGTCGCATCAGCGTCGAGGAATTCCTCGAAATGGATTTCGGCGGCGCGAAAGCCGAACTCGAAGATGGTCTGATCTACATGATGGCGGGTGGCAGCGAGGAACATGCCCGCATTGCCGGCAACATATTTGCATATCTACGGGGCGCTCTGCGAGGATCGGCCTGTCGCCCTTACGGTTCCGATTTTGCTACGCGGACCGACATCCAGACGGTTCGGCTGCCTGACGTCAGCATTTACTGCAACAACCCGTTCGCACCCGAAAATAATCAAAAGAAATTGCTCGGCGACCCGCAGGTGGTGTTCGAAGTGCTGTCCCCTTCGACCTCCTCGTACGACCAGAAGGTCAAATTGCCGGAATATTGCGCGCTTGCCGGCGTGCGCGAAGTGATCTTGATCGACCCTGTGTTGGAGCGACTCCATTTGGTTCAGCGGACCGCCAGCGGCGGCTGGAACGCCGACTGGCTCGCCGCGACGGACGACCTCACCATTCCGTCGCTGACGCTCACCATTCCCCGCGCGGAAATCTTCGCGCGCGATTGAGGGCTCAATCGAGCGTCTGCGTATCCGCCACCGCCGCGCGCGTCGGCGCTGCCGGCGCTTGGCACTTGCGCGCCAGACCCAGCCCCTTGAGATACGCCCGCCGCGTCTGCCCGGCATAGACCGCCGCCTCTGCGCGGCGCTGCTCCTTGTCGGCGCCGGTGATGACGCGCACCAGCCCGAGCCCGGGGATGAGCGAACTCACTGCAGTCCGCGCGGCGACCGCGGCGAGCGCGGCCCCCTCCCCCTTCGGCTTGCCCGGCGCGTCGACATCGGTCCCGAGCGCGCCGTTGAGCCGACGGACTTCGCTCGCGATCGCGGCACAGCTTTGCGTATGCGCCGATGAATACGGCGCCGAAGCGGCGAGTTGCAGTACCGCCGGAATCTTGGTCTTGGTGATGCGCGTGTCGCGCAACGGCTGGGTGATGGCATGGCCGACACTGTCGTCCTTTTGCTGCGCGCCCGCGCGCGATGCCGCGACCGGCGCCAAGATCGCCACGGCCAACCCCAAGCCCATCATCATCCGCTGCATTGTTCGTCCTTTCTTCGTCGCGAAACAGGACGCCGCGTCCGCAATAATGTTCCGGCCCCAGCACGAACTTCGTGCTGTGGATGAACGATCCGTCACGCGTTCGTCATGAAAGCAGCATAGGGCGCGCCTGTGACCCGACATTGGGAAATGCCAATGCCGGGCGGCGATAGGGGAATCATGATGTTCGGACGTATCCGGGCGCGAGGCTTCGCGTCCAAGGCAGGCCTGTGCGCGGCGTTGCTCGGCTCGACCGCGATGCCGGCTTTCGCCGCGGACGTCGCGGGGCGCGTCGTCGACCCGACGACCGGCGCTTCGCTGCCCGGCGCGACGATCGCCGCCGCCGGCCGCACCGCGATCGCCGACAGCGACGGCCTGTTCGTGTTCCACGACCTTCCCGCCGGCCCGGTCGAGCTAACCTTCACCTATGTCGGCTATCCTACCGTCACGCGCAGCGCGACATCGAGCGACAGCGCCAGCGTGGTCGAATTCCGCCTCGACGCGCCTACCGGCGAGGCGACCGGCGGTGAGATCGTCGTCACCGGCCAGCGCGCCGCCGAGCGCCGCGCGCTCCAGGCCAAGCGCGCGTCCAATTTCATCCAGGACACGCTCAACGCCAATGACGTCGGCAAGCTGCCCGACCAGAACGTCGCCGAAGCGGTGCGCCGGCTGCCCGGCATTTCGGTCGCCAACGACCAGGGCGAGGGCCGCTACATCATCATCCGCGGCGCCAACCCCAATCTCGCCAACGTCACGCTCAACGGCCAGACCGCGCCGGCGCCCGAGCCCGAAGGCCGCCAGGTCAAGCTCGACGACATCCCCTCCTCGCTGATCGGCTCGGTCACGGTGGTGAAGTCGCTCACCGCCGACCGCGACGCCAATGCGATCGCCGGCCAGGTCGATATCGAGACGCTCACCGCGTTCGACCGCAAGGGCGCCTTCGCCAATGCGCGCCTCGTCAGCGGCTACAACAATCTCAACCATCGCAGCCCGTATGAAGGCGACGTCACCGCCGGCACGCGCTTCGGCACGGACAAGACCTTCGGCGTCGTGCTGTCCGGCAATTACTCCAGCCGCCCGATCGAATCGGAGAATTTCCAGGGCTCGTCCAACTGGCAGACCGTCAATGGCGTCGCAACGCCCGACGATTATCGTTTGCGCGACTATAATCTGACGCGCACGCGCTATGGCATGGTCGGCAATTTCGACTGGCGCCCCAGTTCCGACGTGAACGTCTATCTCCGCACGCTCTATTCGGCGTTCAAGGATCACGAGACGCGCGACCAGTCGCGGATCGAGATCCCGCAGACCGCCACGGTCGCGGCCGGCGGCACGTTCAGCTCGCGCGGCACGCGCTTCCTGCGCTTGCGCAACGAGGATGATTCGACCTTCTCGGGCGAACTCGGCGGCAAGTTCCACTTCGGCGGCGCCGAGCTGCAGGCCGAGGGCACCTACAGCAAGGCGCTCAAGAAGGATCCGCTGCGTTCGGAATATTCGTTCCGCACCGGCAGCACCGCGCTGACCGGCCTGTCGCTCGACCTGAGCAACCCGCTGTTCAAGGTGAACACCGCCAACGCCACGCCCTACAATCCAGCGCTCTACAATGGCTATCGCGTCAATTACGACCGCCGCCGCGCAGCGGAGAGCCTGTACCAGGGCCGTATCGACCTGACCGTGCCGCTCGACGCCAGCGGCGCAATCACGCTGAAGGTCGGCGGCAAATATCAGCAGACGGACAAGACCAACAATCGCGATTTCCAGCAATACAATCTCAGCGGCAGCACGCTCGCCAGCACCGGCGCCTCCTATAACGACGGCAGCAGCACCTATGACGGCCGCTACCTCTTCGGCCCGCGGATCAATTACGATCTCGCACAGACCTATTACACCGTGACCAACCCGGCCGCGCGCACGCTCGACGCCGCCGCCAGCCTCGCCAACTCGCTGATCAACGATTACGATCTCAGCGAGAAAGTCTATGCCGGTTACGTGATGGCGACCGCCAAATTTGGTCCGGTCACGATCGTGCCCGGCGTCCGCGTCGAGCACACCGACGGGCGCTACAGCGGCAAGACCTTCACCGCCGCCTCGACCGCAGCGCAGGGCTTCAACGTCACCAACACCAGGAAATATACCGACGTGTTCCCCGACCTGAACGTGCGCTTCGATGCGACCGATCAGTTGGTGCTGCGCGCCGCCGCGACGACCGCGATCGGCCGGCCGAACTATGCCGATCTCGCGCCGTATCAGAACCTCGACGTCGCCGGGAACACGGTCACGCTCGGCAACCCCAATCTGAAGCCGTACAAAGCGGTCGCGGGCGATCTCTCGGCCGAATATTATCTCAAGGGCCAGGGCATCCTGTCGGTCGCGGCTTTCTACAAGCATCTCGACGATCCGATCTTCACGCTCGGGCAGACGCAGTCGGGCACCTTCGGCGGCACCGCGCTGACCAACGCGCTGGTGACTCAGCCGATCAACGCGCGCAGCGCCAAGCTCTACGGCGTCGAGGCGAATGTGCAGGCGCAGTTGCTGTTCCTGCCGGGCGCACTGTCGGGCTTCGGCGTCTCGGGCAATGTCACCTATACCGATGGCTCGGCGACCGGCGTGCCGGGCCGCGCCGGCACCGTGCCGAACTTCCTGCAATCGAAATATATCGGCACGGCGCAGCTCTATTATGAGAAATACGGGCTGACCGGTCGCCTCGCTTACACCTATCGCTCGGCCTATCTCGACACGCTCGGCGGGACGGCTGCGACCGACCAATATACCGCGGAGAACAATTCGCTCGACGCACGGATCGCCTTCTCGCCGGTCAAGCAATACACGCTGTTCGCCGAGGCCAGCAACCTGCTCGATTCACCCTGGCGGCGCTACCAGGCGGTGAAGACGCAGGTGATCGAGAATGAGCGCTATCGCCAGACCTTCCGCATCGGCGTGCAGCTGGCCTTCTGATCGGGGCGAGACGCTGCCGCTCACCCCAGCGGATAGAGCATCGCGACGTTGCACCGCTCGTAGCGCGCGCCGAACTCCGCCATGATTTCGGCATCGTGGACGAAGCCGGCTTTCTCGTAGAGATGGATCGCCGCTTCGCTCTTCGCGTTGCTCAGCAGGTAGAGCCGCCCCGCGCCCATCTCCCTGGCGCGCGCGATCACCGCGTGCAGCAGGAACTCGCCTGCCTTGCGGCCGCGCGCCGATTCGAGCACGCCCATCTTGGTCAGCTCATATTGGTCCGGACCGGTCTTCTGCAACGCGCATGCCCCGACGATGCCCAGCCCTTCCGCCTCGACGAACACGATATCGCCGCCCGGTGCGATGATCTTCGCATACGGATTTTCGAGGACATCGCGATCGGTCTGTTCGAGCCGGTACATCGCGCTGATCCACTGCGCGTTGATGTCGTGAAACGCCTGGGCGAGATCGTCGCGATAGGCGTGGATCGTCAGGCCGGCCATGCGCGCTCCTATTTCTTCATCGCTTCGATCAAGGCCTTGACCTCCTGGCTGCGGCCACGCGGCAGGATCAGGATATCGTTGCCGCTTGCCACCACGATCAGATCCTCGACGCCGACCATCGCGATACGCGCGCCGTCGCTGCGCACCAGGCAATTGGCGGTGTCGATCGCGATCACCTCGCCCTGGTGCGAATTTCCGGCATCGTCCAGCTCGCTGATATCGTGCAGCGCGTCCCAGCTGCCGAGGTCGCTCCACCCCATGCTGACCGGCACGACCGCGACGCGATCGGCCTTCTCCATCACGGCGTAATCGATCGAATCCGACGGCGCCGCAGCGAAGGCCGCGGCGTCGGGATAGATCTGCTTGCCGTCGTGGCGCGCCGCATCCATCGCGCGCTGGCAGGCGGCGAGCATCACCGGGCCGTGAATCGCCAGCGCCTCCAGATAGGCGTCGGCGCGGAACAGGAAAATTCCGCCATTCCACGCATGGTCGCCCGCGGCGAGCATCGCCTCCGCCGCATCGCGCGGCGGCTTTTCGACGAAATTCGCGACGCGGTGGACGCCGTTCGAGATTTCCTCGCCGATCCGGATCCAGCCATAGCCGGTCTCGGGTGCGTGCGGATCGATCCCGAACGTGACGAGCCAGCCTTGCTCGACCAGCGGCAAGGCGGCGTGGATCGCGGCATGGAACGCGGGCACGTCGGCGATGACGTGATCCGACGGCATCACCAGCAATGGCGCATCGCCCGACCCCGCGGCGATCGCCGCCAGGGCGATGGCCGGCGCGGTATTGCGCCCGACCGGCTCGAGGATCAAAGCCTGCGCGGCGGCCGAGACCGCCGCCAGCTGCGCATCGACCATCGTGGCGTGGCGCGCATTGGCGACGACGATCGGCGCAGCGAACCGGTCGCCTTGCGCGCGCCGCGCGGTCAGCTGGAGCATCGTCTCTTCCGCGGTCAGCGGCAGCATCTGCTTGGGCAGCTCCGGCGTGGACATCGGCCACAACCGCGTGCCCGATCCACCCGACAAGATGACGGGGACGATCGGCTGAGGCTGCGGCATGAAGGATCTCCTGTTGCGGCTGCCCTAGCGGCTCCGACGTGGGAGGGAAACCGCTTAAGCCGACGCCCGATCCATCGCGTTCAACCTTTATTCGTCAATTTCTGCGACAGCGGCGTGTCCGTGTCGGATTTGTTTACACCCCGGCGAGGCGCGGACGAGGTCACCGCAGATGATACGGCTGTTCAAACACTATATTCCCAACGCCGTGCTGCTGCTCGGCCTGATCGACATCGTCCTGCTGATCGTGGCGGGCGAAGTCGGCTATACCGTGCGGATGGGCCAGTTGCTCATGGCGGTCACGCCGATGCAGGCGCGGATTCCGCAATTGCTGAGCTTTGCCGCGTCGCTCGAAATCGCGATGGTGGCGGTCGGGGTCTATGGCGCGGAAGCGCTGCAATCGTTGCGCTACGCGACGGCGCGCCTGCTGGTGGCGATCTCGCTCGGCGTGATCTTCTTGAGCGTCATCTTCTTCCTGCTGCCGAGCGCGACCTTCTGGCGGTCCAATCTGCTCTATTCGATGGGCATGGCGGCGGTGCTGCTGATCGGCCTGCGCGTGCTGGTGGGCAAGATGATCGGCGGACAGGCGTTCAAGCGCCGCGTCGTCGTGCTCGGTGCGGGCGCGCGCGCGGCGCGGCTGAAGGCGCTGGCGCAGACGCCGGGCTCGGGCTTCGTCGTGGTCGGCTACATTTCGATGAGCGAGGCCGCGCGCGTCATTCCCGAAGCGATCGCGCGCGACGCGATCTACAATCTCGCCGACCACGTCGTGCTGCTCAACGCGAGCGAAGTCGTGCTCGCGCTCGAGGAACGCCGCAACGCGCTGCCGCTCAAGGATCTGCTGCGGATCAAGACCACCGGGGTCCATGTCAACGAAATCTCGACCTTCCTCGAACGCGAGACCGGCCGAGTCGATCTGCAGAGCGTCAATCCGAGCTGGCTGATCTTCTCCGACGGTTTCTCTTCCGGGCGGATGTTCTCCAGCCTGTTCAAGCGGCTGTTCGATATCGGCGCGAGCGTCTTGCTACTCACGCTGACGCTGCCGCTGATCCTGTTCACCGCGCTCGCGATCAAGCTCGAGAGCAAGGGGCCAGCCCTCGCCCGCCAGCGCCGCGTCGGGCTCTACAGCGTCGGTTTCGATTGCGTGAAGCTGCGCTCGATGCGCACCGATGCCGAAGTCGCGGGCCAGGCGGTCTGGGCCGAACGCAACGACCCGCGCATCACGCGTGTCGGTCGCATCATCCGCAAGCTCAGGATCGACGAACTGCCGCAGACCTGGTCGGTATTGAAAGGCGAGATGAGCTTTGTCGGGCCCCGCCCCGAACGCCCGCAATTCGTCGAGGATCTAGAGCAGCAGCTGCCTTATTATGCCGAGCGCCATATGGTGAAACCCGGCATCACCGGCTGGGCGCAGATCAATTATCCCTATGGCGCGTCGATCGAGGACAGCCGCCAGAAGCTCGAATACGACCTGTATTACGCGAAGAATTATTCGCCGTTTCTCGACTTGCTGATCCTGCTGCAGACGGTGCGCGTCGTCTTGTGGCCCGAAGGCGCACGGTGATAGCAATGACCGGTGCCGCCACGCTGATCCTGTGGAGCCATGCGCTGGCGGCCTTCCTGTTCGCCGGGGTCGCTTTGTCGCGGCTGCGCAATGCGGGGACGGGCTTGCCGCGGATGCCCTTCGTCGTCGCGCTCGGCATGACCGCCTTGTGGGCGTTGGCGGTCGCCGGCATCGACGCGACCGACATCGTCACGCGCGTCACCGAAGGCTTGCGCAACCTCGCCTGGCTCGGCTTCATGTACGCGCTCGCACGCTGCGAGCCCGGCACGACCGAACGTCGCGCGGTCACGATCATGTACGGCGTGGTGGCCTTGGTCGTGATCATCGGCGCCGGGCTCGGCGTGGTCGAACGCGCCGTCGGCGAGGGCAGGATCCCCAGCCTGGAAGCGGTACGCGTGCTGCTGCGGCTGATGGTCGCGATCGGCGCGCTGCTGCTGGTGCATCAGCTTTACGCGACCACCACGGCGCGCGCGCGTAACAGCATCCGCCTCGTATTGTTCGCGCTCACCGCGATGTGGGGGATCGATCTCGTGCTCTACGTGTCGGTCTATGCGACGGGCACGTGGCAAAGCGGTCTGGTCGTTGGGCGCGGCTTCGTGATGGCGCTGGCGGCGCCGGTCTTTGCCGTGGCGGTGCAGCGCAGTACCGACTGGACGCTGCAAGTATCGCGCACCGTGGCGTGGCAGACGCTCTCGTTCGCGGTGACCCTGCTCTATGCGGTCGGCATGCTCGTCGCGACCAGCGCGATCGCCACGATCAGCGGCGACAGCGCGCGCTTGTGGCAGACCGCCTTCGTGTTCGGCTCGACCGCCGCCGGCGTCACGATCCTGTCGTCGCCGTGGGTGCGCGCCTGGGCAAAGGTCAAGGTGTCGAAGCATTTCTTTCGCCACCGCTACGATTACCGCGCCGAGTGGATCCGCTTCACCGACACGCTCGGCAAGCCCGATGACGCCGCGTCGCTCGACGAGCGAATCGTCAAGGCGGTCGCCGATCTGACCGATTCGCCTGCCGGATTGCTGTTGGTGCCCGACGGCGCCGGCCTCGGCGTCGGGGCGGGATGGAACTGGCTGGCGCCGAGCGCGGCAGCGGATGCGCCGCTGGTCGCGCATCTTTCGACCACCGGTCGGATCGTCGAGCTCGACGCCGTGCGCGCCGCGACAACCAATCCGGTCGAAAGCGCGAGCGTGCCGCAATGGATGCTCGACGCCGATGGCTGGGTGTTGCTCCCGCTCGCGCATCTCGGGCGCTTGCAGGGCGCGATCCTGCTGGCGCGACCGCCGATCGACCGCGCGCTCGACTGGGAGGATTTCGACCTGCTGCGCGTTGCCGGGCGGCAAGTCGCGAGCTACCTCGCCGAAGAGCGCGCGCAGGAAGCCCTGGCCGAGGCCAAGCGCTTCGACGAATTCAACCGCCGCTTCGCCTTCATCCTGCACGACATCAAGAACCTCGTCAGCCAATTGACCCTGGTCGCGCGCAATGCCGAGCGCCACGCCGACAATCCCGCGTTCCGCGCCGACATGATCGCCACCTTGCAGGAATCCGCCGGGCGGATGAACGACTTGCTGGCCCGGCTGTCGCAACACCATCGCGCACGGGCCGAGGAGGTGCGTCCGGTCGACGTGCTGCCGCTTGCCGAACGGGTCGCGGCGCGGCGGCGTGCGCAGCATCCGGTCTCCGTCGTCGGCACGCCGGGTCTGTTCGCGCAGGGCGATCCGGCGCGGCTCGAACAGATGCTCGGGCATCTATTGCAAAATGCCATCGAAGCGAGCGCAGCGACTGCGCCCGTCACGATCGCGCTCTCGACCGAGGGCGCGAGCGTCACGCTGGCGGTGATCGACCACGGCTGCGGGATGACGCCGGCCTTCCTGCGCGATCAATTGTTCAAGCCGTTCGCGTCTTCGAAGTCCGGCGGCTTCGGCATCGGTGCGTTCGAGGCGCGCCAGCTCGCCGAAGCGATGGGGGGCAGCGTCACCGTCGAGAGCCGCGAAGGCGAAGGCACGACGTTTCGCGTGACGCTCGCCGCCGCGCGCGCCACTTCCCTCGACGAGGCAGCATGAGCGACAAACCCAAATTGCTGATCGTCGAGGACGATCTCGGGCTGCAGCGCCAGTTGCGCTGGGCGTATGAAGGCTATGACGTCGTCACCGCGGTCGATCGCGCGACCGCGCTCGACGCGGTGCGCGCCGAGGAACCGGCGGTCGTCACGCTCGACCTCGGCCTTCCGCCAGATCCCGACGGCACCAGCGAAGGCTTCGCCACGCTCGCCGAAATCCTGCGGCTCAAGCCGGACACCAAGGTGATCGTCGCATCAGGCCATGGCGCACGCTCGAGCGCGCTGCAGGCGATTGCCGACGGCGCCTGGGATTTCTACGCCAAGCCGATCGATATCGACGCGCTCGGGCTGATCGTCGCGCGCGCCTTCCACGTCCATGCACTGGAGGCGGAGAATCGCCGCCTCGCCGCGCGCGGCGCGAGCACCGGGCTTGGCGGAATGATCACCGCGAGTCCGGAAATGCTCAAGGTCACGCGCACGATCGAGCGCGTTGCCGGCGCCGACGTCTCGGTGATGCTGCTCGGCGCGAGCGGCACCGGCAAGGAATTGCTTGCGCGCGGCCTTCACGACGCCAGCCCGCGCCGCAAGGGCGCGTTCGTCGCGATCAATTGCGCCGCGATCCCCGAAACCTTGCTCGAAAGCGAATTGTTCGGCCACGAAAAGGGCGCGTTCACCGGGGCGGTGAAGACCACCGAGGGCAAGATCGAGCAAGCCCAGGGCGGGACATTGTTCCTCGACGAAATCGGCGACGTGCCGCTGCCGTTGCAAGTCAAATTGCTGCGCTTCCTGCAGGAGCGCGTGATCGAGCGGATCGGCGGGCGCAAGACGATTCCCGTCGACACGCGGATCGTTTGCGCGACGCACCAGGACGTCGATGCGATGGTCGCGACGGGCGCGTTCCGCGAGGACCTCTATTATCGTCTCGCCGAGATCGTGGTGCGCATCCCGTCGCTCGCCGAGCGCAGCGGCGACGCTGCGCTGCTCGCACAGCATTTTCTCAAGACCTATGCGGTGTCGATGAAATCGGCGGTCACTGGCCTGTCGCCCGACGCGCGCGCGGCGATCGCGGCCTGGCCATGGCCAGGCAACGTGCGCGAGCTCGAGAATCGGATGAAGCGCGCGGTGATCATGGCCGAGGGCAAGCTCGTCACCGCCGCCGATCTCGATCTCGTCGAGGGCGAGACGGAACCGCCGCTCAACCTGCGCGCCGCGCGCGAGGGCGCCGACCGCTCCGCGATCGCGCAGGCGCTCGCTTTGGCCGATGGTAACATTTCCAATACCGCTAAGCTGTTAGGGGTGAGCCGACCGACACTCTACGATCTGTTGAAGAGCTATGACCTCCATGCGTAAGTCCTTCTCCATCGCCCTCGGGTCGATCGCCGCGGCCACCAGCGCTGGCTTGCTCGCGGTCGCCTGTACCGCCCCGGCGCACGCCGATGCAGATGCCGCTACCGCGCGCACCGAGCTCGCGCTGAGCGTCAAGACGCTTGCGCTCGGCAATTACAGCGCGGCGCGCAACCACGCCCAGGCCGCGATCAAGGCCGATCCGAAATGGGGCCTGGCGCACGCCATGCTCGCGCGCAGTTTCCTCGCGATCGGCGACGGGATCGCAGCCGAGGGCGAGCTGGGCCGCGCGCGCGAAGCGGGATTCGATCCGGCGCGCGCGCATCAGTTGCTGGCGCATGCTTGGCTGTTGCAGGGGGATCCTGACCGGGCGCTTGCCGAAGCGGCCAAGGCGGCGCCGCGCTATACCGGCTATGCGATCCGCGTCGGCGCGCGCGCCTTGGCGGCGCAGGGCGACAATGCCGGCGCGCAGGCCGCGCTCGGCGCGCTGCTCGCAGATGCACCGAACGACAGCTTCGCGCGGTCCGATCTGGCGCGAATCCAGTTCCAGGCCGGCGACCTCGCTGGCGCGATCCAGAACGCGCAGCGCGCGATCACCGCCGATGCGAACAATGTCGAGGCGCTTACCCTGCGCGGCGAGCTCGTCCGCACGCAATATGGCTTGATCGCCGCGCTGCCCTGGTTCGAGACCGCGCTCGCCCACGACGCATATTATGTCCCCGCCCTGATCGAATATGCCGGCACGCTCGGCGATGCCGGGCGCTATCAGGACATGCTCGCGACGACGCGCAAGGCGCTGCTCGCACGGCCCGGCAATCCGCAAGCGCTCTATTTGCAAGCCGTACTGGCGGCACGCGCGGGCCAGGACGATCTGGCGCGCCAGTTGATGGCGCGCACCACCGGCCAGCTCGACGATCTGCCGGGCGCACTGCTGCTCACCGGCACCTTGGCCTATAAAGCCGGCGCCTATCAGCAAGCGACCGACGCGTGGCGCGTACTGGTCGGGGAGCAGCCGACCAACATCGTGGCGCGGCGCTTGCTCGGTGCGGCGCTGCTCCGCTCGGGCGACGCGCGTGGCGCGCTCGACGTGCTGCGCCCCGTCGCGCTGCGTACCGATGCCGACAGCTACACGCTCTCGCTGGTCGGGCGCGCCTTCGAACAGACAGGTGAGCGCGACTGGGCAGCGCGCTATCTCGACCGTTCCGCGATCCCGACCGTCACCGGATCGACCCCGTTCGGCACCGACGACGGACTGGGCGCGCTCAGCGCGGCGGCGACGCCGGGCGAACCGGTCGCGCAACTCGGGCTGATCCGCGGGTTGATCGAGGCGGGCGACATGGCATCGGCGCTGAGCAAGTCGCAAGCCTTGGTCGCCCTCGCCCCGGGTGCACCGGGCGCCTATCTCGCGCTCGGCGACACGTTGATGGCGATGAACCGCTACGGCGATGCCGCCGATGCCTATCGCCATGCGGTCGACATCCGCTTCGACGAGCCGACGATGCTGCGCACGGTCGATGCGCTCGACCGGGCGGGCCGCCGCGAAGAAGCGGCGAACGTCCTGGCGCTGTTCGTGTCGCAGAACCCGCAGAACGTCGCGGGCCAGCGCCTCACCGCGCATTGGCAGATCGCCGGCGGCGATTGGGATGCCGCGATCGAGACGCTCGAGGGCCTGCGCCAGCGGATCGGCAATCGCGACGCGGCGCTGCTCGCCGAACTGTCCTATGCCTATACCGGCGACGGCGACGAGGACACCGGCCTCGTATTCGGCAAGGCGGCCTATGCGCTGGCGCCGATGAACCCGGCGGCGACCGATGCCTATGGCTGGGCGCTGTACCAGCAGGGCAAGAGCGAGCCGGCACTGCAATTGCTCGAAAAGGCCGCATCGATCGCGCCCGAACGTGCGGCGCTGCGCTGGCATTTGGGCCAGGCCTATGCCGACCTCGACCGCACGGCCGAGGCGGCGACGCAGATCCGCGCGGCGCTGGCTGATCCGACCTTCGGCGATCGCGCCGCCGCGACGGCCGCGTTGAAGGCGCTGGGCTGAGCGCCTTCATTTCGGACTGAATCGAGCGAAAACGGCTCCAACCTCCGGCTGGCGAAGCGCGGAGGCGGCGTGTAGCAAGCGGGCCATGACCAGCACCGATCCCCTCGCCCGCATCGCCGCCGCGCTCGAACGGCTCGCCCCGCCGCTGCCCGAAAGCGCCGACCCGCTCGCGCACCCGGCCTATGTCTGGCGCGGCGCGGTTCTCGAACCGATCCGCGATTTCCGCCCGCTGCCGCTCGAGCGTCTGCAGGGCGTCGACGCGCAACGCCACGCGATGCTGGAAAATGCCCGCCACCTCACCGCCAAGGCGGCGGCGCACGACGTGCTGCTGTGGGGCGCGCGCGGCACGGGCAAGTCGGCGCTGGTAAAGGCGGTGACCGGCGCGGTGCAGGCCGAGGGCGGCGCGCTGGCGCTGGTCGAGGTGGTCACCACGCAGCTCGACACGCTGCCCGTGCTGTTCGCCAGCATCGCCGACGTGCCGCGCGCCTTCCTGCTGTTCCTCGACGATCTCGGCTTCAACGCCGCCTCCGAAGGGCGCGCCTTGCGCTCGATGCTCGATGGCGGCGCCGAGGCGCGGCCGGGCAATGCGCGGCTGGTGGTCACGTCGAACCGCCGCCACCTCGTCCCGCGCGAGATGATCGACCAGCCGAGCGCGGTGAACCCGCGCGACGCGGCGGACGACGGGCTGGCGCTCGCCGACCGCTTCGGGCTGAGTCTCGGGTTCCATGTCGTCGACCAGGAGGGGTATCTCGCGATCGTCGCGGCCTATGCGCAGGCGTACGATCTGCCGTTCGACGCGATGGACGCAGTCGGCTGGGCGACCCGGCGCGGCGCGCGCTCGGGGCGCGTGGCGTGGCATTACATCGTCGAACTGGCCGGGCGGCATGGGCGGGCTTTGGGCTGAATCAGCCCCATTTGAGCAGGAGCGCGGCAATCTTCATCACCGCCGCGAGCATCAGAATCGCCAGGATCAGCGGATGCTGGAGCGAGATACCGGCATAGGCCAGCCGTGCATCGCTGTGCAGTTTTTCGCGCACGTCGGAATCCTGTGTCCGGTCGGCGCGCCATTCCCGCCAATATCCGGTAAAGCCGCGGCAGCCGACGTAAAGCGCACCGCCGGCGAAGATCAGGTCGGACCCATCCGACAGCAGATCCGCCAACGCCACGGCTAGGCGATTTCGATCGCCAGCGTCTTGCCCAACGCCAGCGCCACCAGCGCGAGCGATGTGACGGTCGCGCCGTTGCCGCCATTGGCCAGCCGCGACAGGAACGCCGCATCGACTCCGGTATCGCGCTCGATCTGGCGCAAGCTGCGGCCATCGGCATGCAGTGCCTCGGTCACCGCATCGGACAATTCGACCCGCGCGATCGCCGCCGCCGCATCGCGCAGCTGATCGAGCGAAAGGCGCAGCGAGTCGGCTTCGGCCGGGGGCGCGATGCCGGAAGCTCGTACGATCACGGGTTCGAACACTGTCGTCATGAATCACCTCCTGTCGTTGTATATATATACAACAAGGGTAAAGGGCAAGTTCATGCGCCGCGAAGCGCGAGCCAGTCGTCATACACCGGATCGACGCTCTGCCAGTCGTTCAGCCCGCGGGTTTCTTGCCAGAGCGCCGCGACCGCATCGGCGAAGCGCGCGGAGCGCCCGATCCAGAGAATTCGTATCGCTGCGAACGGGTCGAAATACACGCCGAGCGCGCTCATCACGCCGAAACTGCGCCGCATCGCGCGACCATCGAGCCGGAATGCATAGCTGTGCGGATCAGCAGTGGACGGTGCACGAATTCCTCGCTGGATGGTGGCAGGCAGCCAGACGAGCGAATCGAAATCCAGTCCTTGCAGAAGCGCGATGCCACGGCTCGGATGCGCTGGGCCGTCGGTCGATGACAAGGCATCCCGCACCGTCGCGATGCGCCCATCGCGCAGCACGCCGCGGCGGTTGAAACGCGCAGCGAGCGTTTCGAGCGTTACGCGGAACGCCTTGATCTCACTCGCCTGAACGAGACCTTCGCGCAGGCCTAAGCCGATCAGGCCGTTCTGCAGCGCGGCGATTCGCGCGAAATCCATCTCGAAACGCAGCATGTGCACCGCCTCGCCGACCTGGCGGCAGTCTGCCGCAAAGGCCGGTGGCGATGCAACAGCCTACCCCTGCGCTTCGACCTGCTCCGCCAGTTCGAGCCAGCGCAGCTCCGCCACGTTCTTGTCTTCCTGCGCCTGGCCGATCGCTTCCATCAGACGCTCGAACGCATCGGGGTCGCGCGTGTAGAGATCGGGGTCTTCGAGCAGCACCTGGTCGCGCGCGATCGCCGCTTCGAGCGTCTCGATCCGCTTGGGCAGGATCTCGTAGTCGCGCTGGTCCTTGTAGGTCAGCTTGACTTTCACGCCCGGCGCCGGCGCGGCGGTGGCCGAAACCGCGTTGCGCGCGATCGCGCCGCGCTTGGTCGGCGCCTTGGCCTTGCGGCGACGTTCCCAATCCTCATAGCCGCCCGCGACGACATCGACCGTGCCCGAGCCGTCGAGCCCGAGCGTGATCGTCACCGTGCGATCGAGAAAGTCGCGGTCGTGGCTGACGATCAGCACGGTGCCTTCATAATCGCCGATCACGTCCTGCAGCAGGTCGAGCGTTTCGAGGTCGAGATCGTTGGTCGGCTCGTCGAGCACCAGCAGGTTCGACGGCTTGGCGAATTCACGCGCCAGCAACAGCCGCGAACGCTCGCCGCCCGACAGCGTGCCGATCTTGGCGTCGAGCACGCCCGGCTCGAACAGGAAGTCCTTCAGATAGCCGACGACGTGCTTGCGCACGCCCTGCACCTCGACCCAGTCGCCGCCGTCGGCGAGCACGTCGCGAATCGTCTTGTCGGGCTCCATCTTGCTGCGCTGCTGGTCGATGACGATGCGCTCCAGCCCCTGCGCGAACTTGATCTGGCCGCTGTCGGGGGCGAGTTCGCCGGTGAGCAGCTTGAGCAGGGTCGACTTGCCCGCACCGTTCGCGCCGACGATGCCGATGCGATCCTTCCGCGTCACGCGCAGCGTGAGGTCGTCGATGATCGTCCGGTCGCCGAACGCCTTGGTGATGTGCTTGGCGTCGATCACCACCTTCGACTTGGAATCGCCGGTGCCGATCGTGAGGTTGGCGGCGCCCTGCGGGCCGACCATCGAGGAGCGTTCGGCGCGCATCTCGATCAATTTGGTGAGACGCCCCTGGTTGCGCTTGCGGCGGCCGGTGACGCCGCGCAGCAGCCAATGCTCCTCGAGCTTCAGCTTGGCGTCGAGCTTCTCGGCGTTGCGCGCTTCGTCGGCATAGACCGCTTCGGTCCAGGCGTCGAAGCCGCCGAAGCCGATTTCGGCGCGGCGCAGATTGCCGCGGTCCATCCACAAGGTCTGCTTGGTCAGCTTGGTGAGGAAGGTGCGGTCGTGGCTGATCACGACGAACGCGCCGCGGAAGCGCTGGAGCCATTCCTCGATCCATTCGATCGCGCCGATGTCGAGATGGTTGGTCGGCTCGTCGAGCAGCAGCACATCGGGGTTCTGCGCGAAGGCGCGGACGATCGCGGCGCGGCGCCGCTCGCCGCCCGAGGCCTTGGCGGCCTCGCGGGTGAGGTCGATGCCGAGCTGGTCGGCGATCGCTTCGGCCTCGTGCTGGCGCGGGGCGTCGTCGCCCGACAGGACGTAATCGGCGAGCGTGGCGAAGCCGGTCATCGCCGGTTCCTGTTCGAGCAGGATCACGCGCGTGCCGGGGACGATCGTGCGGCGGCCTTCGTCGCTGTCGATGATGTTGCCGAGCAACTTCATCAGCGTGGTCTTGCCCGCGCCGTTGCGGCCGATCAGCGCGAGCCGGTCGCGCGGGCCGATGTGGATGTCGAGGCCCCGGAACAGCCAGCCGGAGCCCTGGATCACGCCGAGATTTTCATATGCTAGGATTGGTGCAGCCATAGCGTGTGGGCGCTAGGGGAATGGGGCGTTTCGGGCAAGCGCGGTGAATCCCCGTCCGGCGGAAGGCGCACCCTTCGTCGCCCCGGCGCAGGCCGGGGCCGCGGGGTTGTGGGTCGGGCCATGTGCCACGAACGCAGCGGCCCCGGCCTTCGCCGGGGCGACGGGCGTTCACGCCGCGGCAAAGCCAGTGTCAGGCGCGGAGTCAGCCGGGCGTGGCCGGCTGCCGCGCTGCGGCTCATTCACAGGCTGTTCAACGCATCGTCCCTATGCGAAGCCGATGTCGATGCTCGGATCATTGCTGTTGGGACTGGCCACCGTAATGGCACCACCGCCACAGGGCGGCGTGTGGGCGCAGCATATCGACCAGCGCGAAGCCTGGCGCGCGCGCAAGGAAGGTCGCATCCTCCCCTTGCGCGACATCGAGGGCCGCGTGCTGCCGACGATGCGCGGCAGCCAGTATCTCGGCTTCGACTTTGACGGGGAACGCGGGATTTACACGCTCAAATTCCTGCGCGATGGAAAAGTCATCTGGGTCGAGGTGGATGGCCGTTCGGGCCAGATCCTCGGCCGCACCGGCAATTGAGCGCGTCCGCGCTTCTTCAAGGGAACCAACTATGCGCGTTTTGATCGTCGAGGACGAACCGAGCCTGGGCCAGCAGCTGAAAGCCACGCTGGAAGGCGCCGGCTATGCGATCGACCTCGCCACCGATGGCGAAGAGGGCCATTTCATGGGCTCGACCGAGAATTACGACGCGATCATCCTCGATTTGGGCCTGCCCGAGATCGACGGCCTGACCGTGCTCGACCGCTGGCGCAAGGAAGGCCGCACCGCTCCGGTGCTGGTGCTGACCGCGCGCGACAGCTGGTCCGACAAGGTCGCCGGGCTCGATGCCGGGGCCGACGATTATGTCGCGAAACCCTTCCAGTCGGAAGAACTGATCGCCCGGCTGCGCGCGCTGATCCGTCGCGCCTCGGGCAACGCCTCGTCGG
>CAXTEO010000086.1:0-18474 GCA_964243205.1 uncultured Sphingomonas sp.
GCCTATTCGAAGGACATGCAGGACGACAAGCCGCCGGTGTTCGAGGCGCACGATCTGCTCGGGCTCAGCATCGCGGCGATGACCGGGATGGTCGAGACCGCGACCTTCCGTACCGATCGCATGCGCGGCCTGGCCGAGACGGGCTTCGCCACCGCGACCGACCTCGCCGACTGGCTGGTGCGCGAAGCGGGCGTACCGTTCCGCGAGGCGCATCACATCACCGGCCAGGCGGTGGCGCGCGCGGAAGCGCTCGGGCTCAAGCTCGACGCGCTGCCGCTCACCACGCTGCAGGCGATCGACTCGCGGATCGACGAACGCGTCTATGGCGTGCTGTCGGTCGATGCGTCGGTCGCCAGCCGTACCAGTTTCGGCGGCACGGCACCGGTGCGCGTGCGCGCGGCGATCGCGGCGGCACGCGAAGGGAGAATGGCGTGAAACGGTTGCTGGTCCTTGGCATAGTGTTGCTCGGCGGATGTGGCGCCGCGTCGAGCTTGAAACCGGCCGACGGCCAGTCGCTGCCGGTCGCGCCCTATGGCGCCAAAGCAACGCCGACGCCGGCCGATCTGCTCAAACCGACCAACCAGGAACGGCCGCAGCGGAGCGACGAAGTGCTCACCAATTCCACGGAACGGCGCAGCGACGAGTTCAACCTGCCGCCTCCCAACTGATTTAGGCTCGATTTCATGGATCATTTCTCGCTCGTCGACGGGGCGATGCACTGCGAGGGCGTGCCGCTGGCGGCGATCGCCGAAGCGGTCGGCACCCCCGTCTATGTCTATTCGACCGCGACGTTCGAACGCCATGCGCGCGTGTTCCGCGAAGGGCTGGCGGCGGCGGGCGACGTCCATCTCGCTTATGCGATCAAGGCCAACCCCAATCTCGCGGTGCTGCGCGTGCTGGCGCGAATGGGCTATGGTGCCGACGTCGTCTCGGGCGGCGAACTGGCGCGTGCGCTGGCGGCCGGCATTCCCGCGGCGGACGTGGTCTTTTCCGGGGTCGGCAAGACGGTCGGCGAGTTGCAGACCGCGCTCGAGGTCGGGCTCGGCCAGTTCAATCTCGAACTGGAAGAGGAAGGCGTCGTGCTCGCCGGCCTGGCGCACGCCCGCGGCATGGTCGCCGATGCGACGCTGCGCGTGAACCCGGACGTCGATGCCGGCACGCATGCCAAGATCTCGACCGGCAAGCGCGAGAACAAGTTCGGCGTGCCGATCGACCAGGCGCCGGCGATCTTCTCGCGCCTCGCAGCGCTTCCCGGGATCGCGATGCGCGGCGTGGCGATCCATATCGGCAGCCAGTTGAGCGACCTCGCGCCATTGGAAGCCGCTTATGCGCGAATCGGCGCCTTGGTCGCCGGATTGCGCGCGCTGGGGCACCCGATCGAACGCGTCGATCTCGGCGGCGGCCTCGGCGTGCCGTATCGTGCGGGCGAGGTCTTCCCGACCCCGGCGGAATACGGCGCGATGGTCGCGCGCGTCACCAAGGGGTGGGGCGTGCGGCTGATGTTCGAGCCCGGGCGCGTGATCGCGGGCAATGCCGGCGTGCTGCTGACCAAGGTGATCTGGGTCAAGCCAGGGGCGATCAACCCCTATGTCATCGTCGATGCCGCGATGAACGATCTCGCGCGCCCGGCGATGTACGATGCGTGGCATGATTTCGCGGCGGTCGCGCCGAGCGGCCAGCGCATGACCGCCAATATCGCCGGGCCGGTGTGCGAGAGCGGCGATACGTTCGCGATGGGCCGCGATGTCGATGCGGTGGAGAGCGGCGATCTCGCCGTGTTCCGCACCGCCGGCGCGTATGGCGCGACGATGGCATCGACCTATAACAGCCGTGCTCTGGTGCCCGAAGTGCTGGTCGACGGGACGCGCTTCGCGGTGGTCGCCGACCGCATCCTGCCCGAGACGATCCTCGCCGCCGAGCGCATTCCCGAGTGGCTGAAGGCGTGACCCTCCACAGCCTGCCGCTGTTCGTGCGGCTGGCGGGCCGGCCGGTGATCCTGCTCGGCGATGGCGAGGCGGCGGCGGCGAAGCGGCGGTTGCTCGAACGCGCCGGCGCGGCGATCGTCGGGGAGGATGCGTCCGCCGCGCTGGCGATCGTGGCGATCGACGATGCGCAGACCGCGCTCGCCGCGATCGCCCGGCTGAAGGCGCGCGGCGTGCTGGTCAACGCGGTCGACCGGCCCGACCAATGCGACTTCACCGTGCCCGCGATCATCGATCGCAGCCCGGTGCTGATCGCGATCGGCACCGGCGGGGTGTCCGCCGGGCTCGCCGCGGCGCTGCGCCAGCGGCTCGAACTGTTGCTGCCGGGAACGCTCGGGCCGCTGGCGGATCGGTTGTACGCGCTGCGCGCCGCGATCCGGCTGGCGCTGCCGGCGCTCGACCATCGGCGTCGCGCGCTCGGTGCCGCGTTCGCGCCGGGCGGCGCGCTCGACCCGCTCGTGGCCGGCCCCGAAGCGGTCGAACCTTGGCTTGTCGCCCCGGCCGATTCCGCCGACCGGCTCGTCACGCTGCGTTTCCGGTCGGCCGATCCCGACGATCTGACGCTCGGCGCGGCGCGCGCACTCGCGCTGGCCGATCGCATCTATGCGCCCGCGGCGACACCGGCCGCCTTGCTCGATCGCGCTCGGGCCGATGCGGTCCGGATCGTTTCGGAGACGGCGCCCGTTACGCTCGAACCGGGGCTTACGATCTGGATGGAATGGGCATGAGTGGATTTGCGTACCGGGTGGCAGACGGCAAGGCCGAACGGCTCGACATCAAGCGCGCCTTCGATACGCCGGGCGACTTGGTGTGGGTGCATCTCACCACCAATAATGAACATGCCCAGAAGTGGCTCGAGGAGACCGCCAAGGTTCCCGATTATGTCATCGACGCGCTGACCACGAGCGAATCGCGCCCGCGCTGCGACGCGCTCGGCGATGGCGCGTTTCTCAATCTGCGCGGGCGCTCGAACGAGCAGATGACCGCCTCCGATCCGCTCGCATCGCTGCGCATCTGGGCCGTGGCGGGGCGGGTGATATCGGTCACGCGGCGCTCGGTCACCGCGATCGACGACGTGACCAAATTGATCGAGGGCGGCAAGGTCCGCGATCCGGGCGACCTGATCGCGGAATTCGCCGTGGCGATCACCGAAGAGCTCGACCCCGAAGTCGCCGATCTCGGCGACAGCCTCGACGATTGCGAGGCCGATCTCGATGCCGACAAGGTGTTCGTCCTGCGCCGCAACGTCACCAAGGTGCGCGTCGCGGCGATCGGCTATCGCCGCTTCCTCGCGCCGCAGCGTGCCGCGCTCGAAAAGCTTGCCGCCTTGCCGTGCGACTGGCTGCAGGACGACGACCGGCTGCATCTCAATTCGGCGGCCGACCGCGCCGCGCGCATGGCCGAGGAACTCGAGGCGATCCGCGAACGCTCGGCGCTGATGCACGAAGCGCTGACCGACCTGCGCGCCGAACAGATCGATTCGCGTTCGCTCCTGATCTCGATCGTCGCGTTGATCTTCCTGCCGCTGACCTTCCTTACCGGGCTGTACGGCATGAACGTCGATGGCCTGCCTTACGCGAAGGAACCGTGGGCGTTCGACGCGATCGGCGGTATCTGCATCGCGATCACCGTCGGCATCATCGGCTATTTCAGCGCCAAGCGCTGGTTCCGCTAAGCTCCGCCGCGCGGCGGCGCGCCGTCGCGGATCATGCCGCGCGAACCGAGCGCCAGGCTTGGCCGATCTCGTCGAGCGTGTCCGCGACTTCGCGAAACGGGCGCGGATCATAGCCGATCGCGGCCTGCACCACGGTCTGGCGCGCGCCGGCATACAATTTGGCGAGCGCCGGGGCGACCGTCCCGCCGGCGTCGAAATCGAGTCCGGCCTCGAGTGCGAACAGAATCGCGGTGGCGCGCGTCACCTTGTCGCTCTTCATTGCGAATTTGCCGTTTTCGGTTGCCCAGGCGGCGGCGCGTAGCGCGCGGATCGCCTCGTCGTAGAGCAATTGCACCAAGGCCGGGCCATCCGCCTCGGCGGTCTGTCCGGCGAGTTCGATCTGGCGGTAGGTGGCTTCGGGGTTGCGGCCCATCGACGTCGCATAGGCCATGCTCATGACGTGGTTTTGTTCCACTGATCGATCTGGTTCTGCAGCGCGGTCGAACTGGCCTTGTATGCGGCAACGATCGCGTCGGACGCGGCATATTGCTTGGTCAGCCGGTCCTTGTAGGTCGCGGTGTCGGTCACGACCTGCGCTTCGGCGTCCGTCACCTTGGAGAGCTTGGCGGTGTAGAGCGCGGTGCTGCCGGCGAGGCCGGTGCTTTCGGTCTGGCCGTTGATCACCACCTTGGCATCGGTCGCGGCGGTGGTGATGGTGCTGAGCGCGGCGGCGAGCCCGCCGCCCGACGCGCCGGTGCCATTGGCGAACATCGCTTCGACCGCGGCCGGAGTCTTGACCAAGGCGGCGGTGAGCTTGGTCGAATCGACGCTGAGCGTCCCGTCCTTGTTGGTGCCGACGCCGATCGAGGCGAGATTGGAGGGATCGCCGGCCGCGCCGCCAGTGGTCAGCGTGGTCAGCGTCAGGCCGCGCAGCGACCGCAACAGGTTGGTCGCATTGTAGTCGCTGCGCAGCGGCCCGGTGGCAGGATCGGTCTCGGTCTTCAGTTCGGCGAGCACCTGATTGTAGGTCGTGACGAAGTCGTTGACCGCCTGCAGGATCGCATCGCTCGGCGTCGTGCTGCCGAGCGTCACTGGCTTCGTGACCGAGGTGCTGCCGGAAGTGGTGACCGGCGAGGCACCGACGAGGCTGAGCTTCACGCCCGTGACCAGATCGCTGATCGTGTTGCTGGCGCGCTCGACCGTTACCCCATCGACGGTGAGGCTGGCATTGCCGGCGATGCTGTTGATCGTGGCGGTGGTCGATCCGGCGCCGACGTTGAACTGCGCGAGGTCGGCAGTGCCGCTCAAGGTGAACGCCTGGGCAGTGCCGGTCGGGCCCTTGAGCGACAGATAGGCCGCACCGCTGACATCGGTGACGACGGTTGCGGTCAGGCCACGGCCATTGGCGTTGATCGCGGTCGCGACATCGGCGAGCGTCGCGTCCTGCGCGATCGCGATCGCGATCGGGATCGGCGGCGGCGAATTCGACACCGCGCTGACGCTGGCGTCGGCGGCATTGCCGAAGGTGAGCGTCAGCGTGCCGGCATTGTATTTGGCTGGCGCGGTGCTCGGCAGCGCGATGACCGCGGTCTGCGCCGTCGCGATCTTGTTGACCGTGACCTGGGTGGAAAGGCCGGAGAGCTTGGCGCCGGGCAGCGCGGTTGCGGTCAGCACGCTCGAATCCGAGCTGGTCGGCTGCGTGACCAGGCTGCCGCCGGTGACCAGCGAGGTGAGCGCCGAGGAGAAGCTGGTGATCGCGCTCTGGACCTTGGCCACCGACGAAATCTGCGCGGTGAGCGCGGTGTCCTGTGCGCTCAGCGACGCGTTCTTCGCCGCGAATTGCGCGGTGACGAGCGAGGTGACCAGCGCTGCGGTATCGACGCCCGACCCGGCGCCGAGCGAGGTCAGGATCGACGACCCCGAGACGGTAGCGGTAGACGTGGTTGCGGTGGTCGTCACCATGGCTTTGGTCCCGGATAAGCGCTCATGGAATAGAACGGCCGGGCGGCGCGCATGTTTAGGATTGCTTCACGCCATTTTCGTCGAAGCGCGCACTCGGCGGCACCAGCACCGCCGGCGGCGGCGTGCCGCCGGCCTGGGTGTTGAGCCCGAACACGAAGGCGAGGATCGTGGCGAGCGCGACATACAGATCGTCGCGCACTTCCTGGCCTTCGCGGCTGGTATAATAGACCGCGCGCGCCAGCGCGGGATATTCGAGCACCGGCACCTGCGCTTCGGCACCGAGTTCGCGGATCGCCAGCGCGATCACGCCGCGGCCCTTGGCAACGACCACCGGCACCTGATCGCTCGTGCGGTCGTAGCGCAAGGCGACCGCGAAATGCGTCGGGTTGGTGAGGATGACATGCGCTTCGCTGACCGCGCCGCGCATCGATCGCTTCGACATTTCGCGCTGCCGCTGGCGCATCGCGCCCTTGGCTTCGGGCGAACCCTCGGTTTCCTTGTGCTCGTCGCGGATCGCCTGTTTCGACATGCGCAGCTTGCGCAGCAGCTGGAGGATCTGCAGCGGCACGTCGATCCCGGCGATCACGACGAGCCCGCCCGCCATCGCGAACAGCACGCCGATGAAGCTGCTGCCGAGCACGCCGACCGCGGTGCCGATATTGGTCGAGGCAAGGCCGATCGTCGCATGCGACACCTGGTCGAGCATGTGCCAGCCGATACAGCCGAGCAGCACGACCTTGAGCAGCGACTTGCCAAGCTCCATCCAGCCTTGCGGACCGAAGATGCGCTTGAGCCCCGCGGCCGGGTTGACCCGCGATGCCTTCGGCGCGAGCAAGCTGCCGTTGAAGCTGATATTGCCCAAGCCGGCCTGGCTGACGACCGCCGCGACGATCGTCAGGACGAGCAGCGAGATCAGCGACGGCGCGAGCTTCCAGCCGCTCTGGACGAGCGGGCGGAATGGAGCGAAATCCTCGATATCGCGCTGGTCGAAGGCGAAGCTCGACAGCATCACCGCCTTGCACGCGCCGACCAGCGACGGCCCCATGAAAGCGAGCCAGCCGCAGCCGGCGAGCATCATCAGCGCGGTCGCGAATTCGCGCGACTTGAGGACGTCGCCTTGCTCCGCCGCGTCGCGTTTGCGCTTGGCGGTTGGTGCTTCTGTCTTTTCGCCGAATTCGTCCGCCATCAGCCGAGCACCAGCGATTGCGTGGCGGCGAGCCCTTCGTCGATGATGACCAGCAGATAGTCGCCCATCGCCGGAAAGCCCAAAGCGAGCGCGACGACGCCGACCGCGAGGCTGGCGGGCAAGCCGACCGAGAACAGGTTGAGCGACGGCGCCGAGCGCGAGATCATCGCGACGACGAGGTTGAGGCACAGCAGCAGGAAACCGACCGGGAGCGCGAGCAACAGCCCGGCGAGGAAGGTGTAGCCGCCGAAAAAGGCGATATTCTCAAGTTGCTGCGGCTTCAGCCAGGCGGCGCCGACCGGCAGCACCTCATAGCTCTTCACGATCATCTCGACGAGGATCAGATGGCCGTTGACGCTGAGGAACAGCAAGGTCAGCATCATCGAGAAGAATTGGCCGAGCGCCTGGGTCGAGCGGCCGTTCTGCGGATCGATCGCGGAGGCGAAACCGATCCCCATCGACGTACCGATCAGCTCGCTCGCGACCATCGGCGCGGCGAACGCGATCTGCAGCACGAAGCCGAGCGCGAGCCCGACCAGGGCTTCGGCGGCGACCGCGAGGATCGTCGCGAGCGCGAAGATGTGTTCGGGCGGAGTGACGGGGTGAACGGCGAGCACGAGCACGCCGATCGCGCCCGACAAGGTGACGCGCACCGTCAGCGGGATCGACACCGCGCTGAACACCGGCGCGGCGACGAACGCCGCGCCGACGCGCACCATCACGAAGATCAGCGCCCAGAGCTTGGGCTCGATCGAGAGGCCGAAGCCTAGCGGGCCCATGGGTATTCCCTCTCCCCCTGTGGGAGAGGGAGGGAGGCGCGCAGCGCCGGAAGGGTGAGGGGGGCCGCGCTGGCCCCACACGCCCCCTCACCCTCCCGCTGCCTTCGGCAGCGGGCCCCAAGGGGAGAGGGGTTAGGGCGCGTCGCAGCTGTCATCGCACCAGATCCGGAATCCGCTCGAAGATGCCGACCGTGAAATCGCACAGCAGCCCGATGATCAGGCTTCCGAACACCAGCAGCGATACCGCCACCACGATCAGCTTGGGCACGAACGACAAGGTCTGCTCGTTGATCGACGTCGCCGCCTGGATCATGCCGGTGATGAGACCCGCCAGCAGCGCCGGAATGAGGATCGGCGCCGAGGCGAGCGCCAGCACCCACATCGTCTGGTTGGCGATCGTCAGGAAATAATCCGCGTCCATCGGCTCAGCTCACGAACGAATTGGCGAGGCTGCCCATCGTCAATGCCCAGCCATCGACCAGCACGAACAGCAGCAATTTGAACGGCATCGAGATGATCGTCGGCGACAGCATCATCATGCCGAGCGACATCAGCACGGTCGCGACGACGAGATCGATCACGATGAAGGGCAGGAACACCAGGAAGCCGATCTGGAAAGCGGTCTTGAGTTCGCTGGTGACGAACGCCGGCAGCAGCACCGAGAAGGGAATGTCCTGCGCATTCTGGTACGGCCCGCTCTTGGCGATGCCGGCGAACATCGTGATGTCCTTCTTGCGCGTCTGCTTGGTCATGAAGCTGTGCAGCGGAATCCCCGCCGCCTTGATCATGTCGGTCGCGCCGATCTTGTTCTCGGCATAGGGCTGGATCGCGCTGGTGTTGATTTGGTTGATCGTCGGCGCCATTACGAAGAACGACAGGAACAATGCGAGCCCGATCAGCACCTGGTTGGGCGGGGTCTGCTGCAGGCCCATCGCCTGGCGCACGATCGACAGCACGATGATGATCCGCGTGAAGCTCGTCATCATCAGCAGGATACCGGGCAGGATCGTCAGCAGGCCCATCACGATGAGCAATTGCAGCGACAATGCGAGCGGTGCGTTGCCGCCGCCGAGGTCCTTCAGCGCGCGGTCCGCCGCGTCGCCGGCGCCGGGTGCGGGCGGGGCGAGCGGCGCGGCTTGCGCGAAGGCGGGGTGCGCGACGATCAGCGCGAAGACGATGCCGAGCAGGACGAGCGCGAGCTTGACCCACGGCGCGGTGCGCGGCGCAGGCGCCTTGATCAGCGCGGGGCCGGAGCCCTTGCGGACGACCTTCATCGTCATTTGCCGTTGTCGAGCAGGGCGACGCCCGTGCGGCTGACCGAGACGAGCAGCTTGCGCCCCTCGAAATCGAGCACCGCGACGCGCACGCTCGGCGAGATCATCATCGTCTCGACCACTTTGAGCATGCGGTTGGCGGGCTGGCCGGGCATGCGCGCCTCGAGCTTGCGCCACGCATAGAGGCACCCGATCATCAGGCCGCACACCAAGGGCAAAAGCACGACGAGCTTGAGGATATAGGACCACATCATGGCGTCAGGTCCGCTTTTCGGGGCTGACCAGCTCGGTCATGCGCACCCCGAACTGATCGCCGACCATCACCACTTCGCCGCGGCCGATCAGCGTGCCGTTGACCAGCACGTCGAGCAGTTCGTTGGCCTGGCGGTCGAGTTCGATCACGCTGGTCTCCCCCAGCGCGAGCAGTTCGCGCAAGGTGAGCGAGGTCGAGCCGATCTCGACCGTCAGCTTGACGTCGACGTCCTGCAGCAGCCGGAAATTGGCGGCGAGGCTCGCGTCCACCGGAAAACCACCCGTCATGTCGTTCATTGCAGCCCACCCCTGAGATCGCGCTCTAGATTGTTCGAAATTGTGGTCAGCCGGATCGCGGCCTTGCCGTTCGACGTGCCGACCGTGCCCGCGCCGAGCCGATCCCCGCCGACCATCACCGGCACGTCCGGCGCGACCGAGATCGGGATCACGTCGCCGGCCTTGAGATCCATCAGCAGTTGCAGCGAGACCATCGGTTCGGCGAGCACCGAGCGGATCGGAAAGCGCACGTCCATCACGGCGCGGGTAAGGCTGGTGCGCCAGATCGGATCGGGCTCGGCCGTCTTGTGGACCTTGCCGGTGAGCGAAGGTGCATGCGGCTTGAGCGCCGCGACCGGATATAGCAGATCGAGGAACACCGGCTTGGCGGTGCCGACAGCGATGCCGAAGCGGGTGATCACCACCGCGTCCTCGAGGTCGAGATCGGGGATCAGCGTGGGGTTGGCCTCGACGCGGCCGGGCGCGAAGTCGATCTTGGCGAGCGGCTCCCACGCAGCGTGCATCGGCACTGCCAGCATGCCGCCGATGCGCGCGATCATCGTTTCGGCCGCGGGCGTGAATTCGGCGGCCATTTCGGCGGCGACCGCGCCGGTGCCGCCGAAGAACAGATCGAGCAGTTCGAGCACGAAGCGCCCGTCGAACACCGCGAGCGCCTGGCCCGAGGGGAGTGCGCCGGCCCCCATGCCCATCGACGTCATCGCCAGCGGCAGCCATGCCGTCAAACCGTCCGGGCGCTCGGCGCGATAGTCGGCGAGGCGCTGCACCACCAACGGTTCGGCCCAGCTACGGCATTCGCGCCGCAGCAACGGCTCGAACACGCCGCGCACGCCGCGCGCGAGCCGCGCCGAGAGATGCTGCACCGTGTGCAGATCGCCGAACGGATTGAGGTTGGCGACGCCCAGCGTGGCATGCTCTGCCTGCCGCCGCGGGCGCTCCCGCCGGTCGTTTGCGCTTTCGCTCAGAAGGTCTTCGTTAACCATGCCTCACTGAACAACGAAATTGGTAAAGTAAACGTTACCAACCCCTCCAAAACCTTCTTTTTCCTTGAGCGTGTCATTGATCGCCTTGGCCAAGCGACGCTGCAGCAACTGCTTGCCCTGGCTCGAAAAAACCTGCTCCTCGGTGGTGTCGCCGAGCGCCATCAGGATCGCCGAGCGTACGGCGATTTCGTTGGTCTTGATGTTCTCGACCACGGTGTCGTCATACGGCGTCGATACCGCGATGCCGACCTGGACGAAGTGGACGCTGTCCTGCAGGTTGGAGGTGAACTCCTTGTCCATCGCATAATAATTGGACGCATATTTGTCGCCGCCAGTGCCGGTCGGGGCCTTGTGGGCACCTTCTTTGGCGGCGTCACCCTCGCCCGCTCCGGCGCGCTTCTGCTCCTCCTTGGGGACGAGGCGCGGACCAGTCGGCGCGGCGACGCCCTTGCCGCCGCCGATCAGCCCGGCATTCATCGCATAGAGCGCACCGCCGACCCCGCCGCCGACCAGCACCAGCGCGCCGATCACCAGCAGCAGGATCTTCTTCATGCCGCCCTTCTTCTTGGGTGCCGCTTCGATGGTTTCACTCATGGTCAGGTTCCTTCGGGGGTTCAGGCGACTCTGGCGTCGCTGGAGGTTTCGGTGTCGATGATGGCCGCGCGCGGCGCGCGAGCGATCTGTGGGGCCGGGCGGGGTTGCGGCGCGGCGCCGGTATTTCCGCCCGACGAATCGGTCGAGGCGGTGGTGTCGCCGATCCGAACGCCGCGTGCCGCGGCAAGCTCGGTCAGCCGCGGCTGCGCCTCCGCGATCAGCGCGCGCGTCGCATCCTGCTCGGCGGTGAAGTGGACGTGCACACGGTCGCCGACCTGCCGCACCGCGATGTCGACGCTGCCGAGCGCATCGGGCACGAGCCGGATCCGCGTGTCGCGCGAATCGGCCGCGTCGCCGGCATCGTCGCGCAGCGTTTCGATCCGGTCGATCATCCGCTGCAGGCCGCTGTCCTGCGTCAAATCGAGCGCAGCGTGGCTGGTATCGGCGGTCGCCTGTACCGCGCCACGGTCGGCCGGTTGCGCCTGGAGGGCGGCACCGAGCGCGGCGCTGGCGTCGATCGGGCCCGTCGCGGGATTGCGCACGGCGCGATCGCGCCAGTTGCTCGCCGCGGCGATCGCCGCTGCGAAGACTTGCCCGGCGGGCTGCGGGGCGAGGCCGACGGTAAAGTTAGGCGTCGCCGCTGCGACGCTGGCAGGGGCAATCGGTGCGCTGCCGGGGAGCGCGTCCGGCACGGGCGCGGGAGCCACCACGGCATCGGCCGAGACGGGCTGCGCCGTCTGGTCGAGCGCCATTGACCCGAGCACGACGCGCGTCGCGGTCGCGAGCGGCAGCGGTGGTGTGGCGGGCGTGATCGTGTCGGCCGCGCTGGTCGGTGCTGCCGCCGCCGGTCGTGGCGGTGGCGCGGGCGTGGCGGGCGCTGCGGCACCGGGTGACGCTGGGATCGTGCCCGGCAGCACGGGCGATATCACGACCCCGGGCAACGCCGTGCTTGGCGGTGCGACCCCGGCGACGGCATCCGACCACGTCGTCATGCGCGCCAGTGGTGCCGCGCCGGGCGCGACAGGCGGGACGTCGGGCGTCACCGCCACAAGCATCGTGTCCTGCGGTGTCGGCGCGGCGGATGCCAAGTCGACCGGGTTTGCATAGCGTTCCGGCGCGGCACTCGGCGCCGCCGCCGTCGGTCGCGCGGCCGCGCTCTGTAGGTCGGCATCGCGCGCAAATTCGGTCAGTTCGATTGTGGGTGCGGCAGACGGCGCTGCGCGCGTACGCGCAGCGCCGTGGCGGCCGGCAGATGCGATGGCGGTCTGTTGCGGTCCCACAGTGTCGGGCGAAGCGGCCGTGCTCGCCTGTACCGTGGAAACGCGCGCATCCGTCGGCGCCGGCGCGATGCTCGAAAGCAGCGACGCGGCAGAGGCCGCGAGCGCGCTGCGCGTCGATAGTGTTGCGGCGGTTGCGATCGTGAGCGGATCGGTCGCCGCGGTCGGTTCCGACGCGACCTGTTCCGCTGGCACCGGAATTCGATCCGCCGCCAAGGGCAGCGCGGAGGCGGTCAACTGCGCCGACGGGGTGGTCACCACGCTCGTCGCCGCACTAGCCGGAGCAAAAGCTGTGGCAGGCGTGGGCGGCGGTGGCGGAGTCGCCGCGGGCGGAAAGGGCGGGGTCAGCAGCGTCGAAAGCCAGGCCGGCGTCGCGGCAGCATCGGGCGACTCTTCGTCGGTGTCCGTTTCCGCAGGCAAATCCTTGCCGTCGTCGGCAAGCCCCTGCCGATGCCCCGCAGCAGTCGGGACATCCTGGCGGTCGCTCGCCGCGTCGTGCGAATCGAGGAACGCCTCCAACGTCTGCTCGAATCGGCCCGGCGCGGCGGTCGCGCCGGCGGCGACACGTGGCGCGAGCGGGGCGGGCGCGGCCACGGTGGTGGACAGCAGGGACGTCACGTCGATCATTACGGCTCCGATCGGACCGGATGCGGCCCGCGAAACGAGTTCAGCAAGGATCGTGCCGGATCTTGCGCATCGGCGGCGCGGCTTCGAGCTCGCGGATCGCCTTGACCACGGCTTGCGCATCGGCGCGTGCGATCAATTTCTCGACCGCGCTCTGATCACGGCGCGCCTCACGCGTCGCCTCGGTCGCGCGCGCGGCAGTGGCTTGCGCGGCGGCCAGGCGCCCGGCGGCGGCGTGTGCCGACTGGTGCAGCCGCTCGCGAAAATGCGCGGCGGCGACCAGCGAGAAGCCGGCAACCGGCTCGGGCGCCGGGGCGACCGCGGCGGCGAGTTGCGCGATGCGCCCCTTCAGCGCGATCTCGCTGGCGGTGCGGTCGTGCGCGCGCGCTTCGTCGGCCTGGACGAGGCCGAGCTGGAGCGTGCGGACGCGCAGGATGCGCTCGAGTTTGGATGGCTTGGCCATTTCATTCGGCGCCGAACACGCCGATCAGCTCGGCCGCGGCATCGGGCAGCGAGACGATCTCGTCGGGGTCCTGCTTGATATATTCCATGATCGCCGGGTGGCAGGCGATCGCGGTGTCGATCGCGGGATCGGCACCGGGGCGATACGCGCCCATCAGCACCAGGTCGCGATTCTCCTCATAGGTGGCGAGGTGACGGCGCAGCGCGCGTGCGGCCTTCAGATGCGGCTTGTCGACGATGTCGGTCATCACGCGGCTGACCGAGGGGCCGATGTCGATCGCCGGATAGACGCCGCGCTCGGCAAGCTGGCGCGACAGCACGATATGGCCGTCGAGGATCGAGCGTGCCGAATCGACCACCGGGTCGTTGCCGTCGTCGCCATCGGCGAGCACGGTATAGATTGCGGTGATCGATCCGCCCGAATGCACGTCGGTGCCGGCGCGTTCGATCAGGTTGGGCAGCATCGCGATCGCCGAGGGCGGATAGCCGCGCGCGCTCGCCGGCTCGCCGAGCGCGAGGCCGATCTCGCGTCCGGCATGCGCCACACGCGTGAGCGAATCCATGATCAGCAATACCTTCTTGCCCTCGGCGCGGAACGCCTCGGCAATGGCGTGGGTGCGCAGTGCGCCGCGGATGCGCAGCACCGGCGAATGGTTGGCGGGAACGGCGACGACGACCGCACGCTTGCGCGCGTCGCCCGCGACCTTGGTCTCGAGGAAGTCGGCGACTTCCCTCGAGCGCTCGCCGATCAGGCCGATGACGATCACATCGGCTTCGGCCGCGCGAACGATCATGCCGAGCAGCACCGACTTGCCGACGCCCGAGCCGGCCATGATGCCGATCCGCTGGCCTTGCCCGACGGTGAGTAGGCCGTTGATCGCGCGGACGCCGACATCGAGCGGGGCGAGCACGCGGCCACGGTCGAGCGGCGATTGCAATTTGCCGGCAAGCGGCCAGCGCGCGGCGCCGCGGATCGGGCCGAGGCCGTCGATCGGCTTGCCGGCGCCGTCGACCACGCGGCCGAGCAAGGCGGCGCCGACTTCGGCTTCGCCGGGTGCGCCGATCGGGCGGACCGGCGCTTGCGGCAGCAGCGCGGCCGGGCCGCCGAGGTTCATCAGCAAGGTGCGGCCATTGCGAAAGCCGATCACCTCGGCCTCGACCCCCGACTGGCGGTCGCCGACCTGGCAGACGGTGCCGACCGGGAGGGTCAGACCCACCGCTTCCATCAACAGGCCGTCGAACGAGGCGAGCCGACCGGAGACCTTGGGTTCCGGCGTGAAGTCGGGGAGGCCGAGCGAATCGAGATAGTCGCCGGTGAAGCGGTTCAGCATTTAGGCCTCCGGCACCGCAACGCGTTCGATCGCGTGCGCCAATTGTTCGAGCCACAATTCGGGACCGTCCTCGATGATCGTCGAAGCGCTTTCGAGCACGAAGGCACCACGCGCGACGCTCGTGTCGCCGACCGGGAAGATCTGCCGCGGCAATTTCCCTTCGAGTAAGGCGACATCGTCGGGGTGGACGCGCAAGATCGCCGATTCGGCGGCGTCGCTAAGTAAATCGGTCGCCGTCTCAATGCGGCGCGCCAGCAAGTCCGGCGCGATGCCGACCTCGCCGACCAGTCGCGTCACCAAGAACAGCACGGTCTGGCGCAAGCGCCGCGCGACCGCGTCGCGATCGATTCGGTCATCGGCTTGCAGCGCCTTAGCGAGCGAGGCGAGCAGCAGCCGATCGCGCTCGCCTGTCACAGCGGTCTCGGCGAGCGCCGCTTCGACGCCTTCGGCATAGCCCGCGGCATGCGCGACCGCGATCGGATCAACGAACGGTACGGGCGCCGCAGTCTGGTCCGCGTCGAACGGGTCCCAGCCTTCGGTCGGGTTGCTGCCGGGATCGGCCGGGCTGAAATGCCGCGGTCCGGCCGGGCCGTCCTGTGGCGAAAAGGAGACCGGTCCGCGCTCGGCGCGTTCGCGCAGGTCTGCCGGGGCAAAGCCCGCGACGCGCGGCGCGAACGCCGCCTTAAGCGCTTCGGCCACGCCCTGGCCGCGCGACGAAAATCCCGCGGTGAAGTCAGACATAATCGTCTTCGCCAGCCCCCATCTGGATCGTGCCGTCCTTGGCGAGGTTGCGCGCGATCTGGATGATCACTTTCTGCGCCTCGAGGACTTCGCTCAGCTTCATCGGCCCGCGCGCTTCCATCTCGTCGCGAATGCCGTCGGCGGCGCGGCTCGACATGCAGCCGAGGAACCGCGCTCGGATGCTCTCGTCGACGCCCTTGAGCGCGCGCGTGAGGATGTCGCTGTCGATATTGCGGATGAGCGTGCCGAGATTCTTGTCGTCGAGCTCGAGCAGATTGTCGAACACGAACATCGCTTCCTCGATCGCCTTGGCGACATCGCGGTCGATCTTGAACAATTTGGGCATGACGCGCAGCTCGGTCGCCTTGCGCCCGCTCGACAGGATCTTGGCGGCGTCCTTGGTACCGCCGAGCGTGACGCCGGTCGGCGCCTGCGGCGATGTGGTGCGGTTGGCGAGCATGGTCTTCAACGTCTCGACCGCTTCGGGCGTGATCGGCCCGAGCCGGGCGAGCCGGTGGAGGATGTCGGGCTGCACCGCATCGGGCATCAGCTCGAGCACTTGCGCGCCGACCATCGGGTCGAGATTGGCGATCAGCACCGCGGCGATCTGCGGATGCTCCTTCTCGATCATCGCGGCGATCTCGCCGGCGTCGAGCCAGTCGAGCAAATCGAGCTGGCACGATTCCTGGGGCGGGACGATGCGGGCGAGCACGCTGTCGGCCTTTTCCTGGCCCAAAGCGCGCGTCATCACCGCCTCGATCCGCGGGCGCGGGTCGAAGCCGATCGCGGTCCTTTCTCGAGCTTTTCCGACGAAATCGTCGAGCACGCCTTCGACTTCGATCTCGCTGACATCGGCGACGGCGAACATCGCCTTGCCGAGCTGGCGGACTTCCTCGGGATCGAGCTTCTGCAGGATCGCGGCGGCTTCCTCCTCGCCGACGAGCATCATCAGCACGGCGGCGCGTTCCACGCCGGTGTAAATGCGAGCTGGCGCGTTCATGACTTGATCATGTCGCGCACGGCGAGCGCGGCGCGCGCCGGATTGTCGCGGGTGAAGCCGCGCACCATGCCGATCCGGTCGTCATAGTTGCGCGCGCTTTCCAGCGCGTCGATGCTGACCGGCTGGTCGCTGCGCGGCGGCGGAATCTGGCCGCCTTCGTAGCCGTCGGCGCCGCCGAAGTCGCGGCCGAGCGTAGCGCGCGCCTGGGGTGCTTCCTCGCGCTTCTTGAGCACGGCGGTGGCGAGCGGACGCACGCCCAGGAACAAGACGAGCAGCGCGATGACCAGCGCGGTCGCATTGCGCGCCACCACCGGCAGCCATCCAGCCTCGTACCATGGCTGCTTGTCGTCGAGCGCGGTGGCGCCGGCGAACTTGCGGCTGATGACGGTGACCTGGTCGCCGCGGCCCTGATTGAAGCCGACCGCCGTCTGCACCAGTTGCGTGATCTGCTGGATTTCGAGCGTCCCGCGCGGCTTGCCCGTTTCGGGGTCGCGCAGCAGCACGGCGACCGACAGGCGCGTGATCGTGCCCGGCGCGGTGCGGCTGACCGAGACTTCCTTGCCGAGATCGTAGGCGCGCGAATATTGGTCGCTCGCCTTCAGCGCATCGCTGACCGCGCCGGCCGCTGCGGCGACGACCGGACCGGTCGTGCCGGGCGTCGTCGCAACCGCGCCGGCGGCAGCGGCGGGCGAGGGGGAGGGGCTCGGCGTCGGCTGCGGCGCGCTCAGCGTCGAGGCGGGCGGCGGCGTGTTGGACAGGGCGCCGGGGATGCCGCCGGGTGCGGCGCCTTCCTTGCCGTTGCCTGTCCACTGGCCCTGCTCGACGCGCAGCACGCCCTGCTTGTCATAGCTTTCGCGTGTCGCCTGGGTTTCGTTCAAGTCGACATCGGCTTGCACTTCGGTGGTGAAATTGCCTGCGCCGATCAGCGGAGTCAGCATCTGCACGACTTGCGCGCGATATTTCTCCTCGACGCGGCGCTGGAAGGCGACGCGTTCGTCGCTCTCGATGCCGAGCGCGCTCTGGTTCGCGCCCTTGGTCAGCAGGCCGCCCATCTGGTCGACGATCGTCACGCCCTCGGGCTTCATCCCGGGCACCGACGAGGCGACGAGATTGACGATCGAGGAGACTTGCGAATCGCCCAGCGATCGGCCGGGCTGGAGCTTGACGATCACCGAGGCGGACGGCGCGGCGTTGTCGCGCACGAACACCGATTGCTCGGGCGTGGCGAGATGGACGCGCGCTTCGGCGACCGCGTCGATCTCCTGGATCGAGCGCGCGAGTTCGGTTTCGCGCGCCTGGCGGAGGCGTTCGCCTTCGACCGCGCGCGACACGCCCATCGGGAGGTTGTCGAGAATGGCATAGCCGCCGGGTGCCGCCTTGGGCAGGCCCTGGCCGGCGAGCAGGATGCGCGCGCGCGAATAATCGTCTTCATTGACGGTCAGCGCGCCGGTGCCCGCATCGATCTTGGACGTGATGTTGGCGGCTTGCAGCGCGGTGGTGACCGACGCCTTGTCCGCATCGGCGAGCCCGGCGAACAGCACTTTCTGGTTGGGACTGGCGAGCATCATCCAGGCGAGCGCGGCGGCGCCGATCAGGCCGATCAGCAAGGCCATCGGCAGACTGCGGCGCACGGCCGGCTGCGCGAGCAGGCCCTGCAGCTGATGCAGCGGGTTGGCGAAGCGTTCGGGCACCATTGCTGCGATGCCGGACGATTGCGGAGCTGGGGTGAGGGCGTTGCTCATCGATTATACCGGCATGCTCATGATGTCCTTGTAGGCGGACAGGAGTTTGTTGCGGACTTGCAGCGTCGCCTCGAAACCGACCGAGGCCTGCTGGCGCGCGAGCATCACCTTGGCGATGTCGACCGTCTCGCCGCGCTCATAGCTTTCCGACAGCTTGCCGGCTTCGACCTGGCCCTGGTTCACGCTCTTGAGCGCGTCTTCCATGGTCGCGGCGAAGCTGGCCGGCTTGGCTTCGGTGGTCGGCGCCGCCGGGCCGGTGGTGCCGGCGCGCGCGAGCGCCTGGTTGCGTTCGAGGATCTGCGCGCGCAGCGCCATCACCCGATCGACGCCCATCGCG
>CAXTEO010000087.1:0-18417 GCA_964243205.1 uncultured Sphingomonas sp.
GAATGAATTAGGCGATCGTGACAGCCGCCCGCTCCGCTTTCCGCCGGCGCAAAGCGAAGCCGACCGCGCCGAAGCCAATTAGCAGCATCGCCCATGTCGAGGTCTCGGGCACGGCAGCCACAGCTTGAGTTACGGTCAGGGTGCCACTGCTAAACCCGGTGAACGTGTAGGTGCCTGGTCTGAAAACCGGCGCGTTGATTGGGCCTGTGAACACCTCCTGCCCACCGAATTGCGCGAACCCTGCCGATGTTCCGAGTATTTGGAATTGCGAAGCGAGCCCGGTGCCAAAAGCAATCGTCGACGCTGTTTCGGTCTTTCCGTTGAACACGCCTGGCACATTGTTAAAGAACACCTGACCGAGGCCAAACGCCGACTGGTCGTTGATTTGATCGGGAACCGGATTGCTGTCGAGTTGGAACGACGCCGTCACCGGTCCGGTGATCGCCTGTCCGGTGAAATTGAAAAGCAGCGTAGAGGCCGAGGCAGGGGCCGCAATGGCGACGCCAGCAAGCAAAATCGGCAACAAGGCTGATCTGAAAATTTTCACGATCTTCTCCTCAGTTAGGGCACCCGTTAATATCTCATTAACATGCCTAACTACGGTCGATTGACGGAAAAGATGCAATCAGTCCGCAGGTATGGCTGCTTTAGTGGGGTCGCGGCGTGTCGCTTTGAAGCCTATTTACCTTTGGGCTCCGGCCGCAATGCGAACTGGAGGTTGTGTATAGATCGCGGCCAGAGCTCGAGGCTTGCCGCCGACACCCGCGCGCGCGCCGGCGATCGCCGCGCCGTCGGCGTTCGAAAGGTCTCGCACCATCCGCAGCCCGAGGCGCACCGCCTTGTAGCGCCCCCGTGTCGGCTCGAGCGTGCAATCCCGGCAGCTGTGGTTCACATCGATCGGACGTACCTCGACGCCATGCTGGCGCGCGTCGCGGACGATCTGGGCTGGAGCGTAAAAGCCCATCGGCTGTGCGTTGAGCAACTTGGCGCGCCACGGCGTGTGCATAGCCGGCAGTATCGGCGACGGCGATCTGGACGCTCAACCCGAACGCCGAGACCCGGCGATGCAGGTCTTTTACCAGCGTCCGCTCGGTGTCGAACAGCGCTGCACAGCCGGTAATGTCGAGCCAAAGCCCGTCCGGCGGATCGGGTGCGACGATCGGCGCGTAACGGCCGAAACCGGCCGCACCATGCTCGCCATTGTCCGACCGATCTCGCCCCGCCAGCACATTTTCGAGCTCTTCGAGCGAATGCGGAACGTCCAGCGACTGGGATCCCAGATACAAGCGGCTCCCGCTTTCCTGCGGTACGGCATGGGAAAGCTTGTCGAGGTCGACGAGCGCCATTCTCGACGGCAGGATGTCGATCTGTACAAAGCGCATGGCGATCTCCGGTAGGGGGTACATCCTCCTACCAGTCTTGCGGTCGCGCGGCAGTCCTTTCTGGACCACGGCGACCCAACACCGCTTTTGTCTCGGTTCGTCCCGACGCCCACGGCTGGAAATCGCTTGCACGTAAAGTCGAGTCGGGCAGTAGAGGCGCCCGCATCCCGTTTCGGCGAGGAGTTTCCATGCGCGTCCGTATCTATGCCGGCACGAGTTGGAGTACCGCGATCGAGCAAGGCGACTATGAATTCGATCTGTTGCCCGCGGTCGGTCACAAGCTTGCTTTGGCTGCCGGTCGGCGGGGACGGTAGCGGTCGTGCGTAACATCGCCCACCGGATCGTCGACGCCGACGAGGCTCCGGACATTGCAATTCTCATGATGCCGCCGGTCACCGGCGGCACGATGGAAGACCCGCTGCCCCTGGCACTTCTGGACCAAAGTCAGAGCGCCGCCAGCTCGGCGAGCGCGCCCAGGACAGCAAGCCCCAGGGGAGGCAGCAGCTGAGCGAGACGTGCGACGGCACCGCTCACTCCACCGGCTTGCGTGAAACCAGCCTCTACTCGCCGGGCAAGACGTTCCTTGAAACCCAGGGGTTTGCGGTCAAAAGCGAGATTTGTGGGTGCGATATCGTCGCGCTGCGCGGCGACGAATCGCCGATCGTGGTGATCGCCGAGCCCAAACTCTCCTTCACGCTCGAGCTGGTGTTGCAGGCGGTCGATCGCCTGCGCGCAGCGGACCAGGTGTATCTGGCGGTGGTCGCCAGCCGCCGCGGTCGCGACCAGTACAAACGCGTGCACCGGTTGTGCCGATGGATGGGATTGGGCCTGTTGCTGGTCGATCTCAAGCTCGGCAGCGTGGTCGTCGCAAGCGAACCTTCGACTTACACGCCGCGCGCCAATCTGCCATTGCGCAAGCGTCTGCTCAAAGAGCACGCCACCCGCAAAGGCGATCCGACACAGGGCGGCTCGACCCGCCAGCCGATCATGACCGCCTATCTCCAGCGCGCGCTCGCCTGCGTCGGCGCGATGCGATCGGGCCCCGCCCGCCCGCGCGACCTCAATCATCTAGCCGACGATGCCGGCGCGATCCTGCTGCGCAATGTTTACGGATGGTTCGAGCGCGTCAGACCGGATGTCTACCAGCTTACCACGGCCGGCTCGGCTGCGGCGGCTTATGTCGCACATCCCGTCGAAGGCGACTGTGTCGCCGGCTGACGCGTGCCGCGGCGGGCGACCCCGGCTGGAAGATGCGACTTACGTTTCGAGCGGTGCGTCCTATATCGAACGGGCGCCCTACCGGTCGCCGGGATGACCGCGCATGCAGCCTGTTTCCAGATGACCGACTCCATTGCGCACCTCGGGCTGCTCGACGATGAGGAGCTCACGCTCGACATCGCCGCGCTGGAACTGGCCGCGCTGGATCACCCCGAAATCGAGCTGACCTGCTATGTCGATACGGTCACCGCGCTGGCGGATCGGCTCGCCACGGTTGGCGGTCCGAGCCTGTCCGCCATGGGTCGCGCGGAGGCGCTGTCGGTCGTGCTCGCGCAGGAGTTCGGGCTAGGGGGCGACCGGGAGACATATGACGACAGCCGCAACGCGGACCTCATTGCGGTGCTCGACCGGCGCCGCGGACTCCCGGTCGCCTTGTCAATTCTCTATGCAAGTGCTGCGCGCAGGATCGGATGGTCCGCCGACATTCTCAACACGCCGGGGCATGTGCTGATGCGACTGGGCCACGATACCGCGCCCGTGATCATCGATCCGTTCAATCACGGGGAGTGCGTCACGCCGGCACAGGTCGCACGGCTGCTCCGGGACATGGGCGATGACACGCGTACCGTCGTCGACCAGGTCTCGCCCATGTCGAACCGGATGGTGCTGGTTCGGCTGCTGACGAACCAGGCCACGCGCGCCGAGGCTTCGGGCGACGGCTCAAGAGCGCTCATCCTGTACGCGCGTATCACTTCGATAGCACCGGCTTATGGTCATGGCTGGTGGGAGCGGGCGCGGCTAGAACTCCGGGCGGGTGCGTTGCTGGCGGCGCGGGCGAGCCTGAGCGCGATGCTGGAGATGACCCGTGACTTCGAATTGCGGTTGCAGATCTCCGCGGCGCTCGAAGCGCTCGCCGGTACGCCCTCCTGACCCGGCCGCCCCCCCCCCCCGCATTCCCATCTCGCCAGCTCCAGCCTTTTCTCGTTCACCGCCCATCGTCGCCGCAGTACCGATCGTCCATCGCCGCAAACACGCTGCCCAATGGTGTGCCGGAGGACCCAAATCCTGATCGAACGGCGAGCGTCATCTCCCGCATTGTCAGGGTCGGCAGAAGCGATCGAGGCGTGGCTGCGCACGAATGGTGAGTCTTCGTCGCGGGCCGCGCAGGCATCCTCTTCATCCTCGAGGTCCGCGTCGCCGTGCAGTTGATCCAAGAGCGTGATGAGCAGTTCGACCGCTTGGCCGACGTGCCGCGCAGCAGCTACCTCCGCATGCCGCGCCGATACGCCGTCGCCTTGGGATGCGAAGAACAATATGCGGGGGAATTCATTTATGCCGACGGTTTGAGGACCGACAGCGCGGCAACGCCGATCGGCAGTTCCTGCAGGATCTGCCCGCGTGTCGATTGCGATCAACGCGCATTTCCGCCCGCGGCCAGCGACCTGCATATCGATCCGAATCGGCGCGGACGGATCCCTTATGAATTGGCCACCCGACGGTAGCGGAGCGGCATTGCGGCATCTCGCCCCTAAACGTGCTTTGTCAGGCTCTCACAAGAGATGTCCGAGACGAGCCGACAGCACGAATTGTTGCAAGCAAAACGGGGTGAAGTCTTGCTGCGCAGAAGGAACCACGACATAATTTGATTGGCGGGCAGACCTTCGACTGAAGGTGGTGTTCAATGCAAATATTAGTGCAGAAGCGGGCGAGCCACAAAGCCACATCGAGCTTGATGGAGACGGTGCGAACCTCAGAGATCGGCGCAATGATCAACGTTTGCGGATCAAAGCCGTGATGTCGCGCACAGGCCTCTCCGTTCCCACGATTTATCGCCGCGAGAGCGAAGGGACTTTCCCCAGACGCGAGCATATCGGCGTCCGATGCGTTGCTTGGTACGAGAGCGACATCAACGATTTCGTGGCCAATCCGCGGCACTATCGATCGCGACGAAGCATGGTCGCGGACGGCGGACCGACACCCTCGGAGATCATATCCGCCCAGCCCTGATACAGCACCCCGCGGGGCTTACGGTAGCGCGCCCGATCATAGGCCCTTTCGGACGCCGACATGCCGGGAGGCACGTGCGCGAGGATCATGTCGATGAGCATCCGGTCGCCGTCCCGATCGAGTTCGGCGGCGCGCTCGTTCATGAAGGCGGAGAAAGCCGAGCGCCATCCATGGGGCACCATGCAGCCGTTATACCGCCGACCCGCCACCCGCCATCCGTCTGTACACGGAGCTGAGCGTTGCGTCGGTCATGGGCTTGCGCCAGGATTTCACGCCTGGAAACACGAGCGGACTTCCGCCGGACATGGTGCGCACGACCCGCAACAATTCGACCGCCTGACGCGACAAGATCACTTCGTGACCGAAGGCCGCTTTTCCCTTGTCCTCGACCGCCAGTTTCATGCGGCCCGCCGGAATCGTCCAGCGCGCGTCGACGCAGTCGGAATCAGGTTGGTCCCACTCGATGCCGTGGAACTCGGACCACAGCGCGGTTCGAAGAACTCCGACCCGGACCGCATTAAGCGCCAACAGGCGCGACGCAAGTTTGGTGAGAGACCCAGCGGTGGATCGCTCGACCGCCATCTGGAGTTCGAGCAGCTCGGGTAGTGTCGTAAGCGCGGGATGCTTGGCGCCCGGCCGGCCGCGCTTGAGCGCATCCTTGATTTCGTCGATCTCCAGAATAGAGTTCATGGTTACGAAGCGCTCGGCCTTGGCGCGTTTGAAGATCGCCAGAATATAGCCCCTCACCCGCTTCGCTGTTTCGATCGAGCCCCTGGCCTCGATCTTGCGAAGCGCGCGCAGGATCATGGCGCTGTCGATGTCGCCGATTGGCGTGTGTCCGAACGCTGGATAGAGGTCGCGTTCGATCCGGCTGCGCACTCGGTAGGCATTGGCAGGCGACCACAAGGTCCTGCTGGTCGGTGAGCCACTCAGAGGCTAGCTTGCGGAAGGTGGCGTTGGCGGCATCGATTTCCGCATCGCGCTTGCGCTGCGCCTCCAGCACAGGGTCCTTACCTTCCCTGATCAGACGGCGGGCGTCTTCGTGCAGCACGCGGGCGGCGGCAAGGCCGACATCCGGATTTTGGCCGAGGACCAGGAGCTTCTCTTTGCGGCCAAATCGGTATTTGAAGCGCCAGGATTTTGTGCCGCCGCTGGTGACGAGAAGGAACAATCCCTTCCCATCGGCTAGCTTCTAATTGCGCCCAAGCGTTTGGGCGTTCTTCACATCTGCAACGGTCAGGGTCATCGATACCCCCCCATCGGTGTCCGATACCCCAAAAACACTCCCAAATGATTCGAGAACCTGTGAGAATTCGTGAGATGATATGATAGGACATAGTCTAATTAACTATTGCAAAGCAATAGTTTATTGATACCATTCGCATGGAGTGGAGGGTAGTGATGGTGGGCCCGGCAGGACTTGAACCCGCAACCTAGCCGTTATGAGCGGCCAGCTCTAACCAGTTGAGCTACAGGCCCCCGGCCGTTCGTTAGCGCCGCACCGCCGCCGCTGCAATCACCTGATCGAGCGAGGCCGCGCGTACGCCGCGACGGTCGAGATCGGCCAGCACCGCATCCCACCAGCGATGGAAGCGCGCCAGATCGGCGGCATCGCGCACATAGGGCGTATGCCCTGGCGCGACGGAAGGCGAGTGGAACGCGAAATTGAGCAGGCGGAGCCCCTCCCCCGCCGCCACCGCGATCGCGTCGAGCGCATCGCGCAGCGGCATGTCCTCCGGCGTCAGCGCGACGCGCGACAGCAAGCGCGCGCGGGCGAACAGGCCGCGCCCCTTGGGCACGTGCCCCAAAGTGCGGTGCAAGGCCGCGCCGCCGCGGCGCAGCAGGCCGGTGTGGATCGTGGTCAGCGGCAGCTCGATCAGGCGACCGTCCGGTCCGGCGCGGAACGCGGCATTGCCGATTTCCGCGAAATCGGGCCCGCCATCCGCGGCATAGAGATAGCGCGCGCGCATCGAGCTATCGAGCCGGTAGCCGCGCTCCGCCAGCAAGGCCAGCGTATTGGGGCCGATGCCGTAGCGCCCGGCGCGATAGGCGACCGGCCGCCGCCCGAACGCACGCTCGATCGCGGCGGTCAGCACGTCGATCTTGGCCGCCTCGAGCGCGGCGGGAAGATTGCCGGCATAGCTGTTGCGCGGCGTCAGCGCCTCCTCGAACGGCGGGTTGACCCAGGGGTGGAGCTGCGTCCCGACCGCGGACACGCCATCGCCCAGCAGCGCGCGCAGCACGTCGATCGCGCGCGGGTCGGTCGCGATCGGATGATCGACCATATAGGTCAGCGGCACGCCGCGATCGGCAAAGCGGCGGTGTGCATCGGGCAGTGCCGCCATCGCCGACACGCCGTACGCGTCGCGCGCGAGCGGCGCGTTCCAGTCGAATTCCTCCTCGGTATCGACGAACACGGTGAAGCGCGTGCCGAAACCGGCCGGCCACGCGACCAGATCGGCAAGCGCAGGCGGCGTCGGCCGGTAGGCCAGGGGTGGCGTCGCAGCGACCACGATCAGTTGGAAGAAACCTGCTCCATCGCCGCAGGAAAGGCGGCGGGCAGCCGCAAAGTCAAGGTCTTGTCGCCGATCACCAGCGCGCCGCGCAGCTCGGCGGCGAGATTGCGGGCAAGCCGCAGCGCGAAGCCGGTGCCGAGCAACGGCGCGCCGCCCTGCGCATCGGCGCGCTCGGCCTCGACTTCGGCGTCGATCGTCAGCAGCGTTTCCTCGGCATAAGCGGCAAGCGCCCGCGGCCGGTCGAACACGATCGAAATCGCGGCGTCGGTGCCCGTCGCCACGACGCCGATCCGCTCGCCCGCGCTGCCCGAAGCGACCAAGGTCGCCGCCAGCCGCGCGATCAGCCGCTCGACCGCGCGATCGTCGCCGAGGATGGCGAGCGTGTCGTCGTCGAGCTGCGGCGCCAGCGTGGTGCCGCGCAACGTCGCCAGCGGCGCCAGATCGGCGACGACGCGCGCCAGCAGCGGCGCCAGCGGCACGTCGCTGGCGCGCAAGTCGAGCGCATGCGTCTCGAGCCGTGCCGCCATGTCGATATCGTCGATCGCGGTGAGCAGGCCGCTGGTCTGGCTGCGGATCGCCGCGGCGTGCGCGCGGTAGGGCGCCGGCACGGGCCCCAGCATCTGCGATTCGATCATTTCGGCGAAGCCGGCGATCGCATTGGTCGGTGTGCGCAATTCGTGGACGAGCTGGCGCAATGCGTCGGCGGCGGGGTTACGCGCCTCGCGCGCGGGCTCGGCGGTCTCGTCGGCGCGCGGACGGCGTGCGCTGCCGCGATAGCCGGTGAAGCGCCCGCTCGCGCGATCGAACACCGGGATGCCGGTGATGCGCCACTGGCCGGCGGCGTCGGAATGGCCATCGACGACGAGCCGCGCATTGGTGAAACCGGCGCGGCGGCGGAACGCACCGGCGGCGACGCCATCGACTTGCGACCCGATGGTGCTCGGCGAAAAATCGAGCGACAGGCCGATCAGCGGCGCACGCGCGGCGCCTTCGATCCAGCGCACGATGCCGCTGGAGTCGGTTTCGAACCGGAAGCTCTCGGCGTGATGCGGCGTGTGCACGAACAGCTCGGGCTGGATCTCCAGCCGTGGCCCCGGCATTTCCTCGCGCTGGCGCTGATAGGCGTCGATCCGCGCGACCAGCTCGGCGATCGGGAAAGTCCCGCCTTCGGGCCTGGCGGCGGCGGCTTGTGCTGCTGCCTCGCGTTCTGACTGGCGCCGTGCCTCGGCAACGACCGGCAGCCCCGCCGCGATCGTCGCGATCGACACGAAAGGCGAGACCGCGGCGATCGTTTCGGGAACCGATGGTGCCGCGACGGGCTCGGGCGCTGGCGGGTCGTTCGCGGGAGCCATGTCTTCAGCGACTGGCGCCTGAGCGAAGGGCGCCGGCACGTCCGTCGCAAGCGCGGCCGGCGGGGTTTCGTTTCCGGCGAACGCGCCATGCTCGGGCGCTGCCAGCACGAAATCGACGCTGCCGAAGCTTTCCAGCGCGCGCGTCACGGCGCGCACCAGATCGCGGCGGTGGCGCAGCACCGACCGCGCGGCGGGCGTCAATGCCGGCAGGATCGCGGTCCATTCCGCCGCCGAAAGTTGCGCGGTTCGCAACATCGGCGCCGCGACGCTGATCTCATCCTCGGCGAAGAAGCTGACGAGCGCCGCGGGCGGCGTCGCAAAGGTTAGCGACCGCGCGCTCGCCGCGCGCACCGCCACCGGCACGGCGCCGCGGATCGTCCGCAGCCGCGCGATCGCCGACACGCTCGCCAGCACCCGGCCGCGCCCGATCAGGTCGACCAGCTGACGCCAGGTCGATTGCGCGCCGAACGGCGTCGACATGTCTGCCGAAAGGACCGTCTCCAGGCTGTCGTCGAAACGCAAAGCGGTATGATCCTCAAGCGGGGCGCCACGTGCACCGTAACGATTCCTTAACCGCGCGGCGGACTCTGCGTAAGCCCCGAGTTTTACTGGGTCGGTAGCATTGTGGGACAATTGCGTTCGCCAGCAATTATCTTATGTTGAAGGCCAATGAGCCGATGCCAAACACGCATCGCGGGGGAGCGCTACGTAATGAGCTTTGATTCGATCGACCGTCGCATTCTGGAACTGCTCCAGGACGACGGACGGATGACCAATGTCGACCTGGCCGAACGTGTCGGCCTGACCGCACCGCCCTGCCTGCGCCGCGTCCGCGCGCTCGAGGAAGCGGGTGCGATCCGCGGCTATCATGCCGAGATCGACGCGGCAACGTTGGGCTATCCGATCACGGTGTTCGCGATGGTCTCGCTGCGCAGCCAGGCGGAGCACGACCTCGCCGCCTTCGAGGAGCATGTCGCAACGATTCCCGAGGTGCGCGAATGCCACATGCTCAACGGCGAGATCGATTTCATCCTGAAGATCGTCGCGAGCGACTTGAAGAGCTTCCAGGAAATCCTGATGACGCACCTGACGCCGGCGCCGAACGTGGCGAGCGTCAAGACCTCGCTGACGATCCGCACTGCCAAGGCGCTGCCGGGAATCCCGATCCGGACCGGGTGAACGAGCGGCACTGTCGACGCGGGAAGCTCGCAGTTGGAAGTGGCCATTGCCAACGCCCGTCGCCCCGGCGCAGGCCGGGGCCGCCGGGTTATGTGTCACGCCTTACGCCAGGCACGCCAACGGCCCCGGCCTGCGCCGGGGCGACGACAAGCGCGATCGTCCGTCGCGACCGCGCTCAGGCCTCGCTGAACCCCGCCGCCAGGAAGCGTTCGGGCAAGGGCGCCTTGGCGATGATCGGTTCCTTGCCGGCGCGCGGCACCATCAGCTCGGCGGCGTGGAGCAGGGTCGCGGCCCCGCTCGCTTTGGCGCCCGTGCCGTAGACCGGATCGCCGACCACCGCCGCGCCGAGCGCCTCGGCGGCGTGCACGCGGATCTGGTGGGTCCGGCCGGTCTCGGGAATGAACTCGACGAAGCTGCGTCCGTCCTTCACCTCCAGTACGCGCCACGCGGTACGCGACGGCTTGCTGCCCTTGGCGCCGGCCGGATCGCCGACCATCCGCCAGCCGGTCTCTGCGGTGCTGACCTTGGCCAAAGCGAGGTCGATCAGGCCGCTTTCGCCCTCGACCACGCCGTCGAGCACCGCGAGGTAGCGCTTGCGCACCAGCCCCTGTTCGAACGCCTGTTGCAGCCGGGCATGCGCCTTGGGGTTGCGCGACAGAAGCAGGCAGCCCGACGTGTCGCGGTCGAGCCGGTGCACCGGCACCGGCCAGCGCTTGAAAGCGAAGGTCAGGCCGTCGAGATGGTTTTCGAGGCTGAGCGAGCCGTCGCGCGGACGATCGACCGGCAAGCCGGCGGGCTTGTCGATGACGAGCGCCTCGCCGTCGAGAAAAAGAACATGATTGGCTAGCATCCCGCCCCCTTGCCACCGCCAGCGCCGACATGCCAGAGCCCGCGCCGTGCGGTGGACCGGAAGATGGGCGATTGGGGTCGCAAGAGGCGTGGTCGCCGGGCTGTTCGGGCTCGCCCCGACGCTCGCTCTGGCCGCGGCCGCGCAGGGTGTGCCGACAGGGGTATTTCCCGGCGATCTGCCTCCGGCGATGGCCGACGGGCGGATGCTCGGCCACTTGCCCTATCCGGAAATGGCGCGGAGCGAGTTGGTCGCCGCGCCGCCCGGCTTCGCGCTCGGTCAGCCGTGCCTGGTCCACCGCGATGCCGCTCCCGATCTCACCCGGATGTTCGCCGCCGCGGCGCTGTCGCCGGGCGTCGGCAAGGCGCTGCGCGGCGTATCCTGCTTTCGCACGATCGCGCATCAGCGCGCGGTATTCTGTCGCAATGCGAAGCCGGGATCGTGCGCCGATCCGGCGCGGCGCGCGCGCTTCGTGGGGCCGCCGGGCTATAGCGAGCATGCGACGGGCTATGCGATCGATTTCGCGAGCCGGCCGTCGCCCCGTTGCGCCGATGTCGACGCGTGCTTCGCCACCACGCCGGCCGGGCGCTGGCTGCTGGCGCACGCGCCCGAATTCGGCTTCGAACTGTCCTTCCCCGCGGGCAATGCGCAAGGCGTGACGTGGGAGCCGTGGCACTGGCGCTGGGTCGGCGCGAACGCCGCGGTGGCGGGGGCAGCGCGCGCGCGGCTCACCGTCTCGCGCGCGCGCGCCGATTATCCCGGCGACCCAAGCGTGGCGGACCCGCCGTCCACGTGGCTGACCGCACCGACGCCGGCGCCGTTCATCGCTTTGCCGCCGGTGCAGCCTGTCCCGCCGCTCCCCGGTCCGGGGGAACGGCGGAGGCGCAAGTTCAGGCTGTGAGCTTTGCCGCGGTCTCGGCGATGCGCTTGCCCTGATAGCGCGCGGCGGCGAGTTCCTCTGCCTCGGGCTGGCGGCTGCCGTCGCCACCGGCGATCGTCGTCGCACCGTAAGGCGAGCCGCCGCGGATCTTGTCGACGCCCATCTGGTCCTGGAAGCCGTAATCGAGCCCGACGATCGTCATGCCGTGATGCAGCAGGTTGGTGATGATCGAGAACAGGGTCGTCTCCTGCCCGCCATGCTGGCTCGCGGTCGAGGTGAACGCGCCGCCGACCTTGCCGATCAGCTTGCCGGTGAACCACAGGCCGCCGGTGGTATCCCAGAAGCTCGCCATCTGGCTCGGCATGCGGCCGAAGCGCGTCGGCGCGCCGACGATGATCGCATCATAATCGGCGAGCGCATCGGGGCTCGAGATGACTTCGTGTGCGCTGTCGGTTTTGAAGTGCGCGGCTTCGATCACGGCTTGCGGCGCGGTTTCGGCGACGCGGCGGATGTCGACGTCTGCGCCAGCTGCGCGCGCGCCTTCGGCGACGGCGTCGGCCATCTGCTCGATATGGCCGTAGGACGAGTAATAGAGCACGAGGACTTTGGTCATTATGTATCTCCGTCGCCCCGGCGGAGGCCGGGGCCGTTTTGGGTATGGGTTTCGCTCCGACCCAGAGCGGCCCCGGCCTCCGCCGGGGCGACGTGGGCTATTCGCTGTCGACCAGCACCAGTTCGGCATCTTCCAGCGCGGTGATCGTTACGGTCTGTCCGCCGTCCATTGCCGCACCGTCGCGTGCCTTGAACGTCTGACCCTCGATTTCGATCGATCCCGTCGCCGGCACCAGATAGGCGTGCCGTCCCGGCGCGACGTCGTGCGTGATCGTCTCGCCCGCGCGCAACAGCGCCGCCAGCACGCGCGCCTCGGCTCGGATCGGCAAGGCGTCCGTGTCCCCGGCAAAACCGCTGGCGAGCGTCACGAACTGGCCAGACCGATCGTTCTTCGGGAACGGCTTGGCGCCCCAGCTCGGCGCGCCACCCTTGCGGCTCGGCTCGATCCAGATCTGGAAGATCGTGGTCTGCTCGGGCTCGAGATTATATTCGGCATGCCGCACGCCGGTGCCGGCGCTCATCACCTGCACGTCGCCCGCGCCGGTGCGGCCCTCATTGCCCATCGAATCCTTGTGCGTGATCGCGCCTTTGCGGACATAGGTGACGATCTCCATGTCGCGGTGCGGATGCGGCGGGAAGCCGCTGTTCGCGGCGATCTCATCGTCGTTCCACACGCGGATCGCGCCCCAGCCCATCCGTGTTGGCTCGTGGTAATTGGCGAAGGAAAAATGGTGGCGGGCGTTGAGCCAGCCATGCTCGGCATGGCCGAGACTTTCGAACGAACGTTTCTCGATCATCGGGGAAGCTCCCAGAAGGGATTTCTGTTGCCGCCAAGATAGGCATCTGGATCACGTGGTAAATGGAAACGCTGGAAACCGATCGTTTCGAGTCGTAAGGAATGTCGACCAATTTCCAGTGGACATAGCAGATGCGCCTGCCCGATCTCGAAGCCTGGGCGATTTTCGCCAGCGTGGTGGAACACCGCTCGTTCAGCGGCGCCGCCGACGCGATCGGCGTGTCCAAGGCGACCGTATCCAAGGCAGTGACCCGGCTCGAGGCCCATCTGGGCCAGTCGCTGTTCCACCGCACCTCGCGCCGCCTGACGCTGACCGAGAATGGCAAGAGCCTGGCCGAGCATGCCGCGCGCATCCTCGCCGAAGCGGTCGCCGCCGAGGAAGCGGCGCACGATGCCGCCACGGCGCCGACCGGCCTAGTGCGGCTGAGCGCGCCGATGACGCTCGGCCTCGCCCGCGTCGCGCCGCTGGTCGCGGAATTCCTGGCGCTGCATCCGGGCATCGAGATCGAACTCCATCTGTCCGACGCCAAGGTCGATATCGTTGCCGAGGGCTATGACATCGCGCTGCGCATCGCCGACCTGCCCGACAGCTCGCTGCGCGCGCGTCGCCTGGGGCCGATCACCGTGCATGTCGTCGCCTCGCCGGCATATTTCGCTCGGCGCGGGCGCCCGACCCACCCCGCCCAGCTCGGGGAACATCCCTGTTTCGGCTATACCAACGTCAGCGGCCCATGGCGCTTCTTCGGGCCCGACGGTGCCGAGGCGGCGGTGCGGCCGCACGGCCCGCTTTCGTCGAACAGCGGCGATGCCTTGCTGCCCGCCTTGCGCGCCGGGCTCGGCATCGCCGTATTGCCGGATTTCATCGTCGGGCCGGATCTCGCCGCGGGCACGCTCGAGGCGGTGCTGACCGAGTGGCGCGGCCCGCCGATCGCGCTCCACCTGATGACTCCGCCCAGCCCGCTGCGTCCGGCCCGCGTCGAAACGCTGATGGAATTTCTGACCGAACGGTTGCGCAACCTTGGGATTGTCGTGGCGTGAAGCGTCTCGCCCCCGATATCGACGATGCCCGGTTCATCCGCCGCGTGCTGATCGTCATCCTGATCGCCGGCGTCACCGCCGCCGTGTGGCGCGCGGGCGACTTGCTGATCCTTGCCTTCGGCTCGATGCTCGGCGCGGTCGCGATCCGCGCGATCGCCGAGCTGTACGGCGCGGTCGTACCCCGGCGCGCGACGATGCCGCTGGCCGTCGCGACGGTGCTGGCGGTGATCGCCTTTCTCGGCTGGCTGTTCGGGGTGCAATTCGCGCAGCAGATCAATGCGCTGGTCACGCAATTGCCCGACCTGCTCCAGCAACTCTCGGCCTGGATGTCGCAATCGCCGGTGGGCGCGAAGATCGTCGAGGCGGTCAAGGCCGCCTTCGCCGGATCGCGCGTGGCGCGCGACATTGGCGGGCTGCTGAGCGGCGGCGGCGAGCTCGTACTCAACTGCATCCTGCTGCTGGTCGGCGCGCTGTTCTTCGCGGCCGACCCGAACGTCTATGAGCGTGGCGCGCTGCTGTTGGTGCCGCCCTCGCTCCGACCCGCCTTTGCCGACGCGCTGAGCGACGTCGGCACGACGCTGCGGCTGTGGCTGCGCGCGGAACTGATCGGGATGACCTCGATGGGCGTGCTGGTCGGCGCCGGGCTGTGGATCGCCGGCGTGCCGTCGGCGGCCGCGCTCGGCCTGCTGGCTGGACTCAGCGAGTTCGTCCCCTATGTCGGGCCGACCGCGGCGATGCTCCCCGCGCTCGGCATCGCCGCGACCGCGGGGACGACGCCGCTGCTTGGCACGCTCGTCACTTATGCCATAGTGCGGCTGATCCAGACCAATTTCATCACGCCTTATGTGCAGAGCCGCGTGATCGACATTCCGCCGGCGATAACCGTGTTCGCGATCATCGCGATCGGCTTCGTGTTCGGCCTGTTCGGCCTGTTCTTCTCGGCCGCCTTGCTCGTCGTGATCTTTACCTTGGTGCGAAGCCTCTACCTGCGCGACGTGCTCGGCGAAGAGCTCACCCCCGCCGACGACTCGCACCGCGACTCGCGGATCGAGGCCGATTAATGCGAAATTAACCTTTTGCCTTCATCACTGATCAGGTTAATGGTTTGTGTCAGGCAAGTCGGGCCGCAGGGGGCTCCGATACGTCTGCCGAAGAACGGGAACCGCCCAGATGCGCGTATTGTTGATCGAGGACGAGCCGACGACCGCCAAGGCGATCGAGCTCATGCTGACGACCGAAGGCTTCAACGTCTACAAGACCGATCTTGGCGAAGAAGGCCTCGATCTGGGCAAGCTGTATGATTACGACATCATCCTCCTCGACCTCAACCTGCCCGACATGCACGGGTACGACGTGCTGAAGAAGCTGCGCGTCGCGCGGGTGCAGACGCCGGTGCTAATCCTCTCGGGCATCAACGAGATGGACTCGAAGGTCCGCAGCTTCGGCTTCGGCGCGGACGATTACGTCACCAAGCCGTTCCACCGCGAAGAACTCACCGCGCGCATCCACGCCGTCGTCCGCCGCTCGAAGGGCCACAGCCAGTCGGTCATCCGCACCGGCAAGCTCGCGGTCAACCTCGACGCCAAGACGGTCGAAGTCGACGGCAGCCGCGTCCATCTGACCGGCAAGGAATATGCGATGCTCGAGCTGCTCTCGCTGCGCAAGGGCACCACGCTGACCAAGGAAATGTTCCTCAACCATCTGTATGGCGGGATGGACGAACCGGAATTGAAGATCATCGACGTGTTCATCTGCAAGCTGCGCAAGAAGCTGTCGATGGCATGCGAAGGCGAGAATTACATCGAGACCGTCTGGGGCCGTGGCTATGTGCTGCGCGAGCCCGACGAAGTCGGCGCACCGATCGCCGAAGTGGCGTAACGACATACGATCGTATCGCTCCCGGTGCACCGGGAGCCGGGCCGCGATATCGGGGGATGTCGCGGCCTTTTCTTTATGCGCGCGGCATCACTTCCGGCTCCATACCCGCTCGCCACCCACCCAGGTCTGCTCCACCCTGGTCGCGCGCAATTCGGTCGGCGACGCCAGCAGCGGGTCGCGATCGACGATGATGAAATCGGCGCGCTGCCCGACGCCCAGTCGCCCGAACCTGTCCTCGGCGAAGCCGGCATAGGCCGCCGCACCGGTAAACGCCCACCAGGCTTGCTCGCGCGTCACGCGGTCTTCGGGGCGCCAGCCGCCGAACGGTTGCCCCTCGGCGTCCTGCCGCGTGAACGCCGCCGCCCAGCCAGCGAACGGATCGGGCTTCTCGACCGGGAAGTCGGATCCGAACGCCAGTGTCGCGCCGTTCCTGAGCATCGTGTTCCAGGCATAGGCGCCGACGAGGCGATCGGGCCCGAGCCGCGCCTCGGCCATGCTGCGGTCGCTCGTCTGGTGGGTCGGCTGCATCGAGGCGACGATGCCGTTCTTGCCGAAGCGCGGCAGGTCGGCCGGATCGACCACTTGCGCATGTTCGATCCGCCAGCGCCGATCGCCCTTGTAGGTGCCGCTCATATCGTCGATCGCGTCGAGCACTTCGGCATTGGCGCGGTCGCCGATAGCATGGACCGCGACCTGATAATGGTCGAGCGCGGCCCGGCTCATGTAATTCCGCAAGACGTCGTCGGACAGGAAGCCCGCACCCGACTGACCCGGCGCATCGCTATACGGCTTCTTCAGCCATGCGCCGCGTGACCCGAGTGCGCCATCGGCGTAAAGCTTGACCCCGCCCATGCGCAATTTGTCGGCATAGAGCCACGGCGTCGGCCCGGCCCCGCCGATGCGCACCGCAGTATCGACGCCAAGCGCATAGCTCATGATCCGCACCCGCAAATTGCCTGCATCGCCCGTCCGGCGGAACGACAGCCAGTCGTCCATGCTGGTGCCCATGTCGGACGTCGCGGTCACGCCATAACCGAGCAGGATTTCCTGCGCCTTGAGAAAGGCGACGTCGCGTTCCTTGGGCTGGGGCTGCGGCACGACCTTTTCGACCAGGGCCTGCGCCGCATCGACGAACACGCCGTTGGGCTGGGCGCCGGTCTTCTCGATCCGTCCGCCCGGCGGCGCGACCGACTTGGCCGAGACGCCCGCGGCTTTCAGCGCCGCGCTGTTGCCCCAGCTCGCATGCCCGTCGGCGCGCGCCAGCCAGACCGGACGATCGCTCACCACTGCGTCGAGATCGGCCGCGGTCGGGAAGCGGCCGAGCCCCCATACCTCCTGGTTCCACCCGCCGCCGATGATCCATTTCTTGTCGGGGTTCGCCGCGGCATAGGCCGCGATCCGGACCTTCGCCTCGTCGAGCGACTTGGTGCCCGACAGATCGAGCTCGAGCGCGCGAAAGCCGAGTTCCATCACATGCCCGTGCGCATCGATGAAGCCGGGCAGCAGCACCTTGCCATGCTCGTCGGCGCGCCAGTCGAGCTTGGCCGGACGCTTTTCGGCGTCCTGCAGCAGCTTCGTCACCTTGCCGTCGGGCGAGATCAGCAGGCCGGTGAAGCGCGTCACCTTGCCGTCCTTGTCGAGCGTGATGCCGGTGACGTTGTCGATCAACCCGTCGGCAAGGGCCGGGGTCGAACAGACCAGCGCCGCGATGAGCACCCCGACCGTCACCCCGGCCCTGTGCCGGGGTCCACCCTGCCGCGCATCCTGCGATCGGGGAATATGCGGCACGGTGGATGCCGGGACGAGGCCGGCATGACGGGGGAGAAAGTGTATAGCCATGGGATCGCGCGCCTCAGATTTGACCCCGGCGATAAGCAATGTTCCTTCGCGGCGCCAGATGGTCTAGGCGGCGGGCATGGCTACCAATTCCCGCTCCCCCCATGTTCGGCCGGCGACCGAACTTCCCGTCACGCTCGCCGACGTCCGGGCGGCGCATGCGCGGATCGCCGACCAGATCGTCCGCACGCCGACCTTCATCAGCAAGACGCTGTCGCAGCTGACCGGCGCGAACGTCTATCTCAAGTTCGAGAACCTGCAATTCACCGCGGCGTACAAGGAGCGCGGCGCGCTCAACACGCTGCTGCAGCTGCCGGTCGGCACCACCGGCGTGATCGCCGCTTCGGCCGGCAACCACGCGCAGGGCCTCGCTTACCACGCCAACCGGCTCGGCATTCCCGCGACGATCGTGATGCCGACCAACACGCCGATCGTGAAGGTCACGCAGACCGAAGGCCATGGCGCCACGGTCGTGCTGCACGGCGACACGTTCGACGCGGCCTATGCGCATGCACGCGAGCTCGAGGCCGAGCGCGGCCTGACCTTCGTCCATCCGTTCGACGACGTGCGCGTCATCGCCGGCCAGGGTACCGTCGCGATCGAGATGCTGCAGGACGTGCCGAGCATCGACACCTTCCTTACCCCGATCGGCGGCGGCGGGCTGATCTCGGGCATGGCGACCGTGGCGGCGGCGGCCGACCACAAGATCGACGTGATCGGCGTCGAGGCCGAGCTCTATCCGTCGATGTACAACCGCATCAACGGCACCGACATGCCGTGTGCCGGCGACACGCTGGCCGAGGGCATCGCGGTCAAGGAGCCGGGCGCGATCACCGCGACGATCGTCAAGGCGCTGGTCGACGACATCGTGCTGGT
>CAXTEO010000088.1:0-18333 GCA_964243205.1 uncultured Sphingomonas sp.
ACAGCACGCAGGTCGCGCGGTCCTCCCAGTCGAGGATGCGGCTGAACGTCTCCGCGCCGATCACCAGGGCGCGCCTGGCGACGCCGCTGCGAATCATGCTGTCGGCGACTTGCAGCGCGTAGAGGAAGCCCGAGCACACCGCCGCCACATCGAACGCGACGCAATCGTCGATGCCGAGCATCGCCTGCACCTTGGTGGCGCTTGCCGGGAAGGTCTGGTCGGGCGTGGCGGTGGCCAGCACGATCAGGTCGATGTCCTGCGCCGAAATCCCGGCCGAACCGAGCGCGGCGCGGCAGGCATCGGCGGCGAGCGTCGCAGTCGTCTCGTCGGGGCCGGCGATATGGCGGAAGCGGATGCCGGTGCGCTCGACGATCCATTCGTCGGACGTGTCGACGGTCTCCGCCAGTTCGGCATTCGACACGCGCCGTGCGGGCAAGGCCGATCCGGTGCCGATGATCACGCTGCGAAGGGTAACAGGGGGCATTACGCTGCCTTTTTCTCGAACTCGCCCAGATCCATCGCGATTCGCCGCGTCAGATCGTCGCGCACCATCTTCGCGGCGGCCGCGATCGCGGTCGCGACACCGATCTCGTTGGCGCCGCCATGGCTCTTGATGACCAGGCCGTTGAGCCCGAGAAACACCGCGCCGTTATGATTGTTCGGGTCGAGATGGTGGCGCAGCAGATCGGTCGCGGGCTTGGAGATCAGGAAGCCGATCTTCGAGCGAGTCGAGGACTGGAACGCCCGCTTGAGCAGATCGGCCACGAAGCGCGCCGTGCCCTCGGCGGTCTTCAGCGCGATATTGCCGGAAAAACCGTCGCACACGATCACGTCGACATCGCCGCGGGAGAGCTTGTCGCCCTCGATGAAGCCGGTGAAATCGAGCGGCAGATGCGACGCTGCGCGCAACGCGGTGGCGGCGTCGCGAATCGTCTCGGTGCCCTTCTGGTCCTCGCTGCCGATGTTGAGCAAGGCGACTCGGGGCCGTGCCAGATCGAGCGTGGTGCGCGCATAGGCAGCACCCATCACCGCGAACTGGATGAGGTTGCGCGAATCGCACTCAGTATTGGCGCCCAGATCGAGCACCACCGTGTCATTGTCGCCGAGCGAGGGCATCAGCCCGGCCAGCGCCGGCCGGTCGATCCCCGGGATCATCCGGAGCGACAGCTTCGACATCGCCATCAGCGCGCCGGTATTGCCCGCGGATACGCAAGCGGCGGCGCGGCCCTGTTTGACCATGTCGATCGCGATGCCCATCGACGTGGTCTTGGCGCGGCGCAGTGCCTGGCTCGGCTTTTCGCTCGAGCCGATCACATCGGCGGCATGGACGATTTCCGAATGCGCGCTGAGATTGGGGTGAGTCTTCAAGCCCGCGGTGATCGCGGCCTCGTCGCCGACGAGAATGAAGCGCATGTCCTCGAACCGGCGGCGCGCACGCGCAACGCCGGCGAGCATCACCGCCAATCCCTCATCGCCGCCCATCGCATCGATCGCGATCCGGGAGCTGTTCGTCACGCTGGTCGCTCCCTCATTACGTGTTCGAGCGATGCGTCGTCTCAGCCTTCGACCGAAAGGATCTCGCGGCCGTTATAATGGCCGCACGACGTGCACAGATTGTGCGGGCGCTTGAGCTCGCCGCAATTCGGGCATTCCTGGAACGATGCGACCGTCAGCGAATCGTGGCTGCGACGCATGCCGCGCTTGGACGGCGTGGTTTTTCTTTTGGGGACGGCCATTTTGGCGAAACCTTATACGTGTCTGACAGGTGCGATACGCCCGAACCGGGGCTCCCGCAACCAACGCCAAGGCCGGCCGCGCAAGCGGCACCAGTGGCCAGACAGATCGCGAAGACCGCGGCCTATAGCGATTCTACGCGGCGTTGCAAGCTCGGGGAATGGATGCCAAGCCCGCGGCAACGACTTTGGGGAGACGAAAATGGGTTCGATCATGCTGCCGATCACGCTGGTGACGGCGGGCGCCGCGGCGATCCTCAATCTCTGGCTGGGGCTGCGCACCGGCGCGGTCCGCAGCAAGGCGCAGGTCTATGTCGGCGACGGCGGCAACGAAGCGCTGATTCGCCGGATGCGCGCGCACGCCAATTTCGTCGAATATGCGCCGTTCATCGTCATGCTGATCGGCTTGATCGAATTCACGACCGGTACGTCGGTCTGGCTGTGGGTGGCGAGCGTGCTGTTCGTGGTGGCGCGACTCGCGCATCCGATCGGGATGGACGGCCTGCGGCCGGCGCGGATGGCGGGAACGCTGATCACCTTCGCGCTACTGCTGGGGCTTGGTGTTTATGCGGTTACATTGCCCTTCCTGACCGCGCCGGTCCGAAGCGTGCCGGCGGTGAGCGCCGCGCCGGCGGGTTGATACCCTTCCTCGGCGATCAGATCGCGGGCAATTCTTGCGTCGCCCCGGCGCAGGCCGGGGCCGCCACGGTATTCAGCGCCGGACGTGCCTCCAACCCGGCGGCCCCGGCTTGCGCCGGGGCGACGGCATCATAGCGGCCGCTCTCACGATCATGGTTGCGCGGTCGCTCAGGCCGCCAGCGCGGCATCGCTGACGAACATGTTCGTCTGCCGCTCGTGCGCGAAGGTGCTCGGCTGCCCGTGGCCCGGCAGGAAGACCGTGTCGTCCCCCAGCGGCCAGAGCTTGGTGACGATCGATTCGATCAGCTGCGGATGGTTGCCGCGCGGGAAATCGGTGCGGCCGACCGACCCGGCGAACAGCACGTCGCCGACGATCGCCAGCTTCGACGGCGCGTGGTGGAAGATGACATGGCCCGGCGTGTGGCCCGGCGTCTCGTACACGTCGAGCACCAGATCCCCCACCGTCACCGTGTCGCCTTCGGCCAGCCAGCGGTCGGGCTCGAAATTGACGCCGGGAATGCCGTATTGCGCGCCGCTCTCCGACAGCGAGCAGGTGAGGAAGCGATCTTCCTCATGCGGGCCTTCGATCTGGACGCCGAGCTGGTCGGCGAGCGGCTTGGCCTCGCCACAATGGTCGATATGGCCGTGCGTCAGGATGATCTTCTCGATCGTCACCCCGTGCTGCGCCGCCGCCGCCACCAATTTGGGCAGATCGCCGCCGGGATCGACGAACGCGCCGCGCATCGTCGCGGTGCACCACAGCAGCGTGCAATTCTGCTGCAGCGGGGTGACGGGCACGATCGCGGCGCGGAGCGGGGGGAGGGTCTGGCTGGTCATTGTCCCGAGATACGGCGGGCGTTCGTGAAAACCAAGGGTTGCCCCGGGCGGCAAAGGCGGGGCATCTGCCGATGCGAAGATGGTTGTGCGCTTTTCCCCTCCTTTCGTCTTGCTCGACGATGCCCGCACCGGCGGTGCGGCGGCGCGGCTGTATCGCGATCCGGTGCGGATCGTGGTGGCGCGCACGCAAGCGGAGGTCGGGCCGGCGCTCGGCCTGCTACGCGCGGCGCGGGCCGAGGGGCTGCATGCCGCGGGCTTTCTCTCCTATGAAGCGGGGGCGGCGTTGGAGCCGGTGCTCGGCGATCCGCCACTGGCGGCCGTGCCCCTGCTGTGGTTCGGCCTGTTCGCCGATTATGCGGCGATCGCGCCGGACGATGTGCCCGGCCTGCTGCCCGATCCGGCCGGTGCCTGGATCGGCTCGCCCGAGCCAGCGATCGAGCGGGCGACCTACGACGTGCAGTTCGCCGCGGTGCAGGCGCGGATCGCCGCGGGGGATCTGTATCAGGCCAATCTTACCTATCGCGGCGAGGCGGCGGTGCTGGGCGATCCGCTGTCGCTCTATGCGCGGTTGCGCGGCGCCTCGCGCGCGGGTTTCGGCGCGCTGATCGATACCGGCGCGGAGACGATCCTGTCGCTTTCGCCCGAATTGTTCTTCGCGCTCGAGGGCGAGACGCTGACCTGTCGCCCGATGAAGGGCACGGCGCGGCGCGGCGCGACTCCCGCCGAGGATGCGGCGCTGGCGGCGGCGCTGGCCGAGGATCCCAAGCAGCGCGCCGAAAACCTGATGATCGTCGATCTGATGCGCAACGATCTGGCGCGCGTGGCGCGCGCCGGGTCGGTCGCGGTGCCGGCCTTGTTCGAGGTCGAGACCTATCCGACGCTCTACCAATTGGTCTCGACCGTCACCGCCCGAATCGCGCCGGAGCGTGACTCCGTGGATGTGCTCGCGGCGCTCTTTCCGTGCGGGTCGATCACCGGCGCGCCGAAAATCGCCGCGATGCAGTCGATCGGCGAGATCGAGCGCGCGCCGCGCGGGGCCTATACCGGCGCGATCGGCCGGTTCGACGCGGACGGCGATGCGATGTTCAACGTCGGCATCCGCACGCTGGCCTGGCCGCACGGGGCGACGCACGCGACGTTCGGCGCAGGCGGCGGGATCGTCGCCGATTCGCAGGCGCGCGACGAATGGGACGAAGCGCTCGCCAAGACCGCCTATCTCACCCGCGACGCGCACGCCTTCGACCTGATCGAGACGATGGCGTTCGATCCCGAACACGGCATCCTGTTGCTCGACCGGCATCTCGAGCGGCTGGCGGCGAGCGCGCGCGCGTTCGCTTTCGCATTCGACCGCCATGCCGCGCGCAACGAATTGCAGGCGGCGACCTTCCGGTTGCGCGCGCCGCGCAAGATTCGGCTGCTGCTCGCGCCCGGCGGCGCGCTCGCGATCGAGGTCGCGCCGCCGCCGCCGGCGCTCGACCGCGCGCTGACGGTGGCGGTGGTGCCGCTGCCGGTCGCCGCGGCCGATATCCGGCTGCGGCACAAGACCAGCGACCGCGGCTTCTGTGACCGCGCTCGGATGCGCGCGGGGAGCGACGAGGTGGTGTTCGCACGCGGCGACGGCCGGTTGACCGAGGGCAGCTTCACGTCGCTGTTCGTGCCGCGTGACGGCATGCTGGTGACGCCGCCGCTCGGCGACGGCGTGTTGCCCGGGGTGCTGCGCGCCGAGCTGCTGGCGAGCGGCGCCGCGATCGAAGCGCCGCTGACCGAAGCCGATCTCGCGCAGGAATTTTTCGTCGGCAATGCGCTGCGCGGACTGATTCGTGCGCGGCGCGTGGTTGCGGCGATCGCTCCGCCGCGATAAGCGCTCGCGCGACCAACCGCCCGAACGGCAAAAAGGCTTCCTCCATGCATCCATCCGCCGCGCTCGTCCGCATCAAGCCTTCGCCCACGCTTGCGATCACCTCGCGCGTGCAGGAATTGAAGCGTGCCGGCGTCGATGTGATCGGCCTGGGCGCGGGCGAGCCCGATTTCGATACGCCCGATTTCATCAAGGACGCCGCGATCCAGGCGATCCGCGACGGCAAGACCAAATACACCAATGTCGACGGCACGCCCGAGCTGAAGGCAGCGATCATCGCCAAGTTCGCGCGCGACAACGGCCTGACCTATGCGGCCGACCAGATCACCGTGAACGTCGGCGGCAAGCACACCTTGTTCAACGCGATGGTCGCGACGCTCGACGCCGGCGACGAAGTGATCGTGCCCGCGCCCTATTGGGTGAGCTATCCCGACGTCGTGCTGTTCGCCGGCGGCACGCCGGTGTTCGTCGCGGCCGGCCCGGCGCAGGGCTACAAGCTGCTGCCCGAACAGCTCGAGGCGGCGATCACGCCCAGGACCAAATGGGTGATCCTCAATTCGCCGTCCAACCCGACCGGCGCCGCTTACAGCGCGGCCGAACTGAAGGCGCTGGGCGACGTGCTCGAGCGGCACCCGCACGTGTGGATCTTCGCCGACGATATGTACGAGCATATCCTGTACGACGGTTTCGAATTCGCGACGATCGCGCAGGTCTGCCCGGCGCTCTACGAGCGCACGCTGACCGCCAACGGCTGTTCCAAGGCCTATGCGATGACCGGCTGGCGGATCGGCTATGCCGGCGGCGCGCCGTGGCTGATCAAGGCGATGGCCAAGCTCCAGTCGCAATCGACCAGCAATCCCTGTTCGATCGCGCAAGCCGCGGCGACCGCGGCGCTGAACGGCGACCAGGGCTTTCTCAAGGATTGGGCGCGCGTGTTCCAGGGCCGGCGCGATCTGGTCGTGTCGATGCTCAACCAGGCGACCGGCATCGTCTGCCCGCGGCCGGAAGGGGCGTTCTACGTCTATCCGGACATTTCGGGGGTGATCGGCAAATCGACACCGTCGGGCAAGCTGATCGACAGCGACGAAGCGTTCGTCGGCTATCTGCTCGACGATGCCAAGGTCGCAGCGGTGCAGGGCGCGGCGTTCGGCCTGTCGCCGGCGATGCGGATTTCCTATGCGACCTCGGATGCGTTGCTGACGCAGGCGTGCGAGCGGATTCAGGAAGCGTGCGCCAACCTGCGCTAAAACGCTGCGTCGCCCCGGCGCAGGCCGGGGCCGCTGCGTAGTCGGGCGAGCCGCGTGCCACGAACCCAGCGGCCCTGGCCTGCGCCGGGGCGACGGTATGCGCGATCATTCAGTTTATGGTAACGTTGGGTTGCCAATAGGACGCTTGCGAAACGATCTCGAGAAGCCGATTGCCGCACCGCAGCGAATCGGCACTGGGCCGGGCGCGAAAGGTTCTGAAGCAATGCGCAGCGTCCTGAAGTCCGATTTCCTGTGGAAGTTCATCGGTGGTTTCGCGCTCGGGGCGATCGCGCTGGTGACATTGCATCCGATGGAGTCGGCGCATGCGGCCTCTGCGCCGACGCATAAAGCGGCGCGCTAACCTCCTAAAACACCTGCTTCCCCGGCGGAGGGTAAGCGACTTTTATCTCAGGCGTAGCGGCTCTTCGACGCCTGCTCGAACATGTCCTTCGACAGCCCCGGCGTCGCGACGATCCGCGCCAGCTCGGCGCGCATCAATGTCGCCCGTGCCGCGTCGTAGCGCTGCCAGCGCCCGAGCGGCGGAATCAGCTTGGCCGCAGTCTGCGGGTTGAGCCGGTCGAGCGCGATCAACTGGTCGGCAAGGAAGTGATAGCCCGACCCGTCGATCGCGTTGAACGCGCGCTGGTTGACGCCGAACGCGCCGATCAGCGCGCGCGCGCGATTGGGGTTGGAGAGCGTGAAATCGCGGTGCCGCACCAGTTCGGCCACGACAGCCCCGGTATCGTCGCGCGGCGCCATCGCCTGGACCGAGAACCATTTATCGAGCACCAGCGGATTGTCGCTGTAACGATTGTAGAAGATGTCGAGCGCCGCGACGCGCTGCGCTGAATCCCCCGCGACGAGCGTCGTCAGCGCGCTCTGGCGGTCGGTCATGTTGTCGGCCGTGTCGAATTGCGCGAATGCCATGGCGCCGGCATCCGCCGCGCCCGATGCCGCGATATAGCCCAAGGCGACCGATTTCAGCCGGCGCAGGCCCTTGGCTTCCGGCGAATAGACATAGCCGCCGGTCGCGCGCGCGCCATCATAGGCCGCGCGCCATGCGCTTTCGAGGCCGCGGCCGATCTCGCGCCGCAACGCCTCGCGCGCGCGGAAGATCGCTTCGGGGTCGACCACCGCCATCTGGTCGCCGATGAAGCTTTCCGACGGGAGCAGCACTGCCTCGGCGACGAAGGCGCGGTCGAGGCTGCGGTCGGCGAGCGTGCCGGCGACCGCATCGACCACCGCGGCATGATCGGCGCGATTGTTGCCCGCATCGGCGACGAGCGTGTCGAGCATCAATTGCTGGAGCGCCTCGTAGCGCGCGAACGGATCGTCGTCATGCGCGCCGAGGAAAGCGAGATCGGCGGGAGTGCGATCAGTCTCGATGATCGCGGGCGCGGAGAAACCGCGGTTGATCGACAGAATCGGGCGCTCGGTGACGTCCTCGAAAACGATGCGGTGTTCGGCCTCGGTCAGAAGGACCGTCTGCTCCGGGGCGACCGTCTGCGCGGACTGCGCGCCGAACAGCTTCACGCGCAACGGCAGCACGACCGGCAGCTTGTGGTCCTGCCCCGGCGTCGGCGGGGTGCGCTGCTGCAGCACCAGTTCGGCGCGGCCCGACGTCGCGCTGTGGAGCAGCGAGGCAGTCACGCGCGGCGTGCCGGCCTGGCCGTACCAGCGGCGGAATTGCGTCAGGTCGATCCCGCTCGCTTCCTCCAGCGAGGCGACGAAATCTTCGCACGTCGCCGCCGTCCCGTCGAAGCGATCGAAATAGAGATCGGTGCCGGCGCGGAATGCCTCCGGGCCCAGGATCGTCGCGAGCATCCGGATGATCTCGGCGCCCTTGTTGTAGATGGTGGCGGTGTAGAAGTTCGAGATTTCCTGATATTCGTCGGGCCGGATCGGGTGGGCGAGCGGCCCGGCATCCTCGGGAAATTGCGCGGCGCGCAAGCCCCGTACGTCCTCGATCCGCTTGACCGCGGCGCTGCCCTGATCGGCCGAGAAGCTCTGGTCGCGATAGACCGTGAAGCCTTCCTTGAGGCTCAGCTGGAACCAGTCGCGGCAGGTGACGCGATTGCCCGACCAGTTATGGAAATACTCGTGCGCGACCACCGCGGCGATCGCGTCGTAATCGGCATCGGTGGCGGTGTCGGGATCGGCCAGGATGTAGCGGCTGTTGAAGATGTTCAGCCCCTTGTTCTCCATCGCGCCGAAGTTGAAATCGTCGACCGCGACGATGTTGAACACGTCGAGATCATATTCGCGGCCATAGACGCGCTCGTCCCACGCCATCGATGTCTTGAGCGCATCGAGCGCGTGGTGCGTGCGATCCAGATCGGCGGCGCGCACCCAGATACCGAGCTGCACGTCGCGCCCCGACATCGTGGTGAAGCTGCCGCGATTGACCGCGAGATCGCCCGCCACCAGCGCGAACAGATAGCACGGCTTGGGAAACGGATCGCGCCACTCCGCCCAATGCCGGCCGCCCTCCAGCTCGCCCGACGCGATCGGATCGCCATTGGCGAGCAGCACCGGATAGCGCGCTTTGTCCGCCGCCATCCACACCGAATAGCGGCTCAGCACGTCGGGCCGGTCGGGGAAATAGGTGATGCGGCGGAAACCCTCGGCCTCGCACTGCGTGCACAGATTGCCGCCCGATGCGTACAGGCCCATCAATTGCGTGTTGCGCTCGGGCGCGATCTCGACCTCGGTTTCGACGACATGCGCCGATCCGGACAGCGGCAGTACCAGAACGGTATCGTCGAGCCGCCAGTCGTTGACCGCGACGCCATCGACCTTGACCGACAATACCGCCTGCCCGGCGCCGTCGAGCCGCAGCGGCCGGTCGTGCGCATCGGTGCGCTGGACGTGGAGCGTGGCCTTGACGCGCGTCGCGGACGGATCGAGTTCGAACGCGAGGGCGATCTCGGGCACCTGCCAGTCGGGCGCCGTATAGTCCGCGCGGCGCGTAACATGAGGCGGAGCGAGGCTGTTCTGAACATCGAGCATGACACGAGATGTAGGGGCGGGCTCGCGCGCTCGCTACCGAAATCGCAGCGCTTGTACGCGTGTACGCATATGGTACCGCGCTGGGACACGAGATGAGGATCGGCATGCCCCTTCGAGTCCTGGCGCTGACGGCCCTGATCCTGGCGCAGACCGCGTCGGCGCAAGAACGGGCGGGGGACGCGCCCCTGCCCGACGACCAGGCGGCGATGAAGGCGCACGTGCTGTTCCTCGCCTCCGACGCGCTGCGCGGGCGCGAGGCGGGAAGCGCCGAGTACAGGATCGCCGCCGAATATGTCGCGGCGCAATTCTTCGCCGCGGGGCTGAAGCCGGCGGGGGATGCCGACGCTTTGGGGGGCAGCTATATCCAGAAGGTCCCGCTGGTGACCTATCGCGCCGCCGACAAAGGCGATGTCGTGCTGACGCGGCCGGGCGCGGCGCCGGTCGGGCTGGTGTTCGGCGACGATTATATGCCCGGCGTCGTCGCCGGCGCGGCACAGACCGCGCTCGATGCGCCGGTGGTGTTCGTCGGCTACGGGCTGGTCGCGCCCGATTATCGGCGCGACGATTATGCGGGCGTCGACGTGCGCGGCAAGATCGTCGCGTTCTTCGGCGGCGCGCCGCTCGGTTTCCAGAGCGAGGAGCGCGCGCATTTCCAGAGCCCGGCGACCAAGGCGGTGATCGCCGCGGCGCACGGCGCGGTCGGCGCGATCGTGCTCACGCGCGCGCCGCTCTATCAGGGCGGCGCGGCCTATGATCGGCCGCGCACGACCTGGGCGCGGCCCGACGGGACCGGCGATTCGCCCGGCGTTCCGATCCTGGCGACACTGAGCGGCGCGGGCGCGGCCAAGCTGTTCGCGGCGGCGAAGACGCCATGGACGTCGATCGCGCCGCGCGTCGCCGACAGCAATCTGGCCTTCAAGGCCGAGCCGCTCAACATCAATGCCGCGGTCGCGCTGAAGACGCGGTTCGAGCCTGCCACGAGCGGCAATGTCGCCGGGCTGATCCCCGGCAGCGACCCGAAACTGGCCAGGGAAGTGGTCGTGCTGTCGGCGCATCTCGATCATCTGGGCGTCGGCGCGCCCGATGCGAAAGGCGACACGATCTATAACGGTGCCGAGGACAACGCCGTCGGCATCGCCGCGCTGATCGAGGAAGCGCGCCGCTTCAAGGCCTCGGGCAAGCGCCCGCGCCGCTCGATCCTGTTCCTCGCGGTGACGGCCGAGGAGAAGGGCCTGGTCGGCTCGGACTATTTCGCGCGCCATCCGACCTTGCCGATCGCCAGCATCGTCGCCGACGTCAATCTCGACATGCCGGTCCTCAGCTACGCGTTCGAGGACATGACGGTGTTCGGCGCCGACCGCTCGACGCTCGGACCGATCGTCGCGCAGGCGGTGGGCACGCTCGGGGTGACGATGTCGCCTGACCCCGATCCGGGGCAGGGCATGTTCGTCCGGTCGGATCATTATCGCTTCGTCCAGCAGGGCGTGCCGTCGGTATTCCTGTGGCCGGGGCAGAAGGGGCCGGGCAAGGCGGCCACCGCCGACTTCATGGCGCATCGCTACCACCAGCCGTCGGACGATCTGTCGCAGCCGATCGACTGGGCCCAGGGCATCCGCTTCGTCGACGCCAATTATGCGATCGCGCGCGCGATCGCCGATGGCGATGCGCGGCCGCGCTGGAACAAGGGCGATTTCTTCGGGCGCCTGTACAATGGCTATGGCGCGAAGTGAGGTTACCCGCGCCACCCCCTGTTCTCCTTCCCCGGCCTTCGCCGGGGACGTGCAAAGCGGGGAAGATATGCGCCTGCTGATCTTCGGGCTCGGCTATACCGCGCAAGCGCTGGCAGCGGCATTGCGAGCACAAGGCTGGCACGTCGTCGGGACGACGCGGGACGGCCGTGCTGGTACGCTTCGCTTCGACGATGCGATGGGGGTAGCGGCGGAGCTGGCGGCCGCGACGCATATCCTGTCCTCGGTCCCACCCGCGGACGCGATCGATCCGGTCCTCGCCAGCTACGGCGCGGCATTGGCGCGAAAAGATGCGTGGCTCGGGTATCTCTCCTCGACCGGCGTCTACGGCGATACCGGCGGCGCCTGGGTCGACGAAAGCGCGCCGACCGGCACCGGCCGCCGCAGCGCGCGTGCCGGGGCCGACCGTGAATGGTGTGCGCTCGGCGCGCGCGTATTTCGCTTGCCGGGAATTTACGGCCCGGGCCGCTCGCCGCTCGACCGAGTCGCCAGCGGGCGAGCGCACCGCGTCGCCATGGCGGGACAAGTGTTCAGCCGCGTGCATGTCGAGGACATCGTCCACGGTGTCATCGCCGGGTTCGCCGCGCCGGCAGGCGCCTACAATTTGGCGGACGACCATCCCGCCAGCCAGAATGCGGTGATCGCATTCGCCGCACACCTGCTCGGCCGTGCGCCGCCGCCGTTCGTGCCGCTCGAATCGCTCTCGCCGATGGCGCGCGGTTTCTATGACGAGAATCGCCGCATCGCGACGGGCAAGGCCAGGCGCGTGCTCGGCTGGCGCCCGCTCTACCCCGATTACCGCGCCGGTCTGCGCGCCCTCAATGCGATCACCAAGCCGGCGGCGACCAGCGCGGATCCCGCCGCGGCCAGCAGCGACCAGACATAGCCCTCGAACACGGTCGACAGCAGCATCGCGATCACCGGGGTGATGACGCCCGAATAGGCGGCCTTGGCGGGGCCGATCACGCGAATCACGCCGTAATAGAGCGTGAAGGCGATCGCCGAGGCGAATATGCCGAGATAGAGCGTCGCCGCGATATAGGGCCAGGTCCACTCGACCACCGGCGGCCCGGTCAGCGTCCAGGCGACGCTTGCGTCGATCGCCGCGCCGATCAGCATCGATACGCCGAGCATCGGCGCCATCGCGTAGGAGCGGGCGGTCTGCGTGCCCTGCATGATGTTGGCGGTCGAGGCGGACAGCACGGCGAGCAGCACGAAACCGATCCCGGTCAGCACCTGGCCGACGCCGTGCGGATCGACTTGCGCCTCGCGCACGAACAGCAAGGTCACGCCGACCATCGCCACCCCCATGCCGACGATCAATTGTCGCCCGAGCGCCTGTCCGAGAAAGATCCGCCCGAACACCGCATTGGGCACCAGCATCAGCGCGAACACCACCGCGACGAGGCCCGAGGTGACATATTGCTCGGCGCGGTAGACGAAGTTGAAGTTTAGGCAGAATTGGGTGAGCGCGAGCAAGGCCGCAAAACCCCAGCCGCGCGCGTCGAGTCGCAGCCGCTCGCGCTTGATCGTCGCGTAGGACAGCATGACGATCCCGGCGACTAGGAAGCGGTAGGTCACCGACCAGCTCGGCGGCACCACGCCGAGCTGCCCGCGAATCACCAGCCAGGTCGAGCCCCAGATCAAGGTGACGATCCCGAACGGGATCAGGATCGCGAGCTTGCTCGAATTGGGCGGCGTGGTTGCGCTCAAAGCGCCGCGATCGCGTCGGCGAGCGGGCGGATGTCCTCCGGCCGCTGGTTCCACGACGTCACCAGCCGCGCCTCGCCCGGACCCCAATCGTAGAAATCGAAGCCCTTCGTCCGCAACGTCTCGGCCTCGGCGGCGGTGACGCGCAGGAACATCTCGTTCGCCTCGACCGGGTTGATCAGCCGGTCGCCCGCGGCTTCGGCAAGCAGGGTCGCGCCGGAATTGGCGTTGCGGGCGAGGTCGAGCCACAGCTCGCCGTCGAGCATCGCCAGCAATTGCGCGGCGAGATAGCGGCCTTTCGACAGCAGCAGGCCGGCGCGCTTGCGGCGGTACAAGGTCGCGTCTGCGAGTTCGGGGTTGAAGAACACCAAGGCCTCGGCGCTCATCCCGCCATTCTTGACGAAGCCGAAGCTCAGCGCGTCGACTCCGGCGCGCCACGTCACGTCGGCCGGCGCGCAGCCGAGATGCGCGACCGCATTGGCGAAGCGCGCGCCGTCCATGTGGAGGCCGAGCTTGCGCGCACGGGCGAGGTCGCCGATCGCGGCGACCTGGTCCGGGGTGTAGACCAGCCCATATTCGGTCGCGTTGGTGATCGATATGGCGTGCGGCTGGACCTGGTGGACGTCGTTGCGCGTAGCATCGAGCACTGCCGCGATCGTCTCCGGGGTCAGCTTGGCGCCCTCTCCCTCGGCGAGCAGCAGCTTGGCGCCGTGCGTGTAGAATTCGGGCGCGCCGCCTTCGTCATTCTGGATATGCGCGTCGCGGTGACAGACGATCGCGCCGTGCGGCGGGCACAAGGCCGCGAGCGCGAGGCAATTGGCCGCGGTGCCCGAGGGCACCCAGACGACTCGCACCGGCGTCTCGAACAGCGCGGAGAAGCGCGCGTCGAGCTGCCTGCTCCAGCCGTCGCCGTCATAAGCGGTGTCGAGCACATTGGCGTCGGCCATTGCGGAGAGGACGGCCGGATGGACCGGGGCGGCATTGTCGGAGAAGAAGCGCATCGCGCGGTCTTGGGGTGGCCCTCGAACGGCGTCAACTCGCTACTGATCGTCCTCGGGATCGCGCTGATCGCTCGGGCGGGCGCGGTCGTCGGGCCCGTCGCGGCGGCGGCGGTCGCGGCCGGAACCGGGATCCTCCGAGCGGTTGGGCTGGAAATCGATTTCGCCATTGCGCAGCCGCACGCGGCCGATGCCCGGAATTTCGCCCTCGACCGGCGGGATGTTCGACGGATCGAGGAAATTCTCGAGCGTCTCGTCGATGCCGTTTCCGGCATCGGGGTCGACCGCTTCGTCGTCGGCTGGGGTCGCGACCGCGGCGGCACTCACGCCGAGCGCCTGCTGCATGAAGTCGCGCCACACGCGCGCCGGCACGCCGCCACCCGACAGGCCCGAGTTCGGGGTATTGTCGTCATTGCCGACCCACACGCCGGTGACGAGGCCATTGGCGAAGCCGATGAACAAGGCGTCGCGGCTGTCCTGCGTCGTGCCGGTCTTGCCATAGGTCTTGACCGACAGCGCCGCTGCGCGGCCGGTGCCGGTCTCGGCCGAGGCGGCGAGCAGGTCGAGCATCTCGGCGTGCACGTCGCCGGTCAGCGGGTGCGTGCGATCGGTGAGCGTCGCCATCACGCCGCGCTCGGGCGGATCCTGGAGGCCGCGGGCACGCACCGGATATTGTTCGGCGGCGACCGCGGCATAGGCCGACGTCAGTTCGAGCAGCGACATGCTCGAGGTGCCGAGCGCGATCGTCGCTTCGTTGGGGATCGGCGAGGTCACGCCGAGATCGCGCGCCGCCTGGATCACCGCGGCGACGCCGACTTGCTGGATGATCCGCGCGGCCGCCACGTTGGACGAGCGCGCGAACGCCTGGCGCAGCGTGATCGGGCCGAGATAGCGCCCGTCGGCGTTCTTCGGACTCCATTTGTCGATCGTGATCGGCTTGTCGTCGATCATCGAATCGGGCGTCAAACCGTGGCGCATCGCTGCCAGATAGACGAACAGCTTGAACGCCGAACCCGGCTGGCGCTGCGCCTGGGTCGCGCGGTTGAACGGGCTGTCGGCATAGGATCGCCCACCGACCATTGCCACGACGCGCCCGTCGGGGCGCATCGCGACGAGCGCGATCTGCGCCTGGCGCAGCCCGGCACGCTTTACCGAGCGCTCGGCGGCCGCCTGCAGCCGGCGATCGAGCGTGGTCGTGACGGTCGTCTCGGTCGCGATCTCGCCGGCATGATCGCGCGCCGCAGGCAGCACCCAATCGGCGAAATAGGTGCCGTTGGGCAGCGGCGCCCTGGCCTCCGGCACGGTGCGGGCGGGGCGGACGTCATCGGCTTCGGCTTTGTCGAGGAACTTGGCATCGACCATCGCCGCGACCACCAGCCGCGCCCGGTCGCGCGCGCCTTGCAAATTGGTCGTTGGCGCGAGCTTCGACGGCGCCTTGACCAGCCCCGCCAGCATCGCCGCCTGGCCGAGCGAGAGATTTTCCGGCTTGCGCGCGAAATAATGCCGCGCGGCGGCGCGCAGGCCATACACGTTGTCGCCGAAATAGACGTTCGACAGATAGCGCGACAGGATCTGGTCCTTGGTCAGCCATGCCTCGAGCCAGAAGGCGATCATCACTTCGCGGATCTTGCGCGCCGCGGTGCGGTCCGAATCGAGGAAAGCATTCTTGGCGAGCTGCTGCGTGATCGTGCTGCCGCCCTGGTCGCGACCTTTCGACGTCATATTGTGGAAGAAAGCGCGCGCGATGCCGCGCGGGTCGATCCCCCAATGGACGCGAAAGCGCCGGTCCTCGATCGCGAGAAACGCATTGGTGACGTTTTTCGGCAATTTCGCGGCATCGACCGGTGCGTCGATCACCGCGCCGCGCCGCGCGAACGGACGGCCGTCATCGGCGAGCAAGGTGATGCTCGGCGGCGTCGGCGGCTGCAGCGATTTGGACAAGGGCGCGGTGACCGCCAGCCAGCCGACCGCGAATACGAACAGGATGATCAGCGCGGCAATGCCGCGCGTGATCCAGCGCCAATAGTTGCGTCGCCGCACCACCGGCAGGTTGGTGGTATAGGGATAGGGTTCGGGCGGGCGGCTCGGTTCGTACGCCGGTTCGCCGCGCTGCTCGGGCGGCGGCATCCCATGCGTCAGTTCGAGCGCGTCGTCATCGCGGGAATCGGAAGAGAAGAAACGCATGACTAGATCCCGCGACGGCGAACGCGTGTGTTACTCATATATAACAGATCGTGCAAGCGCATACGCCCGGAAGCTATCATCCGCCGCCTTTAGCAGCGCGGGGGCCGCTGTGCGAGAGGCAGCGCTTCGGGATTGAGGCGTCGCCCGCGGCCCGCTATCGCGGACGCCTCCGGCCGCGGTGCCGCTTACTCGAAAGCTCGAATGATGGCCGACCCCTCTTTCCCGCCCCTCGTCGTCGGCATCGGCGGTACGATCGGGGGCGTGTCCTCGACCGAGCGCGCGCTCGCGATCGCGCTGGAGGCGGCGGGTCGCGAAGGCTTCCGCACACGCATGTTCGGTGGCGAGGCGATGGGGCGGCTGCCGCTCTACGATCCCAAGGCGACGACGCGAACCCCGGAGGAGCGCGATTTCGTCGACACCGTGCGGCAAGCCTCGGCGCTGATCATCGCTTCGCCCGGCTATCACGGCAGCATTTCGGGCGTGGTCAAGAATGCGCTCGACCTGCTCGAGGAAACCGCACGCGACGCCGAGCGCCCGTATCTGGCCGACATGCCGGTCGGGCTGATCGCCACCGCTTATGGCTGGCAGGCGACCGGCAGCACGATCGCGGCGCTGCGTTCGATCGTGCATGCGCTGCGCGGCTGGCCGACTCCGTTCGCGGCCGCGGTCAACACGCAGGCGACCAAGTTCGATAGCGCTGGCGGCGCGAGCGACGTGGCGGTGGTCGCGCAGCTGCAGCTGGTCGGCCAGCAAGTGGCGCGCTTTGCGCCGCTGGCGATCCGGCACGTGCCAATCGATCAGGAATAGGCCCGCCAGAAGAAGATCGCCGTCGTCACGCCGACCACGAGCAAGGTCCAGCCGCGCACCACGCTCGCGGGCAGGCGCTTGCCGATATGCGCGCCGATCCAGCCGCCGAAGATCGCGCCGGCCAGCATCGGCAGGCACGCTGCCCAGGCGACCAGCCCGACCGCGATGAACACGATCGCCGCGGCGGCATTGGCGATGGCGAGCATCAATGTGCGCGGCGCGAACAATGCGCGCGGCGAAACGCCGGCGAGCAGGCCGTAGACGGCGGTCGTCATCAGGCCCACGCCGCCACCGAAATAGCCGCCATAGATGCCGAGACAGCATTGCGCGACGATCAGCGTGCGCCGCCCGATCGCGATTCGCCGGCGCAACGCATCGGCGCCGCGCTTGCCGAAGGCGATCACGGCAAAGGCGAACAGCAGCAGCCACGGAATGACGAGGTCGAAGACATGCGTCGGGGTCGCGGCGAGCAACAGGCTGCCGGCCAGCCCGCCGACGAAGGTGATCGCCGACAGGATGCGCAGGCCGACTCCGCCGATCGGTTCGAGCTCGTCGCGAAACGCCCAGGCGCTCGTCGCCGCGCCCGGGAGCAAAGCGACGTTGGAGGTGGCGTTGGCGGTGTTGGCGGGCAGGCCCAGGGCGATCAGCGCGGGCAGGGTGGCGAAAGTCCCGCCGCCGGCCAGCGCATTCATCACGCCGCCAAGGATGCCGGCGCCTGCGGAGAGGCCGATTGTCGTTGGATCCACGCTTTACCTCGTCATGCCGGGCTGTTCCGGCATCCACCGTGCCGCGCATTCTGCCGAGGTTCGTCTTGGTGCACGGTGAACCCCGGGACAAGCCCCGGGGGTGACGGTCGAGGTCAGCCCGAAGCCGCGAGTTTCGCCTCGGTCTCGCGGTCGCGATCCGCCCGGCTCTGTTTCTCGCTCGCGGTCTTCAACTGCCCGCACGCCGCGTCGATATCGCGCCCGCGCGGGGTGCGCACCGGCGCGCTGATCCCGGCGTCGAACACGATGTTCGAGAAGGATTTGATCCGCTCCGGCGTGGAGCATTCGTACGGCGCGCCGGGCCAGGGGTTGAACGGGATGAGGTTCACCTTGGCGGGCAGATCGTAGTGCTTGAGCAGCCGCACCAGCTCGCGCGCATCGGCATCGCTGTCGTTCTTGTCCTTGAGCATGACATATTCGAAGGTGATGCGCCGCGCATTGTTGGCGCCCGGATAATCGGCGCACGCCTGGAGCAATTCCTCGATGCCGTATTTCTTGTTGATCGGCACCAGCTCGTCGCGCACTTCCTTGGTCACTGCATGCAGCGAGATCGCGAGGTTGACCGCGATCTCCTCGCCCGCGCGCGCCATCAGCGGCACCACGCCGCTGGTCGACAGCGTGATCCGGCGGCGCGACAGGCCGAGCCCGTCGCCGTCCATCACGATCTTGAGGCCATCGCGGACATTGTCGAAATTGTAGAGCGGCTCGCCCATCCCCATCATCACGATGTTGGTGAGCATCCGCCCCTCGGGCTGGCTCGGCCATTCGCCCAATGCGTCGCGCGCGAGCATCACCTGCC
>CAXTEO010000089.1:0-17813 GCA_964243205.1 uncultured Sphingomonas sp.
GCGCAGCACGTACTGCAGGATGCCGCCGTTGAGGAAATATTCCAGTTCGTTGACGGTATCGATCCGGCACTTCGTCAAGAAGGTCTCGACCGTGCCGTCGGCGCGCGTCATCACGACTTCGACGTCCTGGCGCGGGCGGATCTCGGCGACCTTCATGATCGTGAAGCTCTCCGACCCGTCGAGCTGCAGCGTCTTGCGATCCACGCCCTCGGCGAACTGCAGCGGCAGCACGCCCATGCCGACCAGGTTCGAGCGGTGGATGCGCTCGAAGCTCTCGGTGATGACGACGCGCACGCCGAGCAGGTTGGTGCCCTTCGCCGCCCAGTCGCGCGACGAGCCGGTGCCATATTCCTTGCCGGCGATGACGATCAGCGGAACGCCGTCAGCCTTGAAGCGCATCGCCGCGTCGTAGATCGGCATCGTCTCGCCCTTGTACGAGGACATGCCGCCCTCGACGCCGGGGACCATCTCGTTCTTGATGCGGATGTTGGCGAAGGTGCCGCGGACCATCACATTGTCGTTGCCGCGCCGCGCGCCGTAGCTGTTGAAGTCCGCACGCGCGACCTGGCGCTCCATCAGCCATGCGCCGGCGGGGCTGTCGGCCTTGATCGAGCCGGCCGGCGAGATGTGATCGGTGGTGATCGAATCGCCGAGGATCGCGAGCGGGCGCGCCTCGACAATGTCCTGCACCGGCGCCGGGGTCATCGTCAGACCCTCGAAATACGGCGGGTTGGCGATATATGTCGATGCCGGTGGCCAGGCATAGGTGGCCGAGCCTTCGATGTTGATCGCCTGCCATTTGGAGTCGCCGAGGAACACGCTAGCATAGCGCGACTGGAACATGCCGCGGTCGATATTGGCGTCCATCACGTCTCGGACTTCGGCGTTGGTCGGCCAGATGTCCTTGAGGTAGACGTCGGTGCCGTCGGTCGCCTGGCCGATCGGGGTGGTGGTGAAATCCTCGGTCACCGTGCCCTTGAGCGCATAGGCGACGACGAGCGGCGGCGAGGCGAGGAAATTGGCGCGCACGTCGGGCGACACGCGGCCCTCGAAGTTGCGGTTGCCCGACAACACCGAGGCGGCGACGATGTCATTCTCGTTGATCGCCGCCGAGATCGGCGCGGCGAGTGGGCCCGAATTGCCGATGCAGGTCGTGCAGCCATAGCCGACGAGGTTGAAGCCGACCGCGTTGAGGTCTTCGGTGAGACCCGCCTTGTCGAGATAGTCGGTGACGACCTGCGAACCCGGCGCGAGCGACGTCTTGACCCACGGCTTGGGCTTGAGCCCGAAGGCGTTCGCCTTGCGCGCGACGAGACCAGCGGCGACCAGCACCGACGGGTTGGAGGTGTTAGTGCAGCTGGTGATCGCCGCGATCACCACGTCGCCGTCGCCGATATCATGGTCGCGGCCTTCGACCGCAACGCGCTTGGCGGTGGCGTGATGATAGACCTTGGCGAGATCGGCGTTGAACGTGTCGTCGACCTCGGTGAGGATAACCTTGTCCTGCGGGCGCTTCGGGCCGGCGAGCGACGGCACGACGTTCGACATGTCGAGCTCGAGCGTGTCGGTGAACACGGGGTCGGGCGCGTCGGCGAGGCGCCACATACCCTGCGCCTTGGCGTATGCTTCCACCAAAGCGATGTTCTCTTCGCTGCGGCCGGTGAGGCGCAGATAGGTGAGCGTCGCGTCGTCGATCGGGAAGAAGCCGCAGGTCGCGCCATATTCCGGCGCCATGTTGGCGATCGTCGCGCGATCGGCGAGCGACAGCGCATCGAGGCCCGGGCCGTAGAACTCGACGAAACGGCCGACCACGCCTTTCGCGCGCAGCATCTGCGTGACCGTCAGCACGAGGTCGGTGGCGGTAATGCCTTCCGCCAGCGAGCCATGCAGCTTGAAGCCGACGACTTCGGGGATCAGCATCGACACGGGCTGGCCGAGCATCGCGGCTTCCGCCTCGATCCCGCCGACGCCCCAGCCGAGCACGCCGAGGCCATTGACCATCGTCGTGTGGCTGTCGGTGCCGACGCACGTGTCGGGATAGGCGATCGTCTTGCCGTCGGGTGCCACCGAGGACCACACCGTCTGGGCGAGGTTCTCGAGATTGACCTGGTGGCAGATGCCGGTGCCGGGCGGCACGACCTTGAAATTGTCGAGCGCCTTCGAGCCCCACTTCAGGAACTCGTAGCGCTCGTTGTTGCGCTGATATTCGAGCTCGACGTTATCCTCGAACGCCTTGGGCGTGCCGAATTCGTCGACCATCACCGAGTGATCGATCACGAGATGGACCGGGACGAGCGGGTTGATCTTGGCGGCGTCGCCACCGAGCTTGGTGATCGCATCGCGCATCGCGGCGAGATCGACGACGCACGGCACGCCGGTGAAATCCTGCATCAGCACGCGCGCCGGGCGATACTGGACTTCGCGGTCGGACTTGCGCTCCTGCTGCCAGCTGATGATCGCCTGCAGATCCTCGGTGGTTACGGTCGTGCCGTCCTCGAAGCGCAGGAGGTTCTCGAGCAGCACCTTCATCGAGAATGGTAGACGGCTGATATCGCCCAGTTTCTCGGCAGCCGTGGCGAGGCTGTAATAGTCATACTGCGCGCCACCGACGTCGAGCGTGGTGCGCGTACCGAGAGTATCCTGGCCGATGTCGGTCATGTGCAGCGGGTCCTTCCCTGTGCGTCAGGCCGCGGCGGGGAGGCGAAACTGAGAAGTTCCGCGCGGGCGCGACCGACTATGCGAATGCGAGAGTCGGGAGGCCGATAGCAGCGAGGTGCCAGTTTAGGAAGGGTGCGCGGCCCGTTGCCGGGCGCGCTTCGCACCGCGGCCAGGGGCGCGGCGCGGACATTCCCGTCACACCCCCATTTTTTCGCCGGTTTCCAAGTCCTTTCGCTTCCCGAAGGCGCATCCGCCACGATATGCTCCGCAGATCGGGAGACGTGGCTTCGGTCGCGGAGTCGGGGGTCGAAACGAGGACATAGCATGCGCCTGCCATATCTGGTCCTGATTGTGGTCGCTGCGCTGCTGCCGATGCCGGCGATGGCGGCTTGCAGCATCGGCAAGCTCGTCGACCTTCCGGTCACGATGAGCGGCCGGATGCCGCTGGTTTCGGCACGGTTCGGCGACAAGGATGCGCGCTTCATCCTCGACAGCGGGGCGTTCTACAGCACGTTGTCGCATGCCAGCGCCGAGGAATTCGGGCTGCGGGTCGCAGCGGCGCCGGCTGGCTTCCACGTCAACGGCATCGGCGGCACCACCTCCGCCGGAATCGTCGTCGCAAAGAATTTCTCGCTGGCCGGGGTCAACATTCCGAACGCGAATTTCGTCGCGGGCGGCAGCGACACCGGCACCGCCGGCCTGATCGGCCAGAATATCCTCGGTATTGCGGACGTCGAATATGATCTGCCGCACGCTGCGGTACGGCTGATGGAGTCCAAGGGTTGCGGCAAGAGCAACCTCGCTTATTGGGCCGGCGACAAGCCCGTCACCGCGGTGACGCTGATGCCCGGCGACGGACCGTTCAAGCCGCATACGATCGGCACGGTCCTGCTCAACGGCGTCAAGATCAAGGCGATGTTCGACAGCGGCGCGCAAACTTCGCTGATCTCTCTGGCCGCCGCCAAACGTGCGGGCGTGACGCCGCAAAGCCCGGGCGTGGTCCGCGACGGGTTCAGCGGCGGGCTCGGCACGCATCGACTGCCATCCTGGCTCGCGCCGTTCGACTCGATCGATATCGGCGGCGAGATGATCAACCATCCCAGGATCAACATCAGCGAAGTCGATTTCAACAACGCCGACATGCTGATCGGCGTCGATTTCTTCCTCACGCATCGCCTGTACGTGGCGAACATGGCGCACATGTTGTTCATTACCTATGAAGGCGGCCCGGTCTTCAACCTCTCGCCGAAGGGCGCGATATCGTCCGACGGCAAGGCGCTCGACCTCACCGACAAAGCCGCCGGGCCGGTCTCGGCCGAAGAGTATAGCCGGCGCGGCGCGGCGCTCGCTTCGAACCACCGCCTGATCGACGCGCTGCTCGATTTCGACAAAGCGTGCGCGCTGGCACCGACCGAAGCCCGTTATTTCTTCCAGCGCGCCATGGCGCGGCTTGCCAATCGCCAGCGTGCGGCGGCGCTGGGCGATCTCGACCAGGCGATCACGCTCGCGCCGGGAGACCCCGAGACTCGCCTGGTCCGGGCGGGCTTGCGCGTGCACGAACAAGACCAGAGCGTCGCCCGCGCCGATGTCAACGCGGCCGACCATTTGCTCGCGCCGTCGTCGGAAAAACGCCTGCGCGTCGCGTCGCTCTACAACGAGCTCGATCTGTCCGATGGGGCGATCGTCAATTACGATCTGTGGCTGAAGAGCCATACCGAGGACAGCGGGCGCGCCAGCGCGTTGAACGGCCGCTGCTGGGCGCGCGGGCTGCTCGGGCGCGAGCTCGACAAGGCGCTTTCGGACTGCAACGCGGCGGTGCGGTTGCAGCCGGGCAATCCCGCTTTCCTGGACAGCCGGGCACTGGTGCGATTGCGCCGTGGCGAGACCGCCCAGGCGCTGGCCGACTATAACGCCGCGCTCGCCATCGCGCCCGGCAACGCCTGGTCGCTCTACGCGCGCAACATCGCCGAGGGCAAAGCGGGCGACACTGCGCACGCCACCGCCGACCGCGCCGCCGCGCTGCGCCTGAATCCCAATGTCGCGGACCGCGCACGTCGGATCGGCCTGGAGCAATAAACGGAGTCGTCCGCTCGACCGACTGCTCGAAGGCACCGGACGGCGCTCAACAATATAATTTACCACGCTGCATCCGCCCGACCGGCGCGCACGTAACTTCCGTCGCCTGCGTAAGTATTCCCGGTTTCGGCTAGTTTTGCCGCGGACCGGCGGTGTTGACGCACGCCCGAATACCCGCGCCTGGAAGCAAAATTCCAAATCGCGGTACTTTTGAGCGCGACGAAATCTTGCACCATCATCCAAAGGGAAGGTCCGCAGATGACCGAAGACATCAACCGGCAATTGATCGACGTCCTTGATCGACGCGTAGAGCGTCGAAACGAACGCCGCGATTTCTTCAAGACGGCGTTCGGCGCAGCCGCGGTTGCGGGCGCCGGTCTCGGGGCGATCTCGCTCGCCGGTAAGGCAACGGCGGCGGACCCGACCTCGCCGACCGATCCCGACATCCTCAATTTCGCGCTCAACCTCGAATATCTCGAGGCGCAATTCTACAGCGTTGCCGTCACCGGCGTCGGCCTGACCCCGGCGATGCTGACCGGCACCGGCACCCCGGGCGCCGCGACCGGTGGCCGCAAGGCCAATCTGACCGACCCGCTGGTGATGGCCTATGCCAAGGAAATCGCCGCCGACGAAGTGGCGCACGTCGCCTTCCTGCGTTCGGCCCTGACGAGTTCGGCGGTCGCGCAGCCGACGATCGACATCGGCGTATCGCCGACCGGCGCGTTCAGCAGCGCGGCGCGCGCCGCTGGCCTGATCGCCTCGGCGCCGACGGGCACCGCGCAGACGAGCTTTTTCGATCCCTATGCCAGCGACGACAATTTCCTGCTCGGCGCGTTCATCTTCGAGGATGTCGGGGTGACCGCCTATAAGGGCGCCGCGCCCTTGCTGACCAAGACCTATATCGAGGCAGCGGCGGGGATCCTCGCGGTCGAGGCGTACCACGCCGCGCTCGTCCGCACCGCGCTCTATGCGCGTGGCGTCGCCACGCCGTCGCTGCGCACCTCGGCCGACAAGATTTCCGATGCGCGCGATTCGCTCGATGGCACGAGCGATCTCGACCAGGGCATTTCGCCCACCACGATCAACGGCGCGTCGGCCTCGAACATCGTCCCGCTCGATGCCAACGGCATCGCCTTCAGCCGGACGACGGGCCAGGTGCTCAACATCGTCTATCTGAACAATGCTTCGGTCACGATGGGCGGGTTCTTCCCGGCCGGCGTGAATGGCAACATCAAGACGAGCGCCGCGAACTAAGCGCGCCGTTCCCAGCAGGGAAGATACCGACATGACCGATCAGACCGTACTCGCGCAAATTCTCGAAGCCGGCGACCGCCGCCGCCAGGAGCGCCGCCAGTTCATGCGCACCGCCGCCACGGCGACGATCGCCGCCGGCGGCCTGTCGTTGCTCGCCGGCTGCGACGACGACAATTCCTCGTCGATGCCCACCCCGACCCCGACCCCCACGCCGACCACGTCGGCGAGCGACCAGACCGATCTCGACGTGCTCAACTTTGCGTTGAACCTCGAATATCTCGAGGCGCAATTCTATGTCCGCGCGGTCTACGGCACCGGCCTTCCCGACAGTTCGCTGACCGGAACTGGCGCACAGGGCGCAGTCGTCGGCGGCCGGCAGGTCACCTTCACCGATCCGGTCGTCGCACAATATGCGCGCGAGATCGCCGCCGATGAAGCCGCGCACGTCACCTTCCTGCGTTCGGTACTGAAGTCGGCGGCGGTGGCGCAGCCCGCGATCAACATCGACGGCGGGCCGACCGGCGCCTTCACCGCCGCCGCGCGCGCGGCCGGGATCGCCACAAATTCGGCCGGCGCGATCGACAATGTCAACGGCACGTTCGACCCTTATGCCAGCGATGCCAACTTCCTGCTCGGCGCGTTCATCTTCGAGGATGTCGGCGTGTCCGCCTACAAGGGCGCGTCGCCGCTGATCACCAACAAGACCTATCTCGAGGCCGCGGCCGGCATTCTCGCCGCCGAGGCCTATCATGCCGGGCTGGTGCGCACCGTGCTCTACGCCAAGGGCATGGCGACCCCGGCGCTGGTCACCTATGCCGGCAAGATCAGCGACGCGCGCGACAGCCTCGATGGCGCGAGCGACGACGACCAGGGCATTGCCGGGCCCGATGCCACCCAGTCGAACATCGTGCCTACCGACCCCAACGGCCTGGCGTACAGCCGCACCACCGGCCAGGTGCTCAACATCGTCTATCTGTCGAAATCGGCGCTCGTTGGCGGCGGATTCTTCCCCAACGGCATCAACGGCAATATCCGGACCAGCGCCGCGAACTGAGCGCCGCGCTCGCTACTGGACCGCGCGACCCCGTGTCGCGCGGTTCTTTTGCGTGCGGGGCCAAGCGTATGGTTGCGTGACCGGCGTTTCGCGCGCAGCTAGAAGCGCGGCGACAACGGAGATTCCACATGCGTACGATCTTGATCGCGACCACCGCCCTCGGCCTTTTCGGGCTTTCCGCCTGCGACAAGCAACATGCCGCCACCGGCGCGCCAATCGCGCAAGGCGCACATGCCGTGGCGCTGCTGCGCACGGCCGACGGCGCCGATGTCGGTCGTGCCACTGCGACCGAAGTGACCGGCGGGCTGCGCGTCACGCTCGACGCGCACAATCTCGCGCCTGGTACGCATGGCGCGCACATTCATACCGTCGGGAAGTGCGACGCGCCCGATTTCGCGACCGCCGGCGGCCACTGGAACCCGCTCGGTGCCAAGCACGGGTCGATGAACCCACAAGGGCCGCACGAAGGCGACATGCCCAATTTGATCGTCGGCCCGAACGGACGCGGCACGATCGGCGTGGTCCTGCCCGGCGGGACGATGGCCGGGTTGCTCGACACCGACGGCGCGGCGATCGTGGTGCACGACAAGGCCGACGATCTGATGACCGACCCGTCGGGCAATAGCGGCGCGCGCATCGCCTGCGGCGTGTTCGGCGCCAGCTAGCTAGATCGGCTCGCCCGCCGCGCGCGCCCAGGCGTCGCGGTTGGCCTCGGCGCGCGGCACCAGCCGATAGGCGGCGATCGCGGCGGCGAGCGTGATCGGCGCGGTGAGCAACAGCGACAGCACGCCGACCGACAGGCTCCCCGACAAGGTCGAGACGCGCCCGGCGAGGTACGGCCCCATCGCCAGCCCGAGCAAGGTCGTGCCGATGAAGAAGGTCCCCGTTGCCGTGCCGCGCATCCGTGGCAATACGAGATCCTGCATAGTAGCACCGGCCGCGGCCAGCGAAGTGCTCGCGCAGATGCCGGCGATGAACATCGTCGGGTAGAACAGGGCGGTCGATGTCGCAGTGAAAGCGAGGATCACGAACGGGATCGGCACCACCGCGCCGAACAGCACCATGATGATCCGCCCGGCCGGGTTGCGCCGCCGCAGCCGATCCGCGGCGATGCCGCCGAGCGTGACGCCGAGAAAGCCGCCGAGCGCGCCGCTCGAGCCGACCATCAGCCCCGCTATCGCGGGCGATTCATGCAGATTGCGCAGCACGTATGGTGCAGCCCAGAAGCTCACGGCATAGCTGACAAAGGCGTTGAGGCCGTAAGCGACCACGACGCACAGGAAGGCCGGATTGCCGACGATCAGCCGGAAGGTCGGCGGATCGCGGCGTTTCAGCGCGCACGCCCAGGAAAATACAGCGTAGACGCCGATGCCGATCGCTACCCATTGCGGCCACGGCTCGCCGAATGCCAGCAGGATGCAGACCCCGCCGACCACCACGCCCAGGCCGAGCAGGTTGACGAGAAACGCCCGGCCCCCGCCCATCGCCGCGCCGATCAGCGTCAGCGGCGGCAGGATCGTGACGAGCTCGGCGAGGAATTCCCGGAAGGGTGACGGGTGCGCGGGCGGCTCCGGCAGATTCTCGACCGCGCCGCGGATCGGCTCGCGCAGCGTCGCGATCACCACGGCGAGGAGCAGGCCGGGAATACCGACGATCATGAACGCCGCTTGCCACCCATGCAGCCCAAACGGGCCGCCCGCCGGATAGGCATGGTTCCAGCGCTGTACGACCAGCCCGCCAACACCGAGCGACAGCCCGCCGCCGACATACAGGCCCGACGAATAGATGGCGAGCGCGGTGGCGCGCAGGCGCTTGGGGAAATAATCGGAAATCAGCGAGTAAGCCGACGGGCTGGCCGTCGCCTCGCCGACCCCGACGCCGATCCGCGCGCCCGCCAGCATGCCGCCGTTGCGCGCCATGCCGGAGAAAGCGGTCATCCCCGACCATAAGGCGAGGCCCAGCGTCATCAGCCGCACGCGATGCCAATTGTCGGCGAGCCGCCCGAGCGGGATGCCGAACAGCGAATAGAACACGCCGAACGCGGTGCCGTAAAGGAAACCGAGATCCTCATCCTTCAAATGCAGGTCGCGCTTGATGTCCTCGGCGAGGATCGAAATGATCTGCCGATCGACGAAATTGAGTACATAGACCAGGAACAGGATGCCGAGAACGTACCAGGCGTAAGCGGGTGCGCGCGTCTGCGCTGCACCGGGGACGGTCGCCATGCGGTATTTCCTCTCGGCAGCTTCTGCTCTGCCGGGCGGCGTAGCAGAGCATACCGCAGATACGAAAGCGATTTATGGCGGAGCCGGCGACATGCCGCGCGGTCGCGTTGCGATCGCGCGTGCGCGTCGCCGCGGCGCCCTCGCCCGCGCCACGCATTGTAATAAAACATTGCTGGCGGCGTTCCTGGCGGCTCCCCACGACCGCGGCGCACCGGATTGGCTTGAAAACACTCGGCCAAAAGCCGATATTGCGGCCATCCGGCACTTGGCCGGCCCAAGAGGAGCTTTTCGCAATGGCAAACTGGTCTGATCCCCGTTCGAATGCCTCGGCATTCCAGACGGCCGGGACCACGCGTGGGGTCGCGTATGACGCGGGTCTGCGCAGCTACATGCTCTCGGTCTATAATTACATGGCGTCGGCCGTGCTGCTGACGGGCATCGTCGCGCTCGCCTTCGTCGCCAGCGGCTTTGCCGTCCAGGTGTTCGCTGGCCCGGGCATTCTCAAATGGATCATCACGCTGGCCCCGCTCGGCTTCGTGTTCGGCATGAGCTTCGGCCAGGCGCGCATGTCGAACAGCACGCTGCAGGCGATGTTCTGGGGTTTCGCGGTGGCGATGGGCCTGTCGCTCTCGACCATCTTCCTCGTCTATTCGCCCGTCGCGATCGCGCAGGCGTTCTTCGCCACCGCCGCCTCGTTCGGCGCGCTGAGCCTGTACGGCTACACCACCAAGCGTGACCTGTCGGCACTCGGCACGTTCATGATCATGGGCGTGGTCGGCTTGCTGGTCGCCAGCGTGCTCAACATGTTCCTGCAATCGGGTCCGCTCGGCTTCGTCATCAGCCTGGTCGGCGTGCTGCTGTTCGCTGGCCTCACCGCCTACGACACGCAGCGCACCAAGAGCCTGTATGCACAGGTCGCCGGCACCTCGGACGAGCAGCGCGTGACGATCATGTCGGCGCTGAGCCTGTATCTCGACTTCATCAACATGTTCCTGTTCATCCTGCGCTTGTTCGGCAACCGCAACTAACGCGACGATCGATCGTACAGCTTCAGGGCCCGGCGGAATCCTCCGTCGGGCCCTTTTCTTTGCCGGGAAGGCCGCCATGCGCATCGCGATCGACGTGACGCTCGACTATACGATCGACGGTGCAGCCGATGTGCTGCTGCTGGTGGAGGCCGCCAAAGGCGACGACCAGCGGCTCGAGATGCAGGATCTGCGCGTCTATTGCGATGCACCGCTCCGCGCAGTGCCCGGCGAGGACGGGATCGGCCAGCGCTGCTGGGCGCGCGGCGAAGGCCCGTTCCGCGCGGACTATCGCGCGATCGTCGAGATCCTGCGGACGCCGGTCGATTTCGGCACGCTCGGCGACACGCCGATCCGCGCGATGCCGCCCGAAACCATCCCGTATCTGCTGCCGAGCCGCTATTGCGAGTCCGACCGGCTGGAAGGTTTCGTCCAGCAGGAATTCGCCGGGCTTTCGGCCGGGCCGCTCGCCACCGCGCTGACGCAGTGGGTGGCGGAGCATCTGACCTATGCGTGCGGCACCTCGACCGGCACGACGACCGCGCTGATGACCTTTGCCGAGCGCCGCGGCGTGTGCCGCGATTATGCGCATCTGCTGGTCGCGCTCGCCCGCGCCGGCGGGATCCCGGCGCGGTGCGTGTCGGCCTATGCGCCGGGAGTCGATCCGCCCGATTTCCATGCGGTCGCCGAATTGTGGATCGGCGGCGGCTGGCACCTGGTCGATGCGACGCGGATGGCGTCGTGCGCCGATCTGGTCCGCGTCGCGGTCGGGCGCGATGCGACCGACATCGCCTTCATGACGGTGTTCGGCACCGCCACCTTGAACCGGCAAAGTGTTTCGGTTTCGCGGCTGGGCTGACGGAACACCGCAGCATGGTCGGTCGTTCTGCTAGCGAACCGTTTCAGGAGAGCATGATGACCGAAGATACCAAACTGGTCGACCAGCAGGCCATCGACAGTCTGTCGGTCGCGCCCGGTAGCCCCGAAGAGAATGAGCAGATCCATCATCCGCGCCAGAATGCCGGCCAGGACGAATCGATCGCCAAGCGGCTCGAGCGCGATCCCGAGAGCCCCGACGCAGCGCTCGACAATGCGCTCGACGAGTCGATGGACGCGTCCGATCCGCCGTCGAATACGCAGCCCGGCGAAAATACCCAGCTGCCCAAATCGTCGGGATATGATCCCGACGCCGAAGCCGCGATCGCTGCCGACAAGGCCTAAGTCCATAACGACGATCGCGCGATTGTTGCGCGATCGTCGCACCTTACGGAATTATCCGCCGCGCTCATCGGTTCGTCTCAAGTTATGTTGCGTTGCACCACGAAACGTGGTCGCTTGTGAACGGCGGACGACGACGCGTTAACCATAGCGTAAAACCTTGGCGCGCATCCTCGCCCGACTGCACTTTTACGGCGGGGTGACGTGATGGGTTCTCGGATGAAACCGGCCAACGGCGCGATGAGCTTGGCCGAAATGAAGGAATTTGCGAGCTTCGCTTCGGCGACGCAGCGCTACGTGCGACGCTCGCTCGACATCGGGCTCGACCGCGACGACGCGATGCAGCGTTGGTCGCGCGACGTGGTCGAAGCCGCCAGCATCCGCGCCCAGGCGCGTCTCTACACCCACCTCCCGGACATCCGTGCGCTGATCCCCGACGATAGCGGGCTCGACGCGATCGAGCCGTTCCTCGCACCGCTGGTGACGGTGACGGCGTTCGACCTCGGCCAGGGGCGCCTGACCACCTTCGCTGCCTACCGCTTCCTGTACGAGCGGCTGATCGGCGCCGAAGTGCGGCCGTGGCTGCCCGCCGCCTTCTGCGCGGCGGCCGCGTTGCCGCATCTTCACCCCGAGCTGCGCCGCAAATTGCTGCAGTCGATCAGCGAAGCCGCCGCCACCGCCTCGGGCTGGTCGAACCGCCAGCCGGCTTTCTATCCGAAATGGGTGGAAAAGGTCGAGACGGCAGCTTTGCCGAACTGACGCGATCGGCCCCTCCCTGGCAGGGCGGGGTTCGGTCCTATCCCCGCACCGCGCCGCTCATCGCTTCGGACGTGACCGGATATCCGAGATCGTCCGGGATGCAGAGATGCTCCACCCCGGCCCGCGCTTCGATCCATGGCGTGACGGCGCGGATCTCATGCGCCGCTGCGTCGGCCACCGCCGCTGTGAAGCTCGCATATTGTGCCAGCCGCTCGAGATTGCGCCGCGTCGGGAAAATGATCTTGACGCGCCCGGCATCCGCATCGTCCAGCACGCGCTGCGCGGTCGACCAGAAGGCGCGGACATTCTCGGTATCGTCGACCACCGGCTCGGGCGCGCCAGCGGGCAATTGCGCGATATAGAAGCGCGTGTCGAAGATCCGCATATGCGCATGCGCCGGGAGCCAGCGCGCGAATGCGGTCAGCGCTGTCGGGTCGAGCGTCACATCGAGATCGCGCAGCACCGCGCCGATGGCCTCGCCGCGATGCAGCCCGGCGCGGAGCCTGTCGAACGTGGCGGGCGCCATCGCCGGCAGGCCGACCGCCATGCCCACCTCCTCGATCGTTTCGCGGATCGCGCCGATCCGCGCGGCCATGTCGTCGGGCTCGCCGCCGAGCTCGAGCGCAAGCGCCCGATCGCCCGGATCGATCCGTCCGCCGGGAAACACCAATGCGCCACCGGCGAACACCATCGCCTTGGAGCGTTCGACGAACAGCAGCTCCGGTGTCGCACCATTCTCGCGAAACAGCACGAGCGTCGCGGCGGGGATCGCGTCGCTCATCCGCGAAACGCCCAGCGCAAGGTACTGGCGACGCCGTACGCGCCAACCCGGATCAGCGGCACGCCGAGCGCGGGCTGCGCGAGGCCATGCATCGTCCGCGCCCAACCCGGCAGCAGATCGATGCCGGCCTGGAGCGTGATCGCGGCGAACGGCCCCGCCGCGATCGACGGTGCCGGCTGGTCGAGCAGCACGCTCGCCACGTCGCGCGTGCGCGCATCGACGCACAGCGCGGGCCGCATCGCGATCATGATCGCCTCGGCCTCGGCGCGCGTGTGCGGGATCGGGTCTACTCCGAGCGGCTCGGCGATCCGCGTCATCTCGGCGACGTAGCGGTCCTGGTCAGCGCGCGACATGTTGGGCTCGCCGTAACGGATCCAGCTATCGAGAAAGCTGAGCACCTCGCAGACATGCACCCAGGCGAGCAAGGCCGGGTCGCCTGCGCGATACGGCGTGCCATCGGGCAAGGTGCCGCCGATATTGTCATGGATCCGGCGGACCTTGGCGAGCAACGCGCGTGCATCGTCGGGCGCGCCGAAGGTGGTGACCGCGATGAACCGCGCGGTGCGGCGCAAGCGCCCCTGCATGTCCGCGCGAAAGCCCGAATGGTCCCACACGCCCGCCAGCACCTTCGGGTGCAGCATTTGCAGCAGCAATGCGGCGATCCCGCCGACCATCATCGTGGTGACGTCGCCGTGCACCCGCCACGCGACCGAGTTCGGCGGGAACAGCGCATCGGCGCTGCGTGGCACCGGCGCCTCGCCGCGGCTCCGGTCATTGAACACCGCGCGGACCTGACCGACGATCAGGCCCTTGAGCGAGCGAGTCAGGCTACCGGTGGAGGACATCACACGCATGGTGCCTGAATGGTTGGGCGCGGGATAGGGTCCGCGAAATCGCGTCCGCATCGTGCGGTGGTCGGTTGTGGGGGGTGGGGAAAGCGTGGTGGAGCTGAGCGGAATCGAACCGCTGGCCTCTGCAGTGCGATTGCAGCGCTCTCCCATCTGAGCTACAGCCCCGCACCACGCAAAACCCGCCTTTTCGGGCGGTGAGCCGCCTTAGCGGCGCTTTTCCGGCGATGCAACCGCGTGCCGCGCGGCTCTGACATTTTCCTCGCGATTCCTCCCGATCGTGGCGCGACAGAGTTCCCCAAGGATGCATCGAGCTCGCCAGAGCCGCGCTCCCACCGGGATAGGGGGAGCCACGAATGCGGCGCGGGGTGAGGGTGTTCGACGATTCCCCGCCTCACTTTCACCCTTCCGACGCTTCCCTCTCCCTTCTCTCCCGAAGGGAGAGGGAATTTGGTTGCCAGCGGCGACGCCCCCGCATACCTCGCTTTCGAAAACACGAAGAGGAGGATGCCCATGACTCGCGCCTGGAGCCTGAAATCGCGCCCGAACGGCATGCCCGTCGCCAGTGACTTCGCGTTGATCGACGTGCCGGTCGCCGCGCTCGCCGAAGGCGAAGTGCGCGTCGCCAATCGCTGGCTGTCGGTCGATCCGTACATGCGCGGCCGCATGAACGACGTGAAATCCTATGTCCCGCCGTTCGTGCTCGGCGAAGCGATGCAGGGCGGCGCGATCGGCGAAGTGACCGAAAGCCGGGCCGAAGGTGCCGCGGTCGGCGATATGGTCCAGCATATGCTCGGCTGGCGCGACGAAGCGGTGCTGCCGGGCAAACAGGTGCAGAAACTGCCCGGCCTCGCCGTACCGCCACAACAATTCCTCGGCTTGCTCGGCATGACCGGAATGACCGCCTATTTCGGCCTGCTGCGGGTGGCGGCGGCGAAGCCGGGCGATGTCGTGTTCGTTTCGGCGGCGGGTGGCGCGGTCGGATCGACCGTGGTGCAGATCGCCAAGGCGAGCGGCATGACCGTGATCGGTTCGGCCGGGGGCGCCGAGAAAGGCGCGCTGGTGACCGGGATCGGCGCCGATACGGTGATCGACTATAAGAGCGAAGGGCCGTTGGTGAAGAAGCTGCAGGCCGCTGCGCGTGACGTCGGCGACGGCGGGATCGACGTCTATTTCGACAATGTCGGCGGCGAACATCTCGACGCCGCGCTGGCAGTCGCCAACCTTAACGCGCGCTTCGCGATCTGCGGGATGATCGACGTCTATAATTCGAGCGCGCCCACCGAATTGCGTTACCTCGCCCGCCTGATCGGCATGCGCGTGCGGATGAGCGGGTTCATCGTCAGCGACTATCTTGCCGAGGCGGCCGAATTCTACCGCGTGATGGGCGGCTGGCTGGCCGAGGGCAAATTGCACAATGAAGAGACGGTGTTCGACGGGCTCGACGCCGCACCCGAGGCGTTCCTCGCTTTGTTCAGCGGCGGGAATAGCGGGAAGATGCTGGTTCGGGTTTGAGGCTTCACTCCGCTTGAACCCTCTCCCGCGCAAGCGGGAGAGGGCCGGAAGATCGGCAGCGCCTACGCTCAGAGCGCTCCCGAGAACGTATCGCATTGCGCCGGATCACCCGTCTCGATCCCCTTGCGCAGCCACGCCATGCGCTGCGCCGAGGTGCCGTGCGTGAAGCTGTCGGGTACGACGCGCCCCTGCGACTGCTGCTGCAGCGTATCGTCGCCGATCGCGTGCGCCGCGGTCATGCCTTCCTCGACATCGCCTGGGTCCATCCGGTCCTTGTTCTGGTTCGCCCAGACGCCGGCATAGCAATCGGCCTGGAGCTCGAGCTTGACCGAGGCGGCATTGCCCTCGATTTCGTTGCCGCTCTGCTGGATTTGCGAGACCTTGTCCGAAGTGCCCAGCAGGTTCTGGATGTGATGGCCGAATTCGTGCGCCACGACATAATCCTGGGCAAAGTCGCCTTTCGCGCCGAAGCGATTGGCGAGCTCGTCGAAGAAGGCGGTGTCGAGATAGATGTCGCGGTCGCGCGGGCAATAGAAGGGGCCCATCGCGCTTTGCGCCGCGCCGCAGCCCGATTGACCGTTCTGGTCGTAGAAGCGCAGGCCCGGTGCCTGGAAGCGTGGCCCGAGCAGTTTGGCCCAGGTCTTGTCGGCCGAGCTGAATGCGTTGCACGCCGATTTGCGCGCGGCATTGGCGGTGCAGATCGCGGTCACGCTCTTGCCGCCGGCGGTCGAACTGCCCGTCGCGCCGTCGGTCTGCTGCGTCGGCGCCGACATTTGTCCACCGCCGCCCATCATATTCAATCCGCCGCCGAACACGGCGAAGACGATCAGCAGCACGACCACGCCGCCGCAGCCGAAACGGCTGAACACAAGGGGCAACAGCCCGAACAGCATCCCGCCGCCGCCACCGCCGCCTCCGAACCCGCCGCCGCCGCGATTGCCTTGGTCCTGGACATCGATATTGGGGTCGAAATCGTCGAGGCGCATGTGTCAGGTCCCGGGGTCGTTGCCGCTGCAGCATGAATGCTCGGCAGGGACGGATGTTGCAAGGTACGATGCTTTCTGCCGCGGGGATCGGAAAGGGTCGCGCCGCCCTTTCATCAAACTGCCGTTGATCCCACATCGCAACACGCGCATGTCGCTGCCATGGCTGACGCAGAACCGACCCGCCCCAAGCGCCGGGCCAAGACCCTCCCCCTCCCCGACTGTGTCGCCTTGGTGCTGCAGGGCGGCGGCGCGCTCGGCAGCTATCAGGCAGGGGTGATCGAAGGGCTGGCGGCGAGCGGGATCGAAATCGACTGGGTCGCCGGGATCTCGATCGGCGCGGTCAATGCCGCGATCGTCGCGGGCAACCCGCCCGAGCGCCGGGTCGAGCGGCTCAACATCTTCTGGGACACGATGAGCTCGGCACTGCCGAGCTTCCCGCTCTTCCCCAACGACCAGTTGCGCGAGTTCATCCACGAATGGTCGGCGGGCTTCGTGCTGGCGACGGGCGTTCCGGGCTTCTTCAAGCCGCGCGCGCTGTCGCCGATGTTTGCCGTGCCCGGCACGCCCGAAGCGATGAGCTTTTACGACACCGCGCCGTTACGCGAAACGCTCGACGCCCTAATCGACTGGGACTTGCTCAACACCGGGCCGGTGCGGCTGTCGGTCGGCGCGGTGGATGTCGAGAGCGGCAACTTCCATTATTTCGACACGACCGAGACGCGGATCGACGCGCGCCACATCATGGCGTCGGGCGCGCTGCCGCCGGGCTTGCCGCCGGTCGAGATCGACGGGCGGCTGTGGTGGGACGGCGGGCTCGTCTCGAACACGCCGCTGACGCATGTGCTCGATCATCAGCAGGGCGCCTTGCTCGCCTTCCAGATCGACCTGTTCTCGGCGGCGACGGAACGCCCGCGCACGATCATGGAGGTGATGGCGCGCGAAAAGGAAATCCGCTTCTCCAGCCGTACGCGCCAGGTGTCCGACCAGGTGATGCGAATCCGCAAGGATCGCGAGCTGGCGCGCAAGGTGCTCGACAAGCTGCCGCCCGCGCTGCGCGACGACCCCGATGTCGTCGCCTTGCGCAGGCAGTCGAACGAGGACCCGGTCAATCTCGTCCATCTGATCTACCGCCCCAACGTATGGGAGGGCGGCAGCCGCGACTTCGAATTTTCCGCGCGCACGATGCGCGAGCATTGGGAAGCCGGGCAGGAAGCGGTGGCCGAGACGATGGCCAACGCCCAGCTCGTCGCGGAGAATATCGAGACCGGCAAGAGCGCGTCGTTCGATCTCACCGTACACCGCGTCCCGCTCCCATGATCGCCCTCTTTTCGACCAAATGGAGATAGCCATGTTCCTCAAGGGCAAGACTGCCATCGTCACCGGCTCGACCTCGGGCATCGGGCTCGAATATGCC